>NZ_JAJCXE010000013.1:2039-315645 GCF_021056325.1 Lentzea sp. CC55 | reverse complement strand
CGGGCCGACGCGCCGCTGACCGACGACGAGCGGGCCGAGCTTGTGCGGCTGCGCAAGGAGAACGACTTCCTCCGCGTCCAGCGCGACATCCTCCTGCGCGTCGCGAGCGACTACGCCCACGACTTCGAAGCGGTGCTGCGCCGCAACGACCCCTGACCCCTTTCCGGTCCGTGCGGGCCGTGAGCCGATCCGCCGGCTCGCACGGACATCCCGCCGTCAGGGCGGAGCCCTCCCAGTCCGCCCTGACGGCACCTTCCGCCACGGAGGCATCATGACCAGCACGACCCCGCGCGTGTGGCTGTCGCCGCAGGCGCACCACCGGCTCCGCGACGAGCTTGCGGCCCTTCTCGCGTCTCCCCGCACCAGTGAGGAGAACGACGACCACGGCTTCACCTCGCGCCGCGACCGGGAGGTCCGCATCCGCCAGATCAACGACCTCCTCACCCACGCGGTCGTCGGCGAGGACCCGCCGGACGACGGCGTCGCCGAACCCGGCATGGTGCTCACCGTCCGCTTCGACGACACCGGCGAGACGGAGACGTTCCTGCTCGGCACCCGCGGCGCCGAGCACGGGACGATCGAGGTCTGCTCACCGGACTCCCCGCTGGGAGCGGCCCTGAACGGTGCCCGGCAGGGGGAGCGGCGCACGTACCGGACTCCGAGTGGCGCCGCGGTCGTCGTCAGCCTGATCGGCGCCGTGCCCTACGGCAGGGCGCACGAGGTGCGTCGTGCTCAGTGACCGCGAACGCGAGGCGTTGTGCGAGATCGAACGCACCCTCTCCGACGAGGACCCGGGGCTCGCCCGGACCCTGGCAAGCGCACAGCGGCCCGCCGCGCGGCGACGCCGGCAGCGCGTCCGCACGGCGATCATGGTCGTTTCGGCGGCGCTCACCCTGGTCGCGCTGGCGGCCGGGCACCTGAGCGGTGCGATCGCCTGCGCGCTGGTGGCCGGGTGGGCGTGGGCCGCCCGGCAACGCCTGATCGGCACCGAGGCTCCGGGCCACCGGATGTAGGCAGGTCTTGCCGATGCGGAACCACGGCACGTGGAACCAGGGTGGGTGCCACCTGGACCCACGTGCCGGAGGACCGCAAGTCAGCGAAGAACCGCCGGCCAACCGGTGTACGCGGGCGACGCCCGCCGCTCCTCGACCCCGCCGTGCCCGGTCCGCTGCACCGGGTCGGCCTGGCCCGCCTGGGGCTGCCGCTGATCGACGTGACCGACCCGGCCGGCCTGGCGGCGGTCTGCGCCGAGGAGCGCCACACGTTCCTGTTCGTGGCCGCGGCTGGGTGCGGCGAGCGGCGTTCCGGTCAACCCGCTCGCGATCTCCTGACCGGTCTCGGGTCCCGGCGGTGCGCCGCCAAGGGCGCGTTCCCGGCCGTCAGCTCTCCGGCAGGAGACCGCGCACGAAGGCGGCCTGCCCGGCGTGCTGCAGGTCGTCCTCGATGACGCTGACCAGGCGCACGACGCGGGTGACCGGCGGGTCCCACGACTCGTCGACCACCTCGGACATGGCCTCCGGCTCCACCCCGCGCAGGTACTCGCGCGTGCGGGCGTACACGGCCCGGTGGTAGCCGAGCAGCAGCTCTGACGACGCGACCACGGCGGCGACCTGCTCGTCGTCGTGGCCGTAGCCGGTGTCCTCGGGCGGGAGCGGCAGGCCGAACCTGTCCGCCCAGCCGTCGGCGGTCCAGACCTGGCCGGTGCCCGCCAGGCCGGCGACGTGGTCGTCCTGGACGCGGGTCAGGTGCCAGACGAGCCAGGCGATCGAGTTCGCGGAACCGCCCACGCGGTGCGCGAGCTGAGAGGTGGACAGTCCTTCGAGGACTCGTCCCACCGCCTGCTGAACCCGGTCGAAGCCGTCGAGCACCACGTCCGCCGCGCTGATCTCACCCATGATCCCGTCTACCCGCGGCGGCGCGGTCCTGCACCTGCCGCAGGCGGGCGGATCAGGCCCCGGCGCCGTGCCAGTCGAGGCACAGGACCATCGCGTCGTCCTCGGCGATCCGGTCGCTGCGGTGCCCGGAGAGCTGCTGGAGGATCTCCCTCGGCACCTGCGCGGCGGGCAGCAGCCGGGTCACGCTGATCGCCCGCGCCAGCGCGCGTTCGCCGTAGCGCTCGCCGGCGGGGGAGGCCACGTCGTGGACGCCGTCGCTGACGAAGATCAGGCGGTCGCCCGGGCGGACCTGGAACTCCTGCGGCGCGTACTGCGTGTCCTCGAACATGCCGAGGGGCAGCTGGTCCTCGAACGAGATGCACTCGACGGCGCCGTCGCGCAGGCGCCACACGCTGGGCGAGCCCGCGTCGATCACCTCGACGCGCCCGGTCTTCAGCTCGAACTGCAGCAGCAGGACGGCGACGTGCAGCCGGCCCGCGTGCTGGCCGTAGATCGCCTGGTCGGCCAGCGCTGCCTGGTCGGCGAGGGAGACCCCGGCGCGGCGGGCGTTGCGCAGCGCGTTGACGGCGAGGTTCGTGAGCAGGGCGGCGTCGATGCCCTCGCCCATGCCGTTCGTGACGGCCAGCGTGAGGTGCTCGGCGGAGGTCGACCAGTCGAAGTTGTCGCCGTAGATGGCGTAGGCGGGTTCCAGCTGCCCGCCGAGGTCGTACTCGGGACGCCGGCAGGACCTGCCCGGAAGCAGCTGCCACTGCATCTCCGCCGCGAGCGTCAGACGCGCCGCACGCCGCGCCTGGAGGTAGAGGTCGGTGTCGCGTTCCGCCACGACGATCTCGTGGCCGAGGGTCTGCGCGATCCTGGTCAGCTCCGCCACGTCGCCCGGTTCCGGCACGTCCGGCAGGTCGAGCGCGAGCACGCCGAGCCGGTCGCCGCGGACGGTCACCGGCAGGTGGACCGTCACCGCGGTGCCGCCGCGGTGCTCGACGAACGCCTGCTGGGCGCCGAAGGCCTGGCCGGGCGTGCTGCCGTTCACCGGGATCGGACTGCTCGTGTACGGCAGCTCGGCGACCGGCTGCAGCATGGTCAGCGCGTAGTCGGCGAGCAGGAGCTGCACCGCGTCCGCCCGGTACAGCTGTCTCAGGTGGACGCGCGCGACGTCGAGGAGCGCGTGCGGTGCCGCGGCTCTGAGAGCCTCCTCGACGACGAGGTATCTGTTCACCGCTTGTGCGGTCACGGTGTGTTCCTGCTTTCTCTGTGCGGGTGCCGGTCAAGCATCGCGGACGTGGCCGAACATGACACCGGACCACGTGGATGCGACAGTGGACACGTGAACCGGATTCGGCAACACGCCACTGTTGACGACGTGCTCCAGGTTCTCACCCAGGTCGTCGAGCAGATCGAGGTCATGTGGGAGCGGAGCAAGGACGCCTCGCCCGCCCCGCTGTCGGTGTCCCAGCTGCGCGTGATGTTCGTGCTCGAGAACTCCGAGGGCGCGAACCTGCGGGCCCTCGGTGAGGCGCTCGACGCCGCGCCGTCCTCGGTGAGCCGGCTCTGCGACCGGCTGCAGGCGGTCGGCTTCCTCGAACGCGGGCTGAGCACGACGAGCCGGCGCGAGGTCGTGCTGGCGTTGAGCGACCGCGGGCGCGCCTACCTGCAGGAACTGCGCGACCGGCGGCGCGAGCACCTCCGCGACGTCGTGGACGCGCTGCCGCCGTCCGCCCGGTCCACGCTGGTCTCCGGCCTGCGCCGGCTGCGGGACGCGGCGTCGTCGGTGCACCCGCTCGACGACGAGCAGGACACGACGGGCACGCAGACCGCCTGACCTCGCGCACGACACGCCGTCACCCGCCGTGCCAGGACGGTGCCCGCAACGCGACCTCCACTGCTAACGTTTGTCGTGCGACAATAGTTTAGTGACGAGCACAATGAGCGGCGGGGGCTCCGAGTGGCGACAGGGGAGGCTGCCGGGCGTACTCGCCGGATCGAGTCGGAGGAGGATCTGCTGAGAGCCCGGCACGCGGTGCGTGAAGCCGCCGTCCTGGCCGGCTTCGGCCTCA
This sequence comes from Lentzea sp. CC55, assembly GCF_021056325.1. Lineage (NCBI taxonomy): Bacteria > Bacillati > Actinomycetota > Actinomycetes > Pseudonocardiales > Pseudonocardiaceae > Lentzea > Lentzea sp. CC55. The sequence continues at coordinate 311,696 of NZ_JAJCXE010000013.1, read as the reverse complement.
TCGCCCAGACGAGGGTCGTGACCGCGGCGAGCGAGCTGGTCCGCAACGCCTACGTCCACGGTGGCGGGGGCGCCATGACCATCACCCACCTCGTGGCGGTGGGCGGCCGCCGCGGACTCCGGCTGCGTGTCACCGACCACGGCCCCGGCATCGGCGACGTCGACGCGGCGCTCGTCGACGGCTTCAGCACCGGTGTGGGACCCGGCCACGGACTCGGGGGAGCGCGCAGGCTGGTCGACGAGTTCACCATCGACACGGTGGTGGACGAGGGCACCACCGTCACCGTCGTGGGGTGGGCCTCGTGACCGCACCCGCCGCGAGCCGGTCGCGACCCGGCCGCCCCGCGGATCCGGAAACATCCGCCGTGCCGCCCCACCCCGGCGCCCGGCACCTGCTACGGAGTTCGATCTGATGACAGCTGAGGGACCCATCACCTCCGTCACGGCCGATGCGGTTCGCGCCCTGCGTGCACAGGTCCGCTCGTTGTGCGACGAGCACGACGTCTCCGTGGAACTCCGCGCCCGGCTGGTGCTCAGCACGACGCTCCTCGCCCGGGACGGCCTCGTGGCCGAGCCCTTCACCGCGCACGGTCAGCTCGACGGACCGGTCCTCGTCGTGACCGTGCCGCTGGCGGCGCCCTTGGACCGCACCCGTCCGCTGAACCTCCCCCTGCTCCCCGAACCCGTGGACGCACCCGCCGCCGTGTGGCGCGTGCCGGCGTGGACGGGGCCGCGCGGTGACAGCGGGCCGGACCCGGCGGACGACCAGAGCGCGACCGAGGCCGAGCTGAGCGCCCTCGTGGCGCGCACGGACGCCCTGGAGCGCGAACACCTGCAGCTCAAGCACGAGCTCGCCGAGACCAACAGCGGTGTCGTGGCGATGTACGTCGAGCTGGAGGACCGGGACGAGCAGCTCCGCACCGCGCACGCGGTGATCTTCCGCGAGCTGGAGGACGCCCTGCGCCCGCCACCGCCCACCGTCGAGGGCGTCGAGCTCGGGGTGCACTACAGGCCCGCGGACAAGGACGCGCCCACCGGTGGCGACCTCTACGACTGGTTCGTCCTCGCGGACGGCACCCTGCAGATCACGATCGTCGACGCAGTGGGCCACGGGGTCACCTGCACCCGCAACGCCCTCAACGTCACGCACACCATCCGCACCCTCACGCTCGACGGCTACCCGCTCGAAGACCTGGTCCGCCGCGCCGCCGAGATCAACGAGACGCTCATGGCCACCGTGCTGGTCGCCCGGCTCGACCCGCGCACCGGTGCGCTGCGCCTGGCGGGCGGCGGCCACCCGCCCGCCCTGCTGGTCTCCGCGACGGGGCAGTCGGCCTACCTGCAGGCCAAGGGGAGGGGCGTGGGCTTCCCCGACCCCGGCAGCCACGAGATCCACAGCACCACGCTCTCGCCCGGCGACCTGCTGCTGCTCTACACCGACGGCCTCGTCGAGAGCCGCGGTGACGTCGACGAGGGCGAGATCCGTCTCGCCGACACCGCCAAGGCACGGTCACGGCAGCCCGTCGGCACGTCGCTCTCCGCCATCGTCGAGGACATGCACGACGTCGTGCTCTACACCGACGACACCGTCCTGCTCGGTCTTCGCTTCCAGGGTCTCGCGTAGCGAGAGCGGGTCCGTGCCGACTCCCGTCGTCGTCGACGAGCCGGTCTCCGAGCCCGTCGGGAGCACGCGGGCGCGCTCGACCGGCCCGCGCCGCTGCCGTCCGGACCCGGCGGTGGACCGCTCAGGTCCGCAGGTCCACTCCCCGCGGCTCGCGGACCAGCGACACCGCGACGAACGACACCACCGACAGCACCATGATGTAGACGCCGACCGACACCGCCGTGCCCGTCGACTCCACCAGCGCCTGCGCGATCGTCGGGGCGAACGCGCCGCCGAGGATCGCGCCCAGCGCGTAGCCGATGGACACACCCGAGTACCGGACCTGCGTCGGGAACATCTCGGCGTACATGGCGGACATCGGCCCGTAGGACAGGCCGAGGCCGAACGACAGCACGACGACCGCCAGCACGAACAGCAGCAGGTCGGCGGTCTGCATGAGCAGGAACATGGGGATCATCCACACGAACAGCGCGGCGTACCCGATCTGGAACGTGCGCACGCGGCCGATCCGGTCGGACAGGCCGCCGGCCCAGAGGGTGAACACGAGCCAGCCGACGGCGCCCGCGACGGTGGCGGCCAGCACGGACGGGCGGGACAGGCCCAGTTTCGTGCCGTAGCCGATGAAGTACGCGATGAGCAGGTAACCGGCGGCGTTGTTCGCCACGAAGATCAGCGCGGTGAGCACGACGTTGCGGGTGTGCTCGCGGAGCAGGTCGCGCAGCGGCGCCGACGAGTGCGCCCTGCGCGTCAGCATCTCCTGGAAGACCGGGCTCTCCTCGACGATCCGGCGGATGACGTACCCGCCGGCGATCAGGACGACCGAGAACAGGAACGGGACGCGCCAGCCCCAGGACAGGAACTGCTGCTCGGTGGTGAGCGTCGTCGTCAGCCACAGCACGCCGGTGGCGAGGACGAGTCCGATGGGGACACCGATCTGCGGGTAGGCGCCGAACAGCCCGCGTTTGCCTGTGGGGGCGTGTTCGACGGCCATCAGCGCCGCACCGCCCCACTCGCCGCCCGCGGAGAAGCCCTGCACGATCCGCAGCAGCACCAGCAGGACCGGCGCCGTGACGCCGATGCCCGCGTACGTGGGCAGCAGACCGATCAGCGTGGTCGCGAGGCCCATCATCAGCAACGTGAGCACGAGCATCCTCTTGCGCCCCAGCCGGTCGCCGAACCGCCCGGCGACGATCGCGCCGAGCGGGCGGAACAGGAAGCTGATGCCGATGGTGGCGAGCGAGACCAGCTGGGCGAGCCCGGACGACTCCGCGCTCGCCGGCGCGAAGAACAGCGGCGCGAACACCAGGCTCGCGGCCTGCGCGTAGATGAAGAAGTCGTACCACTCGACGGTGGTGCCGGCGAGGGTGCTCGCCAGGACCCGGCGTTCCTCCCTCGTCCTGGCGGACCTCGGGGCGTGGACGGTGTCGCGGGCTGGTTCGGGCATCGGAACCTCTCCGTTTCGACGATCGCGTGGACCGCGCCGGCGACGGTGGTGGCGCTCGCGACCGCCGCCGACCGCTCGATCATCGCGCAGCGGGGCCTGCCGGGTCATCGGATCGCCGAACCGGGACGCTTCGCCCGTTGTGGGCCGCGGCGGCACACCGCGGACTGGTCCGTTCGGGAGATTCGCGTCGCGCGGCGTAACGGCCCGCTCGCTCACGGAGACATCAGCCTTGGTGTCCGCGCGAGGTGGAGGTCCGCCGATGAAGATCGACCTGTTCAACGAGATCCAGAACCCCGGCTCCGCCTCCGAGCAGTTCCGCTTCCGGCAGGCACTCGACCAGGCCCGCCTCGCCGACGAGCTCGGGTACGGCTGCTGGTGGCAGGTCGAGCACCACGGCGCGGGCGAGTTCAGCCTGTCCTCCGCTCCCGAACTCGTGCTCGCCGCTCTGTCGCAGCAGACGTCCCGCATCCGCCTCGGTCACGCCGCCGTGCTCGCCCCCGGCCGCTTCAACCACCCGATCCGCGTCGCCGAACGCGCCGCCACCCTCGACCACCTGAGCGGTGGCCGCGTCGAGCTGGGCCTCACCCGCTCCACCATCCCCGAGTGGAACCTGTTCGGCATCGAGCCCGCCGACGCCCGCGCCCAGACCGCCGAGGCGTTCGAGATGGTGCCGAAGATGTGGACCACCGACCGGTTCTCGCACTCCGGCGAGCACTACGACATCTCCGACGTCTCGATCATCCCCAAGCCGCTGCAGACCCCGCACCCGCCGCTGTGGCAGGCCGCCGCCTCCCCGACGTCCTTCGAGGAGGCAGGCCGCCGCGGTGTCGGCGTGCTCGGCACCACGATCTGGGAGTCGATCGACCGGGTCGCCCGGATGATCGACCTCTACCGCGCGGCCGCGGCGGAGTGCACCTCGCCGGTCGGGTCGTTCGTCAACGACCAGGTCGCCTACTTCACGTTCGTGCACTGCGCCGAGACCGACGAGCAGGCGATGCGCAACGGGGCGGCGGCCGCCGCGGCCTGGTACACGGTGACGGCGCTGCGGTTCTTCAACGCCGCCGCCGAGTTCGCCGCGACCATGCAGCGCCACCAGGACATCCTCGCGGCCGGCGACGGCGGCCTGACCGGGGAGTTCCTGCGCGCCGAGGTGGATGCCGCCCCCACCGAGGCGCAGCTCGTGATCGGCCGGATCATCCAGGGCGAGGACGTGCCGGAGGACGAGCTGTTCGAGGTGCTCTCGGCCCAGCAGTCGCTCATCGTCGGCAGCCCCGAGACGTGCCGCGAGAAGCTGCGCGCTTACGCGGACCTCGGGATCGACCGGTTGATGTGCCTGCAGCAGATCGGCCCGATCGGGGCGGACGAGGTGATGACGAGCATCAGGCTGATCGGTGAGCTGATCCCGGAGTTCGACCGGTCCTGACGGCCGCTAGATCGACCTGAGCACGCGGATGCGGTCGGCGACGGCCCGCCGGGCCACACCGGAGTCGAAGGCGATCGAGTCGAACTCGTGCGGTGCGCCGGGGTGCAGGTGGAACTCGACCGGAACCCCGGCACGGCTGAGCTTCGCCGCGTAGGCCAGGTCCTCGTCGCGGAAGACGTCGAGCTGGCCCACCTCGACGTAGGCGGGCGGCAGGCCCGTCGCGTCCTCCAGCCGGGCGGGTGCGGCCGTGGCGGGGACGTCGGGCCCGCCGGCGGCGTCACCGAGCAGCGCGGGCCACGCGGTGAGGTTGTCGTCGTAGGACCACAACGCGTAGGGCGCCACGTGCGGGTCGACCTCGGTGGTGCGGTCGTCCAGCATCGGCATGACGAGGACCTGCCGGGCGATGGCCGGGCCGCCGCGGTCGCGGGCGAGGATCGTGAGCGCCGCCGCCATCCCGCCTCCGGCGCTGTCGCCCATCACACCGATCCGCGCGGGGTCGACGCCCAGCTCGGCGGCGTGGTCGTGCAGCCACCGCAGCGCCGCGTAGGCGTCCTCGAGCGGGGTGGGGAAGGGGTGTTCGGGCGCGCGGCGGTACTCGACGGAGAGCATCGGCACGCCGCTCGCGGACACGTACCGGGAGACGGGCCCGTCGAACAGGTCGATGTGACCGAAGATGTAGCCGCCGCCGTGGAAGAACAGCACCGCCGAACCGGGTGCCGAGCCTTCCTTGGCGTACCAGCGCATCGTGATGCGCGCGCCGTCGTCCGCGGTGGCGTGGTGGTCGGTGGTGGTGACGTCGGCCGGGACCGGCTGGGCCGTCCCGGCGGCGCCGATGATCGGCTCCCACAGGGCCCGGCGCGCCTCGACGTCGCCCACGGCCGGTGGGGTGGCTTCCGCCATCGCGCCGGCCATCGGGGCCAGCGCGGTGGCGATCTCGGGGTCCAGCCCGAGTGTCATGGTGTGCTCCTTCTCGGTGGGGTGGTCAGGAAACGAGGAAGACGACCTTGCCGGTGACGCCGCCCGACGCCGCCTGCGCGTGGATCTCGGGCAGGTCGGTCAGCGGCACGCGCCGGGCCACGTCGACGCGCAGGTCACCGGAGTCGACCAGCGCCACGAGCTTCGCGAGCTGCTCGGCGTCGCTGCGGACGTAGAGGTTGACGCCGCGCACGTCGCGGTCCTCGTCGGCCGGCGCGGGCATCCAGATCGTCGTGTTGACGACGGCTCCGCCGGGGCGGACCACCGCGGGCAGCTGCGCCAGGACCTCCGGGGCGACCGGGGCGAGGTTCAGCACGAGGTCGACCTGCTCGCTCACCGCCGAGAGCACGTCCACCGCGGTGTGGTCGACGACCTCGTCGGCACCGGCGGTGCGCACGGACTCGGCGCTGCGCGGGCTCGCCGTGGCGATGACGTGGGCACCGGCCTGCTTGGCCAGCTGGACGGCGTGACCGCCGACCGGCCCGCCCGCGCCGTTGACCAGTACGCGCTGCCCGGCCCGCAGCCGACCGTGGTCGAAGAGCGCCTGGTAGGCGGTGAGGCCCACCACCGGCAGCGCGGCGGCGTCGGCCAGCGGGATCTTCCCGGGCGCCGGGGACAGGGCGGCGGCCGGGGCGATCACGTACTCGGCCGCCGCGCCGGGCTTGGTCATCGGCAGGAAGCCGATCACCTCGTCGCCGACCGCGAGGCCCTCGACGCCCTCGCCGAGCACGTCGACCGTGCCGGCGACGTCGAGACCGGGGGTGTGCGGCAGGTCGACCGGGATCGGCCCCTGCATGACGCCCAGGCGGATGTTGCCCTCGACGGGGTTGAACGTCGTGCCCGCGACGCGGACCAGGACCTCACCGGCCGCGGGGACGGGCCGCTCCACGTCCTCGTACCGCAGGACCTCGGGACCGCCGAACTCGTGGAAGCGCACTGCCTTCATGACTGCTCTCCTCGCTGTTTGCTTCGAACTTGAAGCATCTGGATCCGAGAGTAGACCTGCTTCGAATTCGAAGCAAAGTGACGTGTGGCACGTCGTGGAGCCGGCGTCAACGGGGAGGGCCGAGCACGACGTTGCCGGAGATCTCGGCGGCCTCGGCGAGCAGCGGCAGCGGGATCTCGAACCCGTCGGGACGCGGCGTGCGCAGGTCCCGGCCGGCGTGGCGGAACATCTTCTCCAGGCCGCCGGGAGTGGAGATGAGCAGCAGGTCGGCCCTCTCGGAGGTGATCCGGTAGCTGTGCGGGACGCGGCGGGGGAGGAAGACGATGCCGCCTTCGCGCAGTTCGTGCTCCTCGTCGCCCGCCCACACCAGCGCGGAGCCGGACAGCAGGAGGAAGACCTCGTCTTCGTTGTGGTGCAGGTGCCACGGCGGCGCTTCGCCGAAGCCGGCGTCGAAGCGGCCGACCGTCAGCTGCCCGCCGGTCGCCTCGGCGTCGAGCAGGACGCTGACCACGCTCCCGCCGATCCACTCGAGTCGTTGCTGGTCCTCGCGCTGGGCGAGGTGGGGAATGCTCAAGATCGTCCTCGGGCCGGTGGGGACAGCGCTCCCGTCCCCCTGCCCGCACACCCTGGTGTGCGTCGCGTCCGGTGGCCACGGCCTCGCTGTGCCCACCTGTGTCCAACACTGCCCAGCTCGGCCCTGCTCCTTCGAATTCGAAGCAGTAAACTGCCGCCATGGCCGACTCACCGCCGTCGCTCGACCCCGTTCAGCTCGGCGCCTACTTCGCCCTCGTCGAGGTGACGAGCCTGCTGCGCCACGCCGTCGAGCAGCAGCTCAAGGAAGCCGGCGACCTGAGCTACGTGCAGTTCCAGCTGCTGGCGCGGCTCGGGGACTCGCCGACGGGCAGCCACCGCATGACCGACCTGGCCGACGGTGTCGTCTACAGCCGCAGCGGCCTGACCTACCAGGTCGGCCTGCTGGAGAAGGCGGGGCTGGTCGAACGGGCGCCGTCCGCCGACGACGAGCGGAGCGTCACGGTCACCATCACCGAAGCCGGGCGCACGCTGCTCGCCGCGGTGCTGCCGGGTCACGTCGAGGTCGTCAGCGGCCTGCTCTTCGAACCGCTCTCCCGCGACGACGTCGTGGCGCTGGCCGGGCTGCTGGCGCCGGTGCGCGACCACATGCGGTCCGCCCCGCCGCGGTCGGCGGCGCCCCGCCGCCGCAAGAGCTGACGTCACCGGGCGAGGAGGTGCTCGACGAGCCGCTCCCTGGCCAGGGCGAGGTGGCGCCGGTAGGTGCCGTAGGGCACGCCCAGCCGTCGCGCGGTCGCCCTGTGGGTGCCGGACGCCGCGAGGTACGTGGCGGTGACGGCGTCGTGCGCCTTGACCCCGGCGGGATCGGTCCGCAACGCCTCGACGGCCGTCGTGATGGCCGCACGCAGGTCCGAGACGGGATCGGCCGAGCCGGGCGGCACGAGGTGCGACCGCAGCAGGGCGCTGGTCTCGAACTCGCGCGGAACACGCCACGTGCGCAGCGCTTCGAGCACCCCGTCTTCGAAAGCGTTGCGCGGCAACGGATCGCGTGCGGCCGCGGTGTGACTCACCGCGACAGCGGCATGCAGGTCCTCGTGGCGGCCGGGGTCCCGCCAGCGCAGGTCGGCGTCGAGCGTGGCCCGCACAGCGTCGTGGGGAACCAGCCCGTCCGGGGTGGCCTCGACGTAGGGCTGCCGGCGCAGCCACGAGAACACCGTCGTGGCGTCGTCGTCGCCCAGCACCGCGCGCAGCACCGACTCGCGCGTGACGCGGGCCAGCGCGAGGACGTCGAGCCCTCGCCGGTGAACGGGGCTCGGCACCTCGCCCACCAGCCGGTCGACCAGCGTCGTGAGCACGTCACCGGTGGGTTCCCAGCTCGCGGTGGACGCGGCGAGGGCGAGGACGAGCGGGTTGCCGCCCGCGAAGGTGAGCACGGCGCCGCGCCGGTGCGGGGCGAGCCCCCGTGCCGCGAGCAGGGCGTCGGACGCGGCGGCGTCGAGCGGGCGCACCACCAGCGCGGTGAAGGTGCGTGCCCATCCCGGATCCAGCGTCCACTCCGGATCGGGAGCCGTCCTGCCCGCGAGCACCACGGCGCCGCCCTCCGCGAGCCGGGGCAGGACCGTGTCGCGCAGCCGCGGTTCGAGCTGCCGGAGCCGCTCGACGCCGTCGACCACCAGCACCGCACCGGCCTCCACGCACGCGAGTGCGGCGGCCTCCTCGACACGGCGCTGATCGTCGTCCGCCCGTGCGTCCACGTGCACCACCTCGCGCCCGGCGAGCCGCGCCCGCCGTGCGAAGTGGTGCAGCAGCACGGACTTTCCGATGCCGCCGGGCCCGTGCAGGTGCGCCACGCGCGAGCCGCCGGCCAGCACCCGGTCGAGCACCGCCACCTCGGCATCCCTGCCCACCAGGTCCGAGTTCCGGAGCGAGGCTGTGATCGGCACCGCCCCAGGATCGCCTCGGCGCGAGCGGTCAGCCTGGGCCAGGTTGGCCCACCCTGACGACCGGGGGCCCGGTGCGGGCGCGGACGACCTCGCGCAGCCGTCCCGCGTCGGGCGACCCCGGCGCGGCGGTGAGCACCACCGCCTGGAGGTTGTCGCCGGGCACCTCCAGCATCGTGCCGTCGAGCGCGATGTCCCCCACGCCCGGATGCCGGAACACGGCACGAGTGTCGTAGGAGCCCACGGTTCGCGGCGCACGCCACAGCACGTCGAACGACCGGCTCGTGGTCCGCAGCTCGCCGACGAGCTCGGCCAGCGCCTCGTCGGCGGGATAGCGCAGGACCGCGTCGCGCAACCGGGAGGCGAGCGCCACCCGGAAGATCCTCGCCTGGTCGTCGTCGCGGCTGATCCCGCCGTGGGCGTCGGAGAACGTGCGCCAGGCGATGTTCCAGTCCCGTGGCCGCCGGTTCGACGCGCCGGCCCCCAGTGCCGACCACGCGCTGTTGACGGCGACGACGTTCCACGCCGCGTCCGTCAGGAACACCGGGGTGTCGGCGAACCGTTCGAGGAGCCGCACGGCCGAGGCCCCGGCCTCGCCCGGCACACGCCCGTCGGCCGCGGCGTACCCGGCCAGCGCGCACAGCCGTTCGTACTCCACCGGCCCCAGGCGCAGGGCACGGGCGATCGCGTTCACCACGGCCGCCGACGGGTGGCGGCGCCCCTGCTCCAGCCGCCGCACGTGGTCGGCCGACACCCCGGCCAGCTCGGCGAGCTCCTCCCGCCGCACCCCGCGGGTCCGCCTGCGCCCCGGTGGCAGTCCGATCGCGGCGGGATCGGTGGTCTCGCGCAACCGGCGCACCTCCGCGCCGAGATCCTGCAACGCCATGACGCCAGTGTCCTTCATGGAGCGCGCGCGACGTCCCGACCGCCTCTCGCGGACGCGATCGCCTGCGTCAGCCGAGCTCCTTCAGGACGGCGTCGAGCAGGTGGGGCTTGAGCTTCTCCGGGCCGTACCAGGTGGTGCCGATCTCCTTCGCCTTGACCGTTCTCGCCTGGCCTACCAAGACCCGGTAGTGGGCCCAGATGGTCTTGGCGTCCACGTTGGGTGTGCCGGCGGAGGGCTTGGTGGAGATGAGCGGAGCGATCAGGACGGCGCTCTCGCCGTCGGCGGTCAAACCGGTCTTCAAGACGACGATCTTCTTGCCCCTGTGACTTCTGACGACCCCGGCCCGCAACGACGGCACTGGTTCCCCCTCCGGCGTGATGTAACCGTGACCGTAGACAGGAGCCGAGGCGTTCGGGAGGTCTGATCGGACCAACCGCCGCCCCGGCCCGGGTCACACCTTCAGGTGAAGTGGGCCCGCCACCGCGAACCGACGCGCTTCATCGGCCGAACCTGCGGGTGCGCGGATCCGCCAGATGCGGTTCAGCCGGTTCGGGACGGCGCCACGCATGCGTCCCTGTGCGTCCGTCGAAAACCGAGCGGACGCACAGGGACGCGGTTCAGCCGGCAGCGCAGGCTGTTCCGTTGAGCGCGAACGCCGAGGCAGCGGCCGTGTTGCCCGTGTGCGTGCCCTGGAAGCCGATCTCGACCGCTCCTCCGGGCGCTATCGCGGCGTTGTGGCCGGTGTCGCGGGCCGTGACCTGCCCGGCGGCGGGGGAGTAGGTGGCGTTCCAGCCCGAGGTGATGGTCTGGCCGGCGGGCAGGGTGAAGGCGAGCGACCAGCCGTTCACGGGAGCGCTGCCGGTGTTGGTGATCGTGAGGCTTTCCACCAGGCCGTTGTTCCACGCGGTGACCTTCGCCCCGACCGAGCACGGTCCCGGGGCCGGGCCGGGGGAGCCGGTGATGCCGAAGAACTCCAGTGCGACGGCGGCCATCCCGGACGACGGCAGGGTGTGCCCCGCGCCCTGGACGCTGTAGACCTCGACGTCGGCGCCGTAGCGGCTGCGGTTCCAGCCGGGGCGCGGGGTGTCGGTGGACGTCGGCGTCTGGCCGACGCCGAACACGTCCGTCCACTGCTCCATCGACTCCTGCAGCAGGGAGTACGGCACGAGCGTGTCGGCGGTGCCGTGCCACAGCTGCACCTTCGGGCGCGGTCCGGTGAAGCCCGGGTTGACCCGCCGCACGGAGTCGCCCCACTGCTGCGGCGTGCGGTTCATGCTCCCGCCCGTGCACCGGCTGCGGCCCGGCGGGTAGTCGGCGGCGTTCGCGAAGCAGTCGAACGGGACGCCCATGAACGCCGCACCCGCCTTGAAGACGTCCGGGTACAGGGCGAGCATGTGGTTGGTCATCATGCCGCCCGAGGACGACCCGGTGGCGAACACGCGGCTCGCGTCACCGCCGTAGCGCTGCACGACGTGGTTGACCATCGAGACGATCGAGACGGGGTCGCTGCCGCCACCGCGCCTCTTCGCCGCCTCCGACCACGTGTCGAAGCACTTGCCGAACCCCGCCTCCTGCTGGGCGCTCGGGTAGATCACGACGAACCCGAGCCGGTCGGCGAGCGAGGCGAACTCGCTGCTCGAGTGGAAGCCGGGGCCGGAGCCGCCGCAGCCGTGCATGGCGACCACGACCGCGGGCTTCGCGGGGCGGGCGTCCGGCACGTAGACGTGCATGCGCATGCCGCCGGGGTTGTCGCCGAAACCGGTCACCTCGGTCAGCGCCGCCGCAGAGGCCTGCGGCGTGACCAGCGCGCAGGCGAGCAGGGCGCTGCCGAGGAGTGCTTTCCAGGTGGTGCCACGTGTCGTCATCGTCGACCTCCGGTCAGGGTTCCGGATCTCCGAGCGGCCCGAAGGTATTCATATCTTTGACGGACGTCAATTTTTTGACGAACATCATGCTGCGCCGTTCGACGAACGACAGGGGGCGAACCCGGCGCCCGACCTGCTCAGAGGTCGAGCACGAGCCGTGTCGAACGCGACCGGGACACGCAAATCATCATCACGTCACCGGACTCCTGGTCCTCCGGCGTGAGGACCGAGTCGCGGTGGTCCGGGACGCCGTCCAGCACGACCGTCTCGCAGGTGCCGCACGTGCCCTCCCGGCAGGACGACAGCACCGGCACGCCCTCCGCCTCGACCACGTCGAGCACGGACCTCCCGGCCGGCACGCGCAGGACCGTGCCCGTCTGCGCCAGTTCGACCTCGAACTCCTCCGAAGAGCCCTGTGCCGCAACGGTCTTCGGTGAGAACCGCTCGACGTGGAGGGAACCGCGGGGCCAGTGCGCGCAGCGCTGCTCGACCGCGCGCAGCAGCGCTTCCGGCCCGCAGCAGTACACCGCGGTGCCCGGCGAGGGCTGCCCCAGCACCGCGTCCAGGTCCAGCAGCCCGCACTCGTCCTGGGGGTGGATCTCGACGCCGGCCAGCCGTTCCAGTTCCGCGCGGAACGCCATGGACGACCGCGTCCTGCCGCCGTAGACCAGCCGCCAGTCCTGCTCGGCCGCCCGCGCCCACGCGATCATCGGCAGGATCGGGGTGATCCCGATGCCGCCCGCGATGAACAGGTAGCGCTTCGCCTCGACGAGCTCGAAGTGGTTGCGCGGCTCGCTCACCTCGACGTGCTGCCCCTCGGCGAGCACGTCGTGCACGTGCCGTGATCCGCCGCGCCCCCCGGCTTCCCGCAGCACGGCCACCTTCCAGGCCGAGGTGTCCGCCGGGTCACCGCACAGCGAGTACTGGCGCACCGGGCCCCCGGCCGGCACCAGGTCCACGTGCGCGCCCGGAGCCCAGGCGGGCAGCGCGCCGCCGTCCGGGCGCCGCAGCGTGAGCAGCACGACTTCGTCGGCGACGCGGTCCTTCTTGTCCAGCACCAGTTTCACGACGTGTGTCCCACCGGGTGCCCGAGCAGCCACTCCCACAGTTCGACCGGGTCCTCGAACTCGCGCTCGGCGGCGCAGTGGCACACCGCGTGGAGCCGGTCGGTGCCCGGCACCCAGTGGATGCGGAACACCCGGTTTCCCGCGGTCACGACCGGCCGCACAGCCGGCCCAGCATCCGGCGCGCGGCGAGCCCGCCGGTGTCGATGTTGATCGACAGCTCCTGGTGGCCCTCGGGTTCGTTCGCGATCACCTGCTCCAGGACGTTCAACGCCACGACGTCCTGCAGCACGACGGTGCGGTTGCTGTCCGCGAGGAACGCGGAGACCTCCTCGTCGCCGAGAGCGAAGTCCCGCGCCACGGCCCAGAAGTCGTGCGTCGAGGTCTCGGTCTCCGGTGTGATCGCGTAGACGACCTCGACGTGGAACGCGTCGGGGTCCGTGCCGTCGGCGCGGGGCACCGACCCGACCGGTGCGATGCGGCTGTGCAGCTTGTACAGGCACGGCGGCGTGTACTCGATGTCCTGCCAGCGGGCGATCCTGCCCTGCAGGCCGGTCGACTTGGCGTAGAACGGCGGGCACTCCGCGTCGTCCATGTGGCGCGACACGAAGACGATCCCGGCGTCTTCGTCGACCTCCGTCGTGATGGGGGTGGACGCGACCTCCGGTGTCCCGATGTAACCGCCGTGCAGGTACGTCTCGTGCGAGAGGTCCAGCAGGTTGTCGACGAGCAGCTCGTACCTGGCGTTCAACGGTTCCATGCCGCTGACGGTCGTGTAGCCGGGGTCGACGAGCCACGGTGCGCGCGGAATCCTTGCGGCGTCGGCCTTCGCGGGGTCGCCGATGAACACCCAGACGAACGAGTCCTGCTCCGCCACCGGGTACGGCAGCAGCCGTGCGGTGCGGGGGACGCGGGTCTGCCCCGGCACGGCGACGCACCTGCCGCCGGCGTCGTAGGTGAAACCGTGGTAGCCGCAGACCACCTGGTCGTCGACCAGCCGGGAAGGCGCCTGGGACAAGGGGAACCGGCGGTGGACGCACCGGTCCGGCATGGCTGTCACCACGCCGTCGCGGGTGCGCCAGAACAGGACCGGCTCACCGCAGACGGTGCGGGAGAACAGGTCGTGGGTGATCTCGGAGCCGTAGGCGGCGACGTACCACTGGTCACGCGGGAACCAGCTCATCGGCACTCCTCCTCGTGGTGGGAGCCACAGGGTGGCGGAGACCGGGGCCCGAGCCGTAGCACCGTTTCCGGAAAATGGAAGCTTTGCCGGATCACGTGGAGAGAGCGCGGGAGATCGCCTGGGCACAGGTGCGGACGAGACCGGCGAGCGCGTGCGCCGTGGTACTGCCGTACCGCACCACCAGGGACACCGCGGCGACGACCTCCCCGCTGCCGTCGCGGATCGGCGCGCCGACGGACAGCGCGTCCATCGTGACCTGGCGGTCGCTCACCGAGAAGCCGTTCGACCGCACGGCCGCGAGCATGCTGCGCAGCCGCACCGGATCGGTGACGGTCTTCTCGGTGTGGTGGTCGATCGGTCCGTTCAGGACCTCCTCCTGCACCTCGGGCGAGGCGTGCGCGAGCAGCACCAGGCCGACGCCGGTGGAGGTGAGGGCGAACCGGCCGCCGACGCGGGTGAGCACCGGCACCGCGCCGAACCCGGCGATCCGTTCGACGAAGACGACCTCCGTGCCCTCCCTGACGGCGAGCTGCACGTTCTCCCTGGTGATCTGGCAGAGGTCCTCCAGGTACGGCAGCGCGGTCTCGCGCAGCCCCGGGCCGCGGGGCGCGAGCGAGCCGAGCTCCCACAACCGAAGGCCGACCTGGTAGAGCCCGTCGTCGTCGCGTTCCACCGCACCCCAGGCGCACAGCTCCTGCAACAGCCGGTGCGCGGTCGACAGCGGCATGTCCGCGCGGCGGGCCAGGTCGCTCAGCGTCAGCGCGCGGTGCTCGGCGTCGAACGCGTCGAGCAGCTGCAGGGCGCGGCCGATCACCGGGCCCGTGGGACCCTTCGGACGGCCGCGGCGCTGCGTGCTCATCGCGTCATCTTCCACCGCGGTCCACGGCAGCGGCCACGATGGACGGTCCCGGGTGCACCGGGGACGGACCCTGCTGTCGGCGGAGGCGCATTCCGCGGCAGGGCATCGCGGACCGTGGTGCCGGCGTCCGGGGACCTCCGATCGAGGAACGCGGATGAACCCGGTGCGGCACCGGCTCGGTCTCGCGGGAGCACCACCTCATCGCGGTGGTTTCCACCCTGTGGCGTGGCGGCGCGAGCAACTCGATAGAGGCCTTCTCGGTCTCCGTGAACGGCCGGAAGCCCCGCACCGCCCCGGGCACCTCCGCCCCCTCGACGTGCTTCGCCGCGTTGAGCGTGGAGGGAGGGTTCCGCGCGGCCGACGTGGGGACCTCGCCCGTCGGGGGCCGGACCCTCCCCGGCGGTCAGCGGGTGCGCGGCACCGCGGGGGTGCGGGTGACCCGGACCGGCTCCGCGCCCGAACCGGGCGGCTCGACCACCTCCGGCCTCGTCGGCGGACACCCGCCCGGCATCGTGCCGATCACCCGCACCTCCGCCTGACCGCACCCGCGCCCGCTCCCGTCAGTTGGCGACCAGCCGCCAGCGGTTGTCCGCCGAGCCGTTGTCGGAGTCCTGCACCACCTGTGCTCCCGCGGCGGTGGACCCGTTGAGGATGCCGAGGAACTTGCCGCTGTGGGCGTTGCGGAGCTTGTGGGTGCCGTCGCCGTTGGAGATCAGCGTCCACCTGTGGTCGGCTGTGCCGTTGTCCGACCACTGGAGCGCTCGCGCGTTGTCGGCGGTGGACATGTTCTCGATGCCCAGCACCTTGCCGCTGTGGACGTTGCGCAGCCGCACGTCCGCCCCGTCGGTGACCAGCTGCCAGTTGTGGTCGGCCGTGCCGCTGTCGTGCCACTGCACGGCGAGTCCACCGTCTGCAGTGGACATGTTCTGGACGCCGAGCACGAGGCCGGTGCCGGCGTTGACCAGCCGGTGGCTCGTCGCGCCGCCACCGCCGGTGTTCCAGTAGACGGTGTAGTTGAAGCCGTGCGCGTCGTGGAACGGCCCGAGGTCGACCTGCGTCCCGTTCGCCCTCGCGGTGAACGCCAGGGACGACGAGCTGGTGCGGGTGACGGAGTTGACGTCGAGGGAGGGCGGCGCGGACAGCGCGGTGTTGCCGTAGTTGCCGGCCAGCACGGCCGGGCCGTAGGTGAGCGCGACGACGTTCGGGTTGTCGTTGGCGGGCTGGACGATCACGCGCATCGGCAGCCGCAGCGCCACCACGTCGCCGGACGTCCACGACCTCGTGAGGGAGGCGTACGTGCCGGGCGTGGTGGCGACGTTCTGGGCGACGCCGTTGACGCTGACGGTCGCACCCACCGTCCAGGCCGGGATGCGCAGCCGCATGGTCCACGACCCGCCCGCGTTGCCGGTGACGGTGAGCGTCGTCGTGTCGCTCGCCGGGTAGCTCGTGCTCTGGGTGACCGTGATGCCGCGCGACGACCACGTGAGCACCGACGGCGTGTAGAGGTTCACCGTGAGCGTGGTGCCGTTGTGGAAGTAGACGGAGTCGGCGAGCTTGGTGTTGGTCTCGATCCCGGTGCCCTGGCAGCACCAGAACGTGGTGTAGTCGGTGCTCCAGTTCCCGCCACCCCACGCCGGTCCGGTGTTGCCGCGCCGGTGGCCGGGGTTCAGGCCGGTGAAGTAGCAGATGTGGCCGTGCGGGTCCGCCGGGTTCTGCTGGCCGATCAAGTGGTTGAGCAGGGTGCGCTCGTAGTAGTCGAAGTACGCGGCCCGGCCGGGGTCGAGCAGCCACAGCTCGCGGGTCAGCTTGAGCATGTTGTAGCTGTTGCACGCCTCGCACGTGTCGGTGTTGAGGTAGGCGGCGATGGCGTTGGGGGAGCGGAAGTGCTCGGCCTGGCTGTTGCCGCCGATCACGTAGGTGTGCGCGCCGACGGTGATGTTCCAGGCGTTGACGGCGATGTCGCGGTAACGCGTCGTCCCGGTCGCCTTGTACTCGCGGGCCGCGCCGATCCACTTCGGCACCTGCGTGTTCGCGTGCAGGCCCGCCAGCCTGTCCTGGTTGGCGGCCAGCGGGTCGAACACCGCGGCGTGGTCGAACCGCTGCGCCGCCGCCAGCCAGCGCGCGTCGCCCGTCTGCTGGTACAGGTCGGCGAGCACGGCGTTCATCCCGCCGAACTCGGTGCCCAGCACCCTCTGCATCGTGCTGTAGGACAGCCGGGCCGTGCGCCAGTCCACCCACCCGGCGAACCGCAGCAGGACGTCGCGCGCCTGCGTGTTGCCGATGTACCGCCAGACGTCCAGCAGCCCGGCGAGGGTCTTGTGCAGCGAGTAGTACGAAACGGCTTTGGGGGACCCGGCCTCCATAGCGTCGAGGTCCGACTCCGGGAAACCCGACAGGTACCCGGTGTTGAACCCGGCCGCGGCGTTGTTCGCCTGGCACTTGGCCAGTTCGGCGACCACGTAGTTCGCCCTGTCCCTGCACGTCGTGTCGCCCAGCACCGCCCACGCCTGCGCCCAGGCCGTCAGGAAGTGGCCCTGGCTGTGGGTGCGGAACGGGAAGTTCGGCGCCTCCCAGCCTCCCAGGGCCGCCGCGCCGCCCGTGGACAGCCGGTGGTTGGCGCGG
This sequence comes from Lentzea sp. CC55, assembly GCF_021056325.1. Taxonomy (NCBI): domain Bacteria; kingdom Bacillati; phylum Actinomycetota; class Actinomycetes; order Pseudonocardiales; family Pseudonocardiaceae; genus Lentzea; species Lentzea sp. CC55. The sequence goes on along the minus strand of NZ_JAJCXE010000013.1, from coordinate 294,335 downwards.
AAGTTGTAGAGCAGCCGATCGGGGTTGATGAAACGCAGGTAGGACAGCGTCCTGTTCTGGTTGTCGAGCCACCTGCCCGCCGTGAGCCGCACCTCGGAGAGGTCGAACGGAAAAGCCGACACCCCCAGGTCGCCCCGGACCGGAGGTGTTGTGGCCGCCTGTGCCGATCCTGCCGCCGGTAAAGGCACGGCGGTGGCCACGGCGGCCACGCCGGCGGCGTTCAGGAACCTGCGTCGACTCAACGGTGAGGACATGGGAACGCTCCAGTTGCTCGGCTGACGGCACCGGCGGCGGACGGCTCTGCGAGCGAACCTAGCCATGATGCCGTCTCGCAGTCAACGGCTGTTGTTAACGCTAACGTGGATCGATGAGCCATTCGACCACGGCTGATCAGCGATCGACGCGGCGTTCTGTGTTGGCCTGGCCGATGTCAGCCGAACAATTCTGTTAGCGCTCACACTTCGGAGTGGAGATCGACACGGGTCGCCTGGCCGGGTGATCGAGGTTCGGTGTTCGGCAAGCGGGGAAATGGCCGGAAAAGCGCGAGGAGTTCGGTCTGAAGGCAAAGCGACCCGACTTCCGCGACGCTAAAAGTTTTAGCGAGTTTCGAGATGTTTCCCCACTCGAACAGTCCGCGCTCGGAGAATTTTCGAAACTTCCGGAAATGGTCCGGCCGTCTTTCGCGGTGCTGTCGGCGCTGCTAGTGTCGGAATCGTCGCCCCTTACCTCGCCGGTCATTTCGCGCCGTCCGCTGCCGTACCACTCTCGATGAGGAGGGAGTACCGCACATGGTTCAGGCCACAGCCCGACCGAGCCGCGCCCGCGGCCGTCTCGCAGCAGGGGTCCGCGGTGCCTGCATCGCGCTGGTCATGGCGCTGACCCCGGGCGTCGCCGCCGCCGACGTGGGGATCACCGCCACCTGCTCGAGCCAGACCGGCAACAACGGCGGCTACTACTACTCGTTCTGGACCGACGGCGGCGGCCGGGTCTGCATGGAGTTCGGCAGCGGCGGCAACTACAGCACGTCGTGGAGCAACGTCGGCAACTTCGTCGGCGGCAAGGGCTGGAGCAACGGTTCGCGGCGAACCGTGAACTATTCCGGCAGCTTCAACCCGTCCGGCAACGCCTACCTCACCCTCTACGGGTGGACGTCGAACCCGCTCGTCGAGTACTACATCGTCGACAACTGGGGCAGCTACCGGCCCACCGGCAACTACAGGGGCACGGTGACGACCGACGGCGGCACGTACGACATCTACGAGACGATGCGCTACAACGCGCCTTCCGTCGAAGGCAACAACAAGACCTTCCCGCAGTTCTGGAGCGTCCGGCAGCAGAGGCGGACCGGCGGGTCCATCACCACCGGCAACCACTTCGACGCGTGGAGCCGCGCCAACATGCGGCTCGGCAACTTCAGCTACTACATGATCATGGCGACGGAGGGGTACCGCAGCAGCGGCAACTCCAACATCACCGTGAGGTGAGCGTCCCGTCACCTCGCGACGGGAACCGCCGTCCCCCACCGCACGACCTGCGGTGGGGGACGGCGGCACCTACTCGAACACCCCGTAGCCCGCGACGGCGTGCGCCCGGACCCCGTCGAGGTCGAGCTCCACGCCGATGCCGGGGGCGTCGGGGAGGGTGATGTAGCCGTCCTTCACGATCGAGCCGCTCCCGTCGGGGGCGTGGACGTAGCTGTCCCACATCTCCCGCTCCTCCAGGGCGTGCCACTCCTGGACGAAGAAGTTGGGGATCGCCCCGCACTGGTGCGAGGTGGCCATCGTCCCCAGCGGCGTCGACACCAGGTGCGGTGCGAACGGGATGTAGTGCATCTCCGCGAGGTTGGCGATCTTCTTCGCCTCCGCGAGACCGCCGCACTTCGGCACGTCCGGCTCGATGACGTCGACGGCACCGCGTTCGAGCAGCTCGCGGAACCCCCACCGCAGGTAGAGGTTCTCGCCCGCGCAGATGGGCGTCCGGGTCTGGGCGCGCACCCGCACCAGCGCGTCGACGTTCTCCGCCGGGATCGGCTCCTCGAGCCACATCAGTCCGAACGGTTCGAGCTCCCACGAGATCCGGCACGCGCTCGGCACGTCGTAGCGGGCGTGCAGGTCGATGGCGAGGTCCACGTCCGGCCCGATCGCCTCCCGCACGGCCGCCACGCGGTCGACCATCGAGCGCAGCTCGGCGGCGTTCACGGTGTGGTTGAAGGGGTCGTACTTGGCCGGGTGGTGCAGGTCGTCGATGTCGAACTTCAGGGCGGTGAAGCCTTCGGCGACCATCCGCTGGGCCCGGTCGACGCAGCCGGCGACCGAGCCGGCCGGGTCGTCGCCGTCACCGCAGTCGGCGTAGAGGCGGATCCGGTCGCGGAACTTCCCGCCGAGCAACCGGTGCACGGGCAGGCCCGCGGCCTTGCCCGCGAGGTCCCACAGCGCGATCTCGATCCCGGACAGGGCGATGACGAACACGCCGCCCTGCGGACCCGCGAAGACCTTGTTGCGCCGCAGCTTCTCCCAGCACCGCTCGACGTTGCGAGGGTCCTCGCCGAGCAGCAGGGGTGTCAGTGAGTTGATCATCCCGACGACGGCGCCCGCGCCGGCGTCGGGGTTGGCCTCGCCGAACCCGCTGAGGCCCTCGTCGGTGTCTATCCGCACCAGCGTGGCCTCACCGTGGTAGGCGACCACCGCCGTTGTGACGTTCACGATCCGCATTGCTCTCCCGTCGCCGGGTGGTGCACAGGAACGGACTGTCGCGATCCCCAACTTGTCCTATAAGCTGATGACATGCAAAGGGGACAAGAGTCTCCGGACGCTGTCAAGGTCCGAACTCTTCCGGTCCAGGTCGCGGCCCTGCTGACCCGCCGCATCGTGAGCGGCGGGATCGACGGCGGCCGTGCCCCGTCGGAGCTCGACATCTCCCGTGAGTTCGGCGTTTCCCGGGTCGTGGCAAGGGAAACGCTCAAGATCCTCGCCTCGCTGGACATCGTGGACGTGGCGCAGGGCCGCCGCGTCGTCGTGCGCCCGTCCGCGGAGTGGGACTACCTCAGCCCGTTGCTCATCGAGTGGCTGCCGACGGAGATCGTCGGCGAACTGCTGCAGGAGCTGCACCAGACGCGGGTGCTGCTCGAACCCGAACTCGCCGCGATGGCCGCGGTCGGTGTCACCGACGCGACGCTGGACCGGCTCAAGGCCGAGATCGACCGCATGGCGGAGCTCGAGGCGGATCCCAACGCCTACCTCGAGGTCGACCACGAGTTCCACATGGAGATCTGCCGCGCGGCCGACAACCGCATCCTCGACCGGATCATGTACTCCGCGCGCTGGCTCGGCACGGCCAGCCGGCGCATCACCAACGAGGCGCCGGCCGCGCTGGCCAAGGCCACCGCCGACCACACCGAGATCTACGAGGCCATCGTCGCGCGCGATCCGGACCGCGCCCGCGCGGCGATGCGCAAGCACCTGGCGAACAACTCCGCTCTCCTCGCGGAGAAGGAAAAGCAGACCAGGCGGGCCACCCGCCGCCGCTAGCCCCACCGCAAGACCGAGTACTCCGCTTCGCCGTTCTCCGCCGCATGAACGACCCGGCAGCGCGGCGCTCGCCTCGCTGTACCGCCGGCTGCACCGTCGCCCCGTCGGTACGCGTCCGCACGCCCGGACGCGGGAGGAGTGGTCATGGAAGAGAAAACTGGCTTGACCAGGCGGACTTTCCTGGGGATGAGCGCGCTGGGCGTGCTCGGCGTCGCCGGCTGCGGCGGCAGTCCCGCCCCGCCGCAGGTCGACGTCCAGGTGCCGCAGGCCCTGCTCGACCAGGCCGCCCCGCTGCGCGGCGGCTCGGTCGGGATGCTGTCGCAGAAGCTCTACGCCGAGGCCGCCAACAAGGCGCTGGACAGGTCGCTGCAGGTGTTCGCCGAGGCCACCGGTACCACGATCCGCAACGACCTGGTCTCCGGCGACGCGGGCGACATGGTGGCGAAGATGGACGCCGAGGTGAGGGCGGGCACCAGTCGCGACTTCGCCTTCGTGAGCGATCGGCGCTTCGTCGGCCAGCTCCACAACCTCGGAGCCCTCACCGACGTCACCGACGTCGTCGAGGAGATGCGCGAGCTCTACGGGGATCCCGCGACGGAGGCGACCACCTACTGCGTGTTCGGCGGGCGGTGGTTCGCCATCCCGTACCACTTCATCGCCTCCGCCATGTACCTGCGCAAGGACTGGTACCAGGAGAAGGGCCTCCCGCTCAAACCCCACTACACGTGGGAAGAGTTGCGCGACAACGCTTTGGAGGTCTCCGACCCGGCGAAGAAGCGCTTCGGCTGGGGCCTCACCGTGAACCGCTCGGGCGACGCCAACGGCTTCATCGCCAACGTCATCAACTGCTACGGCGGTGCGATCGCGGACAACACCGGCACGAAGGTCGTGTTCAACTCGCCGGAGACCGTCGCCGCCGTCACGTTCATCGGCGACATCTACACGAACCCGAAGTACACGCCCATGCTGCCGCCGGGGATCGGCAGCTGGACCGACTCGAGCAACAACGAGAACTGGCTGGCCCAGATCCTCGGGCTGACGCTCAACCAGTTCAGCGTCTACGCCGACTCGAAGACGAAGAACAACCCCGTCTACGGCAACACCCACGTGTTCAACGGCGCCACCGGACCGGCGCTCGACAAGCCGCTCGCGTTCGGCGAGTCCAACTCGTTCGTCGTGTTCAAGGGCGCCAAGAACCCCGACCTCGCCAAGCTGGTCGCGAAGTACATGGTCAGCGGCAGCGCGTTGCTCGGTGTGGCGAAAGGGGCACCGTGCCTCGTCAACCCTTCGTGGGACGAGGTGTGGGACTCCGACCCGTACTACTCGAGCGGCGACCCCGCCTTCCCCGCCTTGCGGGAGCAGACCCGCACACAGCTTCCGGTGACCACCAAGACCGGGTTCGCGTTCCCGCAGGCGCCCAGCCCCGGTGAACAGGCCGCCACCGCCGCCTACCTGCTCACCGACATGATGCAGTCGGTCATCCAGGGCACCCGGCCCGCCGAGGCCGTCGCCGCGACGCACGCCCGGATCGTCCAGGTCTTCGAGCAGCAGGGCTACCGGCAGTGACCGTGCTGGGGACGCGGCCGGCGCCGCCCGGTCCGGCGCCGAGCGGTCCGTCCCCCTCGCTCTCCACGTCGCAGCGGCTGCTCGGGCGGGACTGGCGCCTCGCCGCGGTGTTCATCGGGCCGACCCTGGTGCTGGTCGCCGGCCTGATCCTGTTCCCGATCCTCGACTCGGTCCTCACCAGCACCACCGAACGGCACGGCGCGGAGACGGTGTTCGTCGGGCTCGACAACTACACCGCGCTCGTGGACGACGCCCTGTTCCACAAGGGCGTGCTCAACTCCTTCGTCTTCACCGCGTACGCCGAGATCTTCAAGGTGGTCCTCGGGCTCATCGCGGCGTTGATGCTGCACCACATGCGTCGCGGCCGGGCGTTCTTCGCCGGGATCATCCTGCTGCCGTGGGTGGTGCCGACGGTCGTCACGGCCTTCACCTGGCGGTCGCTGTTCGACCCGATCTTCGGCAGCGTCAACGTCCTGCTCACCGACTCCGGCATCGGGCCCGCCCTGGCCGCGGCCGGGCTCGTCGACCGCTGGCCCGCGGAGTGGCTGTCCGACCCGAACCTCGCGATGCCGGCGGTCATCCTGGTCAACGTCTGGAAGGGCATCCCGTTCTTCACGGTGACGTTCCTCGCCGGGCTCAAGGCCATCGACGCCGGTCTGTACGAGGCGGCCGTTGTGGACGGTGCGTCGCCGTGGCAGCGGTTCGTGCACATCACGCTGCCCGGCCTGCGCAACATCATGATCGTCACGGTGCTGCTGTCGTCGATCTGGACGTTCAACAACTTCGACCTGATCTGGCTGATGACCCAGGGCGGGCCGGGGGACGCGACCGCGCCGTACGTGATGGTGGCCTACTCCAAAGCGATCCAGCAGCTGCAGCTGGGCGCGGGTGCCGCGGTCACGCTGGTGATGCTGCCGGTCATCGCCGTCCTCGTGGTGGTCCTCGTGCGGATGATGCGCCGTGGCGACCTGCCGAGCGCGGGCGACCTGGGGCGCCGGCGGCTGACCCCCGGCCAGCGCCGGGCGCTGCCGTGGGTGGTCGTGGCCGTCTCGGTGCTCGTGCTGGTCTGGGCGTCGCCGCACATCGTGTGGAAGGCCGCGGTCGTGCTGGGCGTGTTCGTGGTCCTCGCGGCCGCCGTGGGACGGGTGGTCTCCGTGCTCGCCGCGCGGGGGAACCGGTTCGCCGCCCGGCTGGTCGGCGGCACCGGCAGCGGGATCGCGCTCCTGGGCCTGCTGGGGTTCGTGCTCGCCCCGCTCTACTGGATGACGGTCACGGCCTTCAAGTCCGACGACCAGATCGTCGCGCGCACCGACGACCTCTGGCCGACGCCGTGGACCACCGAGCAGTTCACCAACCTGTTCTCGGACAGGGCTTTCGGCACGTGGTACGTCAACACGGTCCTGGTGTCGGTGGCGTCCACCGCGATCGCGCTGGTCTGCGCGGCGCTGGCCGGGTACGCGCTGGCACGGTTGAAGTTCCGGGGTTCGGAGAGCTTCACCGTGACCATCCTGCTCACCTACGTGATGCCGGGGGCGCTGCTGTTCATCCCGCTCTACCGGATGATGAGCGGCATCGGGCTCAACGACTCGTTGTGGTCATTGGTGCTCGCGTATCCGACGTTCACGCTGCCGTTCGCGACGTGGCTGCTCGTCGGGTACTTCAGGTCGATCCCGGCCGACCTCGAGGAAGCCGCGCTGGTCGACGGCTGCACCCGGTTCGGGGCGTTCCTGCGGATCGTGCTGCCGCTGGCGAAACCGGGCCTGCTCGCGGTGGCGCTCTTCACGCTCACCAACGCGTGGAACGAGTTCCTGTTCGCGTTCGTGTTCATCACCAAGGACGACTACAAGACGCTGCCCGTCGGAATGCAGTCGATGATCTTCGGTGACGTCGTGCCGCAGGGCCAGCTGGCCGCGGCCTCGCTGCTGATCAGCGTCCCGGTCGTGGTCATGTACGCGTTCGGGCAGCGGTTCTTGACCGAGGGCCTCACCGCGGGGGCCGTGAAGGGATGACGCCCGTGGTCACGGAGGAACACGTCGCGACGGCGTCGCGGCCGAGCGACCTGCGCATCACCGACCTGCGGGTCGCCACCGTCGCCGGGGTGCCGTTCCGCTCGTCGATCATCAGGATCGACACCAACCAGGGCCTGGCCGGCTACGGGGAGGTGCGCGACCAGGCCAGCGCCACCTACGCGCTGGTGCTCAAGAGCCGGCTCGTGGGGGAGAACCCCTGCAACGTCGACAAGATCTTCCGCAAGATCAAGCAGTTCGGGCACCACGGCCGCCAGGGCGGCGGGGTCTCCGGCGTCGAGATGGCGCTGATGGACCTCGCCGGCAAGGCCTACGGGGTGCCCGCGCACGCGTTGATCGGGGGCCGGTTCCGCGACGAGGTCCGCTGCTACGCGGACACGCCGTCGCTGCCGGACCCGCACGCGATGGGCGCCCGCCTCCTGGAGCGCCGGCAGCGCGGGTTCACGATGCTCAAGATGGACGTCGGCGTCGACCTGCTGTGGGACGTGCCGGGGGCGCTGATCGCACCCGCGGGCGCCCGCGCGGACTCGACGACGATGCACCCGTTCACCGGCATCCAGGTCACCGCGAAGGGCATCGACCACCTGGCGTCCTACGTGGACACCGTGCGGTCCGTCGTCGGCTACGACGTCGCGCTCGCCGCCGACCACTTCGGCCACATCGCCCTCGACTCGTGCATCCGGATCGGCCGCGCGCTGGAGCCGTTCACCCTGGCGTGGATCGAGGACCTGATCCCGTGGCAGCTGACCGACCAGTGGCGCCGGCTCACCGAGGCCGTCGCCGTCCCGACCTGCACGGGGGAGGACATCTACCTGCTGGACGGCTTCCGGCCGCTGCTCGACGCGGGCGCCATCCGCGTCGTGCACCCCGACCCGGCGACGGCGGGCGGGATCGCGGAGACCAAGCGCATCGGAGACCACGCCCAGCAACGCGGGATACCGATGGCGCTGCACCTGGCGGCGTCACCGATCGCGACGATGGCGTGCGTGCACCTCGCCGCCGCCACGGAGAACTTCCTCGCCCTCGAACACCACGCGGCCGAGGTGGAGTTCTGGAGCGACCTCGTCACCGGCCTGCCCCGGCCGTTGATCCAGGACGGCCACATCGCGGTGCCGGACACGCCGGGACTGGGGTTCGGCGACCTCGACGAGGAGGTGCTGCGAGAGCACCTCGACCCGCGCGATCCGGTGTTCTTCGCCGAGACGACGCACTGGGACGCCGAGACGAGCCACGACCGGTTGTGGAGCTGAGTCAGGCCCGCCCCTGCTCGGCGCGCCACCGCTCGTACTCGGGCCGGGCCTCGTCCGACAACGGGTAGTACCGCCGCAGGTCGCCCCCTTCGGCCAGGCGCAGCCGGGCGAACTCCTCCCACTCCGCGTGTTCGCGGGCGACGGCGAGCACGGCGGGCGCGAGCTTGACCGGCACCACGACCGCCCCGTCGTCGTCGGCCACCACGATGTCGCCCGGCTCGACGAGCGTGCCGCCGCACGCCACCGGCACGTTGACGGCGGTGGGGACGATGTCGGTCTGGGCGTGGAAGTTCGGTGTGGCGCCCCGGATCCACAGGCCGAGACCGAGTTTCTTGGCCTCACCTGTGTCGCGCAGGCACCCGTCCACCACCACGCCCGCGCCACCGCGGCCCTTGAAGTAGGTCAGCATCATCTCGCCGAACACACCGCTGCTCATGTCCCCGCGCGCGTCGACGACGATCATGTCGCCGGGCTGCGCGTGGTACATGACGTGCCGGTGCAACTGCTTCTCCGGCTCCTCGTACTCGTCCACCGGGTACAGGTCCTCGCGCTTCGGCAGGAACTGCAGCGTCAGCGCCGGCCCGGCCACGCGCACGCCGGGGGTCACCGAGACCGGGCCGCGGATGAACGCGCTGCGGATGCCCATGCGGCTGAGCTCCGCACTGGCCGTCGCGCTGCCGATCGCGGCGAGGGCCGCGCTCAGCTCGGCGGGCGGGCGAACGATGTCGTGCGTCTCGACCACGTCGGTAGCTCCCTCGGATCCGCGCCGGCCGCACGGGCCGGAGAGTTCGATGAGACCTCGATCCGAGCCTAGTGGTCAGACGATCGTCTTGGGCGCCTTCGATTCGGTCCACTTCCACCAGGGGTGGTGGTACTCGCCCTGCTCCACCTGGAAGCGCTTACCGCAGCCGAGGCACTCGCAGACGCGGTCGGGAACCCACTGCCGGTCGTTGGGCACCGTCCCGACGACGCGGATGTGCCGCCGGGCCTCCTCCTTCTCGACGTCGTAGAACTGGTGCGAACGGTAAGCGGTGCAGAGACAGCGGCGGGCAACGACTGGTCCCAGCGACGTCCTCGCACCTCCCTGGGCAGCCTGTGCCCGCGTCGCCACGCCTCGAACGCGGAGCGGAGCGAAAACCGGTGGCGGGTGTCGCGCGGCGCCTGGGCCACCGCGCGACACCCGCTCCAGATCCGATCGGGCTCAGACCGGCTCGTCGGGGGTGCGCGCCGTGCTGGCGATCGAGCCGCCCGGTTCGTCGGCGAGCTGCCCGCGTCCCGCGGCCTCCGCCAGCACCTCCTCGTCCAGCGGTTCCGGTGCGACGGGCACGTCGGGCTGCTCCTCGGCGAGGCGGTCCTCCAGCGGACGGGCGTGGGCCTGCTCGTACGGCGTCATGCCGTACTTGTCGACGCCGCTCCACCGCTCGGGCGGGTCCATGCCCGCCTCGAGCGGGTCGAGCCGGAGGCGGTCCTCGTCGAGGTCCTCCGCGCTGTTCAGGGCGGCGGGATCCGTTTCGACGGCGTCGGGGGCGCCGGTGTCGTGAGGTGGCGCGTAGGACGCCAGGTCGTCTCCCTGGTTCGAGTCATGTGTTGCCATGACGGCCGTGTACCCGGCGGGCGCGCGGCCAATCGATCTCTTTCGTGAGCCCGCTCGCAACCGGCGCCCCCATGTTTCCGGCGGCCCCCGCCGCGGTAGTTCCAGCGGGACGAAGGGAGGCCTGCCATGCCGGACCGCCGGCGGGACGTGCGCGAGCGGTGGGACCGGGTCGGCGGGCGCGAGTTCCGCAGCCTGCGAGCGGGACGGCGGCACGGCGACGCGCCGGACGTCGTCCTCGTGCCCGGCCTCGGGGCGCTGGGCTACCTGGTCGACACCCTCGACGCCTGCGGCGGCAGGACCACGGCGCACCTGCTCGACGTGCCGGGCTTCGGGCACCGGGCGGCGCGGGTGTGCCCGGCCGGGATCGACGCCGTCGCCGGGGCGGTGCGCGGCTGGATCGACGAGGTGCCGCGCGCCCCGGTGGTCCTCGTCGGGCACTCGACGGGTGCCCAGGCGGCGTTGCACGTCGCCGCGGCACGACCGGACCTCGTGCGGTCACTGGTGCTGCTCGGACCGACCTTCCCACCGGAACAACGCGGCGTGAAAGAGCTGGTCCGCGCGTTCGTGCGCAACTTCCTGCACGAGTCGCCCGCACTGGTGCCCGCGACGGTGCCCGACTACCTGCGCGGCGGGCCGGCGGAGATCACGCGCTTCATCCGGTCGGCACAGCACGACGCGCCGGAGGACGTCATCACCGAGGTCCACTGCCCGGTGCTGCTGGCACGCGGCGAGCACGACGCGTTCGCCCCCCAGCCCTGGGTCGACCGCCTCGCCGCCGCGGCGCGGGACGCGCGGTCGGAGGTCGTCGGCGGCGCGCACACCTTCCCGTTCCGCAGGGGAGAGGCGACCGCGCGGCTCGTCCTGGGCTAACGGCGCTCGGCGATCAGCCGTGCCTCCTCGACCAGCGCGGCACGGACAGCGGCGGCCGCGGCGGTGAGGCTCCCGGTCCACGCGAGGCTCATCGAGCGCCCCGCCCACCCCGGGTCGTCCACCTCCACGCAGACGACCCCGTCGGGCAGCGCGGAGGCGGCGAGACCGGGGATCGTCGTGATCCCGAGTCCGGCGGCGACGAACCCGAACCGCGCCGACCAGTCACCGAGCTCGGCCACCACCCGTGGCCGCGGCACCGTGGGCCAGGCGCCGAACTGCGGTTCCCCGCGTGCTCCTCTGCCGACGACCCACCCCTCCCCGGCGAGCTCCGCCACGGGCACCCTCCGCGCGCCGGCGAGCCGGTGCCGGCGTCCCACCGCGAGCAGCAACGCGCCGGAGAGCAGCGGGTGCACCTCGACGCCGGTGAGGTCCCAGTCCGGCAGGTCCTCCCCGGACGCGAGGATCGCCAGGTCCACCCGCCCGGCCCGCAACCGCCGGACCTGCACCGGCGTCGACGACTCCAGGAACTCGACCTCGACCGACGGGTGGTCGGCGCGCACGCGGGCGATCGCGCGGGGCACCAGGCGCAGGGCCGTGGTCGGGAACCCGCCCAGCGCGATCCGGCCGCCGAGCGGTGCCGGGAGGTCTTCGAGCTCGCGGTGGGCGACCTCGTACTGGTCGAGGATCACCGCCGCGCGCACCGCCAGCCGGCTGCCCGCCGCCGTCGGCTCGACCCCGCGAGGTCCCCGGTCGAACAGCCGCGTGCCGGTGGCGGCTTCGAGCGCGGCGATCTGCTTGGACAACGCCGACTGCGTGAACCCGAGGCGCTCGGAGGCCGCGGTGAGCGAACCGGCCTCCACCACGGCCCGCAGCGCGCGCAGCAGTTGGGGGTGGACGTCGAGCACGTGCTCAGTATGCCAGGGCGGAATACCTGCGTTGATCGACTTTCTCTGGTGGCATGTCGATCCGGCGCCCAGACTCGGGTCATGAGCAAAGTCCGGTTCGTCACCGGAACGTCGACCGGCTTCGGTCGCCTGTGGACGGAGGCCGCGCTGGAACGGGGTGACCGCGTGGTGGCCACCGCCCGCGACCCCGAGAAGCTGCGGGACCTGGAGGGGCGCTTCCCCGGCACCGTGCTGGTGCTGCGACTCGACGTCACCGACCGGGAGGGCGTCTTCGCGGCGGTCGGCCGCGCGGCCGAGCACTTCGGGCGCATCGACGTCGTCGTCAACAACGCGGGCTACGGCCACTTCGGCATGGTCGAGGAACTCTCGGAACGTGAGCTGCGCCAACAGATGGAGACCAACTTCTTCGGCGCGGTCTGGGTCACGCAGGCGGTGCTGCCCGTCCTGCGGCGCCAGGGCAGCGGGCACCTGCTGCAGGTGACCAGCGAGGGCGGCGTGCGCGCCTACCCCGGCATCGGCGCCTACCACGCCTCGAAGTGGGCGCTCGAAGGCCTTTCCGAAGCGCTGTGGCAGGAGGTCGAGGGGTTCGGCGTCCACGTCACCTGCGTCGAGCCCGGACCGTACGCGACCGACTGGCTCGACCGGGGATCGCGCCGCAGCGCGGAGTCGCCGGACTACGCGCGGGCCCGTGCCGGGAACGCCGTGGAGTTCGAGATCGGTGAGGCCGCCGCGACGGCACCGGCGGTCCTCGCCCTGGTCGACGCGGAGCACCCGCCCCGCAGGCTGCTCCTCGGCCGCCTGTTCCCCGTGATCGAGGAGCTGTACCGGGAACGCCTGCGGACCTGGCGCGAGTGGCAACCGGTGTCGCTCGCCGCGTTCGGCACACCGGGCGAGAACCGCACCTGACCCGCCGCGACGGCGTGTGCGGCCCGTCCGTCGAAATCGGACGAGTCCGAAGGATTGATCTCTTGCGACAACGGGCACCCCGGTGCGCGCGACCCGACGGCCGGTACGACGGAGGCCGGAGAAGGGGCGCAGGGTCTGCTCGCGAAGAAGCGGATCCACCACCTCGCTCGGAACAGGAAGTCGACACTTTGCAGATCCAGCACATCACGCGCTCGGGTGCGGACAGCGGCCGCACCGGCGGCCGCGCTCAGGTGCCTGTTCGCACGCAGCCGCTGTCCGCTCTGCCGGCGCAGGGACTCTTCAGCCATCCGCACGTGGACACCGGATCCCTGTCCGGTCCGGTGGCCGGCGCGACCCAGCCCACCTACACCGGCCTCTTCCTGGAGGCGTCCGGTCCACAGAGGACCGGGTGAACGTCGCCGACTTCGACTTGCCGGCGCTTGCGAAGGAGTTCAGCCGAAACGACGGAAGCCCCGCAGATGCGGGGCTTCCGTCGTTGTCGCCGGGGAGCGAGTGCTACTTGAAGGCGTCCTTGACCTTCTCCACCGCTTCCTTCAGGTGGCCCTTGGCCTGCTCCGCCTTGCCCTCGGAGCGCAGACCCTCGTCGTGGGTGACGTCGCCGACGCCTTCCTTGACCTTGCCCGTGAACTGGTCGCTCTTGGCCTCGAACTTGTCATCGGCGCCCATGATGTCCTCTCCCTGTCATCCGAACGTCATGCGTTTGCGTCGTGAGAGGGGTGCCCTTGACGTTTCAAACCAAAACGTGAGCTGAAGCGCTGCGGCGCAAGGTGTCCGGAGGGCCCGCGGCTCGGCGGACGCGATCGGGGACCGCCGTGGGGCCGGTCTGCCGGGCCGCCGCCGAGATGTCGTCCCGGGGAACTTCGCGGGCTGCCGGACGTTGAACTCAGATGAGTCCTGCAGGCGCCAATGCTCCGCCCACCTGCACCTCGTTCGGCAACCGTACAGTGCTACGTGTTACTGTAAGGACATGCCTGATGATGCCGACGTGGACGGCTGCAGTAGTGGGCCGGGGCGAACCCGGCTCGAAGTGGTGAGCACGCCGTGTTGATCTTTTCCGGCCTGCTGGCGATCGTGGCGCTGACCGCCGCCACGGGATATTTCGTCGCCCAGGAGTTCGCCTACATGGCGGTCGACCGGGGCCGGTTGCAGCAGATGTCCGAAGCGGGCGACGGGGCCGCCGAACGGGCGCTGCGCGTGACGCAGAAGCTGTCGTTCATGCTTTCCGGTGCCCAGTTCGGCATCACCGTCACCGCCCTGCTGGTCGGGTACGTCGCCGAGCCCCTGCTGGGCACGGGGCTCGCGAACCTGCTGGGGCTGCCCGAGTCGTTCGGCGTGCCGCTGGCGATGGCCGTGGCGCTGATCTTCGCGACCGTCGTGCAGATGGTGCTGGGCGAGCTGCTGCCGAAGAACCTCGCCATCGCGAAGCCCGAGGCCCTGGCGAAGTGGCTGAGCTCGTCGACGCTGGTCTACCTCAAGATCGCCGGCCCGGTCATCCGCCTGTTCGACGCGGCGGCCACCAGGCTGCTGCGCTCGATCGGCATCGAACCGGTGGAGGAGCTGCCCCAGGGCGCCACGCCGGAAGACCTCAAGCAGATCGTCGGCGACGCGGGGGAGCAGGGTCACCTGGACCCCGAGCTCGCCCGGCTGCTCGACCGCGGCCTCGACTTCCGCGAGCTGGCGGCCGAACAGGCGATGACGCCACGGGTGAACGTGCACTCGGTGCGCGCGGACGAGCCCGCCTCCCGCGTGGTGGAGCTGCTCGACACCGGCCACTCGCGCTTCCCCGTGGTCGGCGACGACCTGGACGACATCCGCGGTGTCGTGGGCCTGGCCGAGGTCCTCACCCTCACCCCAGAGCAGCGGCCCACCACCCCCATCGGCGCCGTCGCGGCGCCGGCGCTCGTCGTTCCCGCGACGCTGCCGCTGCCGGCCGTCCTGGAGAGGCTGCGCACCGAGCGCCGCCAGCTCGCCTGCGTGCTCGACGAGTTCGGCGGCTTCGCCGGGATCATCTCGCTGGAGGACCTCGCGGAGGAGCTCGTCGGGGAGATCCACGACGAGGACGACCTGGTCGAGGACACCATCGAGCGCCTCGACGACGCCCGGTGGCGGGTGCCCGGCCGCATGCGGCTGGACGAGGTCGAGGACACGACCGGGCTCGCGTTGCCGGAAGACGACGCGTACGACACCGTGTCGGGTCTGGTGCTGCACCAGCTCGGCCGCACCGCCGAGGTGGGCGACGAGGTCGACCTGGACGGGGTGACGGTGCTGGTCACCGCCGTGGCGCGCAACGTGCCGGAGACGGTCGTCCTGACGACACGGGTTCGGGAGGAGGTCCGATGAGCACCGGGATGTCACTCGCGATCTCGTTCGTCCTGCTGGCGCTCAACGCCTTCTTCGTCGCCGCCGAGTTCGCGCTGATCGCGGCGAAGCGGCACCGGCTGGAGCAGGAGGCCGAGACGTCCCGCGCGGCGCGGGCCGCCGTGGCGGGGGTGCGCGAGCTGTCGCTGATGCTCGCGGGCGCCCAGCTCGGCATCACGCTGTGCACGCTGGGCCTCGGCGCACTGGCCAAGCCCGCCGTCGCCGACCTGCTCGACCCGCTGCTGACCGCGGTCGGCCTGCCGGACGCCGTCGCCTACGGCATCGCGTTCACGATCAGCCTGGTGCTGGTGGTGTTCCTGCACATGGTCGTCGGCGAGATGGCGCCGAAGTCGTGGGCGATCTCGGACCCCGAGCGGTCCGCGCTGATGCTGGCGCTGCCGTTCCGCGCGTTCGCGCACTCGGTCCGCTGGGTCCTCAGTGGACTCAACAACACGACGAACGCCCTGCTGCGCCTGATGAAGGTCGAGCCGCAGGACGAGCTGGCGCAGGCGCACCGGCCGGAGGACCTGCGCCTGCTGGTGCGGCAGTCGGGCGAGCACGGGCTGATCCCGGAGAACCAGCAGCGGCTGCTGACGCGCATGCTGCAGGTGCAGAAGACGACGCTGCGCGAGGTCATGGTGCCGGTGGAGGAGGCCTCGACCGTCACCGAGACCACGACGGCTCGCGAGATCGAGCGCCGCAGCCTCGCCTGTGGACGGTCGCGGTTCCCCGTGACCGACCGGCACGGCCGCTACGTCGGCCTGGTGCACATCCGCGAGGCCATGCGCGCGACGGCGCGGGGCGAGGACCCGGACGCCCGCACGTTGATGGGCCCGGTCCTCACCCTGGAGGCCGGGATGCCGGTCGCCGCGGCCGTCACCGCGATGAAGGCCGACCGCGCCCAGCTCGCCCTGGTGTCCGGCGACGAGCGCGTCGTCGGCCTCGCGGCGCTGGAAGACCTGCTCGAAGAGCTCATCGGCGACTTCGACGACGAGACCGACGCACCGCGCGTTGCGGTGCGCCAGAACTGATCCACTCATAGTCCCGCAGGAGGAGACTTGTTCAAGCGGATGCTCAGCGCGTTCGGCGTCGGCGGACCGTCCGTCGACACGGTGCTGGACTCGCCACACGCCGCCCCTGGCCAGCTGGTCACCGGGCAGGTGCGCATCCAGGGCGGCAGCGCGGACGCCGAGATCGGTCAGGTCGTGCTGTCACTGGTCACCCGGGTCGAGGTGGAGCACGGCGACCACGAGTTCGGTGGCGTTTCCGAGTTCTTCCGCACGGTCGTGCAGCAGGGCGTGCGGGTGCCGGCCGGTCAGCTGGTCGCGATCCCGTTCCAGCTGCCGCTCCCGTGGGAGACGCCGATCACCGCGGTCGGCGGCGGTCAGCTGCCGGGCATGACCGTCGGCGTGCGCACGGAACTGGTCATCGCGGGCGCGCCGGACAAGGGCGACCTGGACCCGGTCCAGGTGCACCCGCTGCCGTCGCAGGACGCGGTGCTCAACGCCTTCGGTCAGCTCGGCTTCTCGTTCCGCAGCGCCGACGTCGAGGCGGGCCGCCTGCACGGCGTGCCGCAGGAGCTCGGTTTCTACCAGGAGATCGAGTTCTTCCCGCCCGCGCAGTTCGCGGGCTCGGTCAGCCAGGTCGAGCTGACCTTCGTGGCGAACCCGCACGAGCTGTACGTGATCCTGGAGGCCGACAAGCGCGGCGGGATGTTCTCGTCGGGCGGTGACGCGTTCGGGCACTTCCGGGCCTCGCACCAGGAGGCGCAGGGCACCGACTGGGCCTCGGCCGTCAACGGCTGGCTGGCCCAGGTCGCGCAGCGCGGCCACGCCAACCCCGCGTTCGGGGGCAACCCGGCGTTCGGAGGCCAGCCGGGGTACGGCCACCAGCCCGGATACGGCGGCCACCACGGATACGACCAGCACGGCCACCACGGCCACCGCAGCGGTCCCGGCATCGGTGGCGTGGTCGCGGCGGGCGCGGCAGGGGTCGTCGGTGGCATGGTGCTCGGAGAGGTCGTGGACGAGGTGTTCGACGAGGGCGAGGACTTCGCCTTCGGCGAGGAGTGAGCTGAGCGACCGCGGTTCCGGCGCTCCTCGCGGGCGCCGGATCCGGCGGCGGACGGAGCACGACGGACGAGGAGGTTCGTGATGGCGCTGGCAGACCGCGAAAAGCGCGAGCTCGAGGAGATCGAGCAGCGCTTGTTCGCAGAGGATCCCAAGTTCGCCGCGAAACTGACGAAGCCGTCGGTCTTCGTGTTCCTCTCCCGCAGGACCCTGCTCCTGGCCTGCGTGGTGGCCGCGTTCCTCTGCGGCCTGCTGGTCGTGATCGCCGGGGTGACGTGGTCGTCGGTGCCGGTGGTCGTGCTCGGCGCCGTCGTGTGCGCGAGCGTCTTCGCGGGCCTGGTGGTCTGGGTGTGGCGTGGGCAGCGCAACGCCGAGGGTCTGTCCCGCGGGTCTCGTTCGCGGTAGGCGCGGCCAGCCCGAACCCGGCACGCCGCTCGCCGTCCGGTGCGATCCTGGTGGCGGACGGCGGAACGGGGAGGGCCGGTTGGCGAAGCGGCGGTACGTGGCGAGGGGCGTGCCCGGCGGGTACCGGATCTGGGACGGCAAGGCGCGGCGGTGGTGGGGCGACCACTACGAGCTGTGTCCCGACGACCTGCTCGCCGAGCTGAACGGCGCCGCCGACCCCGCGCGGATCACCGCCCTGCTCAAGCGCTACCGGACGCTCCGGCGCTGAGCGGGCGCTCTGGTCGCACGCCGCCCTTGGCTGCCACGACGCGATCACCAGGGCTGGCCGCGATGCGGTGCCGCGACCGCCGCTCGCAGAGCGGACGCCGGCGGCGGCGCCGAAACCCACCCGATCCGGATCGGGACGTCAGGGGTGGGGCCCCGGCCGGAAGCCCGTCCAGCGCAGGTCGGCCGGCAGGTGACCCATGTCGTTGTAGAGCAGCAACGCCGCAGGGGTGCCCGTGCGGTGCTGGACCACGGTGAGAGCGGTGTTGCCGCAGCTCATGGCCAGCCAGCGGTCCGGTGGCGCGTCCAGGACGTGCCGCACCAGCCACGCCACCTGGTAGGCGTGGGTCACCAGGACCTCGTGGGTCTCGGACGGCGCGGGGCGGGCGAACCGGTCGACCAGGGCCTCGGCCAGGCGGGCGCCGGCGGCGGCCTCCGCGGCGTCGTAGCCGTCGAAGAAGCCGGCCCACGCGGGTGGCGGGTTCGCCGGGACGTGCGGCACGTGGTCCACCAGTTCCGCCGCCTCGGTCACGGGGACTCCCGGCAGGTGCTGGCCCAGGACCTCGGCGGTCCGCGCGGCGCGGGGGAGCGGGGAGTGCCACACCGCGTCGATCGGCAGCCGGGCGAGGCGGTCGCCCAGCAGGTGCGCCTGGCGGGCGCCGGTCGCGGTGAGCTCGCCGAACGGGTCCGCCGCGCCGTGCCGCACCAGGTACAGGTGGCGAGTCGCCAACGCCGTCTCCACTCAGTCGAGTGACCACAACATCCCGATGATAACGACATCCGGAACCGCACACCCCCTGACTGGCGCTGCGGCGGACGGGTGAACTGCTGCCCGGTCGGCATGCACCGCGCACCGGATCGTTTGACCATGTCCGAGTTGGTTGTAGCAATACAGAAATCGCGCGGGGGCGCATTCCGGTCGGGGTCGACGCGGAGGAGGCGGGAGTCGATGCACCGGCTCGACGACGTGCAGGCCAGGCAACTGACGCTGGCCGCTGTGGGAGCGGTCAACAGGCGGGATCATCCGTGGTCCGCCGACGCCGTCCGGTGTCTGGCGGCGGAAGAGCGGACGAAGGTCGTCGCGATCGACACGTGTGCGGCGATCCTGCTGCGCGGAGTTCCCCGCGGCTCGCTCGGCGCCGGCACGCGGATCGAGGTGGACGGTCCGGCGGCGCGGGGAGAGGAAGCCCGCGCGCGGGCTTCGGAGGTGCTGAGCGGGCTCGCGGCCGGTGACGACGGACGGGTCGCGCTCGTGCTGGGAGTGCTGGGAGAGGAGGAGCAGTTCGACGTCCTGCTGGCGCTGGTGCGCGCCGCAGCGGCGTGGATCGACGCGTATGTGGGCATCGACGGCGACACGGTCGACGCTTACTACGCGATCTCGAAGACGGAGATGAGCTGACGACACCCTGTGGTTCGAGCGAGTCCGCGGGGCAACCCCCGCGCGTGCCCGCCGACCCCGCCCCTTCGTCGTGCCGGACGCGTGGCGACCCGGACGGCGCGGTGGTCGTGTTCACGCACGGGACCCTGGACGACCACCGCAGCTTCGACCCGCTGGTTCCGTTCTTCGTGGAAGCCGGGTACCGCACGGTCACGCGGGACCTGCCCGGCCACGGCGGCAGCGAGGACGGCGAGCACTTCGACCTGACGAAGGCCTCCCGCGACCTGCTGGGGTTGCTCGACGAGATCGGTGCGCCGACGGCTGTGCTGATCGGGCACTCCCCGGGCGGCTACAGCAGCGAGGAAGCGGCGATCGAGGCACCGCACCGGCTCGACGCGCTGGTCGTGATCGGTGCCACCAGTCTCACCCCGAAGCCCTCGCTGCTGCCGATGATCGCGTTGCGGTTGTCCGTGACCCTGCTGAGGCTCGCGCCGAAGCGGTGGGCGCGCCGCCGGGCACAGCACTTGTTCCGAAGGAGCACGCGGTCATCTCGAACGAACGGCGCGGCACGTCAGCGACGGCACACTGGTGCACGCCCGGGGATCCTTCGTCGACGCCATCCGGCACATCGACCCGCGCCGACGCTGGTCTGCCACGGCGAGCACGCCCACTCCGGCATCATCGCGTCCGCGGCGCCGGAGTGGGCGCGGCGGCACCCGCTGGTCCGGCACCGCGTCGTCCCCGGTGCCGGGCACCTCGCGCACCGCGACAACCCCGGCGCCACGGCCCGTGTCGTGCTGGACTTCCTGCGCGGCTTCAGGTGAACACGAAAGTGCTCGCGTCCGTTGTGCAGAGTCGCCGCGCCGCCCATACGGTCGTCACAGGAGGTCGGCGATGCGAAGCCAGTACGAGTACCTGGCGGTGCTGGGCGTGTGCGTGCTCATCACGGTGCCGCTGGAGTGGATGGGGCGCGGTGTGTACCGGCGCGTCCCGGACCTCGCGCGTGCCATCGCGCCGGTGCTGCTCGTGCTCGCGGTCTGGGACGTCGTCGCGATCCTGCGCGGGCACTGGCACTTCCACCCCGAGGCCACGACCGGCGTGCTGGTCGGTGGGGTGCTCCCGGTCGAGGAAATCCTGTTCTTCGTGGCGATCCCGTTGTGCGCGGTGCTGACGTACGAGGCCGTGCGCGGCCATTCGGAACGTTGGTTGCGCAATGGTTGAGGAGTACTCGCTCGCCGCCACCTCGGCGGTCGTGGTGGTGCTGCTGCTCGAGTTCTGCCTGTTGCGCACCGGTTTGTTCAAGCGGCCCGCCTACTGGGTCACGATGGCGATCGTGCTCGGCTTCCAGGTTCCGGTGGACGGGTGGCTGACGAAGCTCGACGCGCCGATCGTGCTCTACGCGGACTGGGCGATCACCGGGGTGCGGGTGCCGTGGGACATCCCGGTGGAGGACTTCCTCTACGGGTTCGCGATGGTCACCGCCGTGTTGTTGTTGTGGGAACGGGGAAGGCTGGCACGTGAACAAGCTTGAGGTACCGGGGAAGTTCGACCGCGCCGCCCGCGGCTACGACTTCCTCGTCGGGCTCAACCCCGGCTATCACCAGGCGCTGCGCCGCTCGGCGATGGCGCTCGGCCTGAAGCCCGGCATGCGGGTGCTCGACCTGGGGTGCGGCACGGGCGCCTCCACGGCGGCCCTGGTCGCCGCCGCGCCGGGCGTGGAGATCGTCGCCGTGGACGCGTCGGAGGGCATGCTCGAGCGGGCGCGGCGGAAGCGCTGGCCCAGGACGGTCAGGTTCGTGCACAGCCGTGCCGAGGACGTCGACGAGGGCCGGTTCGACGCGGTCTTCGCCGCCTACCTCGTGCGCAACCTGCCCGACCCGGACCCGGCGCTGCGGAAGATCGGCTCGATGCTGAAGCCCGGCGGAACGCTGGTGCTGCACGAGTACTCGGTGCGCGACTCGCTGCTCGGCACGGCGGTGTGGACGGCGCTGTGCGGGTTCATCGTCCCCGCGGGCTGGCTCGCCACCGGGGACCGCTCGCTCTACACCTACCTGTGGCGCAGTGTGATGGACTTCGACGGCGCGTCCGCGCTGCGCGACCGGTTGCGGCGCAACGGTTTCAACGGCGTGCGCAGCGCACCGCTGCCCGGCTTGCAGCTCGGTGTGGTGCACACCTTCCGCGGGCACGTGCCGGAACAGGGGCAGCGGTGAGGGATCGCAGGGCGGTGCGGATCCCGGCGCCGGCCGGGCGTGCGCAGTTCGGCGGGAACGCGCCCGTGGTCGCCGTGGTGGGCGGTGGCATCGCCGGGCTCTCCGCCGCGACGCTGCTCGCCGAGCGCGGCGCCCGGGTGGTGCTGTGCGAACGGGAGAAGTACCTCGGCGGGCGCGTCGGCGGCTGGAGCACCCGGCTCGCCGACGGCAGCGAGGTCACCATGACCCGCGGCTTCCACGCCTTCTTCCGGCAGTACTACAACCTGCGGGCGTTGCTGCGGCGCGTCGACCCGGCGGGCCGGGCCCTGGCCGGCATGCCGGCCTACCCGCTGCAGCACGCCTCCGGCCACCGGGACGGCTTCGCGAACCTGCCGGCGACCGTGCCGTGGAACGCGCTGGCCTTCCTGCGCAGCAGTCCCACGTTCCGGTGGCGCGACCTGCCCGGCATCAACGCGCGGGCCGCGCTCTCGCTGCTCGACGTGTCCGTGCCGAGGGTGTACGAGGAGCTCGACGGCATCGACGCCGCCACGTACCTGGAGCGGATCCGCTTCCCCGAGGCCGCGCACGCCCTCGCCTTCGAGGTGTTCTCCCGCAGCTTCTTCGCGCACCCGACCAGGATGTCGGCCGCCGAGCTCGCGGTGATGTTCCACATCTACTTCCTCGGCTCGGCCGAGGGGCTGCTGTTCGACGTGGCCGCCGACCCGTTCCCGCACGGGCTGTGGGAACCGCTGCGGCGCCACCTCACGTCGCTGGGCACCACGGTGTGCACGGGCGTCGAGGTCCGCTCGGTGCTGCCGGGCGAGCGGAAGCGGTTCTCCGTCACCATCGGCGGCGGCGCGATCGAGGCGGACGCCGTCGTGCTCGCCGCCGACGTCCCCGGTCTGCGGGCGCTCGTCGGCGGCTCGCCCTCGCTCGGCGACGCCGCGTGGCGCGAGAAGATCGGCGAACTCCGCACCGCGCCGCGGTTCCTCGTGTCGCGGTACTGGCTGGACACCCCGGTCGACCCCGACCGGCCCGGCTTCCTCGGCACCGGCGGCCACGACCTGCTCGACAACGTCAGCGTGCTCAACCACTACGAGCACGAGGCACGGGCCTGGGCCGCGCGGACCGGCGGGGCCGTCGTGGAGCTGCACGGCTACGCGCTGCCGTCCGACGTGGACGAGCAGTCCGCGCGGGCCCGGTTGTGGCACCAGCTCACCGAGGTCTACCCGGAGACCAAGCGGGCGGGGATCGTGGACGAACGGCACGAGCTGCGCGAGGACTGCCCGCTGTTCCCGGCCGGTGGGTACGCGGGCAGGCCGGGGGTGACCACCCCGGACGACCACCTGGTGGTCGCGGGCGACCTCGTGCGCGTCGACCTGCCGGTCGCGCTCATGGAACGCGCCGCCACCACGGGGTTCGCCGCCGCGAACCACCTGCTGAGCCGCTGGGGCGTCGCCGGCACCGACCTGTGGACCGTGCCGACCGAGGGCCGGGTGCCGTTGTTGCGCTCGGCGGCCCGTCGCTGGAGGACGCTGTGATCGTCGTCGTGGGAGCCGGTCTCGCCGGGCTGAACGCCGCCCTGGAGCTGACCGCGGCGGGCTTCGAGGTCACCGTGCTGGAGGCTTCGGACGAGGTGGGCGGACGCGTGCGGACCGACGTCGAGGACGGCGTGCGGTTCGACCGGGGCTTCCAGATCCTGCTGCCCGGCTACCCCGAGCTGGAGCGGCTGGCGCTGGACCCGTTCCCGCTGCGGCACTTCCGGCCGGGCGCGTTCGTGCACGACAACGGCAGGCACGACCTGCTCGCCGACCCGCGCAGCGGACCCGCCGCGTGGGACGGGTTCCTGCGCCAGCACGTCCTGAGCGCGCGGGACGTGGCAGCGGTGGCGCGCTTCTCGGTGCCGGACGCCTTCGGCCCGGTCCGGCCGCTGCTCGGCGCGCCCGACCGCACGACCTGGGAGGCGTTGCGGGAGCTGGGGGTCTCCGACCGCGGGATCGAGGCGGTGTTCCGCCCGTTCCTGTCCGGGGTGTTCCTGGAACGGGAGCTGACGACGTCGTCGCGGTTCTTCCACCTGGTCTGGCGCAGCTTCGCCCGTGGCGGCGCGGCGGTGCCCGCGCTGGGGATGGGAGAGCTGCCCAAGGCGATGGCGGAACGCCTGCCGAGGGGCGTGGTGCAGCTGGAGACCGCGGTGCGGGCCGTGCACGACAACGGCGTGGACCTCGAGGACGGCGGACGGGTCACCGCCGACGCCGTGGTGGTCGCGACGGACGGCACGACCGCGGCGCGCCTGCTGCCCGGCCTCGTCGACCCGCTCTGGAACGGCGTCACGACGTGGTACTTCCGCCCGCCGCGCTCCCCGCTGCGGGACGGCTGCCTGGTCGTCGACGCCGGGGGCGGTCCGGTCGTGAACACCGCCGTGATGTCGGAGGTGTCGCGCCCGTACTCGCCGCACGCCCCGCTGGTGCAGGCCTCCGTGGTCGGCGAGGCCGGTGAGCAGGACGTGCGCCGGCACCTGGCCCGCCTGTACGGCACGGACACCAGCCGGTGGGAGGTGCTGCGGCGCTACGACATCCCTCGGGCGATCCCGGCCATGACCGCGCCGCGCAGGCTGAAGCAGTCCGTGCGCGCGGGCGATCGGCGGTACGTGTGCGGTGACCACCGCGACACCAGCTCGATCCAGGGGGCGCTGCACTCGGGACGACGGGCGGCCGGCGCCGTGCTCGCCGACCTGCGCGGTGCCCGGTGACGTTGCTGCTCTTCGGCGACCAGCTCGGGCCGCACTTCCACACGACGCACGACGCACGACGAGATCCTGCTGGTCGAGTCGGCCGCCGCGCTGCGCCGAAAGCCTTACCACCGGCAAAAGCTGCACCTCGTGCTGTCCGGCATGCGCCACCTCGCCGCCGAGTTCCCCGGCCGCGTCACGCTGGTCCGCGCGGAGACCTACGGGGAGGCGATCCGGAAGGTCGAAGGTCCTGTCACCGCCTACCAGCCCGGTTCGCACGCGGCCCGGCGGATGCTGACCGAACTCGGCGTCGAGGTGCTGCCCACGCCCGCGTTCGCGTTGTCCCGCGACGAGTTCACCGCCTGGGCCGGCACGCGCCGGCGGTTCCTGATGGAGGAGTTCTACCGCTACCAGCGCACCCGCTTCGACGTGCTGGTGGAGGGCGGGGCCCCGGTCGGGGGCCGGTGGAACTTCGACGCCGAGAACCGCGAACCGCCGCCGAAGCGGGGCGCGCTCGGCGTCGCGGCCCCGTGGTGGCCGCAGGAGGACGAGATCGACGCCGGGGTGCGCGCCGACCTCGACGCGATGGACCTGCCCGCGGTGGGCGAGGACGGCCCGCGGCGCTTCGCGATCACCCGCGCGGAAGCGCTGCGGGCGCTCGAGGTCTTCGTCTCCGACCGCCTGCCGCATTTCGGCCCGCACGAGGACGCGGTGCTGACGCGCGACTGGACGATGGCCCACTCGTTGCTCTCCGTGCCGCTCAACCACGGGCTCCTGCACCCCCTCGAAGTCGTCCACGCGGCGGAGGACGCCTACCGCGGCGGCCACGCGCCGCTGGCGAGCGTCGAGGGCTTCGTCCGGCAGGTGCTCGGCTGGCGCGAGTACGTGTGGCAGCTGTACTGGCACCTCGGCGAGGACTACCGGCGGCGCAACGAGTTCCACGCCACGGCCGAGCTGCCGCGGTGGTGGAGCGAGCTGCGACCGGGAGGAGTGCGGGCGGCCTGCCTGCGCACCGCCCTGGAGGGTGTCCGCGACCACGGCTGGGTGCACCACGTCCAACGGTTGATGGTGCTGGGGAACCACGCTCTGCAACGGGGCTACGACCCGGCCGCGCTCAACGACTGGTTCGTCACGTCCTTCGTGGACGGCTTCCCGTGGGTCATGCCGGTGAACGTGATCGGCATGAGCCAGCACGCGGACGGCGGCACGATCGCGACCAAGCCGTACCTCGGCGGCGGTGCCTACCTCAACCGCATGACCGACCACTGCCGGACCTGCTGGTTCGACCCCAGGCGGCGCACGGGAGACCGCGCCTGCCCGTTCACCGCGGGCTACTGGGCGTGGCTCGACCGGCACGAGGAGCAGGTCGCCGGGAACCACCGGATGGCTCGTGCCGTGCAAGGTCTGCGGCGGCTCCCCGACCTGGACGAGGTGCGCGTGCAGGAGCGCGACCGCGAGGTGTTCTAGCCGCGCACGCGGTCGAGGACCAGCTCGACCGCCTCGCGCAGGCTCCGGGGCCGGTGCACGAACGACGGCAGCGGCACGCCCTCCCAGCCGGAGCCGGCCACCGCGACCACCGAGTCCGACCCGGTGCCGAGCCGCTCCAGCGGTACGCGCCGCGCCAGGTCGGGCCGGTGCGCCCACACCAGCACGACGGTGGGCCGCAGGCGGGTCACCGCGTCGCGCAACGCCTCGGCGGGCACGCGGGCGCCGAGGTTGCCCCACAGGCAGCCCTCTTCGGACAGCGCCGCGCCCAACGCCTCCAGGGGCAGCCAGTGCTGCTCCTCGGGGGCGCACGACAGCAGGGCGGCGAGCACGCCGGGACTGCTCGTGCGGGGGATGGCGCGCAGGGCGTGCAGCACGCTCCCGCTGGCGAGGTGCTCGACCTCCACACCCTGCCCCGTGCGGGCGACCTGGTCGCCCAGTTCCACCAGCGCCGGGACGAACACGTCCTCCCACGCCGACACGACGCCGTGGCCGGTGATGAGCTTCGAGGCGAGGTCGGCCATCATCGGCTCGTCGAGCCGGTTCGCGGCGGCGAGGAACCCCCGCTGAACCACCACCGCTTCCTCGGGGGCGATCGGCGTGCGCGGGCCGTCGGACGGCGCGACCGGCTCTTGGCGCGCCAGCACGGCGGCGGCCGCCGCCGACACGCCCTGCGAGGTCAGGACGACCATCCTGCGCAGCACCTCGACGTCCGCGTCCTCGTAGCGGCGGTGACCGCCGTCCGTGCGGATGGAGGGGCCCAGCCCGTAGCGCTGGTCCCAGGTTCTCAGCGTGGTGGGGGCGATGCCCAGCATCCCCGCCACCGCGCGCGGCGTGTACGTCACGTCCTGCGCACGCGTTTCGCGAGCATCGCCCTCAACTCACCCTCACCCGGTCCGCCCCGATGCCGGAGGTCTCGTGCACCTCCAGCGCGTGCGTGCGACATTTTCCCATGACCGGGAAGCGTCGGCAGATGGCCTTCGCCACGGCTGCCGCTGATCGCGCACGAACGACGCGGGTCAGCCCGTCAGTCGGGGAACCGCCCTGTCCGGCGCAGTGCGTACCGGCGTTCGGCGTAGTCGAGGTCGTCGCGCCACAGCCGGGCGGCCGCCCACCTCATGACCGGTCGCAGCACGCCCGCCGCCGGCCTGGCCAGCGCGAACCCCGGCCGTTCCGAATGCGCGATGGTCGCCTCCACCACGGCGGTGCGGCCCTCGCGGATCGGGGTCGCGTGGGTCTCGACCACGCTGCCCCGGCCCTCGCCCTCGACGATGTGCATCACGATCGTGCGAGGCTCCGGGCAGGTGAACGCGGCGATGACGGGCACCCCGACCCGCCCGGCGAGCCGGAACGTGACCTCCACCAGGAACCGGTCCTCCGTCTCGGTGGGAGTCTCCAGGACGTGCAGGTTCGCGAACGAGTACGGGTGGAACCACGCGCCGTGCCACGGGTCGAGCCGGTTCGCCACCACGTCCTCGGGGTCGCACCGGCCGATCAGCGTGGCCACCGCGTCGATCGACCCGGCCGGCGGACGCTCCGGCAGCACCGGGGCGTCCAGGGGGTCCTCGCCGCCCGCCTTGTCCAGGCGCACCCACACCAGCACGCCGTCGTCGTGCGCCGGGAACGGCGTCCACGCGCCGAACCGCGTGCCGTCGAGCGCGAGGCCG
Organism: Lentzea sp. CC55; assembly: GCF_021056325.1. Taxonomy (NCBI): domain Bacteria; kingdom Bacillati; phylum Actinomycetota; class Actinomycetes; order Pseudonocardiales; family Pseudonocardiaceae; genus Lentzea; species Lentzea sp. CC55. The sequence continues at coordinate 267,126 of NZ_JAJCXE010000013.1, read as the reverse complement.
TGCCAGCGGCAGATCAGCTTGCCCTCGGCCACCGCGCCGTCGCACAGGGGTGCCCCGAGGTGCGGGCACGAGCCCGAACCCGCCATGAGCACACCGTGCGGCCCGCGCCAGAGCACGACCTCCTGACCCGCGATCGTGCGGCCGCAGGGCTTGCCCTTCACGACGTCGCTGCTCGCGCCCGCGACGAACCAGTTGCCGGACGGGCGCGCGGTGGCGCGCTTGAGCGCGGCCTCGATCAGCGCCGGCTTCGCGTCCTGCCACGTCGGCCTCTGCTCGCGCCACGGCGGGCTCGAGTAGATCCGCAGCGGGATCCGGTCGCGGATCGGCTTCTTCTCAGGCGGCACGGGCGAACACCGCCCTGGCCAGCGCGGGCAGGGCGACCGCGAGCCGCCTGCCGTTGGAGACGACGACGCGGCGCGACAGCACGTCGCAGTCCGCGTCCTCGACGAGGTCGAGGATCCGCCCGTAGAGCCGGTAGGCGGTGAGCACGCACGGCCGGGAGCGCGGTGCGAGCATGCCGATGCCCGGCCACGCCTGCTCGTAGATCCGCCGGGTCCGCCGCACCTGGTCGCGCAGCGCGGCCCTGACCTGCTGGTCCGCCTTGCCGGACGCGCGGGCGTGCAGCAGGCGCTCGCGGTCCACGCCGAACTCCGCGAGCTCGTCGGCGGGCAGGTAGACGCGATTGCGGTCGAGGTCCTCGCCGACGTCGCGGATGAAGTTCGTGAGCTGGAAGGCGACGCCCAGGGCCGCCGCGGCGGGCTCGGCCTCCTCCCTGGGCGTGCTGGTCCCGAGCACGGGGAGCACCTGCAGGCCGATGACCGCGGCGGATCCGTGCACGTACCGTTCGAGGTCGCCGAACGTGGGGTAGTCGGTGACGGTGAGATCCATCCGCATCGACGCCATGAAGTCGTGGAAGTGCTGGACGGGGATGTCGTAGCGGTGCACGGTGTCGATCAACGCCGACAGCACCGGGTCGTCTCCCGCCCGCCCTTCGAACGCGTCCCGGAGGCGGACCTCGACGGCGCCCAGGGCCTGCGCCTTCTCGTCAGGTCCACTGTGGACGTCGTCGACCACGTCGTCCACCCAGCGGGCGAACCCGTACAGGGCGTGCACGGCGGGGCGTTGTTCCGCGCTGAGCAACCTCGTTGCCAGGTAATAGGTACGGCCGTGCAGTGCGTTGAGCTCACGGCAGCGCCGGTACGCGTCGCGCAACGCCGGTGCGGTGATGCCCGCGGCGTCCAGTTCGCGTTCAGCCGACATCAAGCGGTCCTTTCGCGGAGAAGGTGTCTCCAAGCTAAGTCCCCGCGTTGTGCTCCGCACAACGGCACGGCTCATCATGCAGATCGTCCGGCGCGCTGCTTAGCTCAGTTCACCGAACGCCCGACTACTCCCAGAGGGAACGCCGATGTCGCTGCTGACCAGCGTGGACGTCCGCCCGTCGCAGGTGGACGACTTCCGCGTCCTCCTCGACGAGGCGCTGCACGAGTTCCTGCGCGCGAGGCACGACCTGGCGCCGGAGCTCTCCGCCGAGCTGCGCGGACTCGTCCTGGCCGGTGGCAAGAGGATCCGCCCGACGTTCGCGTGGTGGGGCTGGCGCGCGGCGGGAGGGTCGCCACCGGCTGACGCGGTCGTGCGGGCGATGGTGGCGCTGGAGCTGCTGCAGTGCTGCGCGCTCGTGCACGACGACGTGATGGACCGTTCGGCGACCAGGCGCGGCAGGCCGTCCGTGCACGAGTCGTTCGCCGCGCAGCACCGGCGTGAGCGGTGGGCCGCGAGCGCCCGCCAGTACGGCGACTCTGCGGCGATCCTGGCCGGTGACCTCGCCCTGGCGTGGGCGGACGACGCCCTGGTCACGGCGGGTCTGCCCAGCGACGTGCTGAGCCGCGCCTGGGGTCCGTGGCAGGCCATGCGGACCGAGATGATCATGGGTCAGCACCTGGACCTGCTGGCCGTCGCCCGCCGCGAGGAGTCGCTCGAGGCCGCGGTGCGCGTGGCGGCGTTGAAGACCGCGGCGTACACCGTCGAACGCCCGCTGCACCTCGGGGCGGCCCTCGCGGGCGCGGACGCGGACGTCGTCGACTGCCTGCGCGCGTACGGCCACGACATCGGTGTGGCCTTCCAGCTCCGCGACGACCTGATGGGGGTCTTCGGCGACGCCTCGGTCACCGGCAAGCCGGTGGGCGAGGACCTGCGGGAGGGCAAGCGGACGCCGTTGATGGCCATCGCGTTCTCCCGCGCGCAGGGCATGCCCGCGGCGCAACGGCTGCTTCGCCGGTGCCTGGAGAGCAGCAGCGTGAGCGACCGGACCGTCGACGAGGTCCGCGCGCTGCTCGTGGAGCTGGGCGCGGTGGCCGCCGTGGAGGAGCACATCGAGAAGCTGGCGGCCTCCGGGCTGGCGGCGCTGGACCGTGCTGTCATCGACGACGAGGCGCGCCGCGAACTGGTGCGCCTCGCCAACCGGGCCGTCCAGCGGACGACCTGAGCGAGAGGAACGCAGTGGTTCAGGTGGTGAAAGGCCGCACCGACCGGGTGGTCGTGGTCGGTGCGGGCCTGTCGGGACTGTCGGCGGCGCTGCACCTGCGCGGCGCGGGCCACGAGGTGACCGTCCTCGAACGGCACCCGCATCCGGGCGGTCTCGCGGGCCGTCTCGACGTCGACGGGCATCGGATCGACACGGGTCCGACCGTGCTGACCATGCCGGAGCTGCTGGACGACGCGTTCGCCGCCGTCGGGCAGAAGCGCGAGGACCACCTCGAGCTCCTGCCGCTGCACCCGGCGTACCGCGCGACGTTCGCCGACGGCAGCGCGCTCGACGTGCACACCGACGCCGGCCGCATGGAGCAGGCGGTCCGCGACTTCGCGGGCGACCGGGAGGCGCAGGGGTACCGCGAGCTGCGGGCGTGGCTGACGAAGCTCTACGAGGTGGAGAAGGACAGGTTCATCGGCGCGAGCTTCGACTCGCCGCTGGACCTCGTCGGCCGCGACCTCGTGCGGCTCACCCGGCTCGGCGGGTTCGGCTCGCTGGACAAGGCGGTCGGGCGGTTCCTGAAGGACGAACGGCTCCGGCGCGTCTTCACGTTCCAGGCGCTCTACGCGGGCGTCGCACCGAAGGACGCCCTCGCCGCCTACGCCGTCATCGCCTACATGGACACCATCGCGGGCGTGTGGTTCCCGCGCGGCGGCATGCGCGCCATGCCGCAGGCGTTGGCGGACGCCGCCGCGCTGGCCGGCGTGACGTTCCACTACGGGCTGGAGGTCGAGCAGCTGGAACGCTCCGGCTCCCGCGTCACGGCGGTGCGCACGGCAGATGCGCGCATCCCCTGCGACGCCGTGGTCCTCGCCACCGGACCCGCTCAGAGCTCGCGGCTGCTGCGCGGCGAACCACGCCGGGTGCTGCCGTTGCGGTGGTCGCCGTCCGCGGTGGTCGTGCACCTGAGCGCCCGGCGGGTGGTGGACGACCTCGCGCACCACACCATCTCGTTCGGCGACAAGTGGAACAGCACGTTCGACGAGATCGTCCGGCAGGGCAAGCTGATGAGCGATCCGTCACTGCTGCTCACCACGCCGTCGCTGACCGACCCCGCGCTCGCCCCCGAGGGCAGGCACCTGCAGTACCTGCTGGCGCCGTGCCCGAACCTCGACGCCGCGCCACTGCGCTGGGACGCGATGGCGCAGCGGTACGCCGAGCAGGTCATGGAGGAGATGGCCGCGCGCAAGCTGCTCGTCGACGCCGAACCGCTCGCCGTGGTGACGCCGGACGACTGGGCGCGGGACGGCCAGGCCGCCGGCACGCCGTTCTCGGCCGCGCACACCTTCGCCCAGACCGGGCCGTTCCGGCCGACCAACCTGCCGTTCCGGCGGGGCAACGTCGTGCTGGCGGGGAGCGGGACGACGCCGGGGGTGGGCATTCCACCGGTGCTGATCTCCGGCCGGCTGGCCGCGGAGAGGCTGCGGCGGCCGGGGGAGTAAAGGGGTTTCACGCCGGGATGCGGGCGCGGTCCGTGGCCGCATCCCGGCGGTGAGCTGTGGTCTCGCAGCCGTCACGGGTGCAAGCCGGGACCCGCCTCCGCGCTGGGAGCGATCGGGGTGGGGCTGAGAGCGGTGTCGTCCTCGCCCTCCTCCAGCAACGTGGCGGCCGGCCCGACGATGCGCACGTCCGGGGTGCCGATCGCCTCCTCGTCCTTGTCGGCGTAGTCGAACCGGGACAGGACGCTGCGCATGGCCTCGATGCGGGCGCGCTTCTTGTCGTTGCTCTTGACCACGGTCCACGGTGCGATCTCGGTGTCCGTGGCGCGCAGCATCGCGACCTTCGCCTCGGTGTAGTCGTCCCAGCGGTCGAGCGACTTGATGTCGTTGGGGCTGAGCTTCCACTGGCGCACCGGGTCGATCTGCCGGATGACGAACCGGGTCCGCTGCTCGTTGCGGGACACCGAGAACCACAGCTTCACCAGCAGGATGCCGTCGTCGACGAGCATGCGCTCGAACTCCGGCACCTGCCGCATGAAGCGGTCGTACTCCTCCTGCGTGCAGTAGCCCATGACGTGCTCGACGCCGGCGCGGTTGTACCAGGAGCGGTCGAACAGCACGATCTCGCCCGCGGTGGGCAGCTCGCGCACGTAGCGCTGGAAGTACCACTCGCCGCGCTCCCGCTCGCTGGGCTTGCCCAGGGCGACCGTGCGGGCGCCGCGGGGGTCGAGGTGCTCGGTGAACCGCTTGATCGTGCCGCCCTTGCCGGCCGCGTCCCTGCCCTCGAACAGGACCACGAGCCGCTGGCCGGTCTCGGTGACCCAGTACTGCAGCTTCAGCAGCTCGATCTGCAGCAGCCGCTTCTGCCGCTCGTACTCCGGACGGCCCATCCGCTCGGTGAACGGGTAGTTCTCCTGCCACGTCAGCACTTCGCTGCCGTCGGCGCGGCGCAGGACCGGTTCGTCGGCGTCGGGGAACTCGGCGGTGTAGCCCTCGACGGACAGGTCCGCGGATTCGAGAGTCAGGTCTGTCACGAAAACGTACATACCCGACGTACCGAAGTGGAAACCGCCGGACAGGGGCGTGCACCGCCGCTCGGCGGCCTGGCCGGGGCGTTGTGCGGGGGCCAGGAGGACTCTGGCGGCGTTTGTGGCCGCAGTGTTGCCGGTGGGGCCGGTGCCGATCGAGTGGGCGGCGTGCCAGGACGACCCCGACGGCGAGTGCGGGACCTTCGGCGTGCCGCTGGGGCGGGACGAGCCGCAGGGCAGCGCAGCGGCCTCGGTCGCACGTCACCAGGTCGCCCGCCAACCCGCCACACCGCCAAGGCCGCCCGCCAACCCCGCCGCACCGCCAGGGCCGCCCGCCAACCCCGCCGCACCGCCAGGGTCGCCCGCCAACCCGCCGCACCGCCAGGGCCACCCGCCAACCCCGCCGCACCGCCTGGACGCAGGGCGCGTGCCGAAGACCTTCGTCCTCGGCACGCGCCACGACCTGCCCTGAAGCCACCGGCGGGCGGCTGTCCCGCTAGCGAGCCCCGATGAACGAGCGGTACCAGTGGTAGCTGGCGCGCGGGGTGCGTTCCTGCGTGGCGTAGTCGACGTGGACCAGGCCGAACCGGTGCTTGTAGCCGTGCGCCCACTCGAAGTTGTCGAGTAGCGACCAGCAGAAGTACCCGCGCAGGTCCACGCCCGCCTCCGCGGCCGCCTCGGCGGCCGCGATGTGGTCGCGCAGGAAGGAGATGCGGTCGTCGTCCTGGAAGCCCTCCACGTCCGGGTAGACGCAGCCGTTCTCCGTGACGTACACGGGCGGCAGGCCGGGATGCCTCCGCTTGAGGTCCGTCAGCGCCGTGGTGAGGCCGACGGGTTCCACCGGCCAGCCCATGCCCGTGCGCGGCACGTCCGGGAGCCGGGTCGTGTCGACGCCGATGTCGTGGGCGGTGCGCTTGGCCGGGTCCGGCTCCCGGTGCGGCGCGTCGGCCACGTGCAGCCGGTAGTAGTAGTTGAGGCCCACGTAGTCGAGCGGTTCGCCGATGATCGCCAGGTCGCCCTCCCGCCGGAACGAGAAGTCGGTGATGTCGCCGAACACCGACTGCGACTCCTCCGGGTACGCCCCGCCGAACAGCGGGTCGGTGAACTGCCTGCGCAGCAGGACGTCCTGGCGGGTCGCGGCGGCGACGTCGGCGGGGGAGTCCGTCACCGGCACGGCCGGGGACTGGTTGAGCACGATGCCGAACTCCTGCTCGGCCAGCCCGTTCGCCCGCATCGCCCCGACGGCGAGGCCGTGGCCCAGCAGCAGGTGGTGCACCGCCGCCAGCGCCCCGTGGCCCTCCCGTGCGCCGGGGGCGTGCCGGCCCTCGGCGTAGCCGACGATCGAGGAGCAGTACGGCTCGTTCAGCGTGGTCCACTTGCGGACCACGTCGCCGAGCGACTCGTGCACGAGTGCGGCGTAGTCGGCGAACCGGTGCGCGGTGTCGCGGTTGCGCCACCCGCCCTCGTCCTCCAGCGCCTGCGGCAGGTCCCAGTGGTACAGGGTGAGGAACGGCTCGATCCCCCTGCCCAGCAACCCCTCCACGAGGCGGCGGTAGAAGTCGAGGCCGCGCTGCTCGAGGCGTCCCCTGCCCTCGGGCAGGATCCGCGACCACGAGACGGAGAACCGGTACGCGTCGACGCCCAGGTCGCCGAGCAGGCGCAGGTCCTCCTCCCAGCGGTGGTAGTGGTCTGCCGCCACGTCACCGGTGTCCCCGTTCGCGACCGCCCCGGGCACCGCCGCGAAGGTGTCCCAGATGGACGGGCCGCGGCCGTCGAGGCTGGCCGCGCCTTCGATCTGATAGGCCGAGGTCGCCACACCCCAGCGGAAGCCGGCCGGAAAACTCACAACAGTCTCCTCTGCGAGGGGTCAGCCCTTGACGGCGCCCGACATGATGCCGCCGACGATCTGGCGGCCGAACAACAGGAACACGGCCAGCACGGGCACCGTGCCGATGGTCGCGGCGGTGAGCACGAGCGTGTAGTCGGTGGTGTACCCACTGGCCAAAGTGGACAGGGCGGTCTGCACGGTCGGGTTCTCCGGCGTGAGCACCACCAGCGGCCAGAAGAAGTCGTTCCACGCCTGCATGAACGTGAACAACCCCAGCACCGCGGCCGCCGGGCGTGCTGCGGGCAGCGCGACGTGCCAGAACAGCCGCAGCGAGTGGCAGCCGTCCATCCGGCCCGCCTCCAGCAGCTCGTCCGGGATCGCGCGCTCGAAGTACTGGCGCATGAAGAACACGCCGAACGCCGTCACGAGCCCCGGCACGATCACCGCGTGGATCTCACCGGCCCACCCGAACTCGGCCATCATCATGTAGAGCGGGATGATGCCGAGCTCGGTCGGGATGGCCTGGGTGCCGATGATGAGCAGCAGCAGGACGTTGCGGCCGCGGAACTTCAGCTTGGCGAACGCGAACCCCGCGAGCGTCGAGAACAGCACCACCGAGATGGTCACCGTGCCCGACACGAAGATCGAGTTCATCAGCGCCAGCGCGAAGTCCGTGGTGTCGAAGACCCGCGCGATGTTGGCGAAGAGGTTGCCGCCCGGCACCAGCACCGGTGGCACGCTGTCGATCGCGTCCGGTGTCTGCGAGGACACCACGAACGACCAGTACACGGGGAAGGCCGATCCGGCGAGGATCGCGATCAGGGCGGCGTAGGTCCACGGCCCGGCCACCCGCCTCGCGAGCCTGCGCGCCCTCGTCGAGGGGCCGGCCGGGGGCGCCGGCGCCGGGCGTTCCAGCACTGCGGTCATGGGGTCACTCCGTCCGGATCCGCTTGGTCACCAGGTAGCCGAACCCGGCGACGACGACGGTGGCGATGGCGAGCACGACCGCGATCGACGAGCTGTAGCCGAAGTCGTACTTCGTGAAGCCCTGCTCGTAGAGGTACAGCGCCGCGGTCTGGAACTGCCGGTCGGAGCCGCCGGTCGCGGCCGCGGCGCCGGGGTTGAACAGCAGCGGCTCGGCGAGGAGCCGCATGTTGCCGGTGGTCGCGATGATCGTCGTGAAGATGATCTGCGGCCGCAGCAACGGGACCGTGATGCGCCAGAACTGCTGGCGGCCGTTCGCACCGTCCAGGGTGGCCGCCTCGTACAGCGACGGCGAGATCGCCTGCATGGAGGCCAGGAAGATCAGCGCGTGGTAGCCCGTCCAGCGCCACACCACCATCACGGCGATCGCGATGTGCGAGGTGGCGGTGCCCGCCTGCCAGTCGATCTGCCCGGCGCCGAACAGGCCGAGCAGCCAGTTGAACAGACCGAAGTCCCGGCCGAACAGCTGCGCGAAGATGATCGTCACCGCCGCCACCGAGGTGATGTTCGGCAGGATCACGCCCATCCGGAACAGCGTGCGGGTGCGGACCTTGCGGTTGAGCAGTTGCGCGATGACCAGCGCGAACAGGATCTGCGGAACCGTCGTGAGCAGCCACAGGCTCAGCGTGTTGCCCATGGCGTTCCAGAAGTACGGGTCCGCCATGAGCGCCGCGTAGTTGTCGAACCACACGAAGGTCGCCGCGTCGGACTCGAGCAGGTTGCGGTCCTGCAGCGAGACCCAGATCGTGTAGAGCAGGGGGAACAGCCCGAAGACACCGAAGATCAGGAAGTACGGCGCCACGTACCCGTACGGCGCGAACTTCGTGTCCCAGCGGTGCCTGCGGACCGTCTTGTCGATCACAGCCATGTCAGCGGATCACTTCTGCACGTCGCCGACGAACTGGCGCCACGAGTCCTCGCCGTTCTGCTTGCCCTGCTCAACGCGCTGCATCGCGTTGCCGATGGCGGTCTGGATGTCGCCGGCCTTCGGGCCCTGGTACTGCGGGTTCAGCTTCTTCGCCGCGTCGGTGAACAACTTGCCGATGGGGGCGTCGTTGAAGTACGGGTTCTTGTAGTCGACGATCGACGGGTCCTCGTACAGCTTCGGGGTCGACGGCAGCAGCCCGGCGCTCTTGAAGACCTTGGCCTGCTGCTCGGGCGCGGTCAGCCACGCGGCCAGCTCCACGGCCTTGTCGATGTTCTTGCCCGACTTGGGCACGGTCAGGTAGGAGCCGCCCCAGTTGCCGCCGCCACCGGGAACCGCGGTGACGTCCCACTTGCCCGCGGCCTCGGGACCGGCCTGGTCCTTGATCTTCGCCATCTGCCACGCGGGGCACGTCACGGTCGCGAACTGGCCCTGCTTGAAGCCGGTGTTCCACACGGGCGTCGAGAACAGCAGCTTCGCGGACAGCCCCGAGTTCACCCCGTCGACGACGAGGTTCCAGGCGTCCTTGATCTCCTTGTTGTCGCCCACGACGATCTTGTCGGTCTTGTCGTAGTAGCCGACGGACGCCTGGCCGACGATCGCGTTGAGGACGGTCGGGCCGCCGTCGAACCACTTGACGCCCTCCGGCGCCTTCTCCTGGAACTTCTTGCCCGCGGCCATGAAGTCCTGCCAGGTCGGCCACAGCGCGGCGACCTGGTCGCGGTCGGCGGGCAGCCCGGCGTTCTGCAGCAGGTCGCGGCGGTAGCAGATGGCGAGGCCGCCGATGTCGGTGCCGTAGCCGATCTGCTTGCCGTCCTTGCTCAGCGATCCCTCCCACTTCCACGGCAGCCAGCGGTCCTTGAGCTGGTCACCGCCCTTGGTGTTGAGGTCCACGAACTTGTCCGGCGTCGCCTTGAACTGGTTGACGTAGCCGGTGTCGACCGCCTCGATGTCCGCCGTGCCGCTGCTGGTCGCGAGGTGCGCGGCGAGGTTCTTGTGGTGGTCCGAGTAGGACGCGGTCCGGTCGCTGATCTCGATGTCGGGGTGCGCGGCCTGGTACTCCTTCAGCAGCTCGGCGTACCCGAAGTTGCCGAACAGGCCGATCGTGAGCTTGGTCTTGCCACCGGACGCGGTGCCGCTGCCACACCCGCTGAGCACCAGGGCGGTCGCCATCACGGCGCAGCCGAGGGCGAGGGATTTGGGGCGCATGTTCCAGGCCTCCGTCGATTTTTGGGCGCGTTGAAGCTGGGGAGGTGGTTCTTTTCGAACAGGTGAACCGGCGTGGATCGGAAATCGCCGGCCGAAGATGTGTGGCGACTATGACAACGGGGTTACGCGCCATGAGTCAAGTAACAGATTCATAAACAACACTCGCGGCGCAGCGGTTTGACGAGCGGAAGTGCTGCTCGTAGGGTCTCTGTAACCGCTTACGGTGAAACGGAGGCCCGATGGCGACCGGGCGTGAGATCGCCCAGCTCTGCGGCGTGTCCGTGGCGACGGTGTCGCGCGTCTTCAACCAGCCGGGAACGGTCAACGAGGAAACGCGTGAACGAGTGCTGCGGGTCGCGAAAGAGCTGGACTACCGGCCCAACGAGTCCGCCCGCGCGTTGTCGACCAAGCAGTCGACGATGATCGGCCTCGTCTGGGACACCGACCACCGCAGGCCCGGCTGGCGGCACCCGTACCTGCAGGACCTCCTGATCGGCCTGAAGTCCGCGCTGAGCGCGCACGGCTACCACCTGCTGATGCTCGCGACGAGCGGCGACGCCCGCGAGGTCGGCGCCTCCCTGGCCGACCCCGTCGGTTACGTGAACATGACGCGGCGCCACCACCTCGGCGGGCTGGTGCTGATCGACAGCGGCTCGGACGCCGAGGCCTTCGAGGCGTTCGCCCAGTCCGGTGTTCCGTGCGTGGCGCTGGACGTCGCGGTCGAAGGGCCTCGGGCGACGTACGTGACGTCGGACAACGAGGGCGGCGCCTGGTCGGCGGTCCGGCACCTGCTGTCGCTGGGGCACTCGCGGATCGCCACGATCACCGGGCCTGTGGGGAACCAGCCCTCACGGGCTCGTGTTTCGGGCTACCGCAGGGCTTTGCGGGAGGCGGGGGTGGCGTCGCGCGACGACTACGTCGTGTCCGGGGACTTCTACCGGGCCAGCGGAACCGCCGCGATGCAACGACTCCTGGCGTTGGACGAGCCGCCCACCGCGGTGTTCGCGGCGAGCGACGAGATGGCGGTGGGAGCGCTGCTCGCCGCCCGTGCCGCCGGGCTGAGGGTGCCGCGCGACCTGGCGCTGGTGGGGTTCGACGACATCGAGGTCGCGTCGGTGGTGGAGCCGGCGTTGACGACGGTGTCGCAGGACAAGCCGGGGTTCGGGGTGGCGGCGGCCAAGGCGATCATGGCGATGATCACGGGAGCGGAGAAGGAGGGGCCCCTCGTGCTGCCGACGACGTTGGTGGTGCGGGAGTCCTGCGGGGGCTGAAAGTCCGGTTGTGCGGGAGTGCGGCAGGGGACGGGTCGCGGTTCGCCGCCGCCTTCGCGGGTGGCACGGGCGATCTGCGGCTGGACGACCTGCGGCCGAGCCGTCTGCGGCGGGGCGTGCCTGTGACCGAGCCCGTCTGCGGCGGGCGTGCCTGTGAGCGGGCGTGCTTGCGGCCGAGCCCGCCTGCGGCGGGGGGTGCTTGTGGCCGAGCGTGCTTGTGGCCGAGCCGTCTGCGGCGGGGCGTGCCTGTGGCCGGGCGTGCCTGCGGCCGGGCGTGCCTGCGGCCGAGCCGCCTCCGGCCGAGCCCGGCTCTGCGCGACCGCCGGGTGCGAGCCCCGCCCTCAGTCCTCTGTGGACGTCGCCGCCGCGATCAGCGCGATCAGCTGCCGCCGGAAGTGCTCGTAGTCGTCCACCGCGCCGAGCAACGTGTCCGACTCGCGCTCCTCGCGGCGGGCGGCGGCCAGGGCGCGGCGGCCCGCCGGCGTGATCTTCACCGACGTCCGCCTGCGGTCCTTCTGGTCCTGGCTGCGCACCACGTGACCGCCGCGGTCGAGGTGCTCGATCGTGCGGCTCATGGTCTGGTCGGTGACCCTGCAGAGCAGGGCCAGCTCGCGTTGCGAACGCGGGCCGTCTGCCAGGTGGTGCAGGGTGATCATGCCCGCGTGGGTGAGGCCGCGACCCGCCAGGAAGTCCTCGAAGCGCTTCTCGACGACGCGGGCCGCGACCGACAGGAGCCTGCCGGTCGGCCAGGAGGCGACGTCCGCGCCCACCTGGTCCGGGCGGTGCGCCACCGCCAGTTCGTCTCCCTCGGCCACGGCCCCATCATCCCAGACCCGCCCGATCACCCCACGTCGGTCCCGAACGGCATGCCGGTCACCGGTCCTCCGCCCGCCAGTGCCGCGGCGATGGCGGCGGCGGCCGGGGGGTAGGCGAGTTCGCCGAGACCGCCGAGCGGGGCGTTCGACTGCACGATGGTCACGTCGATCTCGGGTGTTTGCCCGATTCGCGCCCACGCGTAGTCACCGAACGACGACTGCGCGACGTGTCCGTCCCGGACGGTGATCTGCGCACCGAGCACAGTGGACAGAGCGTCGACCACGCAGCCCTCGACCTGCGCGCGGACACCGGACGGGTGCAGCGCCACGCCGACGTCGACGGCCGCGTGCACGCGCAGCACCCGGCGCGCGGACGGGTCCGCCACCGCGATCACCGCGATCGCCGAGCCGTACTCCTCCAGGCAGGCGACGCTGCGGTGGGTGCCTGGTGCGGGAGGCCTCGTCCAGCGGGCACGTTCGGCCGCGGTGTCCAGCAGGCGGTGCAGGCGCGAGTCCGCCGGGAGCAGCGAGCGGCGCAGCGCCACCTGGTCGAGGCCGGACCGGGCGCCGATCTCGCTGAGGAAGTTCTCCTCGGCGTAGACGAACTGGCCCGCGTAGACGGCCCGCCAGAACCCGGTGCGCAGCGGCGCCGGCCGGACGGTGACGGTGACGTCACCGGGCACGCCGTACGGGAAGTGGTCGCCGCTGGCCTTGACCAGCGCCGGGTTGCTGAAGAACGGCAGCACGGTCAGGCCCCACGTCGCGACCTCGTGCGCGCGCCGCACGGGCACGCCGCCCGCGCCGATCTCGGCCGACAGGCGGTGCACCGACATTGGCCGGTACGAGTCGTGCCGCATGTCGTCGGCACGCGTCCACAACACCTGCACGGGAGCGCCGACGCGACGCGAGCAGGCCACGGCCTCCAGCACCGGGTCCGGCTCGATGCGCCGGCCGAACGCACCGCCTGAGGTCGTCGTCTCCACCCGTACGGCCGTGGCGGGCAGACCGAGCTGGCGGGCGAGCTGGGTGCGGAGACCGCCGGGGTCCTGCGTCGGCGCCCAGATGGTCACGCCATCCGGGCGGACGTGCGCCGTGGCGTTCATCGGCTCCATCGGCGCGTGTGCGAGCAACGGCATCTCGTACACGCGCTCGAAGCCGGTGACCGGGCTTTGCGCGGGCAACGCCGCCCGCAGGTCCGCGAGCCACGTGCGGCTGTCCGCGGTGGGGGTGCCGCCACCCCACGTGATCTTCAGGGCGTCCCTGCCCCGCAACGCCTGGTGGGTCGACCTCGCGATCACCGCGACGCCGCCCTGACCGTCGGCGGGCGCCGTGAGAGCCAGGACGTCGACCACTCCCGGCAGGCCGCGGGCCGCGGTGTCGTCCACGGACTGCGGCGTCGCGCCGATCCACGGCGGACGGGCCACGACCGCGACCAGGGAGCCGGCGGGGCGGGAGTCGATGCCGTACCGGGTGCGGCCGGTGACGATGTCGCGGGCGTCCACCCGCCCGTCCCGGGTCTTGCCCAGCAGCCGCCACCTCTCCGGCGGCGTGAGCTCGACGGGCACGGTGGCGGGGTCGAGCGCGGCCGCCGCGGGGACGAGCGCCCGGTAGGCGAGCCTGCCCCGGCGTGGGTGGCGCACGGCGCCGTCGCGAGCGGTGCACTCGGCCACCGGCACGCCCCAGCGCTGCGCGGCGGCCGTGACGAGCAGGCAGCGCGCGGTCGCCGCGGCGGTGCGGATCGGCGTGGCGAGCTGCCGCACGGACGTCGAGTTCGCCACCGCCTGCGAGCCGTACCGCTCCGTGTCGCCGGTGGCCTGCTCCAGTGCGACGTCGCGGACGCCGACCGCCAGTTCCTCGGCGACCATCAGGGCCACCACGGTGCGCACGCCCTGACCGGTGTCCGGGCGGGGCACGGTCGCGGTGATCCGGCCCGAGTCGTCCAGTCGCACGAACACGTTCGGCACCAGCCCGCCGGAGGCGGCGAGCGCGGGGATCGGCACCGCCACGACCAGCGCGCCGACTCCCGCGCCGCGCAACAAGGTCCGCCTGCTGATCACCGTTGCTCCCTCATGATCCGGCTCGCGCGGCGCACGGCGTCGCGGATGCGCGGGTAGGTGCCGCAGCGGCAGACGTTGTCGCGCAACGCCTCCTCGATCGCGGCGTCGTCGGGGTCGGGGTCGCGGGCGAGCAGCGCCGCCGCGGCCATCACCTGGCCGGGCTGGCAGTAGCCGCACTGCGCCACGTCGAGCTCCCGCCACGCCCGCTGCACCGGGTGGTCGCCGTCGCGCGACAACCCCTCGACGGTGGTGATCCTCGTGCGCACGCTCTCGGCCGTCGTCTTCACGCACGGCCGCGCCGCCTCACCGTCCACATGGGACGTGCAGGCACCGCACAGGCCGACACCGCACCCGTACTTGACGCCCGTCAGTCCCAGCTCGTCGCGCAACACCCACAGCAGGGGAGTGTCGCCGTCGACGTCGACCTCGCGTCGTTCACCGTTGACGCGCAACGTGTATCGGGCCACCTGGGGTCCTCCTGATTTGCTCAGTGCGCTGAACGTAGCACGGCGGGGAAGGGTTTGTTCAGCGTGCTGAACGTCTGCATAATGCTCAGCGTGCTGAACGAAACGCGGGCCGGCCGCGACGTGCTGGTGTGGGGTGTGGTGGCGAGCGCGCTGCTCACCGGCTTGGTGTGGCTGCTCGGACAGCGGTTGCACGGCATCACCCTGCTGCCCGACCAGGGCGCGTCCTGGTACTACTGGAAGCTGCCCGATCCGACCTCCTGGACCAGGGCGTCCGCCTGGGTGGGCTACGCGGCGCACCAACTGGTGTCCTGGGGCCTGATCTACTACGCCCAGACGCGGATCCGCCGGTACACGACGGGGTTGCACCGCATCAACTACATCGCCCTCGCGGCGAACGGCGGGTTCATCGCCCTGCACGCCCTGCAGACGCAGCTGTTCTACGACGGCCTCGCGCAGGACGTCTCGATCTTCAGCTCGCAGGGTTCGGTCGTCCTGCTGCTCGTGTGGGTCCTGCTGATGGAGAACCGCCGCCGCGGGCTCGTCCTCACCTGGTCCGCGCCGATCTCCGCGCAGGTGGTCTCGTTCGCGCGCCGCTACCACGGCTACCTGTTCAGCTGGGCCGCGATCTACACGTTCTGGTACCACCCCATGGAGTCGTCCAGCGGACACCTCATCGGGTTCTTCTACATGTTCCTGTTGCTGGTGCAGAGCAGCCTGATGTTCACCCGTGCGCACACGAACCGCTGGTGGACGATGACGCTGGAACTGATGGTCGCCCTGCACGGCACGCTTGTCGCGGTGATGAACTCCGGCCCGAACGGCATCTGGCCGATGTTCCTGTTCGGGTTCGTGGCGATCTTCGTGCTCACCCAGATGCACGGCGTGGGACTCAGCACGACGGCTCGGTGGTGGATCGGCGGCACGTTCGTCGTCGCGGCCCTCGCGGTCTACTCGTGGCGCGGCTTCGGCAAGATCGACGAGGTGGTGCGCATCCCGGCGATCGAGTACCTGCTGGTGGCGGTGCTCGCCCTGCTGATCTGGGCGGGCATCCGGCTCACCGCCCTGGTCCGGAGGTGACCTGGCCGCGCCGGACGGCGGCCGCCGCGTGCCTCGGCGTGCCGCTCGTCCTGCTCGTCGCCGGGTGGGGCCCGCTCACCGCGGGACATCCCGCACAGCCGGTGCTGCTCGGCGTGGTCGCCGTCGTGGGCACAGCCGTCGTGCTGTGGAAGCGCACACCGTCGTGGCTGGCGGTCGTGCTCACCGTCGTCCTCGTCGCACCGTTGGTGTACCTCCAGCCGTTCGCGGCCACGGGCGACACCGACAACGCGACGGTGTTGCGCCCGGACGGGCCGGCGCGCGCCGGGCTCGTGTTCCACCCCGGAGCCCGGGTGGACCACCGCGCCTACGTTCCGCTGCTCCGGCGCGTGGCGGCACGAGGGTTCCTCGTGGTGGTGGTGAAGGAGCCGCTGAACTTCGCCCTGCTGGGCGGTGACACGGCCTCCCTGCGCGCCGAGCACCCCGAGGTGCCGGTCTGGGCGGTCGGCGGGCACTCGCTGGGAGGCGTCGCCGCCGGACGGGACGTCGCCGCCGACGGCTCGGTGCGCGGACTCGTGCTCTGGGCGTCCTA
Source organism: Lentzea sp. CC55 (assembly GCF_021056325.1). Lineage (NCBI taxonomy): Bacteria > Bacillati > Actinomycetota > Actinomycetes > Pseudonocardiales > Pseudonocardiaceae > Lentzea > Lentzea sp. CC55. The sequence continues at coordinate 250,949 of NZ_JAJCXE010000013.1, read as the reverse complement.
CCCGGTCGACGACCTCTCCGGCCGCACCGGGCTCAGGGCGTGGTCGATCCACGGCGACCGGGACGGGTTCACGACCCCGCAGGACGTCGCCGAGTCGCGGGAGCTGTTGCCGGCGGACACGAGGTACGAACTGGTTCCTGGTGCCGTGCACGCCTTCTTCGGCGACTACGGCGACCAGCCGGGCGATGGCGTGCCCACGACCTCACGCGCCGAGGCTCAGGAGCGGATCGTCGCGCACACCGCCACGGCTCTCGCCGAACTGGCTACTCCAGGCCCTTGATCGTGGCCATGGAGGTGATGCCCGAGATCTCCAGCAGGGGGCCGAGCAGCGGGGTGACGATGATCTCCAGCCGCTCGGCCTCGGCGAACAGCACGCTCATCCCGGCGCTGTCGACGTAGGTCACGCCGGTGAGGTCGACCACGAGCGGTCCCTCGACGTCCGCGAGGGCGCTCGCGAACGCTCCGGTGTTGCTCAGGTCGATCTCACCCTTCGCCGTGATGAGGGACCTGCCCTGCGAGTCCTCGGATCTGGTCAGCGTCAACGGCGTCGTCATGCGGAATCATCACCTGCATCGTCACAGTGGTACCGGTGGGGTCGGGGAGGATGGCGACTTCGTCCATCATCTTCTCCATGATCGCTGTCCCGCGGCCGCGTCGCTCAGCCGGTTCGGCGCTCGGAGTCTTCCAGGTGCCGGTGTCCGCGACCGTCACGAGCAACTCGCGGTCGCCCGCGGTCTCGATCCGCAGCCGGACACCCTGGCGCACCACGCCCCGGTAGGCGTGCTCGATGGCGTTCGTGGACGCCTCGCCGACGGCGAGCAGCACCCGCTGGGTGAGCGAGGCGGAGAAGCCGCACTGGTCCAGCCAGGCGCGCAGCGTGTTCCGCGCGCCGTGGAGCTCGCCGGCCTCGGCGGGGAAGACCACCTCCAGGGGCGCGGGGTGCCGGTACAGCAGCAGGGCCACGTCGTCGTCGTAGCCGCCTTCCGGAGCGAGGTCCGCCATGATCTGCCCGGCGAGGTCCTCCAGCCCGTTCGCGCGACCCTTCTGCACGGCGTGGGCGGCCTTCTCGATGCCCTCGGTCAACGAGCTCGTGCGGCGTTCCACCAGGCCGTCGGTGTAGGTGAGAAGGGTGGAGCGCGGCGGCAGGACGCACTGCGCCTCCGTGCGCGGCAAGCCCAGCTTGACCGCGAGCGGGATCGACCGGCCCTCCTCCAGCAGCTGCGTGGTGCCGTCGGCCAGCGCCAGGATCGCGGGCGGGTGCCCGGCGCTCGAGTACACGAGGCGGCCGGTGGCGGGGTCGAGGACGCCGCAGAACACCGTGGTGCACAGCGCACCGGGAACACCGGCGGCGAACTGGTCGAGCGCCGTGAGCGCGCGGGCGGGACCGCTCTCCTGCAGCAGCAGGGCGCGGCAGGCGCTGCGCAGCTGGCCCATCACCGCCGCGGCGGACAGGCCGCGGCCCACGCAGTCGCCGACGACGATGCCGATCCTGCCGTCGCGCAGCGGGAACGTGTCGTACCAGTCGCCGCCGACCTCCAGGCGCGCGGCCGGCTCGTAGCGCACGGCGAACCCTCCCGGCAGGCGCGAGGGGCCGAGGATCGCCCGCTGCAGCGCCAGGGCAGTCTCCCGCTGCTGGTCGATCTGCCGCGCGCGGGCCAGCCCCTGGGTGAGGTGACCGGCGAGCAACGCCAGCAGCAGCTCGTCCTGCTCGGTGAAGTGGTGCCGCGCGTCGAGGCGCAGCCAGAGCACCATCGGGCCGTCGGGGTGCTCGACCGTGACGGCGATGGCTCCGTCCTCCAGCAACACGGGGATCAGCGCGCCGTTGCGGCTCAGCGCGGTGAGCGCCGCACGCCGGTCCTCCGGCAGCTCCTCCCAGGCCAGGCGGGAGGTGGCACCGCTGACCTGGGGTGCGGAGTGCCGGTCGAAGACGACGGCCAGCACGTGCTCGGCCCGCCAGAGCCTCTCCATGTGCTCCAGCGCGGCGGTGAGGGCGTCGGCGGCGCTGGTCGCGCGGGACAGCCTCATGTTCATCTCGGCGAGCGCGATCTCGCGCCGGCGGGCGTGGTGCTCGGCGGTGACGTCGCGGAACGTCCCCACCGTCATCGTCCGGCCGCTGTCCGGGTCGCGGGCGGGGTTCATCATGGCGTTGATCCACAGCCGCCGGCCGTCCCGGTGGGTGACCGGGACCGTGAGGCCGTGGTGGTCATGTCCGGACCGCGCCTCGAAGGCGTCGGTGAACTGCTTGCACTCTTCTGGTTCGGTCTCCGCGTCGGGCCACCACGGGTGCGGCACGGGATAGGGCAGGCCTTCCGGCCCGTAGCCGAGGATCTCGGTGAACGCGGAGTTGATCTCGACCACGGTGCCCTCGTCGTCGCAGACGAAGAAGGCCTCCTGCAACGAGTCGATCAGGGCGTCGCGCCAGCGGGCGTGCCGCCCGCGCAGCCGGGCCAGGTCCACGTTCGCCCGCACGCGGGCCAGCAGGTCGGCCGCGGCGAACGGCTTGACCAGGTAGTCGTCCGCGCCGGCCCGCAGTCCCTCGCCGGACGCCTCCTGCCCGGCGCGCGCCGACAGCAGCAGCACCGGCACGGCCATGGTGCGCGGATCGGCGCGCAGGGCGGAGACCAGCGACAGGCCGTCCATGCGCGGCATCATCACGTCGCTGACGACGAGGTCCGGCGGCTGGGCGCGCACGGCCTCCAGCGCCGCGACACCGTCGTTGACGGTGCGCACCTCGTAACCCGCCCTCAGCAGCAGCCGGGTCAGGTACTCCCGCATGTCCGCGTTGTCGTCGGCGACCAGGACCGTGGCGAGCACCTCCGGCGCGCCGCCCGCGGAGGTGCTGCGCGGCAGCTCGTCGGGGGCCTGGCCGGGATCGGGCAGCCAGCGCAGGGCCTCCTGCACGTACGGGGCCGCGATGTCGGTGACCGCCGGCGGCGCCGGCTCCCGGGAGATCGCGTCCGCGGGCAGGTGGTCCGTGCCGAACGGCAGCTCGATCGTGAAGCGGGTGCCCACACCCTCCGTGCTCTCGGCGCGGATGGTGCCGCCGTGCAGGCCGACGAGCTCCTGCACGAGCGCGAGACCGATGCCGCTGCCCTCCTTGGACCGCGACCAGGTGTGCTCGATGCGGTGGAAGCGCTCGAACAGCCGGGGCATCTCGTGCTGGGGCACCCCGACCCCGGTGTCGCTGACCGTCACGACCGCCCCGCCCGCGCCGGCCCGCACGGAGACGCCGACGGCACCGTCCACGGTGAACTTGAGCGCGTTGCTCAGCAGGTTGAGGACGACCTTCTCCCACAGGGCGAGGTCGACGTGCACCGGTGAGGGCAGGGGAGCGCAGTCGATCTCGAACGCCAGCCCCGCCTTCTCGACCGCCGAGCGGAAGACGCTCGCCAGCTCGGCGGTCACCGCCGGGAGGTCGACCGGCTGGAAGCTCGCCTGCATGCGGCCCGCCTCGAGGCGGGAGAAGTCGAGCAGGGTGTTGACCAGCTTGCCGAGCCGCAACCCGTTGCGGTGGATGACCTCCAGCTCGCCGGCCGCCTGCGGGTCCTGCGGGGACAGCCGGTCGCGCAGTTCCTGCACCGGGCCCATGATGAGCGTCAGGGGCGTGCGGAACTCGTGGCTGATGTTGGAGAAGAACGCGGTCTTCGCGCGGTCGAGCTCGGCGAGCTCCTCGGCACGGCGTTGCTGGGCGCGGAAGTCCCTCGCGCCCGCGACACCGGCGGCGAGGTGGCCCGCGACCAGCTCCACGAAGCCGCGGTAGCCGTCGTCGAGCGGGCGGTGCCGGTTCAGGCCCGCCACCAGGAACCCGTGCGGTGTGCCGCCGGGACGCTGCAGCGGGGCGACCAGCGCCTGGGCGGGCGGCCTCGGCCACGGCCCGGTGGGGAGATCGGCCGCCGCGCCCAGCTCGACCACGGTGGACTCGCCGCGCCGGGCGGCGTCCACCGGCCACACCGGTTCCCCGTCGCGGATGACGGCGGGCGCCGCGGGGTGCTCCGGCTCGACCCCGGTGGACCCGGCCAGCCGCGCGTGGCCGTCGTCGAAGAGGTAGGTCAGGGTGAACGGCAGGTCGTACCGGTTGCGGTCGAGCTGGTCGCAGGCGGACGCCAGCACCTCCCGCTCGTCGCGGGCGACGCTGGGGTTGGAGCCGAGGTCACGCAGGGTCGCCATCCGGCGCTCGCCGATGACGCGGTCGGTCTCCTCGCTGACGACGCACAACATCCCCGCCACCGCGCCGCTGTCGTCGCGCAGCGGGCTGTAGGAGAAGGTGTGGTACGACTCCTCCGGGTAGCCGGACCGCTCCAGGAACAGCAGCAGCGCCTCGTCCCAGGTGGCCCTGCCGGTGGTGAGCACGCTGTCCACCCTCGGACCGATGTCGTCCCAGATCTCCGCCCACACCTCCGCCGCCGGCCTGCCGAGCGCCCACGGGTACTTGCGGCCGAGCGTGTTGAGCCGGTAGGCGTTGTTGCAGAAGAACGTCAGCTCCGGTCCCCACGCCATCCACATGGAGAACCGGGACGACAGCAGGATGCTCACGGCCGTCCGCAGGCTCTGCGGCCACTCGTCCGGCGGTCCGACGGGCGTCGAGGCCCAGTCCACCGCGGCCAGGTCGCGGCCGATCTCCCCGCTTCCGGCGAACACGCCGGCGGGTTCGGGCTCGTCCTGTCTGTGCCCGATGTCGTCAGAGCTCGTCACCGACCGTTCCCTCCACCGGACTCGACAGGTGTTGACCCGTCCAGGGTGCCCGGTGTTCACGGCGGTTGCACGACCAGTGGTGAGCGGCGTACGTCACGGCACCGCTCACCACCGGGTGGTGTGGACGGTGCTACTCGGTGCCCTCGAAGACGACGGCGGCGTCGGTGCGGGCGGGCTGGCCCCACACGAAGTCGCGCGCCGAGGGGTCCTGGGCGAGGTAGTGGCGGAACCACGACGTCATGACCCGCTTCGCGGCGGTGAGCTGGGCGGCGCGGGTGATGGAACCGTTGTCGCAGAACAGGCCGGAGGAGTCCATGAACCCGCAGTGGGAGCCGCCGGTGATGGTGCGCAGCTGCCTCGACGGCGGCTTGGCGGCGAACATCGGCCGCTGGTGGTCCGCGACCGGCGTGATGGTGTCCTGCGACCCCGCGAGGAACTGGGCCGGTGCCGCCAGGGTCGCCGCGGCGGCCTTGGCCGACGGGGTCGTCTCGGCGGCGGCGTAGGTGGAGACGGCCCTGACCTTCGGGTTGCGGGCGGCCGCGAGGACGGCGGCCCCACCGCCCATCGAGTGACCGGACACGCCCAGCGCCGCTGTGCTGATGTGGTCGCGGAACCGCGACCCGCTGGTGGTGTCCTGGGCGACGAGCCAGGTCAGGCCGGTGTTGAGGTCGTCGGCGAACGCGCTGTGGCTCGGGCTCAACCCGCCCTGGGTGGTCGGTACCACCACGACGAAGCCCCACGACGCGAGGTGGTTGCCGGTGCTCGTGTACTTGGAGGTGGCCTGGAAGAAGCCGTGGCCGAACGCGATCGCGGGGAACCGTCCCGCCGCGACCGGCTGGTTCGCGCCGGCCGCGGTGGCGGGGTAGTGGACGCGGGCGGGCACGGACCGGCCGCCCGCCACGGCGGTGACATCGCTGTACGCCACCGGGTACGAGCCGGGGAGCCCGTAGTCCGGCGGCGCGGCTAACGCGGTCGGGGCGGCCACGACCGAGGCCACCAGGGCAAGCGTCATCGCGAGAACTCGCATCTTCCGCTCCTCGTGAGATGGGGTGGAACCGCGGCGCTGGTGGCGCCGCGACGTCAGGGCTCGCCGAACCGCATGCGCAGGTTCGTGACGGCGAGGTGCAGGCGCGGCCTGGCGGCGGTGAGCCAGCCGATCCCGCCGGTTCCGGGGAGGTGCCAGCGCAACCTGGTCGGGCGGACGCGGGCGGAGGTGCGCAGCGCGGTGCGGTGGGCGGTGCCGTTCCTCGCCTGCCACACCGACGTCGTGATCCGCGCGGGGAGCCCGGGTGCCTTGAGCGGTGCTTCCTCGGCGGTGGCGTGGGTGCGGGCGGTGAGGTGGCCCGCGTCGAACGTGAAGTCCGCCGGCTGCTTGGGGATCGCCCACATCGCCCGGGCACCGCGGCGGGACGTCTCGTCGTCCACCCAGATGTGGGTGATGGACAGTCCCGGGCTGACCCCCTTGCGCACGACCACCGCGGCCAGCAGCTCGTGGTAGGAGAGCAGGCCGGGTGGGCGGTAGTCGACGAACGCCGTCACCACCAGCACGCGGCCGAACAGGGTCAGGGGCACCACGCCCGGCGGCGACGGCGGTACCGCCGAGCGTGGTGCCGTCCACACCGTGAGCCAACCCTGGCCGCACAGGTCCCACGGTGCCGGGGGGAAGTCCTCGGCGGCCGGTCGATCCGGCCGGTCGGGGGCGGAGCCCTGCTCGTCCCGCGGGCCGCGACGCGGTTCACCCGGCGGTGTCGTGCCGTGCTCAGCGGACATCGCTCGCCTCCCCGGTGGGCCGCAGGGCCGCGGGCGCGTCCGCCGGGACCGCGGGCCTGCGCGGCCGCACCACCCGCACCCGCGCGTAGGCCGCGCCCAGCGGCGGCCGGGGGTCCGGTTCGCCCTTGTTGGGCCACAACGACATCGCGCGCTCGGCCAGCGCGGTGATGGTGAGCGCCGGGTTGACGCCGAGGTTGGCCGGGATCACCGAGCCGTCCACGACGTGCAGCCCGGGGTGGCCGTGGACGCGGTGGTACGGGTCGACGACGCCGGTCCCGGGGGAGTCGCCGATCACGCAGCCGCCGATGAGGTGACCGGTCAGCGGGACGTCCACCAGGTCGTTCCACGCGCCCCTGGCGACGCCGCCCGCGTGGGCCGCGAGCCGGCGCGCCACCTCGTGGCCCGCCGGGATCCACGACGGGTTCGGCGCCCCCTCGCCCTGCCGCGTGGTCAGGCGTCCGCGCCGCGTGTACGTCGTGAGGGAGTTGTCGAGGCTCTGCATGACGAGCAGCGCGATCGTCTCCTCCGACCACCGGCGGGGTGTGTGCATTTTCAGCGCCGTGCGGCGTTCGGCGAGCAGTTGGGCGATGCCCCGGCGGAAGCGGGACGGGCCGCCGTCGACGAGGGTGGTCATCAGCAGGCCCATCAGGTTGCTGCCGCGGCCGTACCGGACGGTCTCGACGTGCGTGTCGGCGTCCGGGTGGATCGACGACGTGATCGCGAGGCCGTGCGTGTTGTCGATGCCGCCGCCGGGCACCCGCACGGCGACGACAGCTTCGGAGTTCGTGCGGCACAACGTTCCCAGCGCCGGCGACAGACCGGGCAGGCCACCCCGGTCGCGGATGCCGTGCAGCAGCCGCTGGGTGCCGAGCGACGCCGCCGCGAACACGACCTGGGAGGCGGTGAACACGCGTTTCGCCCGTCCGCCGGTGCGCCGGGTGTGCACCTCGTGCCCACCACCGGGGCGGGGGCGGACGTCGACGACGGTGGTCAGCGGCCAGACCTGGGCACCGGCCTGCTCGGCCAGGTGGAGGTAGTTCTTCGGCAACGTGTTCTTCGCGCCGTGGCGGCAGCCCGTCATGCACGAACCGCACGAGATGCAGCCGTTGCGGCGTGGCCCGGCGCCGCCGAAGAACGGGTCCCCGCCGTCGCGTCCGAAGTGGACGCCGACCCGCGAGAGCCGGAACGTCGTGCCGACGCCGAGCTCCCCGGCGACCTCGCGGAGCAACCGGTCGGCGTCGGTGCGGCACGGGTTCTCCACGACGCCGAGCATCCGGCTCGCCTGGTCGTAGTGCGGCGCGAGCTCGGCCCGCCAGTCGGTGATGCCGGCCCAGCGCCGGTCGCGGAAGAACGACTCCGGCGGCTCGTACAGGGTGTTGGCGTACACCAGGGAACCGCCGCCGACACCGGCACCGCTCAGCACCAGCACGTCGCGCAGCGGGGTGATCCGCTGGATGCCGGTGCAGCCGAGCGCCGGCGCGAACAGGTAGTCGCGCAGCTGCCACGAGGTGCGCGGGAACTCGTCGTCGGCGAACCTCCGCCCGGCCTCCAGCACGCCGACCCGGTAGCCCTTCTCGGTCAGCCGCAGGGCGGTCACGGCGCCGCCGAACCCGGACCCGATGACCAGCACGTCGTAGTCCACGGTTCACGCACCTCCGGTGAGCTGGTGGTCGTCGAGCCGCAGTCGCCTCGTGCGGCGCAGGTACTCCCCGGTGCCGCCGGGCCAGTTCGTCGTGATCGACCCGTCGTCCGAGCGGTACCACGACGCGCAGCCGCTCCAGACGCCGTCGCGCAGCCGGGCGCGCATCTCCTCGTCGAACGCCTCGGCGGCGGCGGGCCGCACCTCGAGCCCGGTGCCGGTCTCGGCGAGGTGGCGGACCGCCGAGACGACGTAGCGGCACTGCGCCTCGATCATCGTGACCACCGAGTTGCCGCCCAGGTTGGTGTTCGGGCCGTAGACGAGGAAGAACCCGGGGAAGCCCGGCACGGTCATGCCCAGGTGCGCCCGCGGCCGCCCGGCCCACACCTCGGCGAGGTCGCGGCCGTGCCTGCCGGTGACCCGCATCGGCAGCCGGAAGCCCGCGACCTCGAAGCCGGTGCCCCAGATCAGGACATCGACGGCGTGCTCACGGCCGTCGGCGGTGCGCACGCCGTTCGCGGTGACCTCGGTGATCGTCTCGGTCACCACCTCGGCGTTCGGCGCGGTGAGAGCGCGGTACCAGTCGTTGCTGAACAGCACCCTCTTGCAGCCCGCAGGGGTGCGTGGCCGGAGCCGTTCCCGCAGCGCCCGGTCACGCACCCGGAGGGTGAGGTGGGCACGCGCGATGGCGGCGACGATCCCGCGCGACAACCGTCCCGCGTTGAGCAGTCCCGTCAGCGCCTCGCCGGCGAGCCACACCCCGGCCCTGGCGGCCCGCGAGGTCAGGGCGCGGGCCGGGCGGTGGCGCGGGGCGTCGGGCTTGGGCAGCACGTGCGGCGCCGTCCGCTGGAACACGGTCAGCCGCCCCGCCAGCGGCTGGATCTCCGGCACGAACTGCGCCGCGCTGGCACCCGTGCCGACCACCGCGATCCGCCGGCCGCGCAGGCCGACGTCGTGCCGCCACCGGGCGCTGTGGAAGACGGGACCCGTGAACCGGTCCAGGCCGGGCAGCGCCGGGGTCGACGGCGTGCCCAGCTGGCCGACGGCCGACACGAGGACGTCCGCCTCCAGGACCTCGCCGCTCGCCAGTTCCACGCGCCACCGGCCGCCGTCGAACGACGCCGCGACGACCTCGGCGCCGAACCGGATCCGGTCGCGCACGGCCTCGGCGTTGCGGCGGAGGTAGGCGAGGATGTCGGGCTGCGCCGCGTACCGGCGCGGCCACGTGAGGTTGGGGGAGAAGGAGTAGGAGTAGAGCGAGGACGGCACGTCGCACGCGGCGCCCGGATAGGTGTTGTCCCGCCACACCCCGCCGACGTCGTCGGCGCGCTCCAGCACGGTGAACCGCTCGAAGCCCGCTCTGAGCAGCGACAACGCGACGCCCAGTCCGCCGAACCCGGCTCCGACGACGATCACTTCAGGGTGTACTCGCACGTCTCGAAAGTAGGAAGGACCACCCGTTCGCACCAGGACAACAGCGGCCGCGCGATTGACAATCGCGGCCATGAGGACGTTGTCCGATCCCGCGGTCCGGCACTGGGACTTCCCCCGCGGCATCACGAGCGTCGCGCTGCTGCTGCGCTTCGGCGCCGAGCACGGCCTGGCGCGGGAGGCGCTGCTCGCCGGCAGCGACCTCACGCCCGCCCAGCTGGCCGACCCGGCGGCGGAGATCAGCGCGCACCAGGAGCTGGCCGTCGTCCGCAACCTGGCGGCCCACCTGCCCCACGCGGGCGTCGCCGCGGGACGCCGCTACCACGCCACCACGTTCGGCGTGCTCGGCCACGCCTTCCTCAGCGCCGCCACCGTGCAGGACGCGGTCGAGATCGCCCTGCGCTACCTCGACCTGAGCTTCACCTTCACCGGCCCCACGGCCGCGCTGGACGGCGACCGGCTGGTGATCTCCCTGGAGCCCGGCGCGCTGCCCGCCGACGTGACGCCGTTCCTCGTCGAACGCGACCTCGCCGCGATCCACACCGTGATCGGCGAGCTGGTGGCGGGAGAGGTGCCGGTCCTGTCCGTCGGCCTCGCCCACGCCGCCCCGCCGGACACCGGCGACCACGAGGAGGTGTTCGGTGTCCGGCCCCGGTTCTCCCAGTGCCACAACAGGTCCGTTGTGGACGCTGCGGTGCTGCTGCGGGCGCTCCCGCTCGCGAGCCCGGAGGGCACCGCGCTGTCCGAACGGCAGTGCGAGGACCTGGCCGCCCGCCGCCGCAGGAGGCCGGGCGTCGCGGGGGAGCTGCGGCGGGTGCTGGAGCTGTCCGAGCGGTTCGGGGAGTCCATGCCGGTCGTGGCCCGCTCGCTCGGCCTCAGCCCGCGCACGCTGCGCCGCAGGCTGGCCGAGTGCGGGACGAGCTACCAGGCCGTGCTCGACGAGGTGCGGGCCGAGCGCGCCGTCGTGCTGCTCACCGGGGCCGGCGCGTCGGTCGACCAGGTGGCGACCCGGCTGGGGTTCGCCGAGGCCGCGAGCTTCATCCACGCCTTCCGGCGGTGGTACGGCACGACACCGGGCAACTACCTGCGGGAGCGCCACCCGGTCCGGTGACGGGAGCGTCGCGGATCACATCACCCGATCAGGTTTGAAGACACCCCGGCGGGGTATCCACGCCTGCATCGTGAGGGCGTTCGGCGATGGAGGCACCGCAGCCATGGACCGTGAGATGAGCATCGAGACCGACATCCACTTCGACATCGACTTCGACGATTCGGCGGCTCGCCGCATCGCCCGCTACGTCCACGACGTCGTCACTGGCCTCGGGCTGCGCGGTGACAGCTCGTTCGTCGAGGTCGACCCGCGCCCCGCCGCCTACGTGGCGCTCGACGGGCGCATGCCCGACTTCCCCGACCACGACGTGGCGCTGCTGTGGAAGGAGGGGACCGGCTGGTCGGCCGCGGTCGAGGACCGCATCGGGCAGCTGGTCGAGGTGGCTCGCCTGGGTGGTGACCCGATGCCGATGCCCGCCGTCGTGGCCCGCTGGGTCGCCGGCCCCCTGCAGACCGAGTTCGCCCACGAGCCGAGCAACCGGGACTTCACCGCGTTCGTGCCGGCGCCGCGCGGTGCCGTTCTCTCCTGAGCCGTCGCTCCCGAACCCCGGCGCACGTTCAGGACCGCCGCGCCGGGGTAGCCGTGCGCCATGAACACCGAACGCCATTACGACGAAGCGACGAGCAAGGCACCGCTGGACGAGTCGACGGAGAGCGACGACACCGTTCCCGGACGCAGCGGCTCCGGCTCCGTCCACCCTGAACCGAACCCGACGGGCAACGTCGGGCTCTCCGACTACTCCGCGTCCGACGACCCGGACCAGGGCTGACGTGTCACCCGGCGGAACGCAGGTCGAAGCGTTCCGCCGCCCACGAAGCCAGCCGGGGCCGCAGCGCCAGGTAGACGTCCGGGTCGAGACCCATGCCGGTGTGCGTGCTGTGCACCTCGACCCACTCGGCGGACGGGTCGAGGGAGAGTTCCCACGGCACGATGCCGTCCGACTTGGAATAGATCGACACCGCGGGCAGGTCGTCGGGCAGCGGTGCGGTGATCGCGGCGATGTTGTCCTCGAAACACGTGCCGTTGAGGCACTCCGCGTTCATCAGACCCGGTACGCCGACGGAAGCGAGCTGGGCGAGCGCGCGAGCAGCGAGCAACACGTGCGGATGCGCGCCCATCGGGTCGAGCAGCGGGCTGCCCAGCATCACGAGGCCGCGGACCAGGTCCGGCCTGCGCGCCGCGGCCAGCCTGGCGAGTCCGCCACCCCGGCTCTGCCCCAGCAGCACGACCGGTCCGCCGGTCTCCTCCGCGTGCTCCTCCAGCCGCCGTTCGACGCGGTCGACCAGCTCGGAGGTGCAGCCGACGTTGAACCCGACGCCGGCGCCCGCCGGCACGTAGCCCCTGTCCCGCAACCACGTCGTGGCGAAGGTGAGGCTGAACTCGCCCGCGCCGAAGCCGGGCACCAGCACGACGCCGAGACCCGCGCCCTCGTGCGGGTCGGCTTCGCGCCACACCCGGTGCCGCAGCAGGCGGGGGATCGTGAGTGCCGCGACGGCGACGTGCTCCCGCGCCAGGGACCGCAGCTGTCCGGTCGTGCTCGTCATGTGTTCACTCCTGTGTTCCGGCGTGCTGTGGGAGTTCGCCGGGCGAGGCGCGGCCAAACAGCCGGCTCGCTCACGTTTGCCGGAACAAGAACGAATTTCGGCGCTCTGCGTCGTTTGCGCCGCCGCTGTCCGGGTAGCTCGATGGCCAGCACACGACAACGAGCTGAGGAGTCAGCCGTGACGGAAAACCAGATGGGTGGAGTGCGCACGGCGGCCAAGGAGGAGGGCTCCGAGGTCGCGCAGCACGCCAAGGAAGCTGCTGGTCAGGTCGGGTCCACCGTCCGCGACCAGGCAGCCCACGTGACCCGCGAGACCAAGGACCAGGCCCGCCACGTCGTCCACGACGTGCGGCAACGTGTTGCCGCGGAAGCGGAGCAGCAGGCGACGCGGGTGTCGAAGCAGCTCGGGCGCATCGCCGACGAGCTGGGCGAGATGGCGGGCAGCGCGCCGCCCGACTCGATGTCGGCGGGAGCGATCCAGAGCGCGGCCGACACGAGCAGGCAGGCCGCCCGCTTCCTCGACGAACGGGGTGCGCAGGGGCTGCTCGACTCGGCGCGCGACTACGCCCGGCGCAAGCCCGGCACGTTCCTGCTGGGTGCGGCCGTGGCGGGTTTCCTGATCGGCCGCGTCGCCAAGAGCGCGTCCGGTGGGAGCACGTCCGGCGGAAGCCCGGAACCGCAGCGTCCGCAGGGCGGCGTGGTTCCCGTGGCCTCGGAACGCACTGATGTACCAATGGGTTACGGCGCACCTCTGACGCCGAACGCGGCACCCGCCGTTCCTCCGCCGGCGCCCGCTGTTCCTCCGGCGCCCGCTGTTCCCCCGGCGGGGGTGCCGCATGTCGAGCCCTGAGATGCCGCCGTCGCCAATGGACACCACCGGCGAATCTCTCGGCGACCTCGTCAGCGAGCTGACCGGTGACCTGTCCAAGCTGATGCGCCAGGAGCTGGAGCTCGCCAAGGCCGAGCTCCGCGAGGAGGCGTCCAAGGCGGGCAAGGCGACGGGAATGCTCGCCGCCGCGGGGTTCGCGGGCTACCTGACGACCGTGCTGCTGAGCTTCGCGCTGGTGTTCGCGCTCGGCGCGGTCATGCCGCTGGGCTGGGCCGCGCTGATCGTCGCCGCGCTGTGGGGCATCGCCGGAGCGGTCCTCTACACCTCCGGCCGCGCCAAGCTGCGCACCGTCAACCCGAAGCCGGAACGCACCGTCGCAACGTTGAAGGAGGACGCGGAATGGGCGAAACACCCGACCAAATAAGGCGTGAGATCGAAGTGACCCGTGCCGAGCTGCGGGCCGACGCCAACCGCCTGGTCGACCACACGAGTCCGAAGGCCATCGCCCAGCGGCGCGTCCGAGGAGTGCGGCGCGGGCTGGTCTCGGTGAAGGAGCGAGTGATGGGAACCGCCACGCAGGCCACGTCGGCCGTGCGCGAACAGGGTCAGGACGCCGGCAACGCCGTGACCGAACGGGCCGGGCAGGCGGCGAACGCCGTGAGCGAACGGGCCGAGCAGGCGGCGAACGCCGTGCAGCAGGCACCGCAGCGCATCGCCCAGCAGACGCAGGGCAGCCCTCTGGCGGCCGGCCTGATCGCGTTCGGCGGCGGTCTGCTGCTCGCGGCGCTGCTGCCCCGCACGGACGCGGAACAGCAGGCGGTGCAACAGCTCTCCGACAGCTTCTCGGACGTGCTGGAGCCGGCGAAGGAAGCGGTGGCCGAGTCGGCGCAGAGCCTCAAGGAGGACGTGAAGTCCTCGGTGAGCGACGCGGCCGGCGAGGTGAAGCAGGTCGCCACCGACGCGGCCCAGACCACGGCCGCGCACACGAAGGAGGCCGCGCAGGACGTCGGCGGCCACGCGCGCGAGTCCGGTCAGCGGATCTCCGGGCAGTGACACCGGTTCGGGCCGCCCGCGTCGCGCGGGCGGCCCGAACCCCTTCGAGGACAAGAGGATGAAGCGATGACCGAACCCGAGCACGACCACGTAGAACGCGGTGCGGCGGAGGAGCGGAGCGGTGCCCCGCTGACGCCGGCCGAACAGGAGGCGTCGAAGCGACCGCCGAGCGAGGGGGACTCCGGTCCCGGCGCCGGCCTGGACGGCGGCGGCCGCTACGGCGAGGACGGCTGACGTGCCCGTCCCGGTGCAGGACCTCAAGAGACTGCTCGGGTCGACCCGCCCGGACGCCGCGCTGGTGCTCGTCGAGGGCGACTACGTGGTGGCCGGAGGCGAGGACCTGGACGGTGACGCCCTGCGCGGGGCGCTGACCGTGGTGACCAAGGACGACCTGGTCGAGCGCGTCGGCGCGGGCCCGGTGTCCGACCGCGCCCTCGAGGAGGCGGCCGCGGCGCTGAGCTCCGCGGTGGACAACCTGGGAGGCTGACGCGATGCCCGCGACGCCGTCGGTGGCCGCGTCGAGCAGCTGGCGCGACGACGAGGGCACGCGCATGCCGTCGGGTGACGTCCACGCGTGGTGGCCGGGCCAGAACCAGACGCTGTGCGGGGTGCCGCTGAGTCGCGCGCGGCTCGCCCGCTTCCCCGGAGTGCTGTGGATCGACGCGGTGTGGGTGGCCGAGACGGACGCCGACGCCCCCGTGATGGGGCTGTGCCGCCGCTGCACCGCGGCGACGCGTGCGAAAAAGGACCGCCCCTCGCGTTTGGCGCGCCGGAGGCCGGGGTAGCCGGTGCCGCGTCAAGCAGCCGGCGCGTCCCCTTCCCGACTGCCCCAAGGCGGCCATCCCATGCACAGCGCACTCGACAGGGCCCTCTGCGACGCACTCGCCCTCATCCGGACCACGCCCGGTGCGGACCTCGTCGACCAGGCCGAGCAGGCGCGCAAGTGCCTGGCCCGAGCGGTCACGAACGCACCGGACGCGCCCCGGCAGGCGCTGGCGCACATCGCGGCGGCCGACGAACACCTCGAATACGGCGAGCTGATGGAGGCGCGCACGCTGCTCACGGCGGCGCGCGGCTTCCTGCCCGGTCGCCGGGCGATGGTCGCCGCGCGCGCCTGAGGACACCTTCCCCGCACGAGCGGGAGTGGCCCTACCGCTGGTCCATGCCTCCCTCGTCGTGGGGTTCCGACTCGTCACGGCCCCGGTGCGGTCCACCGGGGTTCTCGTCGGCGAACGTCGGGCGGGTGTGCTCGCCGCCGATGTCCGCGTCCTCCAGTTCGCTCTCCGCGGTCACGCGATCGGGCTCGGGCGCGGTCATCGCCACTCCTCCTGCCAGTCGTGGTGGGTGTCGAAGGCCTCGGCCAGCAGGCGCAGCGCGGCCTCGTCCTCGGTGTGCTCGACCTCGGTGCGCAGCAGCGCGACCTTCTCGCCGAACGGCACCGGGTGCCGTTCCTCCGCCGCCTGGACCGGACCGGGCAGCAGGAGCAGGCCGGTGCCGTCGTCGGACCGCGTGATGCGCAGCCTGCCCCTGCCCTCGGCCTCGTCGAGCAGGGGCAGTTCGCCGTCGGCCAGGCGCCGCTCGTCCTCGGCCAGGCGGTCGAGGACGAAGCGCCGGAGTTCGTCGTTGTCCATGGCACGGGATAGCCGCTGCGCGGCGGCCTAGTCCGGCGGTTCGCTCTCGTCCTCGGTCGTCTCCTGCGGGATCTCCGGCTCCGGCGTCTCGAGGTCGTCGAGGCTCGGCGTTCCCGGGGAGTGGGGTGCTTCGGGGTTCACGGGATCGGTCATGCCGCGCGGTTACCCGCACGGCACGACCTCAAGCCCACCGTCACCTACGCGGGGACGGTCCACCTCTGGTTGGCCCCGCCCGTGCACGACCAGATCTGCAGCTTCGCGCCGTCGGCCGTGTTGTGGCCGATGACGTCGAGGCACTTGCCTGCGCCGACGTTCACCAAGGTGCCGTTGGTGGCGGTCCACCTCTGGTTCGGGCCGCCGAAGCAGTCCCACAGCTGGACCGCGGTGCCGTCCGCCGTGCCGTTGCCGGTGACGTCGAGGCACTTGCCCAGGCCGCGCACCGTGCCGTCGGAGGACAGCGTCCACGTCTGGTTCGGGCCGCTGAAGCAGGTCCACAGCTGCGGCAGGGTGCCGTTGGCGGTGGAGCCGCCGGTGACGTCGAGGCACTTGCCGCCCAGGCCGGTGATGGCGCCGGTGCGCCCGGCCGGCGGCGTGCCGGGGTCGAGCGTGCCGGGCCACGTGAAGGTCGCCATGGCTCCGGCGGGGAGGGTGTAGCCGAACGTCTGGCCGCCGTAGGAGACGCGGAAGTCCTGCTGCCCGCCCGAGTTCAGCGCGACGAGCACGATCCGGCCGTCCGGGTTGCGGAACGCCACGTTCTGGACGCCGCCCTCGCCGTAACCGGTCGAGTCGATGCGGACCGCGCCGGGCTGCACGAACTTCGACAGGTGGCCGAGCACGTAGTACTCGGCGTTGTAGGTGACGGTGCCGCCGCTGGTCGTGACGACACCCGTGCAGTTGGTGCAGCTGCCGATCACCGGGCCGTTGTTCTGGTCCAGCGCCATGTTCCAGGTCGTCACCGTGCGCGCGTGGTTGCGGGTCGCGCCGATGGCGAGGTTGATGCCCTGCCAGCGCAACGTGTCGCGGAACGTCGCCGCGTCGTTGGCCGACTTCGTGCCGGAGCACTCGGTGAAGAAGATGTCCTTGCCCGGCTGGTTGTTCTTCACCACCGACTGGCCGCTCGGGTTGCCGCCGTAGCAGTGCCACGCGGAGCCGATCACGTTGCCGCCGGCGCCGCTGTTCACGGTCTGCGGGTAGGTCGTGTCGTCCCAGTTGTGGTCGTAGCCGAGGACCCTGGCCTGCTCGCCGGCCGCACGCAGCTTCGGCACCAGCGTGTTGATGACGTTGACCTGCTGCTGTGCCGACATCCTCATGCCGGGGTAGCCCGGCGGTTCGAAGTTCGGCTCGTTCTGCACGCTCAGGTAGTCGATCGGGATGCCCGCGGCCCGGTACGCCTGCGCGAACTTGACCAGGTAGTCGGCGTAGACACCGATCCGGCCGTCGTTGAGGGATCCCTGGATGAGGCTGTTGTTGTTCTTCATCCACGCGGGCGCGCTCCACGGCGTCGCCATCACGGCGAGCTGCGGGTTGATCTGCTTGGCCTGCTGCAGCAGCGGCAGGATGTACGGCCGGTCGTGGTCGATCGAGAACCGCGAGAGAGACGGGTCCGCCGTGCCGTCGTTGTAGGTGTAGAAGCTGCGCGAGAAGTCGGTCGCGCCGACCGGCTGCCGGATGAAGCTCATGCCGATACCGGTGTTCCGGTCGAACAGGTTGCTCATGATCTCGTTGCGGCGCGGGGAGTTGAAGACGTTCCACGCCGCCGCGTCGGTGAACGACGCGCCGAAGCCCACCATCGACTGGTAGGTGGTGTTCGGGTTCACGGTGATCGTCGACCCGGAGCCGCCCGAGCCGAACGCCACGTCCGCCTGCCGGGTCAGCTGGGCGGACCGGTCACCGGTCGTGAGCCACACGCTCGCGCTGGTCGCGGCGGTGGCGGCGGGGGAGACCAGGGTGCTTCCCGCCGCCACCGCGGCTGCCGCCAGTGCGATGCCGCGCCACCGTGGTGTCGTCTTCGACATAAGCGCTCCTTGCAGGGGTTTGGGCGCCCGACAGCGAATTTTTCAGTTGTAGAGGCGGAAGTCGGCGATGCTCCACCAGTTGGCCGCGCTCCCGGTGGACGTGATGCGCAGGTGACGCGCCGTGGTGCGGCGGACGTCGATCGTGGTCAGCTGGCCGGCGCCTTCGCCGGACGCGATCGAGCGCCAGGACGTGCCGTCGTCGCTGACCGAGAGCTCCCAGTCGCGGGCGTAGTCGCCGAGGTTGCCGCCGGAGTCGACCGCCACGCGCCGGAAGTCCGTGCGACGCCCCAGATCGACCTGCAGGAACTGGCCGGGGGCCTGGGCCGCGCCGTTGGACCAGCGGGTCGAAGCGTCGTCGTCGATGGCCGCCGCGCCGTCGGGCGACGCGGTGGCACCGGTCAGCGGCACCTGGTCGAGCCTGCTCCGGTGCTGGGTGGTCCAGGTGAACGTCGCCAGCGCACCGCCGGGCAGGGTGTACTCGAAGGTCCGGTCACCGAGGTCCACCGCGAACGAGCGCGGGTCGTCGTGCTGGTTGTGCACCACCAGGGCCGTGGAGCCGTCCGGGTTGCGGAACGCGGCGTCCATGATCTGCCCGTTCCAGCCGGTGGTGCCGAACGACGTGCTCCCGATCCGCCGCGCGCCCGGCTTCACGAACTTCGACAGGTGCCCGATCGTGTAGTACTCGGCGTCGGTGACGACCGAGCCGTCCGGCTGCACGGTGACGAGACCGGTGCACGTGCCGCAGCCGCCGAGGTGCGGGCCGCCGGTGCTGTCGAGGGCGATGTTCCAGTTCACCGCGCTGCGCGCCCAGTTGCGGGTGGTGCCGAGGACGACGTTGCGGGCGTGCCAGCGCAGCGTGTCGCCGAAGACCTTGGCCGGCGGGTCGGTGGCGCCCCTGGAGCCCGAGCACTCGGTGAACCAGATCCCCTTGTCCGGGAACGCGGTGTGCAACGCGGTCTGTGCGCTCGGATCGCCGTAGTAGCAGTGGTACGCCGTGCCCGCGACCCACTTCGCGGCCTTGCTGCGCAGCACCTGGTAGGGGTAGTCGGCCTCCGCCGTGCCGTCGTTGGGGTGCGTGGCCCAGTTGTGGTCGAAGCCGAGGATCTTCGTGCGCGGGCTCGCCTGCGCGAGCTTCGGGCCGAGCGCCTCGATCACCCGCACCTGCTGCGCGACCGGCATGTCGGTGCCGGGGTAGGCGTCGGGTGTGCGGTTCTGCGGCTCGTTCTGCACCGACAGGAAGTCGACCGGCACACCGGCCCGCGCGTACGCCTGGACGAACTTCACGAGGTAACGCGCGTACGCGTCGTAGATCCTCGGGTCGTCTTTGAGTTGACCGCCGACGAGCGAGTCGCTGGTCTTCATCCACGCCGGCGGGCTCCAAGGCGTGGCCATGACCTTCAGCCTCGGGTTGAGCCGCTTCGCCTCGCGCAGCAACGGCAGGATCTTCGCCTCGTCGTGCCGGATGCTGAAGTGCCGCAACGCGAAGTCGGTCTGCCCGGCGGGCACGTCGTCGTAGGTGTAGTGCTCCTTGGCCGCCGTGAAGTCGGACGAGCCGACGGGCTGGCGCAGGAAGCTGACGCCGATGCCGGTCTTCGGGTCGAACAGCTTGCGCATCGTGTCGGCCCTGGCGGCGGGCGGGAGGTTCGCGAGAAGTTCCGCCGACGAGTCGGTGATGGACGCGCCGAAGCCGTCGACCTCCTGGTAGCGGCGACCGGGGTCGACCACGATCGTCGGGTGCGCTGACCGCTGCTTGCCGAACGTGACGTGCGGGCGTTCGTGCATCAGTTCCGCCCGGTCCGGCGTGGTGACCCACACCCGCACCCGCGCCGAACCGGGTGCGCTCGAAGCGGGCGCAGCGGCCGGCACAGCCGTCAGGGCGGCTACCAGAGCCACGATCGCGGTAGTTCTCATCGCCGTCCTTCGGCTTGTAACGGTGGTCGTCACTGTGAAAAGTCTGTGTTCCAGGATGAAACACCGGGTCGTGGCGAGCGTCAATGGTCTGGTGGAGTTCCGGTACAGTGACCTGGTGGAACGCAAGATCGAGAACGTGAAACAACGCGCGAGCCTGCGGGACATCGCGGCGGAGACCGGTGTCTCGATCGCGACTGTCTCCCGCGTTTTGAACGACCACGTGAACGTGGCCCAGCGGACCCGTGACCTGGTACTGCGGGCCGTGGAGCGGCGCGCGGTGGCCTCGCAGCGGACTCGTACCGTTTACGTCCGGTGTCCGTACGTGCTGACGGACTACTTCGGGTTGCTCGTGTCCTCGGTCGCCGAAGGGGTGAAGCTGCACGGGCTGCGGCTGGTGCTGGACGCCGGGGAGTCCGGGCAGGGGTCCTCCGTCCTGCGGTCGTTGCCCGAGACCGGTGACGTGGACGCGGCGATCCTGATCCTGCCTCCCGAGGACGGGGAGGAGCTGCTCGCGCTGTCCCGGGCCGGGTTCCCGTTCGTGGTGCTGGATCCGCGGGTGCCGCCGTTGCCGGACATCGCTTCGGTGTCCGCCGCGCACTTCGCCGGGGCTCGGGCCGTGGCGGACCACCTGATCTCGCTGGGGCACCGGGACATCGCTGTGATCGCCGGACCGGAGGAGTGGCTGGCGGGAGACGCTCGGCTGGCCGGGCACCGGGCGGCGCTGGCCCAGGCCGGGGTGCTGCTGCGGGCTGATCGGTTGCGGCACGTGGAGCCGACCACCGCGCACGGCCGTCGTGCCGCCGCCGAGTTGTTGCAGGGCTCGCCCCGGCCCTCGGCTGTCGTCTGCTTCAACGACAAGGTGGCGGTGGGGACCTTGCAGGCCGCTCGGGAGTTGGGGCTTCGGGTGCCTGCCGATCTGTCGGTCGCCGGTTTCGACGACATCGATCTGGCCGAGGCGACCTCGCCGCCGTTGACCACCGTCCGGCAGCCGTTGGAGGAGATGGGGCGGATCGCTGTGGCCCAGTTGATCCGGATGGTGGAGGGGCAGGCTTTGGAGGCGTTGCACATCGAGCTGGCCACCGGGTTGGTGGTTCGGGGGTCTACTGCTGCGGTTGCCTAGCGTTCCCCTGTGTGCGAGTTCCTGTTGCGTCGTCCTGGGGGCTCCGCCCCCAGACCCCCGGCAATCTGATCGGGGGTCCGCGCCTCGAACGGGGTGATGGCACGCCTGGTGCTTTGGGCGGCTGCCGGTTGCGCAGGTGTGTGCGTCTCGGTGGGGTGTCCCGTCCCGAGCCGAACCAGAGCGGGCTGCAGCAAGAGCTGAGGTGCGACTCGTGACGGGGCACCCCGCCGGCAGGCCTTGCTGAAGGCCACGAGCGGCTCGGCTTCGCCGTCGCGTGGCTCGCCTTCGGCCTCGCAAGCCAGGATTGCTCGCCTTCGGCCTCGCGGCTAGGGGCGCAGGGTTGTGGATTCGCCGTCTCGCAGGGTGATCCGCCGTCGCCGGGGGCCGAAGCGCACCTCGGTTTCCGTGCCGCCCACGCTTCGGATGGTCGCGCTGGTGACCTCGCCGTCCTTCCACGCCATGTCCACCGAGAAGCCGCCGCGTGCGCCGATGCCGGTGGCCGAGCCCGTCTTCCACGCCGCAGGCAGGGCGGGGAGCAGCTCGATCACGCCGGGGCGGGAGTACAGCAGCATTTCCAGCATGGCGGCGGGGGCGCCGAGGTTCGCGTCGATCTGGAAGGTCGAACTGTCGCCGAAGCTGTACATGTCGAAGAAGTTCGGGGCTGTGCCGTTCGCGTTGCCGATCGACGGGCGGATGACCTTCTGGATGAGTTCGTAGGAGCGGTCGGCGTCTTTCAGGCGGGCCCAGCAGGCCGCTCGCCAGGCGAGGCCCCAGCCGAAGCTCTCCATGCCCCGGCTGATCAGGTGCTGCCGCACGCCGTCGAGCAGGGTGGTGGGGGAGTCGTCGTGGTTGATGCGGTCGCCCGGGAAGAAGCCGACCAGCGCGGAGAGGTGGCGGTGGGTGGTCTCGCCCAGGTCGTCCGGCGACATCCACTCCTGCAGCATTCCGGTCTTCGGGTTCACCTCCGGGAGGTGGAGGCGGTCTCGCAGGGCTGTGATCCTGCGGCCGTAGGGCTGGTCTCGGCGCAGGACGTCGGTGGCGGTGCGGTACTTGCCGAAGAGGTGGTGCACGAGCTCTTGGGTGTAGGTGATGCCGCGGGCGTCCTGCGGGCCGTGTTCCGGTGACCAGTCGTGGTCGTCGACCAGGCCTTGCGGGGTCTCGACGAGGCGGGCCTCCCAGAACTCGCAGGCACCCTTGAGCAGTGGGTAGATCTTGGCCAGGTAGTCGCGGTCGAGGGTGTACTCGTAGTGCTCGTAGAGCGACATGCACAGCCAGGCGTTGCCGCCGGGGTGCCACCACCAGCCGTTGCCGCCGTGGATGTTGGTGGAGAAGGCGACCGCCCAGCCCGCCACGCGGTTGCCGGTGTTGCGGAACCTGTTGCGGGGGTCCTGGAACACCGATCGGGTGGTGCCGGTCCACGCCGGGAGCTGGGCGGTGCAGTAGTTCGCGAGGGCGTCGAACGTGTCGGGCAGTGCGGCTCGGTCGGCCAGCCAGTAGTTCATCTGGATGTTGATGTCGGTGTGGTGGTCGCCGTGCCAGGCGGGGTCGTTGTCCGACAGCCACAGGCCCTGCAGGGCGATCGGCAGGGTGTCGCGTGAGCCGGTGATGGCCAGGTAGCGGCCGAACTGGAGGTAGCTCGCCTCCAGTTCGGGGTCCGGGGTGGGGCCGGCCGCCCTCGCCCGCAGGCGGGTCCACGTGTCCATCTCGCGCTGCGCGTCGGTGGAACGGCCGAGGTCGAGCTCTTGGCGGTCGTACCTCTCGCGGTAGTCGGCCACGTGCGTGCGGACCAGGTCGTCGGGCGTGGCTCGGACGGCCGCCTTCCGCAGGGCGGTCCGGGCCGGTTCGGCACGCGGGTCGAGGAAGCCGGTCGCGGCGTCCGGGGCGTAGTTGGTGCCGCCGGAGAACAAGATGACGAGGTCCGAGCAGCCGGTGAAGGTCAGCTTCGCGCCGTCGACCGCGACTGTCCCGTCCGGACTGAACGCGGTGACGACGCCGCTGTACGCGAGCCCGTTCGCGAACGAACCGGTGAAGACGGCGGCGGTGTGCGCGGCGTCGCCGGTGGTCGGTTCGCCGTGCGCGCCGGTCAGGGTGACGGTGCCGGACTGGTCCGGGCCGGTGAGGCGGACGACCACCACGTCGTCCGGGTGGCTCGAGAACATCGCGCGGCGGTACCGCTTGCCGCCGTGCGCGTACTCCGTGGTGACCAGGCCGTTGCCGAGGTCCAGCTCGCGGCGGTAGCCGGTGGCGCCGGCGTGGGACGGCATCTCGACGTAGAGCCTGGCGAGCAGCGAGAACGTGCCGAAGTGGGTGGAGTCGTAGGGGAGCTGGCCGTCGGCGTCGGGGGTGTCGTTGAGGCCGCCGGTCCAGAGGGTGACGTCGGTCAGGTACAGGAAGTCCCTCTCGACGCCACCGCCGACCAGGGCGCCGAGACGGCCGTTGCCGATCGGCAGGCCCTGCTCGATGATCTTCGTCTCGTCGGCGGGAGCCGGGTACCAGAGCGTGGCCGGGGTGGGGTTGAGGGGGTCGCTCGTCGGTCGTTCGGGGGCTGGGTGCGCGGTGAACGCGGGCAGGACCATGGCGTCCAGTCCTAACGCACGGGCTGTCCCGTCCCGGTCAAAGTCGTCCCGGTGGTGGCTGCCGGGGGTGGAACCGCGTCAGGGCACCACGAGCACCGGCCAGTGCCCCGTCTTGACCAGCCGGGTGGCGACCGACCCGGCGAACCGGTGTCCCGCCTGCCGCGACGCCCCCACGACCACCATGTCCGCCTGGCACCGGTCCGCCGAGTCGCGCAGCACCGTGAACGGGTCGCCGAACGCCTTCACGAACGTGACCGGCACGTCCAGTTCCTCTGCGGCGCAACGGGTCTGGTCGCTGAGCTCGGCGTGCAACCGGGCCGTGGCCTCGTGCTCGAACACCGACGCCACGGCCGGGCTGAACGCCGCCAGGGACGAGTGGTACGCCACGAAGGCGACGACCAGCCGGGCACCTTGGCGGCGGGCCAGGCCGAAGGCGGCGGCCGCGGCGCGCATCGCCGTGTCCGAGCCGTCGACGCCGACCATGATGGTCCGCGACGACGGCAGGGGAGCGGGACCGAACTCGTCCACCGCGGACTGGAAGGCGTTGTTCGGGCCGGCGCTCATGGTTCCTCCTCGGTCATCGCGCGACCGCTGAGTCTGCTTCCTTCTTCTCGAGGTCGATCGTCGTGCGCAACGTGATCGGCTTGAGGAGCAGTGCCGCGATGATGCCGACGACGCCGACCGCGGCGGAGATCAGGAAGATGTGGGCCGTCGCGTCGCCGTAGACGGTGTGCACGACGGTCTGGACCTGGGGCGGCAGCGCCTGCAGGTTCAGGGCGCTGGTGCTGCCGGTCGACTGGCCCGCCGGCACGTGCAGCGCGGCGGAGAGGTCGGCGGTGACGCGGTTGGCGAGGACGGCGCCGAGCACCGAGACGCCGATCGTGCCGCCGAGCGAGCGGAAGAACGTGACGGTCGCGCTCGCGGCGCCCAGTTCGCTCAACGGCACGCTGTTCTGCACGGCCAGCACGAGGTTCTGCATCGTCATGCCGACGCCGACGCCCACGACGGCCATCGCGACACCGACGATCCACAGCGCGGTGGCGTGGTCGACGAAGCCCAGGCCCAGGAAGCCGAGCACCAGGATGATCGTGCCCGCGACGATGTACGGCTTGATCCTGCCGGTGCGGCTGATCATGCGGCCGGAGACCGTGGACGACACCAGCACGCCCGCCATCATCGGGATGGTCAGCAGGCCCGCCTGGGTCGGGGAGTAGCCGCGGCCGATCTGGAAGTACTGGCCGAGGAACACCGCGCCGCCGAACATGGCCATGCCGACCGCGAGGCTCGCGACGATCGCCAGGGCGGGGGTGCGGCGGGCGACGATGTGCAGCGGGACCACGGGTTCCCCGACCCGCAGCTCCACGGCGACCGCGACGCCGAGCAGCACGACACCGGCGCCGACCATGGCCGCGGTCTGCCACGACAGCCAGTCGAACGAGTTGCCGACGAACGAGACCCAGATCAGCAGCACGCTGACACCGGCGGCGATCAGGACGGCGCCGAGGTAGTCGATCTTGACGTTCCCGCGGCGCACGGTCTCCAGCTTCAGGGTGGCCTGCAGCACGCCGAACGCCAGCGCGGCGATCGGCACGGCGACCCAGAAGCACCAGCGCCAGCCGAGCCACGACACGTCGACGATCAAGCCGCCCAGCAGCGGGCCGCCGACCGTCGCGACGGCCATGACCGCGCCGAGGTAGCCGTTGTAGCGGCCCCGCTCGCGCGGCGGGATGATCGCGGCGATCACGACCTGCACCAGCGCCTGCAGGCCGCCGACGCCGAGGCCCTGGAACGCGCGGGCGGCGATCAGCTGCCCGGTGTCCTGGGCGAAGCCGCTGAGCAGCGAGCCGATCACGAAGATCACGATCGCGGCCTGCACCAGCGTCTTCTTGTTGAACAGGTCGGCGAGCTTGCCCCAGATCGGGGTCGTGGCCGTCGCCGTGAGCAGGGTGGCGGTGACCACCCAGGTGTACTGCGTCTGCGTGCCGTTCAACGAGCCGATGATCCGCGGCAGCGCGGTGGAGACCACCGTGGAGCTGACCATGGCCACGAACAGCGCCAGCAGCAGTCCGGACAGCGACTCGAGCACCTGCCGGTGCCCCATCGCCCGAGTCTCGATCGTCACGTGCGCCCCTTCGTCGCCCTAATTCTTGCGTGCTGTGCAAATTTGCGCAATGGGCAACTTACACCCGCTACGCTGATCCGCATGGAGACCCCCACCACGCTGCGCGAGCAGAAGAAGGCGGTGACCAGGCGGGCGCTTGCCGGCGCGGCCCTGCGGCTCGCGGTGGAACGCGGGCTCGACGGGGTGACGGTCGAGGACATCGCGGACGAGGCGGGGGTGTCCCGCAGGACGTTCTCCAACTACTTCGCGAGCAAGGAGGACGCGGTGCTGGAGGCGGACCGCGAACGGCTCAGGGCGCTGATCTCGCTCGTCGAGGCGCGGCCGGCGGACGAGGAGGCGTGGCAGGCCCTGCGGGCGTCCACGGCCGAGCTGTACCGCGTCCGGCCGCTCCCGGACGTCGAGTGGATGGCCCAGCTGCGGCTGTTGCGCCGGCACCCGTCACTGCTCGCGCGCCAGGCAGGCGGTCAGGTGGCGCTCGAACGCGACCTGACCGCCGCGCTGGCCCCGCGCGAGCCGGACGAGGAGGTCGCCAGGCTGATGGCGGCGACGTTCCTCACCACGATCCGCACCGGCATCGGGCTGTGGCTCGAAGGGGCGGGGGAGCAGCAGCTGCCCGGCCTGGTGGACCGCCTGCTGAGCCGGGTGCGGGTTCAGGGCACGTAGACCTGCCCGGTTTGCCGACCCTCGATCGAACGGACGTACGCCCGCGCGACGTCGGCCAGCGGCACCGGCTTCATGCCGGGGAAGTAGTCGCCGTGGACGTCGAGCGCCTCGGTGAACACGGTCGGGCTCACGGCGTTGATCCGCTGCGGCGCGATCTCGATGGCGGCCGCCCGCACGAACGCCTCGACGGCGCCGTTGACCAGCGAGGCGGCGGCGCCCGTGACGACCGGTTCGCGGGCGAGCACGCCGGTGATCAGCGTGAACGACTCGGTGACGTGCGCGAGCCCTTCCCGCACGAGCGCGACCTGGGACAGCACCTTCCCGGTCACCCCGGCCTGGTAGTCCGCGACCGACAGGTCGCGCAACGGCTTGAACG
Source organism: Lentzea sp. CC55 (assembly GCF_021056325.1). NCBI lineage: Bacteria > Bacillati > Actinomycetota > Actinomycetes > Pseudonocardiales > Pseudonocardiaceae > Lentzea > Lentzea sp. CC55. The sequence continues at coordinate 224,467 of NZ_JAJCXE010000013.1, read as the reverse complement.
GCACGTGCCCGGCGGCCGACGCGACGGCGTCCACCCGCCCCGCAGCCCGGTAGAGCTCGGCGACCTGCGCCGGATCGGTGACGTCGAACCGCAGATCGCCTCCGGTGCGCGCGACGGTCACGACGTCGTGCTTGCGTTCGGTGAGCGCCTGGTGGACGGCGGTGCCGAGCAGGCCGGTGGCTCCTACGAGCAAAATCCTCATGCCGTCGACGCTAGGTCCGCTCGAAGCGCCTGTGAAATGCCGTTCGTGCAGCACTTATGATCGGTGGTCATGAATGTCGAGCTGCGTCACCTGCGGGCGCTCGCCGCGATCGGCGACCACCGGTCGATCACCGCGGCCGCGCGGGCGCTGCACGTCACGCAGCCCGCGCTCTCCCGGACGCTGGAGCAGCTGGAACGGCGCCTGGGCGTGCGGCTCGTCGACCGCACGACCCGGCACGTCGCCCTGACCGACGCCGGACGCCGGTTGTGGGAAAACAGCCACCGCATCCTCACCTCGCTCGACTCGGCGCTGGCGCAGGTCGTCGGGCCGCAGCCGATCCGGCTGACGTTCGCGTGGGCCGCGCTCGGCCGGTTCACGATCCCGTTCCTGCGGGAGTGGCGCGCGCAGCACCCGGACGTCCTCGTGCGCATCCGGCAGGCCGACGACCCCGAGGCGGCGTTGCGGCGCGGCGAGGCCGACGTGGCCGTCCTGCGCACCGAACCCGCCGGCACGGGCCTCGGTCACGTGGCGCTGGTCGAGGAACCGCGGATCGCGGCGGTCGCGGACGACCACCCGCTCGCGTCCCGGGAAGCCCTCGTGCTCGACGACCTCGTGGGTGAATGCGTCGCGGTGTGCGAGACGGCGGCGACCACCGGCGCCGACCTCTGGCCCGCCGGCGCACGGCCGCGGACGGTGGACGTGCCCGGCGTGGTCGAGTGGCTGACGTCCATCGCGACCGGCACGACGGTCGGCGTCACGGCGGCGGGCACCCGTCACCACCACCCGCAGCCCGGCATCACCTACCTGCCGCTGACCGACGCCGACCCCGTCTCGGTGCACCTGGCGTGGCCGGCCGGGGCGGCGCACCCGTCGACGGAGGCGTTCGTGGCGCTGGCACAACGGCACGTGCGGACGCCCCAGCCCTGACGGGTCAGCGGTCCGGCGGCCACAACCGCAGCTGCAGCATCGCCGCGAACCGCGCGTTCGGGTCGCCCAGGTCGATCCCCCCGACCTCCGACAACCGCCGCAGCCGGTACCGGAACGTGTTGGGGTGCACGAACACGGTGGCGGACGCGGCCGCCACGTCCCCGAACGCGTCCAGCCACGCGGAGAGGGTTTCGACCAGGCACGCGTTGTGCTTGCGGTCGTACGCGATCAGCCGCGCGACGGGCCCGGTCAGCGCGTCCCCGCGTTCGGCGATCAGGTCCGACAGCTCCAGCAGCAACCCCTCGCTGTGCACATCGGACACCCGCGCGACCGGACGTGAGGCACGTCCGGCCCGCAACACCCGCAGCACCAGGTCGGCGCCGGCCCGCGAGCGCGACAGCGTCAGGCCGCCCGACACCTCGCCCACGCCGACGAGCACCTGGTTGCCGATGCGGGTGCGGAAGTCGGCCGCGATCCGCAACGCCCGGTCCTCGGACCCGGCGGGCAGGATCGCGTAGGCGACGTCACCGATCAACGCGGCCGCCGCGCGCGGGTGCACGGCCGTGAGGTGCATGGCGAACGCGTCGGAGACCTGCTGGCGTTCGGCGAGGAGACGGGCGTGGGCGGCCGGGTCGTCGCCGTGCGAGTGGGCCAGGGCCAACGCGAGCACCACGCACGCCTGGTCGGCGAGTCCGAGACGCCGGACCGCCTCCGCCGCGCCCGGACCGCCCTCGACCGCCGTCGACACCAGGTCGGCGCGCAGCCGCCGTTCGACGTCCGCGCCCGCCCGCTGGCGCATCATGTGCAGCGCCACGAGCTTGGCCGCGTCGCGGAAGGCCGCGGAGCTGTCGGGCGAGAGCGGGGAGCGGACGGCGGCCCAGATCGAGCCGAGGAACTCGTCGCCCGCGCGGACCGCCACGGCGACGCGCGGCAGGCAGAACGTGCCGTCGTCGGCGGGCAGGCCCTCGATGGTGACGGGCTCGTCGCTGCGGTAGAGCTGCTGGAACACCCCGCGCGCCTCCAGCTGCCGGGAGAAGCGCGCCGGCACCTGCCTGCCCAGGATCGTCTCGACGCGCGACGCGTCCGCCTCGTCCTGGCGGCCGGAGAACGCGAGGACGCGCGAGCTGCGGTCCTCGATCGTCACCGGGGCGCTGATCAACGACGCCACGGCGTTGGCCAGCGCGAACAGGTCCCCGGCCGGCACGCCGCCGAGGGTCTCGGACGGGTCGACCTCGCCCTCGGCGAGCAGCGAGCGCAGCATCGCCGCGAGCTGGTTCCACGACGCGCCCGGCGCGAGGCCGAGCAGCGCCACCCCGGACCGGTCGACGGCCGCGGCGACCTCGTCGGTCACCACGACCGGGCCGCGCACGACGAGCGCCGCCGCGTCCTGCTCGCCCAGCAGGTCGAGCAGCCCGGCCGGCTCGCGCACGCCGACGCCCAGCACCAGCGCGGACGGCGGCAGCGCCTGGTCGTCGTCCGGGTCGTGGATCACGACGCCGCCGATGTGCGCGGACCGGCCGGGGTCGCCGCGCACGAGGTCGATCAGCGTGGTGCCCAGGTCGTCCAGCACGCGGGTGAGGCCTGTTCGCGGGCTCATGTCCACCACCCTGCCCACCGTCTACAGAGGAATCCACTCCGTCTTCACTGGTTGAAGCCTACTGGCGCACCGGCGTGTTCAGGCTGGTCAGGTGTCCTGTCGGGCTCTGGCCCGTAGTCGGTGGTGACCCGCGGGCACGGCGGCTGGTGTGCCCGGCCCCGGAACTGCCCGCGGAGAGGACCGCACTCGCCGGCCTGGTACGCGGCTTCGCCGCACTGCTGACGCCAGCCGCGGGTGGCCTCGTGAAGCTCACCGAGTGGGTCGCGCAGACTCGCGCCGTCGATCTGCCACATCTGCAGAGTCCCATCAAAGGCTTCGAGATGGGTCGGTCTACTGTGGACGGTACCGTCACCTCGCCTTGCCGCAACGGCCGCACCGAAGGCGTCAACACCCGCACCAAAGAACCATGAGACAGATGCACGGTCGCGCAGAACCGACCTGCTCCGCCACCACATCCTCCTACCTCACCGCTACTGCACGTCACCACCGACCACGAGCAGGGCCGTTCGTTTGACAGACCCGGCCAGACCGCGATCTTGACCTCTCGACGTCCCCAGGTCGCTGCACATCGCACGACGCGCCGGTGGATGCGGCCAAGGGAGAAGGTCGAGTCCGACTGATCGCCGGTATGGCCGAACGGGGGTACGGCAGAATGGTCGTGTGGAGCCTTACGAGGTGCGCAACGAGCTGTACACCGATCAGGTGAGTGCTCCGGTGGTGCAGGCCGGTGAAATCCGCGGTGATGTGCACGTGCACGCTTCTGGCGGCACGTTGCTCGACCTCGCGGCTCATGAGCTGGCAACGGCCGTGCGCCGGCAGTGGACGGCGGAGGCGGAGAACCGGGCCGTGCGGCAACCGGCGCCGCTGCGGGTCCGGTTCTGGAGCACGACCGGCAGCAGGCAGGGACCTGTCAGGGGAGACGTGCGGCAGGTCGTCTCGATGTTCCGCGACCTCCCGTGCCGGCAGCTCGTCGTGCTCGGCGAGCCCGGCGCGGGCAAGACGGTCGCAGCACTGCTGTTGACGTTGGAGCTGCTGGAGAATCCGCGCCGCGGCGAGCCGGTGCCGATCTTGCTGGCTGCGGCGTCATGGGATCCGACGGCCGAACACTTCGACGCCTGGGCGATCCGGCGGCTCACAGAGGACTACCCGGCGCTGGGCGACATCCGTGCGCATGGTCGGGACGCCGCCGCCCGGCTGGTGGCGGAGGGCCGCGTGATGATCGTGGCGGACGGGTTGGACGAACTGCCCGCACACCTGCACGCGGCAGCGCTGGACGGTGTGAGCAGGGCCGCTGGGATCCGTCCGGTCGTGCTGACGTGCCGCAGCGACGAGTACCACGCGGCGGTGGCGAACTTCGGCACGTTCCTCAGCGGTGCGGCGGTGGTGCAACTCGCGCCGGTCCCCGTGGAGGCCGTCGCCGCGCACATCGCCGAGACCCAGCTCGACGCGGACACGAGGTGGCGACCGGTCACCGACGTGCTGGTCGCAGAGCCGTTCGACGACGTCGCGGAGGTGTTGTCGAGTCCGCTGATGGCGTATCTGGCACGCACCGCTTATTCGCCGCCAGGGACTGAACCCCGTGAGCTGCTGACCTTTTCGACACGGGAAGCGGTCGAGCGCCATCTGCTCGGCGCCTACGTGCCAACGCTCTACGGACCCCGTGTCGATGTCGTCGACACGTATCGGCCGCGGCGGCGAACCTCCAGGTGGCCGGTCGAGCACGTGCTGCGCTGGCTGACCTTCCTCGCGAAGTGGCCGGGCCAGGAGTTCGCGTGGTGGCACCTGGCGCTGGCCATACCGCGCTGGGCCACCGGCGCGGCGGTGAGCCTGGTGGTGCTGATGATCGGGTGCACGCCGCTCCTGTGGGACGGACGGCAGAGCCCGTGGCCGGCGCTGGTGACCGCGGCGATCGTGTTCGTGGCGATCACCTCGCGCAGCAGGCCGATCGCCCCCACGCGGCCGACCGTGACCCGGTTCAGTCCACACCACCTGTTCCGCACGATCACGTGGATCGCGGCACCCGTCACCGCGGCAGCCGCCTGCGGCGCGGCAGTCGGTGCTTTCGGGCAGACACCGCTACACGCCGTGGAGCTTCCAGCCGCGGTAGGCGCCGGCGTTCTGACCTGGATCGGTGGCATGGCGTCCGCCGAGAGGTTCCGCCCACGTGGTGTCACGCTGCTCGACAGCCGGATCCTGCTGCGCGAGGACCGGAACCTGTGCGTTCTGTGGCTCGTCCTCGCGGCAGCGGCTCATGCGATGCTGCTCCACAGCAACAGCTATTCCGTTGTGCCCTTGCTGTTCGCGGTCGTTGTCGGATGCGTGGCCGCCGCCGGGCGCACGGCGTGGATGTCGTACCTGGTCGCCAGGGCGTGGCTGGCACTGAGGACGGAAGTCCCGTGGCGGCTCATGACGTTCCTTGACGACGCACGCCAACGTGGTGTCCTGCGGGCGAACGGTCCTGCCTACCAGTTCCGCCACGTCCGCCTGCAGGAGCACCTGGGTGGTCCGCGGCGGGTGTGATCGGCTGCCGGTAGCAGAGCCGGACGGCATCACACCGTTCTGGCCCGCAGGCTGTAGAAGTGCTGCGCTGGCGCGACACCAGCGCTCGCCCTCTTGGCGTACTGGTCGCGCAACGCCGCGCACGAGTCCGCATCCGCAGCAGGGCGCCAACCCGTGCGAGATCGTTGTGCACGGGGCCGGGGCAACTCGCATGACTGGGCGACCTGAGCCGGAAATGTGGCTGGCTGTTCCACGTGGGCAGTGGGCTACGGCACCCGGATGAACGGTGCCGCGCCGGTAACAGCAGAGTGTGTTCGGTTGGAGTGCCCATGATCCGAAGACGTACTTGGTGACCACGCCGGCAGCCCACGCTGAGCCGCGCCGGGCTGTGGTGCAGGCCGTCGACCTGCAGATCGTCACGGACACCGTCGACGTCCCGGTCCGCCCGCCGCGACAACCGCTGCATCCCATCCGGCGAGGCTTCACCAGCCCGCTCAGCCGGTGTCCAGCCGTTCTTGCGCTCCAACCCGTATCCGATCATGCAACCGGTCCAGCTCCGCCACAGCAACATCGACCACCACGCACAATGTGATCCACTGCAGAGTACGCAAGTGCCGTTGCAGTACGAACCCACCGCGTTCGTTCGCCTCCGCGACAGTTCAAAGGACGCGACGGACACGAGCACACCGCTGACGCCCTGCCCGAGTCGCGCCGGCGGAGGAGTCCTCGCTGAACACGATCGGGTGTTGCGACCTTGCGATTGTCCGACGGCCGGGAAAAGGGCGGATGGCCGGGTACACCCGCAGCGAACCCGACGGTGAGAAGGAGCGAGCGGATGTTTCGCAGGAGTCTACGAACGGGGAAGACGACCGCAGTGTTGTCGCTAGTCGTCGTGCTGTCCGCCGCGTGCGGAACAGCCCCGGGCAGCGAGCCGGAAAGCACGAGCACCACGTTCAGCGAGTTGGCCGCGGAGGCCTCGCGCAACGCTGAGAGCGTGCAGCAGTGCTCGACCGAACGGCTGCGCGTGCACCTGGGACCGGGGGACAACGACATGCGAGGAGCCCACGTGCCGTTGCGGTTCACCAACACCTCGGCTGAGCCGTGCACTTTGCAAGGTGCACCAGGAGTCTCCTATGTCACTGAGGAAAGCGGGCAGCAGCTCGGTCTGCCCGCGAAGCGCCACACCGACGGACCGGTGGTGACGGTGAAGCCAGGCGAGACGGCGTCCGCGGCCCTGTTCCTGTCGAGCGCACCGCACAAGACGCCGGGCTGCGAGCAGGTGCAGGCAGGCGGGTTGCGCGTCTACGTGCCGAACGGCATCCAGCCGCGGTTCGTCGGTCATGAGGGCACCGCGTGCGCGGCGCCGCTCGAAGAACCTTCCCTGGAGGTCGGTCCGGTCCGGCCGGGAGCCGACAACACCCGGATCTGAGGAAACGGCCCCGGTCAGGTCTCGTCGCACAACGAGTGGAGGAATCTCCAAGTGCGTTCGTGCTGCGGCGCGTCGAACAGTTCGGCGGGAGGTGCCGACTCGACGGTCCGGCCCTCGTTGAACATCAGCACGCGGTCGGAGATGTCTCGCGCGAACCTCATCGCGTGGGTCACGCGGAGCATCGTGACGTCGGTGGACCTGGCGACGTCACGGAGCACGTCGAGCACCTCCGCGGCGAGGTTGTGGTCCAGCGCCGACGTGACCTCGTCGAGCAGCACCTCCGGCCAGATAGCCAGCGATCGCGACGCATTGCCGTTGCCACTGGAGAGGTGAGCGGGGTTAGGCGTCGAGCTTTTCCGAGAGCCCGTCATCTCGGCCAGTTCCCGTGCTCTCGAGCAGTTCACCGTCCCGGCCGGGTCCGCGTGATGTTCGACGGCAAAAGCATGCACGGCTCGGCAGCGACATCACGCCGTTCGCCTGGTCGAACATGTTCCTGGTGTTCAACAGCGTGGAGAACGCGCTCGTCGAACCCTCCGCCGCAGCAAGCCAGCGGCTCCTGACAGGAACCGGGAGGTGGAGGCCTTTCCCCCATCTCCCGGTCTCGTCCGTCTCGTGCCCGGCGCTCTCGGTGGCACCCGGAGGTCGCGGGCGCAAGTCAGCTACCGGTCTGCCCGGCCCCGGCCTCGCAGAGGGATCCCAGGCGGTGTTGGGCGAGGTGGTGCAGCATTTCGCCGAGCGCCTCCGGCACGATCTGCCCCTCGAGGTCCTGGCGTGCGTCGAGCACCGTCCTCGAGACGACGGGCCTGGGCAGCACGCCGCTGAACTCCGCGGCGAGCCCGTTCGTCACCTCCATCACGTGCCGGTCGGTCCATTCGACCTCGGCGGTGGTCATCCCGTTCCTCCTCACCTCTTCCTGCACCTCCCATCGTCCGCGAGTCCGGCCGAACACCACCTGACGAGTCACTGACGATCCTTGCCGTGGGCAACAGTTGCGGGAACGCTGCTCGTTCTGCGGGATGCAGGGCATCCTCACGATCTACCTCTGCGACTCCGCGGTCGAAGGCGGTGAGCGGCTTCGGCCGCTGCCCGGAGGATCGCATCCCGCGCGTGGTCGGAGCCGTCGAAGCCCGCTACGACGCCGCCTCGGCGGCCGTGCTCTGCGAACGGGTCGGCAGCAGACCCACATGTCACACCTCGAAACTCGCGGTATTCGTGCTCTGGAGAAACGTTGGAGAGACGCAAGGTGGGCAACCGGCTCCTCGGTGGTTGACCCGTGGCGAGCTGGGTAGGCAGTGGCATGCGCGCACTCACGGTCATTCCCGAGAAGCCCGGCAGCCTGGAGGTGGTGGAGCTGCCCGATCCGTCGCCCGGCCCGGGCGACCTGCTGGTCGAAAGCTTGTCGGTCGGCGTCTGCGGCACCGACAAGGAGATCGTGCGCGGAGACTACGGCAGGGCTCCGGAGGGAGCCGAGCGGCTCGTGCTCGGTCACGAGTCGCTCGGACGTGTGCGGGAAGCGCCGCAAGGGAGCGGCTTCACCGCGGGGGACTTCGTCACCGGTTTGGTGCGCCGGCCTGATCCTGTTCCCTGTGGAGCCTGCGCCGCGGGCGAGTTCGACATGTGTCGCAACGGCAAGTACACCGAGCACGGCATCAAGGAGTTGCACGGGTTCGCCAGTGACATGTGGTGTGCGGAGCCCGAACGCGTCGTGAAGCTCGATCCCACGCTGGGGGAGTCCGGTGTGCTCGTCGAACCGACGTCCGTGGTCGCAAAAGCCTGGGAGCAGATCCAGCTGATCGGTGACCGGGCGTGGTTCGAGCCCGAGCGAGTCCTGGTGACCGGGGCCGGACCCATCGGCCTGCTGGCGGCGTTGCTGGGCGTGCAGCGAGGCCTGGACGTGCATGTGCTCGACAGGGTGAGCGACGGGCCGAAACCGCGTCTCGTGCGGGAGCTCGGCGCGACATACCACCACGATGACTCCGAAACCGTGGCCGCGCGCCTGCGGCCGGACGTGGTGGTCGAGGCGACCGGAGCGGGCAAGGTCGTGGTCGACGTCCTCGCCGGTACCGCGCCGTACGGGATCGTGTGCCTGACCGGGGTGTCCTCGGGTGGGCGAGTGCTGCGGTTCGACGTCGGCGCGGTGAACCGCGAACTGGTGCTCGAGAACGACGCCGTGGTCGGGTCGGTCAACGCGAACCTGCGCCACTACCGGGCGGCCGCGGAGGCGCTGGCCGCCGCCGACCCCGGCTGGCTCGGCGGCCTCATCACGCGGAAGGTGCCACTGGCGAAGGCAGAGGAGGCGTTCACCGCACAACCGGAGGACGTCAAGGTCGTGATCACACTGGACGGAGGAGCAGCATGACTGCGTCGCTGATCGAGGACTACGCCCTGCTCGGTGACCTGCAGACCGCTGCCCTGGTCGACAAGCGCGGCAGCATCGACTGGCTGTGCCTGCCGCGGTTCGACTCGCCCGCGTGCTTCGCGGCTCTGCTGGGCGACGAGGAAGCAGGCAGGTGGCTGCTCGGACCGTCCAGCGGCGCGGTCTGCACCCGGCGCCGCTACCGGGAGGACACCCTGGTCCTGGAAACGGAGTGGGACACACCCGACGGTTCCGTGCGGCTGCTCGACTTCATGCCCCCACGCGGAGAAGCAGCGGACGTCGTCCGGATCGTCGAGGGCCTGTCCGGCTCGGTACCGATGCGCACGGACCTCCGGTTGCGCTTCGACTACGGCAACGTCGCACCATGGACCCGGCGTCACGACGGCCAGCTCGTCGCGATCGCGGGACCGGACGCCGCCTGGCTGCACAGCCCGGTCGAACTGGCACCGGACGACGCCCACGCGGAGTTCACCGTCCGGGCAGGACAGCGAATCCCGTTCGTGCTGACCCACACCGCCTCTCACCTGCCGAGTCCGCAGGTCGTGGACGCGGAGGAGGCGTTGCTGGAAACCCAGTCCTTCTGGCACTCGTGGATCGGCAGATGCGACTACGACGGGCCGTGGTCGGGCGAGGTCCGCCGTTCGCTGGTGCTGTTGAAGGCCCTCACCTACGCGCCGACCGGCGGGATCGTCGCCGCGGCCACGACGTCGTTGCCCGAGCAGCTGGGGGGAGTGCGGAACTGGGACTACCGCTACTGCTGGTTGCGGGACGCGACCTTCACCCTGCAGGCACTGCTCGGCACGGGTTTCGTCGACGAGGCCAAGGCGTGGCGCGAGTGGCTGGTGCGCGCGGTCGCGGGCGATCCGGCCAAGCTCCAGATCATGTACGGCCTCGACGGCAGCCGGCGGTTGCCCGAACAGGAGTTGCCCTGGCTGGGGGGCTACGAGGGATCGGCGCCGGTGCGGATCGGCAACGCCGCCGCGGACCAGTTCCAGCTCGACGTGTGGGGCGAGGTCCTCGACGGCCTGCACCTCGGACGTCAGGCGGGCATCGCGGTGACGGACACCGCCTGGGACCTCCAGCGCGCGTTGCTCGACTACCTCGAGGGTCATTGGGACGAGCCGGACAACAGCCTGTGGGAGGTGCGCGGACCACGACGGCACTTCGTGCACTCGAAGGTCATGGCGTGGGCTGGGCTGGACCGGGCAGTGCACACCGTGGAACACCACGGGCTCGACGGCCCTGCCGACCGCTGGAGGTCCGTCCGCGACGAGATCCACCGCGAAGTATGTGAACGCGGCTACGATGCCGAACGCCGCACCTTCACCCAGTTCTACGGTTCATCCGGTGTCGATGCGGCGCTGCTGCTGCTTCCGCGAGTCGGATTTCTCCCCTGGAAGGACGAGCGCGTCGTAGGAACGGTCGAGGCGGTGCAGGAACAACTGTCCTGCAACGGTTTCCTCCTCCGATACCACGTCGACTCAGATGGCGGGGTCGACGGACTCCCTGGTACCGAGGGCGCATTCCTCGCGTGCAGCTTCTGGCTGGCGGACGCTCTGCACGCCATCGGTCGCACCGAGGAGGCCAGGCAGCTCTTCGAACGGCTGCTGTCACTGCGCAACGACGTCGGGTTGCTCAGCGAGGAGTACGACGTCACGACAGGTCGTCATGTCGGGAACACACCGCAGGCGTTCAGCCTGGTCGGCCTCATCAACACCGCGCGCATGCTCTCCGGTGCCCAGACGAGCACGGCGCGGTGACTCAGCGCCCGCTGATGCTGAACAGCAGCACTGTGAACGGCACGGCCGCGGCGCTGGCGGCGATCGCCACCAGCACGATCCACGGGACGTCGTACCGGTTGTCGGCGTACGCGACGAAGCCGGTGAGGAAGGCAAGTGGGACCAGCGCGAACAGCAGACCCGCCCTCGTCCGGGGCTCGACCTTCATCCTTCGTCTTCTCCTGCCGCGGGAGCACCGCGACCACCCGCAACGCCTCAGCCGAGTGAGGCGAGCAGGTCCCTGCAGGCTTGTTCGCACTTGCGACAGACCTCCGCACACACCCGGCAGTGCTCGTGATGGCCCGCGTGCTGAGCGCACTCGTCGCCGCAGGTCTTGCAGGCCGTGGCGCAAGCCTCGAGCAGGGCACGGACGATGGTGGCGTCGTACTCGGTGTGTCGCGACAGCACCCGTCCCGCGGTGCCACAGATGTCCGCGCAGTCGGCGCAGGAACGGATGCACTTGCGCAGCATCGGCAGTTGGTCGTCGGGCTCGGACAGGCAAGCGTCCGCGCAGGCCGTGCAGGCTTGAGCGCAAGCGACGCATTCCTCGACGCACCTCACGAGCGCCGCCTGATCGACTCGGCTCAGGTCAGCCGGATGGGTTTCCGGCATCTCGGACACGACGGTCATGGACGAGCCTCCTTCTCGAAGTGTGTGTCGAATCCAGTGGCTTCTCCGCTCGTGCCGAGCCGATCGCCGCGTCGGCGTGAGCGGCGGCGCGTCCCGACCACGATGCCGGTCACCAGACCGGCGGTGGTGACCGCCACCAGAGCGATGTAGGCGTCGTTGGGGCCGCGGTCCACGGCCACCCACAGCAGGCCCAGCAGGAACGCGACGCTGGTCAACCCCGCCGTCACCTTCGCACGGTGGAGTGACGCGCTCTCACCGTTCGGGGCGCTCACCGCTCAGTCTCCGGCATCGGGGCCAGCAGGTGCTCGCCGGTGTTCTCGATCATGACCTCTCCTCTCGGGTGGCCTGTCTTCTCCCGCCTACCCCGAATCGGAGGTCATCACCACCCCTCAGCCAGAACAGCGAGGTTGCAACGTTTGGTACATGCAACTGTTGCATCGGCGTTGTACTGGTAACGGCTTGGTCGCGCGAGGTGGGTCACGAGGATCGTGCGGTACCCACGGGGAGTGGGCACCGACTGGAAGACGAGGTCAGATCCAACCCAGATCGCCACCGTTCACCGGCGGTTCTCCGCCTGCGGTGGTGAAGGCGTTGAGCGCGTCGACGAGACCCTGCCGCTGGTCTTCCGGCATTCGCTCGACGATCTTCCTGATCGCGGCGCGGCGCCGGCGGGTGACGTCACGGACGAGTTTGCGGCCGGACTCGCTGAGTTCGATGACGACCTCGCGGCGCGAGGCGGGGTTCGGCTGGCGCGCCACCATCTCCAGCGCGAGCAGTCGGTCGACGGTCCTGGTCGCGGTCGACGGGGTGACGCCGAGGTGGTCGGCCAGCGCCGTCAGCTTCATCGCGCCTCTGCTCTGCAGCACCACGAGCGTGCGGAACTGCGGCAGCGTGATCGTGTCGCCGGAAGCCGCGATCGAACGCGCGGACACGGCGACGAGCAGGCGCGACGCCGTGAGCACGGCGTCGGCGAGTGCGTCGACGCCACTGGAGCCGACCTTGGACCGAGTCATGGCTCAGTTCTACCCCACCGGCGGTCGGTCGCCACCGAGACGAACCGGCGGCCGCCACGACCATCCACTGTGGATCGGCGTGAGCGGGCGGCGAAACCGGACGAACCACGTGAGGAGAGATCATGCCGTCAACAGGGATCGTTCGAGGAGGATTGATCGCGGCGGCGGTGCTGCTGGCCGTGCCGGCTGCGGGGTGTGGCGAGCCGCAGAAGGTGCTGGAGAGCGGAACCATCGGCACCAACGCCGACTTCGGCGACATCCAGCTGCGCAATGTCCACCTCCGTCCGCCCGACGGCCACGCTTTCCGGCCCGGTGACGACGGCGTGGTCCGCCTCGCGTTGTTCAACCGCGCCGACCACTCGGACGCGCTGGTCGACGTGCGGACGCCGGTCGCGGCCGATGTCGAGATCTTCTGGGACCGCGACTGCGACGGTGCGGGGGAACAGGTCGAGCGGCTGCCGCTGGGGGCGGACGGCGGGGTCACCGGTGCAGCCGGTGACGAGCTCGCCTACCACCTGCGCCTGGTCGACTTCTCCCAGGAGGTCCTCGCGGGGACGACCGTGCCGGTCACGTTCGAGTTCGACCGAGCGGGGGAGACGACCTTGGACGCGGTCGTGGAGGCGTCGGGAGATGGGGACGCCAGCCTCCCGCCTTCCTGCACACCGGACCCGATCAGCCTGACCGGCGTCGTGCAGAGCGGTGTGGAACCGGGTTGCGTGCTCCTGAACGCCGATGACGGCAGGCAGTTCCTGCTCCTCGGTGGAGATGCCGAGGTCCTGCGGGCAGGTGCTGAGGTCACGGTCGAAGGCACGGCCGCACTGGAGAAGCCGACCACGTGCATGCAGGGCATCCCACTCCGCGTGACCAGTGCGGAAGTGACCGGATGAGTGGTGGGCGAAGTCGGGTGGCACGTGGAGGTGGTGAAGCGGGCGGATGAGTTCCGCGCCGAGGCTATCTGACCGACTTCTTCGGCCCGGTCACGAGGCGGTGGCGCGCATGGGACCGCTGTCCGAGTTGGAGCGCCGGCGCGCCCCATCGGAAGCACCACCTCCGTCACCGGGCGTGGACGGCGACGAAGCGAACTCAGCGCCGCGACGTACGCGGAGATAGCGGGCGGGGTGATCAGTTTCCTGCGTGGTGACCTCCCGCCGGCTCCGCGACGGAGCCGGGTCACCGATCCGGTTCGATCCGACGACGGAGGCGCTCGAGCGGGTCGATCGCGGGGTCCGCGTGCTGCTGCCGATGGCACACGTCGAGATGGACGGTTGGTACCGCGATCGGGCTGTGCTGGTCGGAGATGCCTGTGGTGCGGTGTTGTTGTCCGCAGGTCATGGCGCGTCGCTCGCGATGACCGGGGCTCACGTGCTGGCCGGAGAACTGGCGGACGGCGACGTCGCCGAGGCGTTGGCGCGGTACCAGGACCGGACGAGGCCGCCGGTGGTGCGCACACAGGAGTTCGGCAGGCGGTTCACCGAGTGGACGGCACCCTCGTCGAGGTGGCGCATCGTGCTGCGTGACTGCATGTTCAGGCTCGCGGCTCTTCCGCCCGTCCGGACCCGGATCCTCACCTCCGTGCTGCCGCCGATCGGTGACGTGCTGGATCGCCGGCGACTTGGCCGCATGCCGTCCTGAGACGGTGCGATCGGGTACTCGAAGGCAGGACGGCCGATGTTGCGACCTCCCTACGAAGTGCGAAAGCGATCGGCTGCTCGCTTGTCAGGCGCAAGGATCGCCCTGTGCGTGAAGAACGACGCCGACGGACCGAAGCCAGAGCAGGAGCCTTCACGCTCCTCGTGGGGGTGTGGTTGATCGCGGCTCCGCCACTGCTCGACTTCGAGGCCTCGCAGCACCTCTTCCGGCCGTACTGGTTGCCGCTCGGCCTGGCGGTGGTGGTCATGCTGATCGGGATGGTGCGCGCGTTGGCGCTGTTGGACGTACCTGGCCTGCGCACGGTGAGTATCGGGCTCGCGGTGTCGCTCGTCGCGGCGGCCTTCCTGGTGGACGCCGGCATCAGTTCGGCGGTGCTCGTCAACCAAGTGGTGGCTGGAGCCGCGGTCGCGGTGGTGTCGCTGGTGGTGGCCGCCGATGGCGGCAGGCGGCTGGGGTGAGCCCGGTCAGATCCAGCCGAGGTCGGCGGCGGTCACCGCGGGCTCGCTGCCTGCCTCGGTGAACGCGCTGAGTGCTTCGACGAGACCGCGTCGTTCGCGTTCCGGCATCTTCGCGACGATCCTGCCGATCGCCGCACGACGGCGCCGGGTCACGCTGCGCACGACCCGGCGGCCCTCGTCGGTCAGTTCGGTGACCACTTCCCGGCGCGTCGCCGGGTTGGCTTGACGTGCGATCATGCCGGTCGCGACGAGGCGGTCCACCATCCGGGTGACTGTGGAGGGGTTGACGTCGAGGAGCTCGGCCAGGGAGCTGAGCTTCATCGTGCCTCTGCTGTCGAGGACGACGAGCATCCGGAACTGCGGCAGGGTCAGGGTTTCCTCAGTGGCCGCGAGGGAACGCGCGGACACGGCCACGAGCAGGCGTGAGGCGGTGAGCACGGCGTCGGTGAGCGCGTCGACGTCGTTCGCGCCGACCTTGGACCGGGTCATGCGACTGTTCTACCGCAAGCCCGGTGGGGTGATCACACGGCTGGTTGGTGCACCGCCTGTTTCGTATGACATTCGGCAGCTACAACGGACTCGAGAGCGTCGAGCGCTGCTTCCAGCCAGGTGTCGACCGTGCTCCGCGGTGCTCCGCGTGGACCAGTCAGCCGCACGCAGACCGCGCTGCGGCCCTCGGTGAGCCGCAGGACCTGAACGGTGCCGCTGCAGCTGTTCGTGGTCTCACTGCCCCAGGTGATGCGCAGCCGCTCCCAGTCGATGGTCATCCGCCGCTCGAAGTCCACATCGGTGTGCAGGCCCGGGAACCACAGTCGGATGAGGTTGGGACCGGACAGCTCCACCTCGACGGAGTCGGGCAACCAGGCGGTGATGTTGTCGAGATCGGAGAGGACGTCGAAAACGGCGTCCGCGTCGGCGGGCACGGAACGGCTTCGGCTCAAAACGGGGTCCTTCCGGCGGATTCCGTCCATCCTCGCCCAGTTCCCCTGACCTGCTCCTGACGAGTGCCTAACGATCGCCCGTCGCGCCGGGGGAGGGTTTGAGAGCGGTCGGGGCGACAGGCGTGCTCGACGTGGTGGTTGTGGGCGCCGGTGTCGAGTGACGTCGTTGTGTCACCACCGGCGTCGGCGCTTCGTTGTGCGTGGTCGTGGTGCCCAGTGGTTCGGGCTCGTCCTGCGTGGTGACTCCACAGGCGGTGACCAGGAGGAAGACGGCTGCTGCCAGGACGGTTCTCACAGGACTGCCTCCGGAAGTTCCACGACGAACCTCGCCCCACCACCAGGACGGTCCTCGACCCACACCCTGCCGTGATGGCGGCGGACGTGTTCGGCGACGAGCGCCAGGCCGAGGCCACTGCCGGAGTCGGCGCTCCGGCTGCCCGCTCTGGTGCCGCGGGTGAAGCGCTCGAACACCTGAGCCCTCATGTTCTGCGGCACACCGGGTCCCGCGTCGTCGACCTCGATCCGGACACCGCCGTCCCGGTGCAGCACGGCGAGCCGGACCGCGCCTCCCGCGTGCTGCTCGGCGTTCTCGATGAGGTTGCCGATGACCCGGTCGAGGCGGCGCCGGTCGCCGAGCACCAGTGGTGGCGGCGGCTCGATGACGATCTCGACATCCTCGTCCAGCCGGAGGCCCGCGGCACCGCGCACCAGTCCGCCGACGTCCAAAGGCTCGAAGTCCTCCTCGTCGGCGTCCTGGTCGGCGCGGCTGATCTCCATCAGGTCGACCACCATGCGCGCGAACCTGTCGACCTCGGACGTGAGCAGTCCGAGTGCTTTGCCGGCGGTACCGGGCAGCTCAGCCTGCCGGCGCCTGAGCACGGCTGCCGCGTTGACCATCGTCGTGAGCGGTGAGCGCAGTTCGTGGCTGACGTCGCCCGCGAACCTCGCATCGCGCAGCACGCGTTGCTCCAATGCGTCGGCGGTGGTGTTGAAGGTGCTTGCGAGCGGTCCGAGGTCCGGATCGGCCTGGTCCGGCAGGCGCGCTTTCAAGTCGCCGCCGGCGATGCGCGACGCGGCCGAGGTCAGCTCGGTCAACGGTCTCAACGCGCGTCTGCTGGCCCATGAACCGAGTCCGACGCCGATCATGCCGCTCAGGACGGTTCCGGCGATCAGCAGACCGCTCAGGAAGCGGAACGTGCGGTCGAGCTGGACGAGCTGGAACAACTCCACGTAGACGCCCTTGCCGTCGGCCAGCGACTGCGCGACGGCGATGACGGGAATGCCGTCGGCCCGAAGGCGTTGCCTGGCGGGCGTGCCGTCGCGCGCCATCACGATCAACCTGCTCGGCACGACGGCGGGATCGACCTGTCGCCCGCTCGTGAGCACCTCGTCCCCCCGGAAGAGCATGATCGTCGAGTCCGGGTTGGTGGTGAGACCCGTGAGCAGCTCGGTCAGCCCATCGGAGTTGCTGCGGACCGCCTCGTCGACCAGGCGCAGGTTGACCTCGGCCTGCCGGGTCGTCGCCTGCACCCGCTGCCGGAGCATGTACTCCGAAGACAGGTTCCACGTCGCGACGGCGAGCAGACTCGTGACGAGCACGGAGCCGAGGCCGAACGCGGCGGCCACCCGCCAGCGCAGGGAGAGGCGGTGCACCATCACCTGGGTGGGCCGATCTTGTACCCGGACCCGCGCACGGTCAGGACGAACACCGGATCTTCGGCATTGTGCTCGACCTTGGTGCGCAACCTCCGGATGTGCACGTCGAGCAGCCGGGTGTCGCCGTAGTAGTCGTACCCCCACACCCGCTGCAGCAGCTGCTCCCTGGTGACGATGCGCCCGCCCGCCGCCGCCAGTTCCGCCAGCAGGCGGAACTCGGTGCGGGTCAATCGAATCTCCTCGCCGCCGCGTTGAACGACGCCTTCGTCCGGCCAGATCTCCAGGTCCTCGACGCGGTAGGAGAGGTTCTCCCTGGGGCCACCACGCCGCCGCAGCAGCGCCCGGATGCGCGCGGCCAGCTCACTGGCGACCAGAGGCTTGGTCACGTAGTCGTCCGCGCCCGCCTCCAGCCCGGCTATCACGTCGGGGGTGTCCGTGCGGGCTGTCACGATGATGATCGGCAGGTCACCCTGAGCGCGCAGTCTCCTGCAGACCTGCAGACCGTCCACGCCGGGCAGCATGAGGTCGAGCAGCACGACGTCGAACGAGTCGTTGTCCAGGCGGCTCAACGCATCTTCGCCCGAGACGGCCTCGTCCACAGTGAAGCCCTCGTCCGCGAGAGCAAGGCCGAGCGCCTGGCGGATGCGCTCGTCGTCGTCGACGAGCAGCACAGAGAAATCCATGTCCCGCTTTTCTTCGTAGGTTTCCAGTGCTGCTTCTATCACGTTGCCATGGTGACCGCATGACGACGGACATGTATGCCTTCGAAAGGAGTTCGTAAGGTTGCACAATGCACGCGTCAGGCATGCTTGTGGCCGCGGGTCGACGCCCGTGGTGGACGCGCGCCCGCGCGCTCCCGGGGAAGGTAGGACGTCGACCGACGAGGCTTGGCCGGCGTCTGTCTCTGACTACGAAAGGCACTACAAGTCGTGACAGGGATGCCCACCACCGAGCAGGGCGCGACGGGAACGGTTCTCGTGTGCGACGGGTGCGGCCGATCCCGCCGCACCACCGATTCCCACAAGTTCGCCTGGGACCTGCTGTGGTTGCAGGCCTCCCAGGCCGGTTGGAAGGGGTCTGACAGGCCGTTGGGTCCGCACTACTGCACCATCTGCGTCGACGACGGCTAGATGACGTTCGCATGGTGCGATAAGCGTGCCGTGCCGATTCGTTCGCATCCCTCCGTGTTCAGCGCGCACGGTCCTTGCCGTCTCGTCAATCCCGTGCCTGCTTCCCCGAGCGCATCGAAAGAACTCCGCAAGGTTGCACAGTGCGGGTATTGACCAGAATGGGAAGGCGGACGCCACCGGTCGGGGCGGGCGTCCGCGCCAAACCGCCACGGGGAGATCCGGGTGCCTGCCAGCACCTGGATCGGCGGTAGGCACCGCCCGCGCAAGATGAGGAACACCGGATGCGTCCACACGCCGTGCTCATCGGATACAGCGTCCGCGGACGCGTCGTCCTGAGCACATTGTTCGCCCAAGGTCACGCGACGGACTTCACCGTCATCGACTCCGATCCCGATCGCGTCGCGCAGGCCTCTGTGGACGGCATACGTGCGGTGACAGGTGAAGGCTGGCGACTGGGCGTCCTGTGGTCCGCCGGTGTGCACACGTCGGAGCACGTCGTCGTCGCGGTGACCGACGATGCCCAGGCCCTGCGCATCACCTCGGTGGTGCGCAGCCTGAACGAGGCCGCCACCATCACCACCCTGATCCGCAGTACGGAGCTCCACGAGCTCATCGAGTTCTTCGGCGCGGACCACGTCGTGACCGAGGACCGGGCAGGGGAGTGGTCGCTCGAGGTGGCGAGCGCACCTTTCGACGACCTGCCACATCTCGAGTGGGTCGTGCTCGAGCGCCCTGTTGTGGAGGACGAGATCGGCCTGCTGCCACTGGAGTGCGGCAACGACGTCCTGGCCGTGCTGCGGGATGGTCAGCGGATCTGGGCCGAGGACCCCGTTGTCGGGAAGTTGCGCGGCGATGACAGGTTGGTCGTGTTGACCGACGCGCCCGCACCGACTGACGGCTTGTGAGCGACGAGGTCCGTCCGTTGCGGTTGTCGTTGCACCGCGTTCAGGTCGTGCCTGTCGTGTTCGGTGAGCCTCACGCCAGCTGAGAACTCAGTCGCCGAGTTCTCGCCCGCGCACGCCTGATGTACGGCTTCACCATGCGTTTCCACGAGCACAGCGCTTCCACGCCACGATCGGCGTGCGGTCCGAGATGTCATGTCGCGTCCCCGACCGGCACCGGTGCACGGTCCAGCCGGTTTCGACCGCTCCACAGGAACGTCCGGCAGGCGCAAGGTGTTCGCAAGGTTTCGGCACCGCGCCGCGGGAACCCGTCAGAGGGCATGAGCGGAACGCGGGCGGGAACGAAGACCAGGTCCGGACCTACCGGCAGAGGCGGAGCGGCCGAGTCGCCGGCGTGCGGAGCCGGTACACCACCAACCGCGATCACGTCGGCGACCGGGGGCCGCGGTCATCGCCGGCTGCCTGCACCGAAAACGTCTGTGCCACGCCCTGCGAGACCGCCGTCGCATCGGCCGTGCCGAGCGGTGCGACCGGTCCGCTGACCGCTCGAACGGGAGGTACCAGAGGTGGACAGGACGACCGACCACGACGACGAGCGTCGCTTGGCCGAGATCGAGCGTGAACTGGCCGCAGCGGATCCGGCACTGGCGGTCGCGTTGAGCGCCCTGTCGCCGGTGCGCCGACCGGTGTGGCCGTGGATGGTGCTGGCCGTCTTCGGCACCGTCCTGCTGCTGCTCGGACTCCTGGTCAGCAGTGCGGCCGTCGTGTTGCTGGGCACCGGGTGCGCGCTGGCCGGTTCGTTGGTGGTGGCCAAGTCGCCCGCCGTGCAGGAGACCCGCGACAGGACGTGAGCGCGGTTCGGCTTCGGCCGGATCGGTGGCGTTGTAGGGATCACCGCACCGTAGAGCTGATGGAGGGAAGGAGAAACGTGGAGAAGCCGAACGATGGCGCGATCGTCGTCGGCGTGGACGGGACGGAGCCGTCGGAGCGGGCTGCCCGGTGGGCGGCGCGGCAGGCGGCGGTCTTCGGCGAACCTCTGCTGCTGGTGTACGCCATGCAGTGGCTGGTGCACACCCGCGCGCATCTGCACGCCCCTGTCGGCATGGGTGCGCTGGACCCCGGGCTCGACGAGGAGCCGATGCGGCGTCGGCGCGGGACGTGCTCGAAACGCTGGCCGGGCATTGCCGCCGAACGACCGGTGTGGACGTGCGCACCGAGATCTTCTCGGGTGAACCGGCGGACGCGGTGGTCCTGGCCGCGGACCGGGTGGCGTTCGTGGTGGTCGGCCACTCCGACCACGGTGGTGTGGCCGAGTTCCTGCTCGGGTCCACCGCGCAGCGACTCGCGCGGTCGTGCCCGTGGCCGGTTGTCGTGGTCCGGGACGAGGTCGCGGTCGACGGGCGGCACGACGGAGGACCCGTGGTGGTCGGTGTGGACGGGACCGAGGTCAGCCGGCGGGCTCTCCGGTTCGCGTTCGAGTTCGCCGCCCGGCATGCCGCCGAGGTGGTCGTCCTGCACGCCGCCGGCGGAGGGGCCACCTCCGTGGCCGAGCCGGTCGAGATCACCGGCGAGGAAGCGCTGGACGCGGACCGGGGCCCGGTGGGTGCCGAGCTGGCTGTCCGCGCCCGGAGGTTGCCCGGCGTCCGGCACCGGTTGACGTCCGTCGGCGGCCCTGCGGTGGATGCCCTGCTCTCCGCGTCCGCTGAAGCATCCCTGCTGGTCGTCGGCAGCCACGGCAAGGGCGCGGTGCGCCGGGCGTTCATGGGCTCGGTCAGCCACGCGGTGGTCGACAGGGCGTCGTGCGCGGTGGCGGTGCTGTCAGCGGAACCCGGGCCGAGCGGAGGGGCGAGGTGGTGACGGCCAGGTTGTGCTGTGCAAGTCGCTGTGCCGCGCGGACTGCGATGGCGTGGAGCGGTCCCGCCGCGCCGAACCTGGCCGGTGCGGCTCGTGCGGGCCGTCAGCAACGGCAACCACCCGACCGTATCTCACGATCGGGTGTGGCGCGCCGTGGCTGTGATCTTGTCCGCGTGCGCTCAGCGATCCGCCACAAGCGGCGCCGCGAAGACACACGCAATGCTCACCAGAGCGCTGATCAGCAGGAAGGTGCGCGGACGCGTCCCGCTTGGGCGCCGACGGCGGGACAGGCAGAGAATCGCGGAGACGGCCGCTATGCACACAGCAGGAACGACCGCCGGACCCCAGCCGTGGCGTGCCGCCGAGTTCAGCAGAAGCAACGAGCACGCGGCCGCGGCCAGCGCGGTGCGGTGCCATGCCAACGCGGTGCGCTCGAGTTGCAAGCCCGCGTCCCGGTTCATCCGACGATCACCAGCGCCGCCGCGAACAACGCCAACAGCACCACGCCGGAAGCGAGGACGACGATCATCCGGCTGTGCGGCAGGGGAGCGCCAGTGCGCATCGCCTGCTGAACTCGCCGCCACCGCGGAAAGCTGACCGCGGCGACGACCGAAGCCAGCCCGATGCACCCCAGGGCGAGGCCGGTCGTGGCGCCCGGCACCGCGAAAGGAGGCACGAGTTGCCGGACGGCGACGCCTGCCGCGAGCAGACCCAACGCGGTGCGGATCCAGGCGAGGAAAGTGCGCTCGTTGGCCAGCGTGAACCTGTAGTCGGGTTCCTGCTCGGATGATTCCATCTGCGTCGAGCCTCCTCGTGCGAAGGCTACTTCAACGCCGCAGGAGTTGCGGTGCCGTGCGTTCACCCGGCTGAGTGTCCCTTGAGGACGTTTGCCAGGCTGTCGTGATGCGTCGGTTCCTGTTCGACTCCAGCGGAGTCCTCCGTCCCGCGGTTCTGGCCGGGTTGCTCCTGGCGGTGCCGGTGGCCGTGCTGGCGCTGGCGTCGTGGGGCGGATGGGCAGGGATGGCCGTGATCGCAGTGATTTTCACGGCAGGTCTCGTCCTCATGATCCGCGGTGACGGCTGATCCAGGGCGCTGAACGTCATCGAAAGGACCTCGCAAGGTTGCGCGGTGCGGAATTCCGGCACACTGCGAAGGCGGACGTGAACCGGTCGTGGTGAGCGTCCGCGCCAGACCGCTTCGGGGAAGGCGGCTACCGGTAGGAGAACATCTGCCGGTAGCCGTTCGGGCGGCCGCGTCAGGCGGAGTCGTGCAGCAGCCTGGGTGCGGCGGAAGTGACGGGGGTGCCGGTGGGTCCTGAAACCGTGCTCATCGGCTACAGCGTCCGCGGGCGAGTCGTCGTAGCAGCGTTGCGCGAGAATGGCCTCGCGACGGGCTTCACGGTGGTCGACCCTGATCCCGTGCGGGCCGAGCAGGCGGTGCTGGAAGGCGTTCCCGCCATCGTCGGTCCCTGTTGGCGCTTGCGCACTTTGTGGTTGGCCGGCGTGCACACCGCCGATCATGTCGTGGTCGCGGTGCCGGATGACGAGATGGCGGTGCGGACCACCTCCGCCGTGCGTTCGCTCAACGCAACAGCCATGATCATCACCATCGTCCGCAGCGCTGAGATCCACCGGCTGGTCGAACACGCAGGCGCCGATCATGTCGTGAACATCCGCAGGGTCGATGAGTGGGCGCCCGGCGCGGAGCCGCCGCAGGACGATGGCGGCGGGTTCGCCGGTTTCGAACCAACCCTGACCGAACGCGCGGTGACGCAGGACGAGGTTGATCGGCCACCACTCGGCTGCGGAGACCAGGTGGTCGCGGTGAGACGAGACGGCCGGCGTCTCTGGGTCGACGATCCGGCGGTGGCGGCACTGCGGGACGGCGACAGGGTGATCGTGGTGAGTGCCGGCCCTGTCCGCGGCTGAGGTCGTCCAGGTCCGTTGCCACGCTCGAGGGAAGATCCACTTCGACCTGCTCGATGCCGAGTTGCTCGCCATCCAGGCGCAGGTGTGTCGGACATGTCGGGAGATGAGCGCAGGGCCTCGGTGTCCGGACCGAACAGGCATCGCGGCTTCGTACTGCGCCCGGTCAGCGACCGGTCACCTCGTCCAGCAGGTTCTTGGCGACGTCGCGGAGTTTGACGTTTTCCTGCTGGGATCGCTGAACGAGCATGGCGAAGGCTTCGTCGGCGCTGCAGGTGTGCACTGCCATGAGAACGCCCTTGGCCTGGTCGATCACCCCGCGGGAGAAGAGGGCCGCTTCGAGGTGCTTGATGTGGTCTCTTGCCCGCTGCCACCGGTGGGCGTCGGCGATCGCCGCGCTGGCGGCGGTGGTGAACAGCCGCATCACGCTTTCGTCGAACGGGTCGAACGCCGTCGCGGCGTAGCTGTAGATGTTGACCGACCCGGCGTGCTTGGTTTCGTTTTGCTGCGAGGCCGGGAGCACGATGGGCACGGACAGGTAGGCGCGGACGCCGTGGTGGTCTGCTGAGGCTTCGAACTCAGGCCAGGAGTCCTTGTTCTCGCCGACAACCGCGCGGACGGCCTGCAGGGTGCGGGCGGCTTCCAGGCAAGGGCCGCGGTTGGCGGCGTACTGCTTCTCGTCGATCTCGATCAAGGTGGTGTCGCTGGCGGCCGCGGTGCGCGGCTGTTCGGGCCCGATGGTGATGGTCACGGCGTTGGCGTCCGGGATCGCTCGTGTCGCTGTTTCGGCGAGCCGCTGCAAGACCTCGTCGAGGGGCTCCTCGCCGGAGATCCCGTCGCGCAGCACCGCCAGCGCAGCGGCCGCCTCGTCCAGGCGCTCCACCGGGTCCTGCCGGTCCGCGTCCGCGGGTTGTGAGGCGTCTTGGCCGGCCAGGGTGGTCAGGTCGTCCATGAAGCATCACCTTCCGCCGGGAACGAGTTCACGGCGCTGGATGCTCAACGCTCGCAGCGAATGATACGGCGCACCGGTTCCGGCGGCTCTGCCAGTTCGGTGAGAGAAGCTTGAACCGGTGCGGGTGCTGGAAGTGTTCAACAGCCCGCACCGGTTCCAGCCGGCCACGCGAGGTGGCCTACCGCGCATAGCGCACGCGTGCACGGTAACGCTCTTGTACCCAGCTACGGCCGATCCAATCGGCGCGGATTGCTCGGCCTCACCATGCCGATCGAGCAAATCCACCGCGCGCGTGAGCTGTCTGCCCACGATGTGTTCGGTTTTCCCGGAGCACGCCTCAGCTCATCGTGAAGTGCTCCACGAGCCGCGGTCCGTGCCACGTGTCCGACCCGAATCAGACAGGATCAGCACGTCATCGGCATCCGACACCGACTGCTGCCACGTCGGTCGTGCCGATGTCGCCGTTGCAGGTCGCAGGACGGCTCGTTGCTCGAACGTTGAGCGGATGTTCTGTGTTTCCGGTGATGTCGCCGCTGCAAGCGGTGAGCCACCGGGTACAGGTCCGCGGCGTGAACACGGCGGATGACGACCGCATTGTCGCTGAAGAGGACACCGTGGTGTGATCTCACCTGAGACACCGGTTCTCGTGAGTGACTCGCGACGACGCGGTATCGACGCTCATGCCATCGGCATCCTGGACCGTGATCGCAGCACCGCGAACAGTCCGGCCATGACCAGCCCTGCCGCGACGACGAACGTCCATCGCGTCCCACGTGCCACCTGTTCGGCGGCGGCCGCCACGACATCGTTGGTGCCGGCGGCGCAGGTGAAGATCGCGCCCATCAGCGACGCGCCGCTCATCAGGCCGATGTTGCGCGACAAGGTCAACAATCCTGACACGAAGCCGCGGTCGGAGGGCGGCACGTCCTTCATCACGGCGGTGTTGTTGGCCGCCTGGAACACCGCGTACGACGCGGTGATCACGACCAGCGGCAGCACGTACCCCGCGGTGCCCGCCGAGGGTGGCATGAACGCCAGCACCAGCGCCCCGCCGATGATCCCGATGAGCCCCGCGACCACCATCGCGCGGGTGCCGAAGCGGTCCGTGGCCCGGCCCGCCGGCACACCGGTCAGCGCCGACACGGCCGGTCCCACGGACATCGCCACACCCACCAGTGCCGGCGTCAGGCCCAACACCCCGGACAAGTGGAACGGGCCCACGACCAAGGTGGTCATCATGACCGCCGATACGAGCGCGCTTGTGGTCAACCCCGCCGCCAACAGCTTGTCCCGCAACACTTCCCGTAGCAGTGCGCCCGTGTGCCCAGAGGCCGGGCGCGGTGGTGACGCGGGTAGCACCCGATGTGTCAGCACCAACGCGACCAGCCCGAGTGGCACCACGGCCAGGAAAATCGCTCGCCACCCCAGCACTTCGACCAGCAGCCCGCCCGCCGCTGGACCGGTCGCCGTGCCGACCGCCGACATCGTCCCCAACAGCCCCATCGCGCTGCCGGTGCGGCCCTTCGGCACCGTCTCGCCGACGAACGCCACCGTCAGCGCCATCATGCACGCCGCGCCCACCCCCTGCAGCACCCGGCCGACCACCAGTAGCGGCAGGTTCGGGGCCAGGCCGCACAGCAGCGTCGCGGCGGTGAACACGCCGACGCCACCCACCAGCAGCCTGCGCCGTCCGAACAGGTCACCCAAGCGGCCCATCGCCACCACCAGCACAGTGGTGGTCAGCAGGTAGGCGATCACCACCCACTGCACGGCCGTGAAGGAGGCGTCGAACGCGGAAGAGAGGGTCGGCAGAGCGACGTTGGCGATGCTGATGCCCAGTGACGGCAACAACATCGACAGCGAGAGCGCGGTGAGCGCGACAGCGGATGATTTCACGCTCGGAACGTATGTTCGCCACACTCCTGGCGGAAGACGCACAGATCGCAACTCACCTGTGCACCCGACGCCAGGTATCGTCGGCCGTGTGGCCCGTCCCGACCTGAACCTGCTCGTCACCCTCGACGTCTTGCTCGAAGAGGGCAGCGTGACCCTCGCCGGCCGCCGCCTGGCGTTGAGCTCATCGGCGATGAGCCGAGCCCTGGCCCGACTGCGTCGCGCGACCGGCGACCCCCTGCTCGTCAAGGCGGGTCGCGGCCTGGTCCCGACTCCGCGCGCCCTGGAACTGCGCGACCGCGTCCACGCCCTGGTCCGGAGGCCGAGGACGTCCTGAGCCCGGCACACCACCTCGACCTCGCCACGCTGTCGCGCACCTTCACCATCCGCAGCAGCGACGGCTTCGTGGAGGCGTTCGGTCCCCGCCTGGTCGCTCAGGTCGGCGTGGTGGCCCCCGGCGTGCGGCTGCGGTTCCTGCGCAAGGCCAGCAAGGGCACCGCTCCGCTGCGCGACACCGTCGACCTGGACACGGCGGTGGTCGAAGATCCGCTGCCACCGGACGTCCTGGCCGCACCCCTGTTCTGCGACACCTTCGTCGGGGTCGTACGTCCCGAACACCCTTTGGCCGACGGCCCCGTCACCATCGACCGCTACACCGCCGCACGGCACGTCAACGTCTCCCGCCGCGGCCTGACCGAAGGCCTGGTCGACCAGGCGCTGCACCCGGGCGGAGCGCACCGCGACGTCGTGACCGTGGTCGACGGGTTTGCCGCGGCTGTGGCGCTGGCAGGGGGGTCGGACCTGGTCGCGACCGTCCCGGACCGCCACACCGCCCCGCTGCGCGACGGCCTGCACACCTTCGCTTTGCCGTTCCCGCCACCGCAGGTGACCATCTCCCTGCTCTGGCACACCCGCCTGCACGCCGACCCCGCCCACCACTGGCTTCGCACCATGATCCAAGACGTGTGCAACGAGGCGGGGCCGCCTGGGTATGAGAGTCGTCTCTGACCTTTCAGCCGATCCCCAGGCAGGAGCGCGACCGCTCAGCCGACAAGTCGCTCCTTTTCACACCAGGTTTGGTGCCTTTGTCGGCGTCGGCTTGGAGTAGCCACCTGAACAGCGTTACCCCGAAGTCCCTGGCGCCATGGGAATCCACTCCGTCTTCACCGTGACCGCGTCCAGGGCCTCCGGCAGCGGCGTCACCCCCAGGCCGGGTCCTGTCGGGACGGTCAGATGGCCGTCGTCGAGCACGAACGGCTCGGTGACGTCCATCGAGTAGTAGCGGTCCGACGCCGAGGTGTCGCCGGGCAGGGTGCAGCCGGGCAACGCCGCGAGCGCCACGTTCGCGGCCCGGCCGATGCCCGTCTCGAGCATCCCGCCGCACCACACCGCGATGTTGTTCGCGGCGCAGACGTCGTGGATCCGCCGTGCCTCCAGGTACCCGCCGACCCTGCCGGGCTTGACGTTGACGACCTGGCAGGCGCCGAGCCGGATCGCGTCGGCGGCCGAGGACGCCGAGGTGATCGACTCGTCCAGGCAGATCGGCGTCTTCACCACCTTCGCGAGCTCCGCGTGGGCGAGCAGCTCCTCCTCGTCCAGCGGCTGCTCGATCAGCAGCAGGTCGAACGGGTCGAGCTTCGCGAGGTGCCGCGCGTCGCCGAGCGCGTAGGCGGTGTTCGCGTCGACCTGCAGCAGCACGTCGTCACCGAACCGCTCGCGCACGGCCCGCACCGGCTCGACGTCCCAGCCCGGCTCGATCTTGAGCTTGATCCGGACGTAGCCCTCGTCGAGGTACCCGCCCACCGCGCTCAGCAGCTCGGGGATCGAGTTCATGATCCCGACCGACACACCGCACGGCACGCGGTCGCGGACGGCGCCCAGCTCGCGGCCGAACGACACCCCCCGCTCCCGCAGCTCGGCGTCGAGCACGGCCATCTCCAGCGCGGCCTTGGCCATCCGGTGCCCGTGGTACTTCTTCAGGCGCGGCGCCACCGAGATGCCGTCGACGGGACCTGTCAGCGCGGGCACCAGGAACCGCCGCAGGACGTCGGCGCAGCCCTCCAGGTACTCCGAGGAGTACACCGGCTCGGACATGGCGACGCACTCGCCCCAGCCCTCCCCGGAGTCCGTGACGGCGCGCAGCAGCAACAGCTGCCGCACGGTCTGCGTGCCGAACGAGGTGCGGAACGGCGACCTCAGCGGCATCTCGACCCAGCGGATCTCCACCCCGTCCAGCTTCACGAACCACTCCTCTCCACGACGTACCAGCCCGACCTGTCGAACCCGGTGACGCGGGCGCCGGCGGCGAGCAGGCCACCGAGCACCTCCCTCACGGCGTAACGCCACTCGGTCGCCGCGGCCGGGTTCGTCGCCCGCAGCGCCTCCACGTCCGGCGGCACGGCGACGATCACCGTGTCCGCGGAGCACACGCCCCGCACCGGCAGGCCGTCCTCGGAGATCCCGAGCCCGACCACCCCCGACGCGCTCACGGTGCGCGGCTGCCCGGCGCACGCGGCGACGACCTCGGGGGAGGCGATCTTCCAGCTGATCAGCAGCCGGTCCGTCTCGCCGCCGCCGTTGATGTCGTCGTCCATGTGGCCGTAGAAGTCGGGCAGGTACTCGGTCGCGCGGGCGGCGAGCTTGCCCAGGTTGAAGTGGGCGTTGCGGCGCACGAGCGGGTCGAACGTCCAGGTGATCTCGCTCAGCCCGCGTTCGAGCGCCCACGTCCGCTGGTCGAGCTTGAGCGCGTAGCCGACGTTGCGGCCGCGCATGCCCGCCGCCACCCCGGCGATGTGGCTGTGCAGCGCGCCCGCCGCCGGGGGTGAGCAGAAGCCGATGCAGGCACCCACCAGGTCGTCGCCGTCGAACGCGCCCGCGACGTAGCTGCCCGCCTTGGTCAGGGCGCGCAGCAGCTCCGCGGTGACCGGGGGAGCACCGCCCGGTCCGGTCGGCCGCCAGATCGACTCGTACAGCCGTTGCGTGGCGAGAAGCTCCGCGTAGTCCGTGAGCTGCCGGACCACGACGTTCCGGGTCACCAGGGTCATGTCAGCTCCCTCACGAGCGCCGCGAGCAGTTCGGTGCGCGGACCGATCTCCGACACCAGCACGTGCTCGCTCTCAGCATGCGCTCCTCCACCGACGGCGCCGAGCCCGTCGAGCGTCGGAACGCCCACGCCCGCCGTGAAGTTGCCGTCCGAGGCACCCCCGACCGAGGCCTGCGTGAGACCCGGCAGCAACCGCGACGCCAGGTCGAACAACGCGCCGGACGCCGACAGATCGAGCGGTGGGCGGTTCGGGCCTCCCGTCACCTCCACCTTCGCGCCGTCGAGCACCGGCCGCAGCGCCTGGAAGTCCTCGTCGACGCGGAGCTGTTCGGCGGTGGTCTGCACGCGCACGTCGACCATGAACCTCGCTCGCGCGGGAACGGTGTTCGTCGTCGTGCCGGCGGAGACGACGGTCGGCACGACGGTCGTCCCGGTGGCCGGATCGGCGAGCCGGGTGACCGCGAGGACCTGGTGCGCGGCCTCGACCGCGGCGTTCACGCCGCGCTCGGGTTCGAGCCCGGCGTGCGCGGCCCGCCCGTGCAGGGTCACCTCGTACATCGAGGTGCCCTTGCGCTCGGTCTTGAGCGCGCCGCCGTCCGCCGAGGCTTCGCAGACGAGGACGGCCGCGTGCTCCACGGCCTCGGTCTCGATCAGCCCGCGCGACGAGGGCGAGCCGATCTCCTCGTCACCGGTGATCAGCACCGTGACGCCGTCGGGGGACCCGAGCGACGCGATGGCGTGGAAGATCATCACGACGCCGGTCTTCATGTCGAAGCAGCCGGGCCCGCGCAGCACGCCGTCCCGCACGCCGAACGGGATGCGTTCCAGCGTCCCGATGGGCCACACGGTGTCGTGGTGGCCGAGCAGCAGCACCTTGCGCGGTCCGGTGCCCAGCCGCCACCGCAGATGGGTGCGGCCGTCGAGCACGATCCGCTCGGGCGGCGAGCCGAGCAGCGCGGAGCCCACCTCGGCGGTGACCTCCGCGCTGCGGGCGACCGCGGCCAGGTCGGTGGACGGCGACTCGCAGGTCACGAGCCGCTCGATGTCGTTCAGCAGGTTCATCGGGAGACCTCCGGCGTCGCGCGGACACCCATGTGCACGTACTCCTCTCCAGTGGGCAGCGCGTGGAACGCCAGGGACGACCAGGTCTTGTCCTCGTTCTCCCGCAACAGGAACGTCGAGTCGTCGACCGGCACGAGGTCGACCCGGGGCGGTGTGGGGAAGAGCCCCGCAAGCGGACCGGTCGGCGTCATGTCCAGCACGAGACCGTTCTCGCCCTGGAGCACGTCGAGCGTGGCGGAGGCCCGCTCGTACTTCCCGGGGTACCGCGCGGCACCGGGCACGCCGTGCTCGGCCACCAGTGGCGGCAGGTTCTCCTGCAGCCAGTCGCTGATCTCGTTGAGCTGGGACATCCGCGCCTCATCCACGTCGACGTGACTCCGGTCATCGGCAACGCTAGGGCCGGCGCCCCCGCGCGCACCTCGTCCCGGCCGACGAATCTGGTCGCCGCGATCTGTCGGCGCGGACGAAGCCGGTCGCGGGTGGAGCCTGCTCCACCTCCGGCCGGGCAGTCTGCGTGATCGTTCCGCGCGGCCGGCGAAATTACGTTCTTGCCTCAGGAAGTCGTTGCTGAGCAAGGAGAACGTGATGAGGGCAGACGCGCTGTCGCTGCAGGCGGTGCGGAAGGTGTACGGCTCGGGTGCGGGAGCGGTCACGGCGTTGGACGAGGTGACCGTCGGCATCCGGCGGGGCACCTTCACCGCGGTGATGGGCCCGTCCGGCTCGGGCAAGAGCACCTTCCTGCACTGCGCGTCGGGCATGGACCGGCCGACGTCCGGGCGCGTGCTGCTCGGCGACACCGACCTCGGTGGCTTGAAGGAGGCCGCGCTGACCGCCGTGCGCCGCGACCGGATCGGGTTCGTGTTCCAGGCCTACAACCTGCTGCCGTCGCTGACCGTGGAGCAGAACGTCACCCTGCCGCTGCGCCTCGCCGGCCGGGCCGCCGACCGGCGGTGGCTGCGCGAGGTGGTCGGCAGGGTCGGTCTCGACGGACGGCTCGACCGGCTGCCCGCCGAGCTGTCCGGCGGCCAGCAGCAGCGCGTCGCGATCGCCCGCGCCCTGGTGGCGAGGCCCGAGGTGGTGCTCGCCGACGAACCGACCGGTGCCCTGGACTCGCGCACCGCGCACCAGGTCCTGACGCTGCTGCGGTCCGTTGTGGACGACATGGGCCAGACGGTCCTGATGGTCACGCACGACCCGGTCGCCGCTTCTGCCGCACACAGCGTGCTGTTCCTGGCCGACGGACGGCTGGCGGGCGAGCTCGCCGGGCCGACGCCGGAGCGCGTGGCCGAGCGGATGACGCACCTGGGGGAGTGGTGAGCGTGCTGGAGCTGACGCAGCCGGGCGGAGTGCTCGGCGTCGAGTCGCCGGTCCGCGCGACGGTCCTCGTGGCGCGGCTCGTGGGGAGTGAGAAGTCGTGCTGACCCTCGCCTGGCAAACCGTCAAGGCCCGCACCGGCGGGTTCGCCGGGGCCTTCGTCGCGATCCTCTGCGGCACCGCGCTCGTCGCGGCCTGCGGGATCCTCATGGAGTCCGGCCTGCGCGGCGGCGTCCCGACGCAGCGCTACGCCGCCGCCGACGTGGTCGTCACCGGTGACCGGATCGTCCGGCCGCCCGGCGCCGACGTCCTGGCGTTCGAGCACGCCGCCGAGCAGCCGGGCATCCCGGCCGCCCTCGCGGCCCGGATCGCCGCCGTGCCCGGGGTGAAGGCCACGGTGCCGCAGCGGACCTTCCAGGCCGTGGTGGTCGGGCCCGACGGGCAGCCGCTCGCGGGCAAGCCGTCCTTCGGCCACAACTGGGACTCCGCCGTGCTGGCGCCGTTCACGCTGAAGGAGGGGAACGCGCCGAAGGGCGACGAGGTCGTCCTCGACTCGGCGCTCGCCGCCGAGGCGGGGGTCGCGGTGGGGGACGAAGTGCGGGTGATGACCCGGTCGGCGCCCGTGACCCACCGCGTCGCCGGGATCGCCGAGGCACCCGGCCGTGCGCGTCAGGCGGCGATGTTCTTCGGCGAGGCGAAGGCGGCCGAGCTCGCCGGGCGTGCGGACCAGGTGAGCGCCATCGGGGTGCTCGGTGCGCACGCGGACCGGGTCGAGGAGGCGCTGAAGGGCGAGCGCGTCACGGTGTCGGAGGGCGCCGACCGCAGCGCGGCCGAGTTCGACGACGTCAGCCGGACCAAGTCGATCCTCGCGATCCTGGCGGGCTCGTTCGGCGGGTACGCGGTCCTGGTCGCGATCTTCGTGGTCGCCAGCACCCTGGCGTTGACCGTCGAGCAGCGCCGCCGCGAGTTCGCCCTGCTGCGGGCCGTCGGCGCGACGCCGCGGCAGATCCGCAGGCTGATCGGCGTGGAGACGACGGTGGTGTCCGTGGTCGCCGGTGTGGCCGGCAGCCTGCTGGGCGTCTTCGTCAGCCAGGGGTTGCGCGCCGCGTTCGCGAGGATCGGCGTGGTGCCGGACGACTTCGCGCTCTCGATCAGCCCGATCCCGCTGGTCGCGGCACTGCTGATCGGGGTCGGCGCGGCACGTCTCGCCGCCTGGAGCGCCGCGCGCAGGCCGTCGTCGATCAACCCGGTCGAGGCGCTGGGCGAGGCCGCGGTGCAGAAGCGCGACGCCGGGAGGATCCGGCTCGCGATCGGCTGGGCGCTGGTCGGTCTCGGGCTCGGCGCGACGACGCTGCCGTTGTTCCTGCGCGGCCAGCTCGGCGCGGCGATGTCGGTGATGGCGGCGCTCGTGCTGATCATCGGCCTGGCGCTCACCGGTCCGCGCGTCATCGGGGCGGCGGTGCGGGTGATCGCCCCGGTGCTCGCGAGGTCGTCCGGCGTGAGCGGCTACCTGGCGGCGGCGAACGTGCTGAAGAACTCCCGGCGCCTCGCCGCGGCGGTGACGCCGTTGATGCTCGCGATCGGCTTCGCGGTGGTGAACTACTACAGCCAGACCACGTTCACCGCCGCCGTCGGCCAGGAGACCACCAGGTCGATCACCGCGGGTCACGTCGTCACCGGTGTCGCGGGAGTGCCGGCCGAGGTCGCGGACGCGGCACGGCGGCTCCCCGGTGTCACCGCCACCTCGCTGGTGCGCACGCAGGTGATCACCGCGAGCAGGACCGGTGAGACCGTCGAGGTGCAGAGCCGCCCGGCCAACGGCCTCGACCGCACCGCGGGCGGGCTGGTCGACCTCGGCGTCGTCTCCGGCAGCCTCGGCGACCTCGCCGAGGGCACCGTGGCGCTGAGCGACTCGCACGCCTCCTGGGAGGACAAGAAGATCGGCGACACCGTCGAGTTCTGGTTCGCCGACGGCAGCCCGGCGAAGCTGCGGGTGGTCGCGACCTACGACCACGACCTGGCGTTCGGCGACTACGTGCTCTCGGCCGCCGACGCCCGTGCCCACACCACCGCGGGCATGGACAGCGCCGTCCTGGTGCGGGCCGCCGACACGACGGCCCTGCAAGGCTTGACCGGCCGTTATCCCGGCCTGCGGGTGACGGACCGGGTGGCGGCGCAGGACCGCGACGCCGAGCACACCCAGTTCCTGCTGAACCTCGTCGCCGTGGGCGTGATCCTCGGCTACGTGGCGATCTCGGTGTCGAACACGCTCGTGATGTCGACAGCGGCCCGCCGCCGCGAGTTCGCCCTGCTGCGGCTCGTCGGCACCGGACGGCGGCAGGTGGTGCGGATGATGCGGATCGAGGCCCTACTCACGGTCGGACTGGCCGCCGTGCTCGGCTCGCTGGTGGCGGCGGTTCCGCTGGCCGTGCTGGCGGCCGGCCTCACCGGCACCCCGCTGCCCTCCGGCCCGATCACCGTCTACCTGGGCGCGCTCGCCGGCGCCGCGGTGCTCGGCGTGGTGTCGATCGCGATCTCGACGCGGTTGTCGTTGCGCGCCAAGCCGATCGACGCCATCGGCATCAGGGAGTAGGAACACGGGGAAGGGCCACCTGGACGTCCAGGTGGCCCTTCCCCGTCGTCGTCAGCCGACCTGCGGGGCCATGTCGAACCAGTTGAAGCCCTCCACGAGCTGCGTGGTCGTCGCGGTCGAGCCCGGCGTGGTCAGCTGCCAGCGCGTCACCCGGCGGTAGGTGGCCGGCGTGAGGCTCTCGCCGACGTCGGTGTCCGGGTCGTCGGTCACCGGGGAGCACTGGTAGACGGCCTTCTTCGTCAGCGTCGCGCCGCAGGCTGTTCCGCGGTCCCGCCGAGTACCGGCCGTAGATCATCTGCACCGGGCCGCGGGCCGGCTTCTTCGCCATCCCATCGCCGAAGCCGGGGTGACCGCGGCCCGGCCCGCGTCCCGCGCCGGCTTGGTCGCTGCGGTCCACGCGGTCCGCAGGTTCGCGAGGTTCGTGCCCTGCACCAGGCCGTCCCCCACGCGACTCCGTCAAAGAACCTGCTGGATGGGGCTGGGCTGCTGACCGAGGTGGACCGGCATCGAGTGCAGCCCGTAGACGATCGAGAGCTTGCGGAACGCGAGGTCGCCCGGCTCGACCGCGAGCCGCATCTCCGGGAACCGCTTGGCGAGCGCCGGGTAGGCGATCCGCAGCTCCATCTTGGCGAGCTCGGCCCCGATGCAGCGGTGCGCGCCGTAGCCGAAC
Organism: Lentzea sp. CC55; assembly: GCF_021056325.1. Taxonomy (NCBI): domain Bacteria; kingdom Bacillati; phylum Actinomycetota; class Actinomycetes; order Pseudonocardiales; family Pseudonocardiaceae; genus Lentzea; species Lentzea sp. CC55. The sequence continues at coordinate 189,972 of NZ_JAJCXE010000013.1, read as the reverse complement.
GCGAGGTGCTGACCCGCGGCCCGCTCCGGGAGGATCTGCTCGGGGGTCGCGTAGACGCTCGGGTCGCGGTTCGCCTGCGACAGCGAGCACGCCACGATGTCGCCCGCCCTGACCTTCGTCCCGGCGATCTCGATGTCGCGCCGGGCGATCCGCAGGAACGCCACCGACACGACGCTGAGGTGTCGCAGCAGCTCGTCGACCAGCCCGTTCACGGCCTTGTCGTCACCGAGCGCCTGCTCCCACAGCACCGGGTTGCGCAGCATCGCGAGCGTGCCGAGCGAGATCATGCTGGCGGTTGTCTCGAAGCCACCGGTCAGCAGCCCGTCCGCCAGACCGGCCAGCTCGTCGTCGTCCAGCTCGTCGCCGTGCTTGCGCACGAGCTCACCGAGCAGCCCGTCGGTCGGTGCGAGCCGCTGCGCCCGCACGAGTTCGCGGAAGTACACGATGGACTCGGACACCGCGGACAACGACGTCGTGGCCGCCCCGCCGAGGTCGAAGCGCGAGACGCTGCGCCGCTGGAACTCCTCGCGCTCGCTGGCGGGCACGCCCAGCAGCTCGCAGATCGTGAGCGCCGGCACCGTCATCGCGAAGTGCTCGACGAGGTCGACCGCGCCATCCTTCATGGACATCAGGTCGAGCTGGTCCGCGACGATCTGCTCGATCCGCGGCACGAGCCGCGACAGCCGCCGCATGGTGAACTCCGGCGTCAGCACCCTGCGCAGCCGCGTGTGCTCCGGCGGGTCGCTGAACCCGAGCCCGCCCGGCGCCTCGTCCGAGAACAGCCCGAGCTCCCGCAGGTGGCCGAAGTCGTTGCTGAACGCCTCGGAGTCGACGAGCACCTGCTTGGACGCCTCGTACCCCGTCACCAGCCACACCGTCACGGGCAGCGGCAGCCGCGTCAGCGGAGCGGTGGCCTGCATCCGCGCCATCTCGGGCACCGGGTCCAGCCCGGTGCGCCGCAGGGGTGCCAGCACGCGCGACGGCACGAACCAGGACGACTCGAGGTCGAACCCGGTCTTGCTGAGGTGGGCGAGGAACCGCTTCCCCATCCACTCGGTCACGCGCGACCGCACGTCGGTCGCTGACTGCAGAACTTCCCACATGACGCGGCTGTCCCTTCGGCGGAAAAGGGGTTTAGGACCAGGTCAACCCCATCGGAACGGACAATAACGACGTCGCCGCTCGCGCGTCGTCATACCCTGGCCTAACGCGCCGTCATACTTTGGTCCAGGCGTCACCGGGCCGCTGCGGAGGGCGTCCGGTCCGGAGCGGAGCGTCAGCGTTCGCGGTTCTTCTCGCGAACGGCCCGGCTCTCCCGAGGAAGCCTGGCATGATCGACTGGATGATGAGCGCCGAGGTCTTCGACCGCTGGTACACCGATCGTGACGGGTCGCCACTGGTCGACGAGCTGATGGCGCGGATGCTCGGCCTGCCCGCCGGCGTCGAGTCCACCGGCATGCTCGGCGGAGCGGGACTGGACGAGGTCGTGACGGCCCTGCGCCTCTCGTCCGGCGACGTCCTGCTGGACCTGGCGTGCGGCCGGGGCGGACTCGGCCGCGAGATCGCCCGGCGCACCGGCTGCGGGCTCGTCGGCGTGGACTTCTCCGCCGTGGCGATCGAGCAGGCCCGGCAGCGCGGTGGTGACTTCCGCGTCGGATCGCTGACCGCCACGGGCCTCGCCCCGGCGTCGGTGGACGCGGTGCTCGTCGTCGACTCGGTGCAGTTCGCGGAGTCCAAGCCGGACGCGTTGCGGGAGTGCCGGCGCGTGCTCCGGCCCGGCGGCCGCCTCGTCGTCACCGGCTGGCAGGCGGTCGACCCCGCCGACACGTCGATCTGGGGACCGATCCGCGAACTGGACCTCGCACGCCAACTGCCCGAGGCCGGCTTCACCGGCGTCGAGGTCCGCGACAGGCCGGAGTGGCGGGCGGCCGAGAAGCGCCTCTGGGAAGAGGCGCTCACCCTCGAAGCGCCGGACGACCCCGCGGTGGTGTCGCTGCAGGGCGAGGCGCGGAGCGTCCTGTCGACGTTCGACGGGAAGCGCCGCGTCCTCGCCACCGCCCACGTCAGTGGCAGTGCCCCTGCCTGCCGAGCGTCCGCACCGGCGTGACGCCGGGCCGCGTCCACTGGGGAACGGGCCGGCTGTCCTCGTCCCAGCTGGACTGCCCGTCCGCGTTCGTCCGCCAGAACCAGCCGGCCTGCCGCCCCTCCGGCCAGCCCTCGGGGTGCCGCTCCCACTGCTCGCCCCGCCCGCGCGCGGTGATGTCGAGCAGCGCCAGCGACCCGTTGACGAGCTCGCACCCGCGCCCGGTCGTCGAGTAGGTGAGGAACGTGCGGTCGCCGTCGCGCAGGTAGCTGGTCAGGTACCCCATCTCCCCGCCGACGGGCTCGTCCAGGCCCCGCACCGAGTACCACGGTTGCGTGTAGCCCATGAACTCCACGAACGGCGCCACCTCCTCCCACGCGCCGGTCGTCAGCACGGCGAACGAAACACCGCGCGCGTGGAGGTAGGCGGCGTCCTGGAAGTGCCACGGCACGTGCGTGCACCCCTCGCACTGTCCCTGGTGTGGCGCGCCGTCCCACCACATGTGCTTGTAGACGACGAGTTCCTCGCGCCCCTCGAACAACTCGACGAACGGCACAGCCCCCTGCGCTCCGACGACCTCGACCTTCCCGTCGAACTCGACCATCGGCAGCTTCCGGCGTTCGGCCGCGATCGCGTCGCCCTCGCGCGTGTGGGCCTTCTCGCGGACCAGGAGCTCGTCGCGGGCCTTCTGCCAGGTGGCGAGGTCGGCGACGGGCGGGAGTCCGGTCATGACGATTCCTCCGTGGTGTGGTTGGTTCCTGCACACCCAGGTCGAATCCGTCACGGCTTTTTCGACATCGCCGCCGACTGGGCAGCGCAGCTGGGCTGCTCGGCCCTCGCGAGCAGCCGCAGCAGCGTGGAGTTGCCCACGCCGTTCTCGTCGATCAGCCGATGCACCGGCCGGGCGCGGCTGTCAGCGACACCCGTCGAACACGCGCCTGTCGGCGAAGCCGTGCACCGGGTCGTCGGCGACCGGTGCCGCCTCAGCCACGGGCGGCCTCCAGCAGCCTGCCGCCGTCGAGGCGCAGCCGGCGGTCGATCCTCACCTCGTCCAGGAACCGCTCGTCGTGGCTCACCACCACCAACGCGCCCCGGTACGCGTTCAGCGCGCTCTCCAGCTGTCCGGCGCTGACGAGGTCGAGGTTGTTCGTCGGTTCGTCGAGCAGCAGCAGTTGCGGCGCGGGTTCGGCGAACAGGACGCACGCCAGCGTCGCCCGCAGCCGTTCGCCACCGGACAGCACGCCGACCGGCAGGTGTGCCCGTGCACCTCGGAACAGGAAGCGCGCCAACAGGTTCATCCGGTCCGCGGGAGGCATCGCCGGGGCGAAGTCCGCCAGGCTCTCGGCCACCGTGCGGGAGTCGTCGAGCAGGTCGAGCCGCTGCGACAGGTACGCGATGCGCCCGTCGGCCCGCTTCACCTCACCGCTGTCCGGGGTGAGCGACCCGTGGACCAGGCGCAGCAGGGTCGACTTGCCGGCGCCGTTCGGGGCGGCCAGCGCGATGCGTTCCGGGCCGCGGATCGTGAGGTCGAGGTCCGCGAACAGGTCGCGCACCCGCAGGCCGGAGCCGAGGAAGAGCGTGCGACCGGCGGGAACGGCGGTCCGCGGCAGCTCCAGGCTGATCTTCTGCTCGTCCTTCAACGCCCGTTCGGCCTGGTCGAGCTTCGAGCGGGCCGCGCCGAGGCGGGCGGCGTGCGTGCCGTCCGCCCTGGCCGCCGAGACCTCCGCGTTGCGCTTCATGGTGCCCGCGAAGATCTTCGGCAGCCCCGCGTTCGAGAGGGTGCGCTGCGCGGTGGACGCCCGGCGCGCGGCGCGTTCGCGGGCCTGCTGCATCTCCCGCTTTTCGCGCTTGACCTCCTGCTCGGCGCTGCGGACGTTCTTCTCGGCCACTTCGCGCTCGGCCGCGACCGCCTCCTCGTAGGCGGTGAAGTTGCCGCCGTGGAAGCGGACCTCGCCGCCGTCGAGCTCGGCGATCCGGTCCACCCGGTCGAGCAGCGCGCGGTCGTGGCTCACCACGAGCAGGCACCCGCGCCAGTCGTCGAGCACGTCGTGGAGCCGGTGCCGGGCGTCGAGGTCGAGGTTGTTGGTCGGCTCGTCGAGCAGCAGCACGTCCGGCTGCTTCAGCAACTGCGCCGCGAGCCCCAGCGAGACGACCTGCCCGCCGCTCAGCGTGCCGAGCACGCGGTCGAGGGCCAGGCCGCCGAGGCCGAGCCGGTCGAGCTGGGCGCGCGTGCGCTCCTCCAGGTCCCAGTCGTTGCCGATGGTGGTGAAGTGCTCCTCGGCGACGTCACCGGACTCGACCGCGCGGATCGCGCTCAGGACGTCCGCGACGCCGAGCACCTGCGCGACGGTCAGCCCGGCGGTGAGCGGCAGGTCCTGGGGAAGGTAGCCGAGCACGCCGGTCACGGACACGCTGCCCGCGGACGGGGTCAGCGCTCCGGCGACGAGCTTGAGCAGCGTCGACTTGCCGGCGCCGTTCGGGGCGACGAGACCGGTCCGGCCGCCGGGCACCGAGACGGACAGGCCGTCGAAGACGGGGGTGTCGTCCGGCCAGGAGAACGACAGGGACGACACGACGATGAAAGCGTCGGACATGGGTGAGAGACCTCGGGATGTGCCGCGCGCGGAACCACCGCGCGTGAGGGAAAAAGGGACGACGAAACGGCCATCGCGAGGGATGGCCTGTCACATCCAGGGCTCACCCTGAGATGTCGTCTTCACCCACCAGCACGTCGAACTCCTCGTCGAGGCGGTTGATCTCACCTCCACGCTAGCAGCCGTTCGCAAGTGGATAGTGCGGTCGTGGTTCACTCGGCTGTGTGACAACGGTTCTGGAGCTGCTGCGGGAGCGCCGGCGGCAGCGGAGCACCCCCGGTCGGCGCACCGACGACGCCCGTCTCGTCCTGCTGGTGGAAGGCGGGAGCTCGCGAGGCGTCTACTCCAGCGGGATGACCGTCGCGATCGAACGGCTCGGCCTGCTGCCGCTGTTCGACGCCGTGTACGGCAGTTCCGCGGGCTCGCTCAACGCCGCCTGGCTGCTGTGCGGGCGGGCGGACAGCAGCAAGCACGCGTGGTGGGACCCGGCCGTGATGCGCACGACCATCAACCCGCGGCGCGCGTTCACCCGGCGGCCGGTCGTCGACACCCACCACCTCGTGCACACGATCTACACGCAGGTCCACCCGATGGGCTTCCAGGAGGTCGTCGACAACCCCGTCGAGTTCCACCCGATGACCACGGACGGGCTCACCGGCGAGCCGGCCGACCTGCACGGGTACGTCCGCGACACCGCGAGCCTGCAGACCGCGCTGCGGGCGTCGACCGCCATGCCGTTCCTCGCGGGCGACCCGGTGGTGATCGACGGCCGCCCGTACGTCGACGCCGGGCTGAGCGAGACGATCCCGGTCGGCACGGCGGTCGCGCAGGGCGCCACCCACGTCGTGGCGCTGCGCACCCGCCGCGAGGACGAGTTCCTGGGCGTGCCGCCGTCGCGGGGCGAACGGCTGGTGCTGTCGCGCTGGTTCGCCCGGCACGCGCCGGGGGTCGTCTCGAACTGGTTGCGCCGCGAGGAGATCCGGGCGAAGGACGAGGAGATGCTCGCGTCGCACCCCGCGTGCCTGCAGATCCGGCCGCCGCTGGGCAGCGCCGTGATCGGCCGCACCGAACGGCGTCCGCACGTCATGCAGCAGGCCCTCGACGTCGGCGTGGCGGCCGCGATGAGCCACCTCGGCAACGGGCACCTGTGACGGCGTGCTCGCCGCGGCCGACCGGCTAGCTTGTGCGCGTGGACTTCGACGAGTACCGGAAGTACGACGCGACCGGGCTGGCCCGGCTCGTCGCGGACAGGCAGGTGTCCGCGGCCGAACTGCTCGAGGTGGCGCGCAAGCGCGCCGCCGAGGTGAACCCGAGGCTCAACGCGATCGTCCGGGACGTGCCCGCCGATCCGTCCGACGACCTCACCGGCCCGTTCGCGGGCGTGCCGTTCCTGATCAAGGACCTCGGCCAGGACTACGCGGGCCTGCCGACGTCGAACGGCTCGCGGTCGCTCGTGAACAAGAAGGTCACCGAGCACTCGACCGTGGTCCAGCGGTGGATCGACGCCGGCCTGGTGATCTTCGGCAAGACGAACCTGCCGGAGTTCGGCGCGAAGGCGATCAGCGAGTCGGCGGTCTGGGGTCCCGCGCGCAACCCGTGGGACCTCGACCGGACGCCCGGTGGCTCGTCGGGCGGGTCGGCGGCTGCGGTCGCCGCCGGGATCGTGCCGTGCGCCGGCGCCAACGACGGCGGCGGCTCGACGCGGATCCCGGCGGCGTGCTGCGGGCTCGTGGGGCTCAAGCCGGGGCGCGGCCTCACGCCGTTCGGCCCCGAGACCGCCGAGATGATGCACGGCGCGGCCGTGCAGGGCGTCGTGTCGCGGACCGTGCGCGACACGGCCGCGATGCTCGACGTGATCTGCGGAGGGGAGCTCGCCGGTCCGTACTCGGTCGCGCTGCCGGAGTCGTCGTTCGCCTCGTGCGTCGGGCAGGAGCCCGGAAAGCTGCGGATCGGCGTGCGGGTGCCGTCGGCGATCAACCCCGCTCCGCACCCGGAGGCGGTCGCGGCCGTCGCCTCGGCGGTCCGCGTGCTCACCGACCTGGGGCACCACGTCGAGGAACTGCCGGAGGCGCCGTTCGACGACGCCGTGCTGGCCAAGGACTTCCTGCTGACGTGGTTCGTGAACCTCGCCTGGAAGGTGGCCGACGCCCAGCGGCTGACCGGGGCGCCGGACGCGGCGTTCGAACGCGACACGCTGCTCATGGCCGCATTGGGACGGGCCACGAGCAGCGTCGACTACGTGGACGCCGTGCAGCGGCGGCACGCGCACACCCGCCGCCTCAGCACGTTCTTCGAGTCCTACGACCTGCTGCTGACGCCCACGCTGGCGACCCCGCCGCCGAAGGTCGGCCAGTTCGACCTGCCGGTGTCGCTGCGGCGGGCGACGGACGCGGTGCTCAAGACCGGCACCGCCCGGTTCCTGCGGCACACGGGCCTGGTCGACGACATGATCAGGGACAACCTCGGCTGGGTGCCGTACACGCAGCTCGCGAACATCACCGGCCGGCCCGCGCTGTCGCTGCCGCTGCACTGGACGGCCGACGGGCTGCCGCTCGGCGTGCAGTTCGTGGCGCCGCTGGCGGGGGAGTCGCTGCTGATCAAGCTGGCGGCCCAGCTGGAGCAGGCGGCGCCGTGGGCGGAGCGCTTCCCGGTCATGAGCTGAGGAAGCGCAGCAGCTCCGCGGTGACGAACTCCGGGTTCTCCTCGACGAGCCAGTGGCCCGCCTCCGGCACGTCGACCGCCCGCACGACGTTCGTCATCCGCGGCGCCGCGGTGCCCTGGACCGCCCGGGCCTGGCCCTCCGCGGCCATCACCAGGGTCGGCACCCCCACCGGCCGGGCGGCCTCGGTGTCGCGGACGTCCTGCTCCAGGGCGCGGTAGAGCTCGAAGCCGTTGGCCAGGTTCTTGCCGTAGGTCCGCGCGTACTCGTCGATGTCGGCGTCGGTGAACGGGGACCTCGTCGCCGTGCCACCGAAAGCGCTGCCCTGGTGGGAGACCTGCGGATAGAAGGCCTTCAGGTAGTCGCGGACCTCGTCGTCGACCAGCGCCTCGGGAATCCCTGGCTGCGAGTGGAACGCGATGTGCCAGCTCAGCGAGCGGTAGGTGCGCGCGTCGATCGCGGGACCCGGCAGCGGCAGGTCGAGGTAGCCGAGCCGGGCGGTGTCCTGCGGGAACTGGCTGGCGTACTGGAACGCGACGGCGGCACCCAGGTCGTGACCGATGATCGAGGCGTCGCGCAGCCCCAGCTTCTCGGTCAGCGCGTGCACGTACCGCGCGAGCGCGGCCTTGGCGAAGCTGGTCGGTGTGCCGGTGCTGTCGCCGAGGCCGGGCAGGTCGACGGCGTAGACGGTGTGGCGTCCGGCGAGGTCCGGCATCACCGGCCACCAGCCGTACCAGGTCTGCGGCCAGCCGTGCAGCAGCACGACCGGGGTACCGCTGCCGCCCGTGACGTAGTGCAGGCGGACGCCGTCGACGTCGGCGAACTCGTGCCGGAAGGTCTTCTCGAAAGCCGGGTCGTTCCGGGTGACGGCGGCGTGCGCCGACGCGGGGTCCGGAGCGGCCGAGCAGGCGGTGAGCAGGAGCAGGAGAGCGACTGCGAGGCGTTTCATGGCCTCAGCCTGCGACGGACTTGCTCTTCCCGGCACGGAAACTTGCCGATGTGGCAAACTGCGGGTCGTGAACGCCGAGACCGAACAGGTGCTGGACGGGGTGGGTGCGCGGCTGCGGACGCTGCGGCGGCACCGCGGCATCACGCTCGCCGACCTCGCGACGACCACCGGGATCTCCGAGAGCACCCTGTCCCGGCTGGAGAGCGGGCAGCGGCGCGCGACCCTCGAGCTGCTGCTCCCGCTGTCGCGGGTGTACGACGTGCCGCTGGACGACCTCGTCGGCGCTCCGCGCACCGGTGACCCGCGCATCCACCTCAAGCCGATCCACAGGTTCGGCATGACGTTCGTCCCGCTGTCGCGGCGGCCGGGCGGGGTGCAGTCGTTCAAGATGCTGATCCCCGCCGTGCCGCGACCGCTCGAGCCGACGGTGCAGACGCACGACGGCTTCGAGTGGCTCTACGTCCTCAACGGACGGTTGCGGCTGGTGCTCGACGACCTCGACCTGACGTTGCCGCCCGGTGAGGCCGCCGAGTTCGACACCTCGAAGCCGCACTGGCTGGGCAGCGCGGACGGCGGTGCGGTCGAACTGCTGATCCTGTTCGACCCCCAGGGGGTGCGCACGCACGTCCACGCCGACCGCGTCACCTCCGGGTGAAGCGCGCGGTCGCCACCGCGCCGGCCAGGGTGACGAGCGCGACGACCACCCCGTAGCCCACCGCCATCGGGACCGCGCCTACCGCGCCGATGGCGAGGCCCGCGATGATCGCCGAGCTGCCCATCGCGAGGTAGCCGACGAAGAAGATCGCGGTGAACAGCGCGGCCCGCTCGTGCGGCGCGACCTCCGGCACGAGGCCGCGCGTGGTGCCGGCGAACGACGCGCCGATCCCCGCACCGCCCACGGCCGCGGCGGCCCACAGCAGCGGCAGCGACGTGGCACCGATGCTGCCGACGAACAGGGCGGCGCCGGCGGCCATCGCCACCAGGCCGCCCAGCCGCAGCCCCGTGGCGCGCATCCCGCCGGTGAACGCGGAGGCCGCCGTGGACGCTCCGAGCGCGACGAAGGCCAGCAGTGAACCGACGATCGGGCTCCGCACGGCGAAGATCGCGACCAGCAGCGCGGGCACGAGCCCCATGAACGCCGTCATGGTCATGAACCCGCCGAGGATGCCCGGGACCGACGTCCAGTACAGCCGGCGCACCTGGCGCGGCAGCGAGAGGCGCGGGGTCAGCGAGGCCAGAGCGCCGGGCTTGCGCGTCGCGGTCTCCGGCGTGAAGGTCGCGAAGACGGTCCCGGCCGCCATGACGACCGCGAGCACGAACCACACCTCGAAAGCGGCGTTCGTGGCGGCGAACTCCGCCAGCACCCCGGCGAACAGCGCACCGATCGCCAGCCCGCCCAGCGGCGCCATGCTGGTCATCTGCGCGCCGAGCTTCTTGAACCGCTCCGGCGCGAGCTCCACCACCGCGGCGCTGAGCGCGGCGGACGCGGCGCCGGTCGCGATGCCCTGCACCACCCGCGCCGCGATGACCCAGCCGATGTCCGGTGCCAGCAGGAACATCACCATCGCGACGAGGTCCACCGCGAGCGCGCCGATCATGAGCGGCCGCCGTCCCACGTAGTCCGACAGCGACCCGACCACCAGGATCGCGATGAGCAACGAGAACGCGTAGACACCGAACGCGAGCGTCAGCACCCACGGCGCGAACCCCCACTGGTGCTGGTAGATCGGCAGCAACGGCGTCGGCGCGCCGGCCGCGACGAGGATCGCGACCATCGCGGCCGAGATGCCCGCGAAGCCGGCACCGCGGGAGAGCAGCGGCCGCCGCGCGGCCGTCTCCGTACGTTCGAGCAGGGCGGTCATCGCACGTCCTTCTGAGTTCGGTGTCGTCGGAGTGCGACGACGGTAAACCCGTCCACTTCGTTTTTGCAAGTAAACTTCGAACAGTGCAGATAGCTACGCGTTGGCAAGCTTGCTACGCTCGGGGATGTGAAGCGACGTGACTTCGGCCAGTACTGCGGCCTCGCCCGCGCGCTGGAGCTGGTGGGCGAGCGGTGGGCGTTGCTGATCGTCCGCAACCTGCTCGTGCGCCCCCGCCGGTACACGGAGCTGCAGACCGGCTTGGCGGGCATCCCGACGAACGTGCTGGCCACGCGCCTGAAAGAGCTGGAGCAGGCCGGAATCGTGGAACGCCGGGTCGCCCCGGCCCCGGCGCGAGGCGTCGTCTACGACCTGACCGACGTGGGTCGTTCGCTGGAGCCGGCCCTGCTGTCGCTGGCCCGCTGGGGCGCGACGCAGCTCGGCGAGCCGCAGCGCGGCGACGTCGTGACGCCCGAGGGCCTGGTGCTGAACCTGCGCGCCGTCTTCCAGCCGGCCGAAGCCGCAGGCCTCACCGCCTCGTGGGAGATCCACGTCCGCGACGTGGTGGTGCACGCGGTCCTGACCGACGGCGACCTGGTCACCGGACTCGGCCCGGCTCCGGCCGAGCCCGACCTGACGATCACCGCGACCTTCGCCGACGACGAACTGGCCTCCTACCGCGCCATCATGACGGCGGCGCGGGACGGCGAGGTGGAGCTGAAGGGCCGTCGCGCGCTGCTCGACACGTTCCTGCGCGTGTTCACCGTTCCTCGCGTGGCCTGAGCACGGCCAAGCCCGGGGAGCAGGAGGCCGGGGACGAGCAGGGGCACCGAGGGCGGCTTCTCACGATCTGCGTCCCACCGCAGGCCTTCTACATCGCCGTGGCCTGGCCGGAGGACCGGCCGGGCCGGACCACGCCGCGCGCGACCCCCAGCTCGACCAGGTCCTGCGGCCGCAGCCGCAGTTCGTCGGCCGTGCGCCGGGCCTGCGCGGGATCCCGTTTCAGGATCCCGGTCGCGAGCTCCGGTGAGATCACCGCGAAGTAGCTGTCCGGCGTCACCCACATCCGGTCCGGCGCGGCGAACGCCAGCGCGCCACCCGATCCGCCCTCGCCGATCAGCAGCGTCGTCACCGGCACGCGCGCGGACGCGATGGCCGTGAAGAGGTCGGCGATCGCGGCACCCACGCCCGCTTTCTCGGCCGCCTCGTCGTTGGCCGCTCCTGGCGTGTCCACGAGCGTCAGCACCGGCACACCGAGCCGGTCGGCGAGCCGGACCAGGCGCGCCGCCGTGCGGAACCCCGCCGGTCGCGTCGCCGTGCCGTCCTGCGCCGCGTAGGCGAACGTCTCGCCGTCGCGGTGGCCGAACCCGCAGAACACCCCGGGGTCGACGCCGCCGGCGCGGTCGCCGCTGATCGGCTCGTGCCAGTCGAAGTAGGACCCGAGGTAGGCCTTGGCGCGCGGACGGCCGAAAGTCCGGGCGCGCACCACCGCGTCCCACCCCGTCGCCGGCAGCAGGGCCTCGCCCAGCGCCACCGGTGGGGGAGCGGCGGCGCGGGCGGACGTGGTGAGCAGCCGCAGCCACCGCTCCAGGCGGTCGCGCAGCTCCTCCCGCGGCACGAGCTGGTCGACCGACCCGGCCGCGAACTGCTGCGCCACCGTGTAGCCGGGCGGACGCACCCGCGAGCCGGCGAACCCCACCTGGGCACCGCGCAGCCCCAGCACGACGTCCGCGCCCGCCCCGAGCGTCGCCCAGCCGCCGCCGGTCGTGGGGTCGCGCAGCACGGCGACGTGCGGCAGCCCGGCCTCGCGGGTCAGGGTGATCTGGCGGGCGATCCCGGACAGCTGCAGCAACGCGAGCGTGCCCTCCTGCATGCGGCTGCCACCGGTCGCGACCAGCGACACCACCGGCAGCCGCCGTTCACGGGCGTGCGTGAAGGCCCGCTCGATCCGGGCGCCGGTCCGGGTTCCCAGCGAGCCGCCGAGGAACCCGAACTCGAACGCCACGACCACGGCGGTGACGCCACCGATGCCGGCGACCCCGCAGACGACCGACTCGCTCTCCCCGGTCGACTCGGCCGCACGGGCCAGCTGGTCGCCGTACCCCGGCCACCCGAGCGGCCCGTCCACCCCGGACGGCACCAGCTCGTCCGGCAGCTCGGTGAACGACGACGTCACGTCGCCGATCACCTCGCGGGCGGTCTCACGTCCCGAGGGCACGTTTCATCACCTTGCCCATGTCGTTGCGCGGCAACGACTCCACGAACCTAACCACGCGGGGGCGCTTGTGCGGGGTGAGCAACCGGGCCACGTGGCCGGCGAGCTCGTCGGCGGGCGGTGCCGCGCCCGCGGGCACGACCCAGGCGACGATCCGTTCGCCCAGGTCGTCGTCGGGCTCACCGGTCACCGCCACCTCCTTCACCGACGGGTGCTCCAGCAGCGCGTTCTCGATCTCGCCCGCGCCGATCTTGTAGCCGCCGCTCTTGATGATGTCCGTGGCCTTGCGCCCGACGATGCGGAAGTAGCCGTCGGGGTCGCGCGTGCCGACGTCGCCGGTGCGGAACCAGCCGTCCGCGAACGCCTCCGCGGTGGCGTCGGGCCGGTTCAGGTACTCGGTGAAGAGGTTCGGGCCGCGCACCTGGATCTCGCCGATCGCGCCGGCCTCGTCCAGGGTCTGCCCGGCGTCGTCGACGAGCCGCACCCGCACTCCCGGCAGCGGCACCCCGACCGCTCCCGGCCGGCGGTCGCCGTCGGCGCGCACGCTGGTGTTCATCAGCGTCTCGGTCATGCCGTAGCGCTCGACGACCCGCTGCCCGGTCGCCGCGGCGATCCGCTCGTGGTCGCGCACCGGCAGCGCCGCCGAGCCCGACACCAGCAGCCGCGCCCCGGCCAGGGCCCTGCCGAGCGCGGGGTTGCCGCCGACCTCCTCGGCGATGCGGTGGTACATCGTCGGGACGCCGAACATCATCGTGCCGTCGCCGTCGAGCGCCCTCGTGAGCTGCTCGGTGGAGAACTTGCCGAGGTGGTGCAGCGTTCCCCCGCGCCGCAACGGCCCGAGCACGCCGAGGATCAGGCCGTGCACGTGGAACAGCGGCAGCGCGTGCACCAGCACGTCGTCCGCGGTCCACCGCCACGCCTCCGCGACGGCGTCCAAAGTGGACACGATGGCGCGGCGCGGCAGCACGACGCCCTTGGGGGAGCCCGTGGTGCCCGAGGTGTAGACGATCAGGGCCGGAGCCTCGTCACCGGGATCGGCGAACGTCTCCGAGCAGTCGCCGTCGAGCGTGACGTCCCGCCGCGGCACGGAGCCCAGGCCATCGGGCAGCGTGACGCCGGGTGCCGCGAGCACGGACGCGGGCGCGCTGTCCGCGACGATGTGGGCGAGCTCCCGTTCGCCGACCTTCGGGTTGAGCGGCACGGCCGGCACCCCGGCGAGCAGGGCCGCGACGACCGCGACGCACGTCTCGATCGTGGGTGTCGCCCAGACCGCCACGCGGGGGAGCCCGGACAGCTGCTGTGCGAGGGCTCCCGCGCGGGCCGCGAGCTCGGAGTGGGTCAGGGCGCGGTCGCCGAAGCGGAGGGCGACGCGGTCGGACTGCGAGGCGAACATCAACTCACCAGATTCCCGGGACGACGAGGGCGAGCCACACCAGCGGCGGCGCCGCCGCGACCATGATCCCGCCGTAGACCATCAGCTGCTTGAAGAACCTGTCGCGGTCGACGTCCTGCGCACCGGCCAGCACGAGAGCGCCGTTGGTGGAGAACGGACTCACGTCGACCACCGTCGCCGACACCGCCAGCGCCGCGATCAAGCCGATCGCGCTGACCTCGCCCTGGAGCAGGAACGGCACCGCCAGCGGGATGAGCGCGCCCATGATGCCGACCGACGAGGCGAACGCGGAGACGATCGCGCCGATGTAGCAGATCAGCAGCGCCGCGAGCAGGGGAGCGCCGACGCCCGCGACCGAGTCGCCCGCCCACTTGATCGTGCCCATCGTCTGCAGCACGGCGACGTAGGTCAGGATGCCGCAGATCAGCAGCACGGTCGGCCAGGTGATCTGGGTGATCGCCTCCTTCGAGGTCTCCGGCCACACCACGCTGAGCAGGACGGCGACGGTGATCGCGGCGAGGCCGACGTCGAGGTCGAAGACGAGGGCGGCGACCACGAGCGCGGCCAGGCCGAGGAGGGTGGCGATCCGGGGCGCCGTCAGGGTGGTGCTCTCGTCGTCGCCCGGCTCGTCACCGCCGCTCCCGCCGCCGCCGGTGCGGGCCGGCACGGGAACGTCGAGGGGCTGGCGGGCGAGCTTCATGCCGCCGCACACCACGAACACCACGACCGCGATCAGCAGGTTCACCACCAGGCTCGCCAGGAACAGCACGACCGGGCTGCCCGGCAGGCCCTCCTTGTCGACGATGCCGTTGACGATCGTGCCGTAGATGCTGATGGGGGAGAACCCGCCGGCCTGGGCGCCGTGCACGACCATCACGCCCATCAGCAGCGGGCTGATCCGGTACTTGGCCGCGAAGCCCATCGCGATCGGCGCCACGATGGCGACCGCCGCCGGGCTCACCGCGCCGATCGCGGTCAGCACGCCGGTGATCGCGAACATCACCCACGGCATCAACGCGATGCGCCCGCCGACGAGCCGGATCGCCCTGTGCACCAACCAGTCCGTGGTGCCGTTCGCGCGGGCGATCGCGAACAGGAACGTGACCCCGACCAGCACGACGAACAGCGAACCGGGGAAGCCCTTGAAGATGTCGTCGGTCTTCATGTCCGCCACCAGCGTGCCGACCCCGAAGGCGGCGGCGAAGGCGAGCGCCCCCATGTTGATCGACCTGGTCGTGGCGATGACGAACACCACGACCAGCACGAGTATCGAGATCAGTTCAGCGGACATGCGGGGCTCCCGTCGTTGGGGCTGTCCGATTCGGCACAGTGGCCAAGTGGCTGAGCCACTTTCCGCCCACGGTCCACCGGCTGTCAAGAGGTGGCCTAGTGGCTGAGCCACTTGACCGGTTATCCTGGGGCGATGTCCGAGGCACTGCGGCCCATGGTCAAATCGCGCCTGTACGAGCAGGTGCTCGAGCGCCTGCGGGCGTACGTGGGCGAGGCCGGCCTCAAGGCGGGGGACAGGCTTCCCGCCGAACGGGACCTGGCCGCGAGCCTGGGCGTCAGCCGCGCGTCGGTCAAGCAGGCGATCGTGGTGCTGGAGGTCCAGGGCCTGGTCGAGGCCCGCCACGGCGGCGGCACGTACCTGGTGCGCGACACCCTCGACGTCGAACCGGTCGAGCAGCTCGTCGAACGCCGCAAGCGCCTCCCCGAGGTGCTGGAGGCCCGCGAGGCCCTGGAGACCAAGCTCGCCGAACTGGCCGCCGAACGCCGCACCGAAGCCGAGCTGGAGACCATCCGGCTCGCCCTCGACTTCATGCGCGACGAGATCGCCGGCGGCGCGAACGGCGTGGAGGGCGACCGCCGCTTCCACGCCGCCGTCACCGCCGCCGCGCACAGCTCGCTGCTGGCCGACTTCATGACGACGATCGCCCGGCAGATCACCGAGAGCCGCACCGAGTCGCTGCGCCAGCCGGGGCGCCCGTCCCGGTCTCTGGCGCAGCACACGGCGATCTACGAGGCCATCGCCGCGGGTGACGGGAAGAAGGCCGCGGCGGCGATGCGCAAGCACGTGCGCACCGTGGCGAAGGTGCGGCTGCTGACGTGGGTGCCCGAGGACTGAGCCGCCGGTGCCGCGCCGGACGTGCCGCTCGCACGACACCCCGGCGCGGCACCCGCACCCGTCAGCGGAGCCGGATCACCACCTTCTGCTGCGCCGGCTTCCCGGCCGCCTTCACCGTGCGGGACGTCCCGTCAGCCTCGTGCACCACGACCGTCCAGTCCCGCTTGGACACCTTGCCCGGGAACCAGCCCCGAGCCGGGTGCACGGTGACCGTGTCGCCGTCCTGCACGATCCGCGTCCGCGACGACAGCTTCCGCCCACCGTCCTCGTACAGCGTGAACTCGCCCTTGGCGCCGGCCGTCACGTGCACGGTCAGCTCGTCCGCCGGGTTCTTCACGTCGTTGGCCACGTCCGAGGTGCGCTCCACCAGCATCCCGCCCGAGCGCAGGAACACCGGCATGGTGTCCCAGCCCGCGCTGACGGTCGCCCACGAGTTGCCCTGGTACACGCGGCCGGTGAAGTAGTCGGTCCACTGGCCGGGCGGGAACCACACGCGCGTCTCGCCCACGTCACCGGGCGTGGTGATCGGAGCGACCAGCACGTCGGAGCCGAGCATGAACTGGCTGTCCACAGTGGAGTACGCCTCCGGGCTGCCGGGGTGCTCCAGCCAGGCGGGACGGACCATCGGCACGCCGGTGCGGTTCGCCTCCTCGGCCAGCGTGTAGATGTACGGCACGAGGCGTTCGCGCAGGTTCAGGAACTTCGTCGCCGACGCCTGCGCGGCCGGGCCGTACTGCCACGGCAGCCGGTCGCCGTGGTTGCTGTGCAGGCGCGTGATCGGCTGGAACGCACCGAGCTGCACCCACCGCGCGTACATGTCGTCCGGCATCTTGGTGGTGTAGCGGACCTGCCCGTTGTCGAGGTAGGTCTCCGACCCGCGCAGGCCCGTGGTGTCGTTGTGGCCGCCGATGTCGTGGCTGATGTTCGACATGCCCGTCGCCACGCCCTCGGCCGAGGTGTAGGCGATGGTGCCCTTCAACACGCCCCACGTCGACGACGTGTCACCCGTGAAGTGCAGGGTGCTGCGCTTCTCCGCCCACGGACCGGTCTGCAGCGGACCGGCGCCGCTGTACCCGCCCGCCTGCAGGGAACCGAAACCGCGCGAGAACGCGAACGCGCCGATCTTCGCGTACTGCTCGTTGATCCACGTGTCCGGCGTGACGCCGCGCAACGACGAGCCCGAGCCGTCGCAGCACCAGTCGAGCCACCAGAAGTCGGTCGGCATCTTGCGGTGCAGCTCGAGGTAGGCCCGCAGCTGGTCCGGGTCGCCCCAGTCGAACACGTAGCAGTTCGCGCAGCTGCCCTTGGCGAGCTTGCCCTTCGCCGTGGCCTGGGCCTGGGCGAAGTCCGGGTCGTCGCCCTGGATGCTCGGGTGGATGTTCAGCGTGCTGTGCAGCCCCTCGCCGTGCGCCCAGTCGAGGAAGCCCTGCGGGTCGGGGAACTTCGAGGAGTCCATCCGCCAGCCGTTCCACAGGTTGTGCGCCTTGTAGTCGGTGTCGACCACGAGGACGTCCAGGGGAACGCCGTGCTGGCGGAACGCGGGCAGGATGCGGTCGCGGAAGTCGGCCGCGGTCCTGTCGATGTACTCGGAGTACCAGACGCCGTAGGCCCAGCGCGGCAACAGCTTCGACCCGCCGGTCAGCGCCGCCAGGTCGCCGAGCGCCGCCTTGTAGTTCTGGCCGTAGCCGAACAGGTAGCCGTCCTGGTACGGCTGCGCACCCCGGTCCGCGCGGGGGGTTCCGCCGCGCAGGGCGGAGATCGTGTCGTCCAGCAGGTACCAGCCGTCGCGGTGCATCAGGCCCGGGTAGAGCTTCGGGTCACCGTTGGTGCCGGTGTAACCGTCGAGCGAACGGCGGTAGCCGCCCAGCGCGACGTGCTGCGCCGTGCTGTTGAGACCGACGCTGTCGAGGTTGACGTGGCAGCCGGCGTCCGGGCACGTGAGGCTGAGGTCCGAGGTGCCTGCGGGCAACGCCACCTGAGCGGTCGCCGTGGCCCAGGTCGCCCAGTTCGCCGTGGTGGGCAACGTGACCGCCTGGCCGTTGAGGTACACGGTCCGGGGCTCGTGCTTGCCGTCGCCACCGGCACCGTTGGCGTAGCGCAGCACGACCGGGTGGGTGCCCGCGGCCGGGACGCCGGTGACGCGCTGGGTCAAGGTCGTGCCGCCGCGCAGTTCGGCGACGAAGCCCGTGCCCGCGAAGCCCGCGTGCTCGTCCGCGATGCCCGCCGGACCGCTGATCCGGCCGTTCTCCGCCTCGCAGGTGGTGCCGAAGCGGCAGTCGTCCACCGCCCGTTCGGCCGGGTAGGCCTGGCCGGCGGTGAGCAGGGCGAGGCTGTCAACGTTGACATTGCCCGAGTCGCCCGACCGCCGGGTCAGCGAGACGCGGTGCTCGCCGGCGGTCAGGTCGACCTCGAACTCCGCCTGCCGCCAGTCTCGCCAGTCCGCCGTCCGCGGCAGCGTGACCTGCCGGGCCGCCTGCCCGTCGACGCCGAGCCCGAGCGTGCGGTCCTCGTGCCGGCCGTCGCCGCCCTGGCCGTTCGCGTACTTCACGACGACCCGGTGCCTGCCCGCGGTGGCCGCGCGGACGGTGGCCGTGACCGAGTTGTTGGCGTAGGAGAAGCCCGCGACGAACCCGTAGCCGGTGTGACCGGGGTGGTCGGCGGCCACGAGCATGCCCTCGCGCTGCTGGTCCTCTGCCTCGCAGAGCTGTCCGGTCGCACAGACCACCCGCCGCCACGGCGACGCGGTCGTGCCGCCGGTCTTGATCTCCAGGTTGTCCGCGCGGAACGGGCCGGAGCCCACGCGGTAGCGCACCGTCATGGCCGACGTGGTGATGACCAGCCAGCCGTTCTCGGTGCGCGAGGTGTAGGGGGTACGGGGGAAGGTGCGGTTTACAACGTTGTAAGTGGCCTGGTCCTCAAACCTGCGGTCGCCGGCGAACTCGCTGCGCACGAGGGTGGGGGAGAGGATCTGGAACCGGGCCTGACCCGAGGTGACCGTGCCGGTGGGCTGGGCGGTCGCCGGAGCGGGGAGGGCCAGTGTCACCAGAGCTAGTAGGGGGATGACGGTCGCGCGTTTCCGCATGGTGCTCCTCGTCTGACGCCGTCGGCTTCCGAGGTGTTCAAGCAGCTGAACGTTCCTCACCTTGGCCTGACCGTGTGGAGCGATCAAGACTCCACTTGGCCCACATCGGCCACCGGCGAACGGATCACCGGTTTGCCCGCTGCCCGTACGGGCACCACGTCGGTGACGACAGGAGGGGTGGATGTACTCCGACGACCTGGTGCGACCCTGGTGGGACGCCCTGCAGGTGGAAGATCCGCTGTTCGACGTGCACACGCACCTGGGCACGAACGACCCGAGCGGGTTCTCTGCCACCGCGGCCCAGCTGCGGGAAGCCCTGGCCGGTGTGGACGCACGCGCCGCCGTGTTCCCCCTGACCGAGCCGGACGGCTACCGCGACGCCAACGACGCGGTCCTCGCCGAAGCGCGGTCCGACGAGGTGCTGGTCGCGTTCTGCCGGGTCACGCCCGACGACGCCGGTGAGGCCCGCCGCTGCGTGGAGGCCGGGGCGGCGGGCATCAAACTCCACCCGGCGAGCGACGAGTTCGCCCTGGGCGACGACCGGCTGGAGGAGGTCTTCGGCCTCGCGCACGAGCTGCGCCTGCCGGTGCTGCTCCACGCGGGGCCGGAGATCGACCCGTACGGGGCCACCCTGCCGGACGTGCTGGACCGGTTCCCCGGAGCCCGGTTCGTGCTGGCGCACGCCGGGCTGACGGACCTGGCGTGGCTGGCCGGGAACCCGAAGCCCAACCTGTTCTTCGACACGTCCTGGTGGAGCGCCACCGACGTGGTGACGGTGCTCGGCACGATCCCTCCCGGACAGGTGCTCCTCGGCAGCGACGTCCCGTACTCGACGCCGACCTGGGGCGCGCACGCCACGGCGCGCTGTGCCCAGTACGCCGGCCTCGCACCGGACCAGGTCGCGAGCGTCATGGGCGGCCAGGCCCGCCGGCTGGTGGACCGGGCCGACCCCGCCGACCTCGGACCCGCTCCGGGACGCGTGCCGCCGCTCGACCCGTTGCTGGAACGGCTCTTCGTCTACCTCTGCGCGGGCGTGGAGGCCACCAAGCGCGGCGAGTCGCCGGGACAGACGCTCGACCTCGCCCGCCACTGCTGCCACGTCCCGCCCGGCCACCCGCACAAGGCCGTCTTCGAGTCCGTGTGGGAGCTGCTGGACCGCTACGAGAAGCACGCTCCCCAGATGGAGACGGGCAACGAGTACGCGGCCGGGTGGGACCTGATCGCCACCGCGGCCGTCGTCGCCCGCACCCCGGGGACGCCGCTGCCCCTCACCTGACGTGCGGCCGGTGCGGCGGCGGCCCACCGGGCGTGGCCGCCGCACCAGCCGCGGTGACGGGACCGCTCAGCGCTTGAGCGTGAAGGTGAAGTCGCCGGAGACCTTGCCGCTCAACCGGACCGCCGACACCACCTTCCCGTCGGCGACGAGACGCCCGGCCTCGGCGCGGGACAGACCGCACCCCAGCGCGATCAGCCGGACGGGGCGCACCGGGATCCGCGCCTCGAACCGCACCGCCACGTCCACCACCTCCTGGTCGAGGTCGGAGTCGGCGGTGTCGAGGCGCCAGGCGCCGTCCCAGTCGAGCGAGACGCGGTTGCGGTGCTGCAGGAGCGGGTCCCGCAGCAGTTCGGCGGTCAGGCCGGGATCGTTGTCGTGCAGGCGGTCCAGCAGCTCGGGACGCACCGAGCGGACGTGCGTCCGTTCGAAGATCGTGAGCTTGACCGTGTCCCCGCAGCCGGTGCAGAGCACGAGCAGCCAGGCGTCGAGGACCTTGTGGTTGGCGTTGACGCGGAACTTGCCGCTCGCCCGGAAGCGGTCGGCCGCGCACACGTGGCAGCGGCGGCGGACGAGCGGAAGGCAGGTGGGCACGACGGCCCAGGTGTTGAGCACAGGAGTACACCGTTCGGTGAGAAATCCGCAGCAAGGGGAGCGCGCCGCTCAGAGAGCGGCGCGCAACGAAGACCAGCGCTTGGGAAGACTCACGAGGTGTACAACGGCACGTCCCTGCCTCGGCGGCTCAGTCGGGCAGGAAGGTAGCGGCTCGCGGTGGTGGCGTTCCATTCGTTTTCCGCAGGGGTGCGGGCCCGAGCACGGTCTCCGATTGCTCCCACCGCGTCACGAGGTCCGCGAGCATCAGCATCATCACGTCGGGGGACGCGTACAGGAAGCTCCCCGCCGGACCGGCGATCCCCGCACCCACCACCAAGACGCCGGGTCCGGCGCCTCCGCCTCCAGACACCTCGGGCATCGCTCGATCGCCGGGCGGCCACGCGTGTCCGGACCCTTCCCGGATCGTGCGGCCGGACCGGGCCGTCCGTGTTATCCGTGAGAGCCCGGAATCTCGGCACCGAGACCCTTACCTGCGCTGCGCTCCCCGGGGGAAGCGGAACTACCAGGTAGTGACTTGATCTCACAAGCGCAGGTATAACTTGTTCTCATGTTGTCGGAGTGAGGAAGATCACATGACCCACACAATGACGTGTGACAACGGTTTAAAGGGTCCTTCACGACGTTCGTTCATTGCTGGAACAAGTTCTATTCTTGGCGTGGCGGCCCTCGGGGGCGTCGCGCCGGTGGCCCAGGCCGCGGCCGCGATCTCCGACGCGGCGGTCGTTCCCGCTCTCGTGATCGGCACCGGCTACGGCGGTTCCGTGACGGCTCTGCGCCTCGCCCAGGCCGGAGTCGACGTCCACATGGTCGAGATGGGCATGGCGTGGGACACCCCCGGCGCGGACGGCAAGGTCTTCGCCAACACCACCACACCCGACCAGCGCTCGTTCTGGTTGCGCACCAAGACGAAACAGCCGCTGAGCAACTTCCTCGGCTTCCCGATCGACAAGACGATCCCCAGGTACACCGGGATCCTCGACGCCGAGGAGTTCGCCGGCATCACCGTCTACCAGGGACGCGGTGTCGGCGGCGGCTCGCTCGTCAACGGCGGCATGGCCGTGACGCCCAGGCGGGAGAACTTCGCCGACGTCCTGCCGTCCGTGAACCCCGACGAGATGTACGGCACCTACTACCCGCGCGCCAACGCCGAGCTGGGGGTCGGGCTGATCCGGCCGGAGTGGTTCGACACGACCAAGGCCTACCAGTACGCGCGGGTCGGCAGGAAGCACGCGCAGCGGTCGAACTTCCCGTACGTCTTCGTGCCCACGGTGTACGACTGGAACTACATGGAGCAGGAGGCCGCCGGGACGGTCCCGAAGTCCGCTCTCGTCGGCGAGATCCTCTACGGCAACAACCACGGCAAGAAGTCGTTGCAGAAGTCGTACATCCCCAAGATCAGGGCGACCGGCCGCGTCACCATCTCGCCGCTGCACAGGGTCGTCGACGTCAGGCCCGCCACGGGCGGCTACCGGGTCACCGTCGAGCAGCTCGGCACCACCGGTGACCCGATCGCGGTCAAGGAGGTGACCGCGGCGAAGGTGTTCTTCGCGGCGGGCAGCGTCGGCACGAGCAAGCTGCTGGTGAAGCTGAAGGCCACGGGCGCGCTGCCGAACCTGAACGGCGAGGTCGGCAAGGGCTGGGGCGACAACGGCAACGTCATGTGCGGCCGCGCCAACCACATGTGGGACCCGACCGGCGAGCTGCAGTCGTCGATCCCGACGCTGGGCATCGACAACTGGGCGGCGGGTGGCGCCTTCGCCGAGGTGGCGCCGCTGCCGACCGGGATCGAGACCTACGCGTCGTTCTACCTGTCCATCACGAGGACCCCGCACCGCGCCCGGTTCACCTGGAACGCCGCCGCGGGCAAGGTCGACCTCGACTGGCAGACGGCGTGGAAGGGCGTCTCGATCAACGCCGCCAAGACCATCTTCGACAGGATCAACTCGAAGGAGGGGACGATCTACCGGACCGACCTCTTCGGCGTCTACAAGATCTGGGGCGACCACCTCACGTACCACCCGCTCGGCGGCGCCGTGCTGAACAGGGCGACCGACAACCACGGGCGCCTGCACGGGTACCGGGGCCTGTACGTCGTGGACGGAGCGCTCATCCCCGGCTGCACCGTCGTGAACCCGTTCGTCACGATCACGGCACTGGCCGAGAGGAACATCGAGAAGATCATCGCCACCGACTTCTGACGCCCGGTCCTGTCCGGACGGTCAGAGCTTCGGGAGCACGCACAGCGCGTCGAGGCCGAACACCCGGTTCAGCCGGCCGAACACGAGCCAGGCCCCGATGCTCATCGTGAGCTCCACGACCTCCACCTGGCTGTAGTGCCGGGTCATGCGCGACCAGAACTCGTCGTCGAGACCGTGGTGGTCCAGTGCGTACCGTTCGGCGTACTCCGCGGCCAGCCTCACCCGGTCGTCGAAGGCGTCGGTGGTGCGCCACTGGGCCACCGCGTCGACGAAGCCGTCCTCGACCTTCACGCCGTCGCGCTCGGTCCGCCAGTCGAGGCAGAACAGGCAGCCGTTGATCTGCGCGATCCGCAGCCGCGCCGCCTCGAACTCGCGCAGGCCCAGCGTGGTGTGCTGGTACACGGCGAGGGAGAGGTTCGCGGCGGCGACGCCGATGCCGGGCACCAGTTCGCCCCACACGTACCCGATCGGGTCCTTGCCCTCGGGGATGTCGATGTTCACGGCTTGCCCCTTCCGAGCTTGCCCGCGACGGGCCGCAACGGGACGTCGAGCGCGTCGTAGAGCCCGGGTTCCTGCTCGGCCAGCCAGTCGACGGCGTTGACGATGCGGCCGACCGCCGTGGCGTTGCCGCCCGCCGACCGGTTCTCGCCCTCGTCCACGGCCTCGACCGAGACCTCGATGCGCGGCCGGCCCTCGATGATCACCTTGTGCGCACCGTCGCCGGACGGGGGCATCGGCCAGTCCGCCGCGCAGGAAGCGTGGATGCGCGTCACGTGCTCGATGACGATCAACGGCTCACCGCCGACGATCCCCTGGACCTCAAACCGGATCGCGCCCTGCGTGCCCGCCTCGAACTCGCCCATGGACCGCGTCGTGACGGTCTCGTCGAGCGCGCGCCGGTCGACGGTCTCGCGGATCTCGTCGACCTCCGCGCCCAGGGCTCTCGCCATCAGCCGGATCTGCCCGCCCCACACCATGGTCGGCACGCCCGGCATGAGCATCGGCGCCTGGTAGTCGAGCGGCTGCCCGAACCCGATCAGCCACCGCACCGCGTCGGGCTGGTCGTAGGTGGAGTAGTCGAAGATCTCCTGGCACCGCACCGCGTCGACGGTGTGCCCGAGCCCGCTGACCATCAGCGGCAGCACGTCGTTGCCCCAGCCGGGGTCCACGCCGGAGACGAACAGCGACCCGCCGCCCTCCGCGATCGCCGCTAGAACCGGTTCTCGCAATTCGGGTGGCGCGCTGCGGTGGTCGTACAACGCGTACAGCGACGGCGTGACGACGACAGCGCCCGCCCTGATGGCCTTGGTGATGTCGGCGAGTGCGTCGTCGGGCCTGATGTCGCCCGACGCCGCGTAGACGACGGCGCGCGGTCCGGTGGCCAGTACCGCGTCGACGTCGGTGGTGGCCACGACTCCGAGCTCGTGGTCCAGTCCCGCGAGATCGCCCGCGTCCCGGCCCTGCTTCTCGGGGTTGTGGACGACCACGGCCGTCAGCTCCAGCCCCGGATGGGCCTCGACGGCCCGGATCGCGGCGCGCCCGACGTTTCCCGTGCCCCACACCACTGTGGCGATCATGCGAGTAGACTAACTAGAACACGTTTCAGTTTACAAGGGGCCATCAGCCGTAAAGACGCCCAGGTCAGTCCGGCGGCAGCGGCACCGAGATCCCGGGATCGCGCCCGATCGACGTCGCCCGCGTCACCGACCGGGACCCGAACCGGTCCCGCACGTGGTCCAGTGCCGCGTCCAGCGCCGCCGGTTTCCGCTCCTCGAACGGCAGCGCCATCTGCACCGGCGTGTCGTCCTCCAGGTTCGTCAGCGACACGCCCAGCAACGTGATGCCGCGGCTGGAGATCAACGGCATCGCGGCGTCGAGCAGCTGCCGGGCCGCCGCCAGCAGCACCTCGGTCTCCGTCGTCGGGTACCGCACGGTGTGCGACCGGGTCGCGCGGCCGAAGTCGCCGAAGCGCAGGCGCAGCACCACGGTCCGGCACGCGCGGCGGGCGGTGCGCAGACGCCGCGCGATGCCGTCGACCAGCGAAGCGAGGACGGCGTCGAGGTCCTCCCGCGTCCGTTCCCGCCGGCCGAGCGCCCGTTGCGCGCCGATGGACCGGCGGCGCCGTCCTGCCTGGACCGGTCGCGGGTCCCTGTTGTGCGCCAACGCGTGCAGGTGCCGGCCCGCGGCCCGGCCGAGCAGCGACACCAGCGCCTTCTCGTCGAAGCCGGCGACCTCGCCGACCGTCCGGATGCCGAGGCCGCGCAGCTTGGCGGCCGTCACCTCGCCCACGCCCCACAGCCGTTCGACCGGCAGCGGGTGCAGGAAGTCGAGCTCGTGGTCGGCGGGCACGACCAGCAGGCCGTCCGGCTTCGCGACGCCGCTCGCGACCTTGGCGAGGAACTTCGTCCGCGCCACCCCGACCGTGATCGGCAGGCCGACCCGCTCCAGCACGGCCGCCCGCAGGCGTGCGGCGATCACCTCCGGCGGGCCCGCGATCCGGCGCAGGCCGCCGACGTCGAGGAACGCCTCGTCGATCGACAGGCCCTCGACCAGCGGCGTCGTGTCGCGGAACACCTCGAAGACCGCCTTGCTCGCGGCGGAGTAGGCCGGCATCCGCGGTGGCACGACGATCGCGTGCGGGCACAGCCGCCGCGCCCGCGCACCGCCCATCGCGGTGCGGACGCCGAACGCCTTGGCTTCGTAGCTCGCGGCCAGGACCACCCCGCCGCCCACGATCACCGGACGACCGCGCAGGCCCGGGTCGTCCCGTTGCTCGACCGACGCGTAGAACGCGTCGAGGTCGGCGTGCAGGATCGGGGTGCTCACGAACGCATGTTCGCATCCATCACCCGATCAGAACAGTGCGGTCACATGATCGCGCGGGCGATCGGCCAGGCGCCAGGCGCGGTGTTGGACAGAACCGTCGTGGTCGTGCCGGTGTGCGGGTCGTGGGTGGACTTGAACGACTGCCCGGCGTCGTACCCGGCGAGGAGCACGGTGTCGCCGGTCTGGTGCAGCCAGAAGCCGAGGCCGTAGCGCAACGACTCCTCGGGAACGTCGTGGCGCGGCCGCACGGCCTCGTCCGCGTAGTCGCTCGCGAACAGCGCGCGCCAGAACTTCGTCATGTCGCCCGCGGTGGTGTGGATGCCGCCGTCGCCGTTCGCGAGCACGGGCAGGTGGAAGACGTTGGTCCGGTCGACGCCGTCGAGGTAGCCCGCCGCCGCGTCGGCCGGCAGCTCGTCCGACCGGAGGAACCCGGTCCTGGTCAGGCCGAACGGGTCGAGCACCCGGTCGCGGACGAGGTCGTGGTAGCCCCGGCCGGAGGCCCGTTCGGCGAGCAGCGCGAGGACCACGTAGCCGCCGTTGCAGTAGCCGAAGCGCTCACCGGCGCCGAACTTCGTGGGATGTCCGTCGAGCAGCGGCAGGAACGCCTCGGTGGTCGTGAGCCGGTGCACGTCGCTGATGACGTAGTCGTCGGCCTCCCAGTCGACCTCCTCGTCGAGGTAGTCGCCGATGCCGGACGTGTGCGTGAGCAGGTGCTCGACCGTGACGTCGCCGGCGATCAGCGGGAGGTCGTCGCCGAGCAGCGACCGGGCCGTCGTGCCGAGGCTGAGCGCGCCTTCCCGGACCAGCGACAGCACCGTGAGGGCGGTGAACCCCTTGCCGCCGCTGGCGATGCCGAACCGGGTGTCGACCGTGGTGGGCACGCGGTGGGCGCGGTGGGCGAACCCGTACGCCTTCTCGAACTCGACCTCGCCCGCGCGGTCGATCCGCACCACGCCGGAGAAGCCGGTGTCCCCGGCGATCCTGTCGATGTCCTCGCGCGCCATTGGCGCAGGCTAGACCCGGCGGGTGGGCGCGCCGAAACGGATTTCCGCCCGGCCGGCCGCGATCGCCGGGCAACCGATCGCGCGGGCATCCCGTTTCGGACAGTGTCGGGTCAGTCGGCACTCGGGAAGGGACCACCCGGTCTTGTCGCACGCCACGCTCCAGCGCACCGCCGAGGTGCGGACCGGCGCACCACCGCCGCGGCGGTGGCCGTTCACGCTGGCCGTCACCGCGCTGCTGGCCCAGATGGCGATCGCCATGGTCACGACGGCGGTGCGGCAGACCCCGACCGTCGACGAACCCGTCCACATCGGTGCCGCGGCCGTCTACCTCGAGCAGCACAGCCTGCGCTACAACCCCGAGCACCCGCCGCTGGGCAAGCTCGTGATGGCGACCGGGCTCGCGTTCGCCGGCCTGCGGCTCGACCAGGGCTTCTCCGGCGACCAGACCGAGCTCGGCCGGCACGTGCTCTACGAGCAGGGCAACGACCCGGGGGAGGTGCTGCTGCTGGCCAGGCTTCCGATGATCGTGCTGACGCTGCTGTTCGGACTGGTCGTCTTCCGGTTCGCCGCGGACATCTCGACCAGGACCGGCGGCCTGCTCGCCTTGGCGCTGTACGCGTTCTCCCCGGACGTCATCGCGCACGGATCACTGGCCACGCCGGACGTCCCGGTGACCGGCTTCCTGCTGACGTCGGCCTGGCTGCTGTGGAGGGCGCGCGACGACCCGGCGCTCCACCTGCCGCTCGCCGGACTCGCGCTCGGCGCCGCCGTGGCGACGAAGATGAACGCGTTGGCCGCCGTTGCGGTGCTGCTCGTCCTCGCGGTCTGGCGGCACCGGGCCCAGGCAGCCTGGCTCGTGGTGGTCGCGCTCGCGGTCGTGTGGGCGTCCTACCTCGCCGTGGATCCGTTGCTGCGCTGGGAAAGCCCGCCGGACCTGCCGTCCGCGCCGGTCGGCTGGCTGCCGCTGCCCGAGCCGTACCTCGACGGGCTGCGCGCGCAGATCGGGTTCGAGAACCGGGTGTGGGGCGGCTACCTGTTCGGCACCCGCTACGAGGGCTCGCACTGGTACTACCTGCCGGCCGCGTTGCTGGTGAAGACACCTGTCGGCGCGCTGCTCCTGTGGTGCGCCGGGGTCGTGGCGCTGCTCAGGGAGAAGCGCGAGGCCGCCCTGCACCTGCTGGCCCCCGCGGCGGTGCTGCTCCTGGTCGCCATGAGCGGGAACCGCGACCTCGGTGTGCGGTACGCGATCGCCGTGCCGGTCTTCCTCGCCGTGGCGGCCGCCGTGGTCGCGCACCGGCGCTGGGCCGTGCTCGCGGCCGCGCTGGTCGCCGTCAGTTCCCTGTGGACGTTCCCGTACTACCTGCCGTACTCCAACGAGGTGTTCGGCGGCCCGTCGAAGACCCACCTGCACCTGCACGACTCGAACGTCGACTGGGGCCAGGACCTGGGCAGGCTCGCGGAACGGCTGAAGCGCTACCCGGGCGAGCGGTTGTGGCTCGTGTACAAGGGCGCCGGCGTGCCCGAGCACTACGGCGTCCACGCCGCCGACCCGCGCGAGACCGAGCCCGACGACGTGCACGGGCTGCTCGTCGTGTCGAACACCGCCATCGCCCGAGCGGGCGACCGCCTCCGCGCGTTGCTCGACACCAGCGCGCCGATCGACTCGGTCGGGCACTCCATCACGATCTTCCGCAGGCCCTGACCGCGAGGAAGTTCCGCAGGCCACCGACGTCCTGTCCACCCTGGTCGGCACCTTCGACGTTCTCGGCGCCACGCGGCTGCGGGCGGCGGGGGCACACGAACCGGAAGATCGCCGACGTGCCGTTCCCGTCGCCCCGGACCGTGGAGCAGCACGCCGCGCGGGTGCTGCGGAAGCCCGGGTGTCGTCGCGGGTGCAACTGCGGGCCGAGGACTCCGCCCGGCGGCACTCGGCCGGCGGCTCAGATCAGCGCGCGGATGGCGCGTTCGAATCTGATCACGTGCTCGGCGGAGAGCTCGGACGCCTTCTCGGCGTCCCCTTCGACGATCGCGGTGAGCAGCGGCACGTGCTCGTCGACGTGGCCCGCCATCCCGGACAGCCGCGGCAGGAACACGCACCAGATGCGGGTGGCCAGGTTGTCGTAGGAGACCAGGGTGTCTTCCAGGAACGGGTTGTGCACGCACCGGTAGACGGCGCGGTGGACGCCCACGTCGGCGCGCAGGAGCTCGGTGTTGTCGCCACGAGGCGTCGCCGTGTCGAGCCGCGAGCGCAGGTCGGTGAGGAAGGCCCTGTCCTCGGCCGTGGCGCGCTCCGCCGCGGCTGCCGCGGCGAGGGGTTCCAGCGTCCTGCGCACCTCGGAGATGTGCGAGAGGTCGGAGATGTTCACGTCGGTGGCGAAAGTGCCGCGGCGCGGGAAGGCGACGACGAGCCGTTCCTGCTCGAGCCTCTTCAGGGCCTCGCGGATCGGGGTGCGGCCGACGCCGAGCTCGGTGCGCAGCCTCTCCTCGTTGATGGGCTCGCCCGGCCTGATCTCCAGCATCACCAGGCGGTCCCGCAGAACGGCGTACGCCTGCTCCGTCAGGGTTGCCGAGGCGGGCTCGTCGTTGACCCGTGCGTTCATGTGTCCTACGGTAACGCACAAACTGATATACCAGTGTTCGACCACGCTGGAGGCGTCGCGCATGAGCAGCTCGGCCCAGCCGCCCGGAGCGCACCTGCCGGAACACCCCGACTTCCTGTGGGACGACACGGAACCCAAGGCCTCCTACGACGTCGTGGTCGTCGGTGGTGGCGGTCACGGTCTCGCCACCGCCTACTACCTCGCCGAGGTCCACGGCATCACGAACGTCGCCGTGCTCGAGAAGGGCTGGCTCGCGGGCGGCAACATGGCCCGCAACACCACGATCATCCGGTCGAACTACCTGTGGGACGAGAGCTCCGGCATCTACGAGCACTCGCTCAAGCTGTGGGAGGGCTTGGAGGACGACCTCGGCTACCCGATCTTGTTCGACCAGCGTGGGGTGTTGAACCTGGCGCACAGCCTCCAGGACGTGCGGGACGGCGTCCGGCGGGTCAACGCCAACCGCCTCAACGGCATCGACGCGGAGTGGGTGGACCCGGCCGGTGTCGGGGAGATCTGCCCGATCGTCAACACCTCGCCCGACGTGCGCTACCCGGTGCTCGGCGCGACCTACCAGCCGCGCGCGGGCATCGCGAAGCACGACCACGTGGCCTGGGGCTACGCGCGGGCCGCGCACGCGATGGGTGTGGACCTGGTCCAGGACTGCGAGGTCACCGGGCTGGAGATCTCGGGCGGCCGGATCAGCGCGGTGCGGACCTCCCGCGGGCGGGTCCTGGCGGGCAAGGTCGCGTTGTGCGCGGCCGGGCACAGCTCGGTGCTCGCGGAGATGGCCGGCCTGAGGCTGCCGCTGGCCTCGCACCCGTTGCAGGCGCTGGTGTCCGAGCTCCTCGAACCCGTGCACCCGACCGTCGTGATGTCGAACGCCGTGCACGTGTACGTCTCCCAGGCGCACAAGGGAGAACTCGTCATGGGTGCCGGCATCGACAGCTACAACGGTTACGGCCAAAGGGGTTCGTTCCACGTCATCGAGCAGCAGATGTCGGCGGCGCTGGAGCTCTTCCCGGTCTTCGCGCGGGCGCACCTGTTGCGCACGTGGGCGGGCATCGTCGACGTCAGCCCGGACGCCTCGCCGATCGTGGGGCTGACCCCGGTCGCGGGCCTGTACCTGAACTGCGGCTGGGGAACCGGCGGCTTCAAGGCCACGCCGGGGGTCGGCCACTGCTTCGCGCACACGATCGCGAACGACGAGCCGCACCCGTTCAACGAGCCGTTCACCCTCGAGCGCTTCACCACGGGCGCTCTCGTCGACGAGCACGGCGCCGCCGCCGTGGCCCACTAGGAGCGCTGACGATGCAGCTCATCCCGTGCCCGTGGTGCGGCCCGCGCGAGGAAGCGGAGTTCCACTACGGCGGCCAGGCCCACGTCGCGTACCCCGAGGACCCCTCGGCGCTGACCGACGAGGAATGGGCGCGGTACCTGTTCTTCCGCGACAACCCGAGCGGCCCGTTCGCCGAGCGCTGGAGCCACAGCGCCGGGTGCCGGCGGTGGTTCAACGCCGTGCGCGACACCCGCACCCACGACCTGCTCGCCGTGTACCGCGTCGGCGAGCCGATGCCCGAGGTGACCCCGTGACCTTCCGCACGCCCACCGGTGGCTCGATCGACCGGAACACCCTGCTGCGCTTCACCTTCGACGGCCGCGCCTACACCGGGCACCCCGGTGACACGCTCGCGTCGGCGTTGCTCGCCCACGGCGTGCACGAGATCGGCCGCAGTGTGAAACTCGGCCGCCCGCGCGGTGTCGTCGCGGCGGGCTCCGAGGACCCGACCTCGCTCGTGCAGGTGGAGGCGCCGTTCTCCGAACCCATGCTGCTCGCCACGACCGTGGAGCTGTACGACGGCCTGGAGGCCCGCGGGCTGTCCGGTCAGGGACGTCTGTCCACCGAACCGGACCCGGCCCGCTACGACGCGAAGCACGAGCACTGCGACGTGCTGGTGGTCGGCGCCGGTCCGGCCGGTCTGGTCGCGGCCCTGACCGCCGCCCGCAGTGGTGCGCGGGTGGTGCTGGCCGACGAGCGGAACCAGGCCGGTGGCGCACTGCTGGGCGTGGACGAGTACCTGGACGACCGGCCGTCCGCCGAGTGGGTCGCGGACGTCGTCGCGGAGTTGAAGAGCACCCCCGGTGTGCTCGTGCTGGAGCGCACCACGGCGTTCGGCATGTACCAGGACGGGTTCGTGCTCGCGTTGCAGAAGCGGACGGACCACCTCGGGTTCGCCGCACCGGCGACGGCGGCACGGCAGCGGGTCTGGCGGATCCGCACCAAGCGGACCGTGCTCGCCACCGGTGCCCACGAGCGTCCGGTGGTCTTCGCCGGCAACGACCGGCCGGGGATCATGCTGGCGTCGGCCGCGCGCACGTTCCTGCACCGCTACGGCGTGCTGCCGGGCTCGCGGGCGGTCGTGTTCACCACCAACGACAGCGCGTACTGCGCGGCCATCGACCTCGCCGAGTCCGGAGTGGACATCGCCCTGGTCGTCGACGCCCGCCCGGAGGCACCCGCGCGGCTGGCGGCGGAGTGCGCGGCGCGGGGCGTCGAGGTCCGCGCCGGGCACGTCGTGACCGGGACCGTGGGCGCGGGGCGGGTGACCGGCGCACACGTCGCCCCGTTCGGCGGGGCCCCAGGGGCCCCGGACACCGTCGCGTGCGACACCGTGCTGGTGTCGGGTGGCTGGAACCCCGTGGTGGGCCTGTTCAGCCAGGCGCGCGGCAAGCTGCGCTACGACGCCGGGCTCGGTGCCTTCGTGCCGGGGGAGGAGCTGCCTTCCGTGGCGGTGGCGGGATCCGCGACCGGTGAGCTGGACCTGACCGCGTGTGCGCGGCAGGGACGGGACGCCGGAGCCGCTGCCGCCGCGGCGGCCGGGTTCGCCTCCGGTGGCCAGGTCCCGCTGCCCGTCTCCGACTCGCGGTGCACCGCGCGGTCCGGCCTGGTGCTGTGGCGGGTGCCGGGCGACGAGGACACGAGCTTCGTCGACCTGCAGCGGGACGCCACGGTCGCGGACGTGCTGCGGGCGACCGGGGCGGGCTTGCGGTCGTTGGAGCACATCAAGCGCTACACCACCATCGGCACCGCGCACGACCAGGGCAAGACGTCCGGCATGATCGCGGCGGGCATCGTCGCCGAGGCCCTGGGCGTGGAGCTCGCCGAACAGCGGCCCACGACGTTCCGCCCGCCCTACGCCCCGGTGTCGTTCGCGGCGCTGGCCGGACGTGACCGCGGCGAGCTGCACGACCCCGTCCGCGTCACGGCGCTCCACCCGTGGCACGTGGCCCACGGCGCGCTGTTCGAGGACGTCGGCCAGTGGAAGCGGCCCCGGTACTACCCGACGGACGGCGAAGACATGCACGCGGCCGTGCTGCGCGAGTGCAAGGCCGCGCGCGAGAGCGTCGGCATGATGGACGGCTCCACCCTGGGCAAGATCGACGTGCAGGGCGCCGACGTCGGCGAGTTCCTCGACATGCTCTACACGAACATGATGAGCACGCTGAAGGTCGGCAGGATCCGCTACGGCGTCATGTGCGGCCTCGACGGGATGGTGATGGACGACGGCACGGTCATCCGCGTCGCCGAACAGCGGTACGTCGTCACCACGACGACGGGCAACGCCGCCAAGGTCCTCGACTGGATGGAGGAGTGGCTGCAGACGGAGTGGCCGCACCTCGACGTGCACTGCACCTCGGTCACCGAGCACTGGGCCACGATCCCGCTGGTGGGCCCGAGGTCCCGGGACGTGCTCGCCGCCGTGGCCCCCGGGCTGGACGTGTCGACCGAGGCGTTCGAGTTCATGACCTGGCGCGACGCCGTGGTCGCCGGTGTGCCGGCGCGGGTGTGCCGGATCAGCTTCTCCGGCGAGCTGGCCTACGAGATCAACGTGACCGCCTGGCACGGCATCGCCGTGTGGGAGGCGCTCATGGCGGCGGGGGAGGAGTACGGGATCACGCCGTACGGCACCGAGACCATGCACGTGCTGCGCGCCGAGAAGGGCTACCCGATCATCGGGCAGGAGACCGACGCGACGGTCACGCCGCAGGACCTCGGCATGGCGTGGGCCGTGTCGAAGAAGAAGGCCGACTTCATCGGCAAGCGGTCGTTCGCCCGTGCCGAGAACAACCGGGCGGACCGCAAGCAGCTCGTCGGCCTGCTGCCCGTCGACCCCTCGGTGCTGCTGCCGGAGGGGGCGCAGGTCGTGGAGACCGACCGGCTGCCGCGACCGCCGGTGCGGATGCTCGGCCACGTCACGTCCAGCTACCCGAGCGCCGCCCTGGGCCGCACCTTCGCGCTGGCGCTGGTGCGCTCGGGCCGCGACCGCATCGGCGAGACGGTGTACGTGCCCGTCGAGGACTCGCTGGTGCCGGTCACGGTCACCGGATCCGTGCTGTACGACGAGGGAGGTGCCCGACGTGACGGCTGAACCGACCAGCCCCCTGCAGGCCTGGGCCGGCAGGCTGGCGGCGCTCGCCCCCGTGCTGGCCGTGGCGGAGCGGCCGTTCCGCTCGCAGCTCACCGTGCGCGTGTCCGACCCGGAGGCCATCTCGGCGGCGGGATCGGCACTCGGGGTGCCGTTCCCCGCCGCCCCTTGCACGTTCACGACGGGCTCCGGGCCGCTCGGGGACGTCGAGGTGCTCTGGCTCGGGCCCGGCGAGTTCCTCGTCGTGGCCGGGCCCGGCCTGCAGATCGCGATCGAGGAGGTGGTGCGTGACGCGTTCGGGACCGCCAGGGGGTCCGTGGTGGACACTTCGGCTCAGCGCACGACGGTGGTCCTCGAAGGGCCGCTCGTCCGGGACGTGCTGGCCCACGGATGTTCCGTGGACCTGCACCCGTCTTCGGCTCCCGCCGGCACTTGCGTGCAGACGCTGCTCGCGCGGACGGGAATCGTCCTGCAGGTGACCGGCGAGAACGCCTTCACCGTCCTGGTGCGCTCGTCGTTCGCCGGCTACCTCGCGGCCTGGCTCTGCGACGCGTGCGTCGAGCACCTGGCGGAGGTGACAGCTCCCGGAACCGCCTGAGCCTTGCGCACCAGCAGCTGGGCCTGCAGGAACCGCTCGCCCTCGACCGGCGGGCGCACCACCCGCCCGACCTCCGCGAACCCCGTCTCGCCCAGCACCTCCGCCAGACCACCCGGCGACCACCGGTAGGCGGTGGTCACCCTGTGGTCGAACGCCCGGGGATCGGCGTCGTCCCCGGCGAAGAACCCGAGCAGCAGGTGACCGCCGGGCGCCAGCACGCGGTGGAACTCCGCGAAGACCGCCGGCACCTCGGAAGGCGGCGTGTGGATGACCGAGTAGGACGCCAGAATGCCGCCCAGCGTGCCGTCGGCGAGGTCCAGGGCCGTCATCGTCCCCTCGTCGAACCGCAGGTCCGGGTGCGCCTTGCGGGCGAGGGCGATCATCGCGGGGGAGAGGTCGAGGCCGAAGACGTCGAGGCCGAGCGAGGCCAGGTGCGCGGTGAGGTGCCCGGGGCCGCAGCCGAGGTCGGCGACCGGGCCCGCGCTCCGGCAGAGCTCGGCGAACGCCGCCAGCACCGCGCGGTCGAGCGGACGGGTGTCGAGCACGTCGCCGAACATCTCGGCGTAGAGGGACGCCACAGCGTCGTAAGAGGTCCGGGTGGCCTCGAGCGGATCGGTCACGGCGGAACCCTATTGCCCCGGTGAGGCCGGTGTCGGAGTTTCGCTGTTGCCAGTGGGCGGCTGTTGCACCGTCGACGCAAACCTGTTGTGGTGCTTATAGTTCCGCGGTGATTTCCGTTCTCCGCGATCCGGTCTACCGGGCCCTGTTCGGTGCCCAGGTCGCCGCGCTGACCGGAACGGGAGTGGCCACGGTCGCGCTCGGGCTGCTGGCCTACGACCTGGCGGGGTCCGAGGCGGGGTCGGTGCTCGGCACGGCACTGGCGATCAAGATGATCGCCTACGTCGGGATCGCGCCGATCGCCACGGCGCTGCTCGGCGCGTTGCCCCGCCGGGCCGTGCTGGTGTCGCTCGACGTCCTGCGGGTCGCGGTGGCGGCGGTGCTGCCGTGGGTCGGCGAGGTGTGGCAGGTCTACGTCCTGGTGTTCCTGCTGCAGGCCGGGTCCGCCGCGTTCACGCCGTTGTTCCAGGCGACGATCCCGGACGTCCTGCCCGGCGAACGCGACTACACCCGCGCGATCACGCTGTCCCGCATGGCCTACGACCTCGAAAGCCTGCTCAGCCCCGCACTGGCGGCCGCGGCGCTCGCGGTGCTGGGCTTCCACCAGCTCTTCCTCGGCACCGCGCTCGGCTTCGCCGCGTCGGCGCTGCTCGTGCTCTCGGTCGTCCTGCCCCGCCCGGCACCGTTGCCGCGAAAGGGGCGCCGGTACGACGCGACGACCAAGGGCATCCGGATCTATCTCGCCACACCGCGACTGCGCGGGCTGCTCGCCGTGCACTTCGCCGCGGCGGCCGCGGGGTCGATGGTGTTCGTCAACACCGTGGCGCACGTCAGGGACGGCCTCGGGCGTGACGCGGCGGACGTCGCGGTGGCACTGGCGGCCAACGGTGCGGGCTCGCTCGTCGCCGCGCTGGCCCTGCCCGGACTGCTCGAACGCTTCACGGACCGCGTCGTGGTGACGCGTGCGGCCACCACACTTGTGGTGGCGTTGCCGGCCGGTGCGCTGTTCGCGCACCACTGGCCTGCGCTGCTGCTGGTGTGGGGCCTGATCGGCGCCGGGTGTTCGCTCGCCCTCACGCCGGGTGCGCGCCTGCTGCGCCGGTCCGCCGACGACGCCGACCGGCCGTCGTTGTTCGCCGCGGACTTCGCGCTGTCCCACGCCTGCTGGCTGCTGTGCTACCCGCTCGCCGGCTGGCTCGCCACGACCGCGGGCACCACCACCGCGTTCGTGGTGCTCGGCGTGCTGGCCGCGGCAGGGGCGTCGTGCGCCCTGCGGTTCTGGCCCGCGCACGACCCGGTGGTCGTCGAGCACGAGCACCGCGACCTCGACGGTGCCGTGTGGACGCACGCGCACGAGTTCCGCATCAACGACGACCACGTGCGCTGGCCGCGCTGAGCGTCACCCGGCGGGCTGGAACACCTCGACGAGGTTGCCCGCCGGATCGGTGACGAGCACCTGGCGGCCGCCCGGCCCGCTGACCACCTCGCTCGCGAACGGCACCCCGGCGGCGCGCAGCCGGGTGACCTCCGCGTCGAGGTCGTCCACGACGAGGTGGATGCGGTTGCGGCCGGGGGCGAGCGAGTCCGGCGGCGTGGCGCGCGCGCCGGAGCTCGCGGGCCCGGACAGCAGCAGCCGCAACGGCCCGCGCACCACGTCGGCGAATGCCGCTCCGGCGCGGGTGTGCACGGTGAATCCGAAGTGGACGGTGTAGAAGTCGGCGGCGGACTGCACGTCGTCGACGAGGTAGCGGACGCAGGCCTGCTGGTCGGTCATCGTTCACCCCTTCTGGCGGGCTGCCGCGGCGAGCACCGGCAGCAGGTGGCGGATGCGGGTGTCGAGCTCGCGCGCGGTGCGCACGAACTCCGGGTAGCCGACGGGGCCGGCGATGCTCCAGTGGATCCGCGCGTGCCGGCCCTCGAACTCGGGGCAGACCTCGCGGACCCTGTCGCACAACGTGATCACGTAGTCGTACCGGTCGGTGGGGAACGGCCGGGGCGCCTGGTCGAGGTCGAGGCCGAACTCCTCGCGGAGCACCTTGACGGCGTGCGGGTGGACGCGGGCCCGGGGCTCGCTGCCCGCGCTCGACGCGTCGGCCCCGTGGCGGCGCAGCAGCGCCTCGGCGATAGGCGAACGCGCGCTGTTTCCCGTGCACGCGAACAACACCCGGACGTCGTCGAGGGGCGTGGCCACCGGTGTCGTCTCTAGGGCGGGGTGCAGAGCCGCCGCGGTGGCGGCGAACGAGCTCGCGCACCGGTCGAGGTCGAGGTGGTAGTAGGTGTCCCGGCCATCGGACGAGCTGCGCCGCGAGCGCACCAGACCACCGTCGCGCAGCAGCCGCAGGTGGTAGGAGACCAGGTTCTGCGGCTCGCCC
Organism: Lentzea sp. CC55; assembly: GCF_021056325.1. Classification (NCBI taxonomy): domain Bacteria; kingdom Bacillati; phylum Actinomycetota; class Actinomycetes; order Pseudonocardiales; family Pseudonocardiaceae; genus Lentzea; species Lentzea sp. CC55. Next base: position 152,482 of record NZ_JAJCXE010000013.1, on the reverse strand, counting down.
ACGCGCTCGGTCAGCTCGCGCACGCGGTGGTCGCCGGCGGCCAGCTCGGTCAGCAGGCGCCAGCGCAGCGGATGCGAGGCCATCCGCAGGAACTCCGGGGCCACCATGCCTCCAAACTACATCAAATGAGTTTGATGTAAAGCCTGGGTCGGCGCTCGCGGACAAGCCGCGACCGCGTGCGTCGACCAGGCGCAGCTGCTGACCGTGCTGGACGCGGCGGACGGCCTGCGGGACCACCTGCGCCGTGCCGCGGCGACCGCCGGCACGGACGGCACCGTGGAGCAGGCGTTGCAGCGGCTGACCGTGCCGGTGGAAGCGGTGAAGCCGCGCCGCCACGGGCTGAAGCCGCATGGCAGACGCGACATCGTTGTCTTGTGCGCGGAATCGCGCCGAGGCCATCCCCCTTGTGGCGCAACGAATCCGTGCCGTGGAGGCGAAACCGGACATCGAGGCCGGAGGTGCCGGCAAACCCTCCGAACGACCGGATGCCGGCCACGACCGCGGCGGCTACGGTCGCCTGACCCTGCATCCCTGCGAAGGAGCCCGGAAGTGCGAAGAAGAAGATCCCTGCTGACCGCGGCACTCGTGGCGGTGACCACCGCGGCGCTGGCCTCTCCCGCGGCCCCCGCCCTGGCCGCCGGGTGCTCCGGCACGAACGACGGCGACGTGGCGATCGGCGACAACCAGACGGCCGAGTCGCCCATCGCCATCAGCGAGTGCGCGTCGGCCCCGTCCGCCACCGCCACCGTGCCGGTGAAGATCGTCCACACCTACGTCGGCGACCTCCAGGTCAGCCTCGTCGCGCCGGACGGCTCCGCCTACGTCCTGCACAACCGGTCCGGCGGCTCCGCGGACAACATCGACCAGACCTACACCGTCGACCTGTCGGGTGAGACCTCCAACGGCACCTGGAAGCTCCGCGTCAACGACAACGCGGCCAACGACGTCGGCCGGATCGACACCTGGTCGCTGAACCTCGGCGGCTCCACCCCGGCCGACGACTTCTCCGTCGCCGTCTCGCCCGCGTCCGGTTCCGTCGCGGCGGGGTCGGCGGCCTCGGCCACCGTGCAGACGCAGACCACGGCGGGCCAGGCGCAGACCGTGCAGCTGACCGCCACCGGCCTGCCCGCCGGCGCCACGGCGTCGTTCAGCCCGGCGTCCGTCACCACGGGCTCCGGCTCGACCCTGTCGATCAGCACGACGACGACGGTCCCGTCGGGCACCTACCCGATCACCGTGCGCGCCGCGGGTGCCACGACCAGGACGGCGACCTACACGCTGACGGTCACGGGCGGCACCGGCCCGCAGATCCCGGACGTCGACATCGCCGCGGTCAAGGCGCACCTCGCGCAGTTCGGCACGATCGCCGCGCAGAACGGCGGCAACCGCCGGTCCACCTCGGCGGGCTACCGCGCGTCGGTGGCCTACGTGAAGGACAAGCTCACGGCCGCCGGCTACGCCGTCACCGAGCAGCCCTGCACGTCCGGCTGCACCACCGGCGCCGGTCCGAACCTGATCGCCGAGTGGCCCGGTGGCGACGCGAACAACGTCTACATGTTCGGCGGCCACCTCGACGGAGTGTCCGCGGGTCCCGGCATCAACGACAACGCCTCCGGCTCGGCGGCGCTGCTCGAGACCGCGCTCGTGCTCGCCCAGCGCACCCCGTCGATGGTCAACAAGGTCCGGTTCGCCTGGTGGACCGACGAGGAGCAGGGTCTCAACGGCTCCCGCTTCTACGTCTCGCAGCTCCCGTCCACCGAGCGAGCGAAGATCAAGACCTACCACAACTTCGACATGGTCGGGTCGACCAACGGCGGCTACTTCATCAACAACATCACCAGCGCCCAGTCCGTGCACATGAAGGCGTACTGGGACTCCCTGGGCCTGCAGCCGGAGGAGAACACCGAGGGCCGCAACCGGTCCGACGACGCGTCCTTCACCAACGCGGGCATCCCGGCGTCCGGTTACGCGATGGGCGCCAGCGCGCGCAAGACCACCGCGCAGGCGAACAAGTGGGGCGGCACGGCGGGCGGCGCGTTCGACCCCTGCTACCACGCGTCCTGCGACACCACCGCGAACATCAGCGACACGCACCTCAACCGCGCGGTCGACGGCATCGCCTACACCGTCTGGAAGTCCGCGGTCGGCACCGGCACCCCCGGCGCCGACTTCTCGGTCTCGGTGTCACCCGCGTCCGGTTCGGTGGCGGCGGGCTCGTCGGTCCAGGCGACGGTCGCGACCCGGACGGTGAGCGGGGACCCGCAGACCGTGCAGCTGTCCGCCTCGGGACTTCCCGCCGGGGCGACGGCGTCGTTCAGCCCGGCGTCCGTCACGACGGGCTCGGCGTCGACGCTGACGATCAGCACCACGGCGTCGGTGGCCGCGGGCACCTACCCGGTCACGATCACCGCGGCCGGCACGGCGTCGCGCACCGCCACCTACGCGCTCACCGTCACGGGCGGCGGTGGCGGGTCCTGCACCGGCACCAACCCCGACGACGTCGCGATCCCGGACGCGGGTGCCGCGGTCGAGAGCACCATCGCGATCTCCGGGTGCTCCGCCACGCCGTCCTCCGCCTCGGTCGTGACCGTGCGGATCGTGCACCCGTACGTCGGTGACCTCACGGTGGCCCTGGTCGCGCCGGACGGCTCGTCGTACACGCTGCACAACCGCAGCGGCGGCAGCGCGGACAACATCGACCGCACCTTCTCGGTCACCGTGGCGGGCGAGACCGCGAACGGCACGTGGAAGCTCCGCGTCCAGGACTCCGGTCCCGCCGACGTGGGCACGCTCGACACGTGGAGCCTGAACCTGACCCCGTAGCACCGGTGAGAAGTGGCATCCTGGTTTAGGCCTGCATTGGGCCTTCTGGGATGCCACTTCTCGGGTGACGATCACCGGCGTGACCAGTCAGCACACCACCCGGATCGCCGAGCTCGACGGCGAGGACACCGCCCTGGCCTTCGACGCGCTGCGCGAGCTCCGGCCGCACCTCACCGACGTCGGCGAGTTCGTCGAGATCGTGCGCGCCCAGCGGCGGGAGGGCTACCGCATCGCCGCCTCGTTCGACGCGGACGGCCGGGTCGTCGCCGTCGCCGGGTTCCGGCACATGACGAACCTCTACGCCGGCTCCCACCTCTACGTCGACGACCTCAGCACGCTCCCGTCCGCCCGCAGGCAGGGCCACGCGGGCGCGCTGCTGCGCTGGGTCGACGAGGAGGCCCGCCGTCTCGGGTGCACGGCTGTCCACCTCGACTCCGGCACGCCGCGGCACCACGCGCACCGGCTCTACCTCGGCTCCGGGTACGACATCACCGCGTTCCACTTCGTCCGGAAGCTCTGACGGCGCCGGGCGAGCAGCGGCGCGGGCCGGTGCTCACCGCGTCATCCCGGCCATTGACCTAAACCGGTGCGCCCCGCTGTACGTACACCTGGACATGAGCACATCTCGGTCCGGTGACGAGAGGGCGCCACATGGGCAAGCACCACGATGACCACCGTCGGGTGAAGGTGATCGCGGGCGCCGTCGGGCTGGTGGCCGTGGTGATCACCGCCATGACGTTCACCGCGAGCCAGGCGGCTCCGCAGCAGCGCACCGCTCCCGCCCAGGCCACCGAGACGCTGCGGCAGAAGGCGTCGGTGCCGGGCACGGCGTGGGCCGTCAACCCGGCCACCGACGAGGTCCTGGTCACCGCCGACGACACCGTCACCGGGGCGAGGTGGGACAACCTGAAGTCCACGGTGGACGCGATGGGCGCCGGGGTGACGCTGCGGCGCACGACCGGCACGTTCCGGTTGTTCGCGGAGGGCGGAGACGCGATCTTCGCGGGCGGCAGCCGGTGCTCGCTCGGCTTCAACGTCGTGACCGGCGACGGCCGCCCCGGCATCCTGACCGCGGGCCACTGCACGGCCGCGGGCAGGCAGTTCTCCCTGACCCCCGGTGGCAGGGCGGCCGCCACCGTCGTGGACTCGACGTTCCCCGGCAACGGCGACTTCGCCCTGCTCACCTACAACGACCGCGGCACCGCCGCTCCCAGCGAGGTCGACACCGGCAACGGCCGCAGGGTCCGCATCCAGCGCGCCGCCGAGGCGCGGGTCGGCACGCAGGTCCAGCGGATGGGCAGCACGACGGGGCTGCGCGCCGGCCGCGTCACCGGCCTGAACGCCACGGTCAACTACCCGGAGGGCCGCGTCACGGGCCTGATCCAGACGACCGTGTGCGCGGAGGGCGGCGACAGCGGCGGGCCGCTCTTCACCGCCGGCGGCACCGCGATCGGCCTGACCTCCGGGGGCAGCGGCAACTGCCGCACCGGCGGCGTGACGTTCTTCCAGCCCGTCACCAGGGCGTTGGCCGCGGTCGGCGCCCGCATCGGCTGACGGGACCCCGTGTCACACCGGGCCGGTCACGACCACCGGCCCGGTGTCACCGGGGCACCGACTGCGCGAAGGCGAACACGCCGTCCGGGTCGTAGCGCTTCGCCACGTCCTTCAACCGGGGGAGGTTGGCGCCGTAGTAGGCCTCGGCCCAGCGCGGGAGCTGCGGGTCGATGTAGTTGACGTACCCGGTGTCGCCGACCAGCGCGCCGAGCCCGTCGCGGATCTCCGCGAGCTCAGCGCGGGCGGCGTCCGCGGTCTCGGGCGGCGTCTTGAGGTAGATCTGGACGTTGGCGAGCGCCGTGCGGTGCGGGAACGCCGTGGCGTCCGGCGCGACGGCGGCCACCGCCCCACCCAGGCCGTCGAAGATCAGGTACGTCTCGTCGGACCGGCCGGTCAGCAGCCCCACGGCCCTGGCGGGATCGCCGATCGGCTCGCGCACCACCCGCGACGACGCCACGGCCGACTCGCGCGCGACAGGCCCGCCCGCGAAGTACCGCGTGGCCTCGGGGTAGCTCTTCTGCTGGACGAACCTGTCGGCGGGCGCGGGGAGCCGGGCCAGCAGCGCGGAGAGCTCGCCGGCGGAGCCGACGAAGCAGCCGCCCACCTTGCACGTCGGCTGCGGGCCGCCGCGCACCACGACGTTGGACCACAGCTCGTCCGGTGCCTGCGCGATCCAGGTCTGCCACGCGCCGAGCACGTCGGCGGTGCCGGCGCTGTAGGACAGCGAGAAGACGGTGACCCGGGGCGCGGGCACGGTGGAGAACACGAACTCCGTGACGATCGCGAAGTTGCCACCCCCACCGCCGCGCAGCGCCCAGAACAGGTCGGGCTCCTGCTCGGCCGACGCGGTGACCACCCGGCCGTCACGGCCTGGGCCGAGACCAGGTGGTCGCAGGTCAGGCCGTACTTGCGGGAGAGCACGCCGATGCCGCCGCCGAGCGTGAGACCCGCGACGCCCACCGACGGGCAGGTGCCGGTCGGCAGGCACCGGCCGGACTCCGCCAGCGTCGCGGAGACGTCCCCGAGGGTGGCGCCCGCGCCGACCCGGACCTGGTTGCCCGGCAGCACCTCGACGGCCGCCAGACCGCGCACGTCGACCTGCAGACCGCCGGACGGCGACGAGTACCCGGCGTAGCTGTGACCACCGCTGCGCGCGGCGATCGGCACGCGCCGCCGCGCGGCCTCGACGCAGGCCCGCACGTCGGCGGGGGAGGTGACCTTCGCGACGGCGGCGGGCCTCCTGCCGTCCCACACCGGGTTGAAGCCCTGGTAGGCGAACCCGTCGTCGCTCGGGAGCGCGAGCTCGCCGGACAGCCGCGAGCGCAGCGCGACCCAGTCGGGCGGTCCACTCGGAACGGACGAACCGGACGGAGGGACGACCGGGGGAGGCGGGGAGGACGGAGAGGGCGGGGCGGTGGGCGAGCCGCAGGCCGCGAGTGCGGCGCCGGCGCCCGCCAGCCCTGCGACTTTCAGAAACCTGCGTCGTTCCACCCGGCCGATGGTGGCACGTGATGATCATCTCCGCATTTCGGCGCGGGACCGCGCGGCGAGCACGGTCCGGCCCCGGGACCTGCGGTGCCTTACCTCGGTGACGTCGGAAAGCGGCACGAACTCGTGGTTGGTCAGCACGCCGTCCGTCGCGCAACGGGCGGACGAGATCGCGTCCGCCCGTTGCCCCCGAGGGCCGCTCATGGGTGCGGGCAGGTGTCCCACCCTGCCCGTCCTGTCACGGCCGGGAGACCAGGACCATGCACGCGACCACCAGGGCGGTCAGCACCAGGAGGGTCACGCCCAGGTCCACGAGGAAGCCGATCAGGCGTGCGGTGGCCATGCCGTCACACCGGACTGGTGTCGGCCCCGCGACGGGAGCGCAGGCTCGTGAACGTGACGGTGGCCAGCACGACGATGATCACCAGGAGCGAGACCGGCGTGGGGATCTCCGGCACGGCGGGCCAGACGCCGTGGGCCCAGTGCAGGACGAGCTTCACGCCGATGAACGCCAGGATGATCGCGAGACCGTGGTTGAGGTGCACCAGCTTCGCCAGCACGGACTGCAGCACGAAGTACAGTGCGCGCAGGCCCAGCAGCGCGAACGCGTTGGTCGTGAACACCAGGTACGGGTCCTCGGTGATGCCGTACACGGCGGGCACGGAGTCGATCGCGAACACGACGTCGGTCGCGAAGATCGCCACCACCACGATCGCCAGGGGCGTCAGGGCGCGGCGGCCGTGCTCGCGGACGACCATCTTCGTGCCGCGGTAGTCGTCCGTGACCGGCATCAGCCTGCGCAGCAGCCGCACCGAGCGCATCTGCGAGGTGTCCTTCTCGGCCGGTTCACCGGACAGGGCGGCGTGCAGGATCTTGATCGCCGAGGCGAAGAGGACGAGGCCGAACACGAGGAACGCCCAGGTGCCCGCGGAGAGCAGGGCGGCGCCGGCCGCGATGAAGACGCCCCGCAGCACCAGTGCGCCGACGATGCCGTAGAGCAGGACGCGCTGCTGGACCTCGGACGGGACCGCGAAAGCGGTCAGCAGCAGCATGAAGACGAACAGGTTGTCCACCGACAGCGACTTCTCGACCACGAAGCCGGTGATGAACTCGACCGACTGGCCGCTGCCGAACTCGAGCCACAGCCAGAGCCCGAACACGAGGGGGAGGGCCAGGTAGAACACCGACCAGCCGGTGGCCTCCTTGAGGGAGACCTCGTGCGGGCGCCGGGTGACGAGGAAGTCGACCACGAGCAGGCCGAGAAGCACCGCGATGCTGATGAACCACAGTCCGGGCGACGCCACGGATTCGACGGACACGGAACCTCCTCGAACTCCTGCGTTCGAGGTCTCCTTCACCCGTGCGCGGGCGGTCTCCCGAGGACACCGTCCGGGTGTCCGTACTGACCGGGCAGACGCTTTGGGAAGTACTCCCCTCGCCGGAGAGCATAGGTAAAGGAATGGTAATGCTCAAGTAAGCCGATCGTGGGAAGCATCTCAGCCGGCTCGACGTTTCACCTCCCGGCGTCGGGGGAGACGAGGGACCGCGCTCGGTGAGACGGCCGCGTCACCCGCCTTGTCCCCCGGGAGAGCTACACGCGGATGTCCACCGCGTGGGGACGTTGTGGCGCCACGAAATCCCTAGCGTTGCGGCCATGCGATTCGTGCAGCAGTTGGTCGTGGTGGTGGTCGTGTCGTTCGTGGGCGGGACCGGAGTGCAGGCGCTGGGGTGGAACTGGCCGCTCACCCTGGTCGCGGGGTTCCTGGCGGCGGCGCTGGCGCTGGCCGCGTACGCGTGGGTGGTGCGCAGGACCGAACGGCGCGAAGCCACCGAGGTCTCGTGGAAGACGGCGCCGGGGGCGCTGGCGCGCGGTGTCCTCATCGGACTCGCGATGTTCGGGGCGGTGATCGCGAACATCGCCTTCCTCGGCGGCTACGAGGTGCGCGGCTGGGGCTCGGCGACGGGCGCGATCGCGATCCTCGGGTTCATGGTGGCGGTGGCGGTGACCGAGGAGCTGCTGTACCGGGGCGTGCTGTTCCGGATCGCCGAGGAGAAGCTCGGCACGTGGCTCGCGCTCGTCCTGAGCGGTCTGGTGTTCGGCTTCGCGCACATCTTCAACCCCAACGCGACGGTGTGGAGTTCGGTCGCGATCGCGATCGAGGCGGGGCTGATGCTCGGCGCCGCGTACGTCGCCACGCGCAACCTGTGGGTGCCGATCGGCGTGCACTTCGCGTGGAACTTCGCGCAGGGCGGCATCTTCAGCACCAGCGTGTCCGGTCAGGACGCCCCGAAGGGGCTGCTCGACGGCGTCACGTCCGGTCCCGCGATCGTGACCGGTGGCGGGTTCGGGCCCGAGGCCAGTGCCTACTCGGTGCTGGCGGGCGTGGTGCTCACGGTGGCGTTCCTGTGGCTGGCGAAGCGCCGGGGCAACCTCGTGCCGCGCCGAGGCCGCGCCGTGCCGGCCGCTACGCTCGGCGCGTGATCAGCCTCCAGCGGTGGCGCGGCTGGGACGTCCGCGTCCAGGACGCGCCACTCGCGCTGCTGCTCGCCCTGGGATCGGTGGTGCCCGCGTTGCACGACAAGGGCACCCAGCTCGGCGGGCTGCCGAACCGGCCGTTCGACGCGCTCGCGATCGCCGTGATCGCCTTCGAGTGCCTGCCGCTGGTCGTGCGCCGCCGGTGGCCCCTGGTCTGCCTCGTCCTGGTGTCGGTCGCGTTCGCGGTGGACCAGGCGCGCGGCTACCACACGGTCGGCGGCACGGCGTTGCTCGTCGCGTTGATCAGCGCGGGCGCGCACCTGGCGCACCACCGCCGCGCGACCGTCATCGCGTTGACCGCGGCCTACGCGGGACTGGCGGTCTGGCTGGACCTGCTGGGGGCCACCGAGGGCGTCGCCGGGTTCGTCACCTTCTACCTCGCGGTGGCGTCCGCCTGGGCGATCGGCGCGTGGCTGCGGCTCTCGCGCAGCGCCGAGGAGGAACGCCGCCGGCACGTCGCCGAGGCCACCCGCGCCGCGGAACGGACCTCGATCGCCCGCGAGCTGCACGACGTGGTGACCCACCACGTGACCGCGATGGTGGTGCAGGCCGAGGCGGCCCGGTACCTGACGGCCGCTCCCGAGCGCCTCGACCAGACGCTGCAGGCGATCACCGACACCGGCCGGCGCTCGCTCGCGGACCTGCGGCACCTGCTCGACCTGCTGAACCCCGACCACAGGCCGGAGTCCGTCGGCGACCTGCGGGGTCTCGTCGAGCAGACCCGCCTGGCCGGGCAGCCGGTCGAGTTCGCCGAGGAGGGCCGGGCGTCGCGCGACGCGGGCAGTGCCGAGGCCGTCGCGTACCGGGTCGTGCAGGAAGCGTTGACCAACGCGCTCAAGTACGCGCACGGAAATCCGACGAACGTCAGCGTTCGGTACGGCGAAAGGGAGATCACGGTGGAGGTCGGCACCTCGGGCGCCACGACGTCCGCTCAGGTCGGCGGCAGCGGGCGGGGTCTCGCCGGGCTGCGGGAGCGCGTCGACGTGCTGGGCGGCGAGTTCTCGGCGGGGCAGCGGGACGGCGGTTTCGTGGTCCGCGCGCGCATCCCGGCGGGGAACCCGGCGTGACGGCACCGGTGCGCGTGCTGGTGTGCGACGACCAGGCGCTCATCCGCACGGGGTTCGCCACGATCATCGGAGCGCAGCCGGACCTGGAGGTCGTGGGGGAGTGCGGGGACGGCCGGTCGGCGGTCGACCTCGCCGCACGGGTGAGGCCCGACGTCGTCGTGATGGACGTGCGGATGCCCGTCCTGGACGGGATCGCGGCGACCCGGCTGCTCGCGGGCGCCGGCGTCGCCGATCCCGTCAAGGTCCTCGTCGTGACGACGTTCAACCTCGACGAGTACGTCTACGAGGCGTTGCGCGCCGGGGCGAGCGGCTTCCTGCTCAAGGACGCCCCGCCCGCGCAGTTGTTGCAGGGCATCAGGACCGTCGCGAGTGGTGCCGCGCTGCTCGCGCCGGAGGTGACGCGCCAGCTCGTCGGCAGGTTCGCCTCGCGCATCCGGCCCGCCGAGGAGGCCGCGGAGACGCAGCTCGCGCCGCGGGAGCTGGAGGTGCTGCGGCTGATCGCGGAAGGACTGTCCAACAGCGAGATCGCCGCGGCGCTGGTCATCAGCCAGGAGACGGTGAAGACGTACGTCTCCCGCATCCTCACCAAGCTCGACCTGCGCGACCGGGTGCAGGCGGTCGTCTACGCGTACCGCCGCGGGCTGGTGACCTGAGTCCACACCTGTGGTCACAGGTGGTGACGTGATCGTCACGAAGCGGTAAGAACCAGGGGTATGAGAACCCGAATCCCTGCTCTGCTGTCGGCCGTGCTCGTCGTGGGAGCGCTCTCGACCCCCGCCGCCGAAGCCGACCGCCCCGTCTGGTTCACCTCCTGGGCGCAGTCGCAGCAGAACCTCGCCCCCGTCACCCTGCACGACCAGTCGCTCCGGATGATCACGCACCTCAGCCAGGGAGGCAGCGCGGTCCGCGTCCGCGTGCAGAACACCTTCGGCACGGGGCCGCTGACGATCGACCGCACCACCGTCGCCCTGAGCACCGGAGGCTCCGCCGTCGAGTCGGTGCGGGAGGTGACGTTCAGCGGCTCCCGCACCGTCACCGTCCCCGCGGGCGGGTCGGTGTGGAGCGACCGCACGTCGCTCGCCACCCTGCCGGACACGAACCTCGCGATCAGCATGCACGTCGCCGGAGACGTCGTGCCCGGACGGCACGAGTCGGCGTTCCGCGACAACTACCTCACCCCGGCCGGCTCGGGCGACCACACCGCGGATGCGGGCACGGCCTACACCGAAAAGGTGCAATCGACCTATGTGGTCAGTGCGGTCGACGTGTTCAACCCACGGCTGAGGGGGACGGTCGTGCCGTTCGGCAGCTCAGTCGTCGACGGCGTGGGCAGCACCAACTGCGGGCCTGGCTGCACGGAACTCGGTACCGACAAGCGGTGGACCGACGTGCTGGCCCGCCGGATCGTCGCCTCCTCGCGGCCCCAGCTCGCCGTCGCCAACGCCGGCATCAGCGGTACGACGAGTGCCGTGTGCCCGCGCACCCCGGCGCCGTTCGTCGGCTTGGACGCGTTGTCGCGCCTGGAAAGGGATGTTCTCGCGTTGCACGGCGTCACCGACGTCATCTACTACTACGGGACGAACGACCTGGCCAACGGCTGCTCGGCCGCGGACATCACCGCGAGCTACCGCGCGGTGTTCGGGCGGCTGCGCCAGGCCGGGATCGCCGTGCACGTCACGCCGATCACGCCCCGGCCCGGCTACAGCGACCAGAACAACCTGGACCGCCACGCCGTCAACGACTTCGTGAAGCGCGGCGGCGACTGCTCGGACACCTGCGCGACGGTGCAGGACTTCGACCAGGTGCTGGAGGACCCGCTCCGGCCCAACAGCATCAACGCCCCGTACGACACCGGCGACGGCGTCCACGCCAACATCAGGGGCCAGCAGGCGATCGCCGACTACATCGCCCTGGAGACGATCGCTTAGCGGCGTGCGCCGCGTGCGCTGTACGCGGCGATCCCGCTCACGGCCAGCACACCCGCCGTCCACGTGGTCGCCGGGTCGTCCGGGGCCCCCAGCGGCCACGTGACGATCCGGCCGGGCACCGACCCGGCGGGCGGCATGATCGCCGCCACCGCCCACCACAGCACCGGTGCGGTGGCGGCGAACCTCGCCCCGGCGAGTGCCGCCGCGAGTCCGGCCAGACCGGTCAGGCCCGCCACGTCGCGGACGACGAACGCCGCCGGGAACGGCTCGTCCCCGAGCCGTTGCACCAGCAGGACGGCGGACGCGGCCACCACCGCGGCGAAGACCAGGTGCCCGAAGCGCCACCACGGCCAGGGGAAGGCGGTCGACGCGTCGAGCTCCGGGTCCTGGCCCGCCAAGCCGGTCGTGCCGACCAGCACGGCGGCGAGCGCGGTCAGCGACGCGCTGAGCGGTGACCACGGTGTGTGCAGCGCCGCCCAGGCGAGCAGCACCACGACGGGCAGGAGCACGAGTGCGGCCGGGACGCCGCGCGAGTGCGCGTACAGCGCGAGCGGCCTCATCGGCCGGCCTTCAGCACCTCGAGCACGCGTTCGGCGTCCTGGCAGGTCAGCAACATCTGACGCGCCCGCACGACGCGATCCCGCTGCTCCTGCGGGGAGGCGGCGCTGAACCGCTGCCACGCCCGGTCGACCTCGGCGCGCATCCGCTCGTTGTTCCACATGAGGCGTTCGGACGCCAGCTCGGCCAGACCACCGTTGAAGTAGCCGGCGGTCACGTACCGGACGGCGGCCTCCCAGTAGTTCACGCTGTTCGGAGCAGAGCAGCTCGGGACACCCGCTCCGGCGAGCAGTTCGAGCCGCACCTCGTCCTCGGACATCGTCAGCACGCGCGGGTGACCCGACGCACTGATGTAGACGATCTTCGAATCCCGTCGGGGCGCGGTGAGGTGCGCCATCGCGGAGGTGTCCTCGCGGACCCCGGTGGGCGCGTCCGGCAACGCCGCGAGCTCGGCCAGCGCGGCCCTGCCCGCTGCGGCCACGACGGGCAGGCGGTCCGCGTGCACCCGGCTCACGCACACGGCGCCGTCGCAGACCTGCTCACCCGCGGTCGAGTCCACGACCAGCACGTCGGAGTACCTGGCCGGCACGATCGAGAGCGCCAGGACGAGCGCCAGCCCCGCCGGTGCGAGCGCGGCCAGCCGGCCGAGCCAGGTGCGGGCGGCGAGCAGCAGGAACGCCGTCACGCCCAGGCCGGTGAACCACGCGGCCTGGCCGAGGTCCACCGGCGCCGACGTGGTGAGCAGGTCGGTGTCCGGCGCGTCCATGACCGGCGTGAGCAGCGCGAACCTGGAGATCTCGTCGTCCGGTGACCGGACTTCCAGGGCCCGGCCCGCGGTGGTCGCGACCATGAACGTGGCCACCAGCGCCACCGGCACGGTCAGCGGGTGGGGGAGCAGCCTGCCGATCGCGAGCCCGACCAGGACGCTCGACGCCAGGCCGAGCACCACGGTCACCACCAGCGGCACGAACCCGGCCGAGACGAGCCCACCGCCGAACGCGACCGTCGCCACCACCGCGGCGCACAGCAGGACCGCGGCGACGGCGACGGCTCCGCTCACCGCCGAGGCGAGCGCGCCGAGCCGGACCCAGCCGGGCCGGGGCGTGGCGGTGAACAGCTCGGTGACGCCCGCCCGGCTGTCCCGCATGCCCTGCAGGACGGCGAGACCGACGACCAGCGCCCAGACGTAGGCCAGCGGCAGCCTGAGCTCCAGCACCGCGGACGTGCTGTTCGCCTTCCACCGCGAGCTCTCCGAGGTGACGAGCCAGAGCATGCCGGCGCCGGACACGAGCACGACCAGCCCGGCCCAGAGCGCCGCCGAGCGGCGCAGTTCGACGCGCAGTCCGGTCACCAGGCACCCCCCGAGCTGATCAGCGCCGAGTAGCCGCGCTCGATGGGGCTGTCACCCACGTGCTCCCGCGTGCCCCTGGTGGCGAGCTCCGCCGGGGTTCCCTGGAAGACGAGAGATCCCTCCGACACGAGCACCACGTCCGTGCACGCCGCCGCGACGTCCTCGACCAGGTGCGTGGAGATCAGCACGCACGACTGCCGGCCCAGCTCGGCCACCAGCTCGCGGAACCTCAGGCGTTGCGCGGGATCCAGGCCGACCGTCGGTTCGTCGAGCAGCAGCACCTCCGGCTCGTTGACGATGGCCTGCGCGATGCCGACGCGCCGGACCATGCCGCCGGACAACGACTTCATCCTGTCCTCGGCGCGGTCGGCGAGCCCGACCCTGTCCAGCGCCCGGTGCACCGCGCCGGGGATCTCGGCCGCCGGCACCTCCTTGAGCCACGCCAGGTACTCGACGAACTCCCTGACCTTGAACCGCTTGTAGAAGCCGAAGTGCTGCGGCAGGTAGCCGAGCCTCCTGCGCAGCGGTCGCATGCCGGTGCCCCGCAACGGGGTTCCGAGCAGCGACAGCGTTCCGGCGGTGGGCTTCTGGACCGTCGCCAGCGTGCGGATCAACGTCGTCTTGCCCGCGCCGTTGGGGCCGAGCAGCCCGTGCACGCCTCGCCCGAGCCGCAGGTCGAGCCCGTTCACCGCGGTGCGGCCCCGCCTGCCGCCCACGCGCACCACCAGGCTGTCGGCTTCGATCGCCCGCATCCCGTTCTCCTTCGAGTCGATGCTCACGACCGGGAAGACGGTGGTGCGGCCGCCGCGGTTCTCCGATCGCTGTGACGTGGCACACGCTGTCCTTTGTGGAATGTCACCACGTCCCGTGCTTGTCCGGGAACGCGAGCACGGCGCTGTAGCCGCGTTCGATGGGGCTGTCGCCGGGGTGGTGGTCCGAGCCCTTCGCCACGAGCTGCGCCGGAGTGCCGCGGAAGACGAGTTTTCCCTTGTCCATCAGCAGCACGTCCGTGCAGGCGGCGGCGACGTCCTCGACCAGGTGCGTGGAAACGACCACGCACGCGTCCGTTCCGAGCTCGGTGAGCAGTTCGCGGAACCTGAGGCGCTGCGCGGGGTCCAGACCCGCCGTGGGTTCGTCGAGCAGCACCACCTCGGGATCGTTGACGATGGCCTGCGCGATGCCGGCCCGCTTGAGCATGCCGCCCGACAACGTCCTGAGCCTGTCGTCGGCCCGGTCGGCCAGCCCGACCCTGTCCACCGCGCGCTGGACGGCCGCGGGGACGTGCCGGTCCGGCACCTCCTTGAGCCACGCCACGTAGGCGACGAACTCGCGGACCGTGAACCGGCGGTAGTGCCCGAACTCCTGCGGCAGGTAGCCGATCCTCCTCCTCGTCTCGCGGAGGTTCCCGCCGCCCAGCAGCCGCAGCTCTCCTCGTGCCGGCTGGAGCACCGTCGCGAGCGCGCGGATGAGCGTTGTCTTGCCCGCGCCGTTGGGGCCGAGCAGGCCGTGCACGCCGCGTCCCATGTGGAGGGTCACGCCGTCGACCGCCGTCCTGCGGCCTGCCCTGACCTCCAGGTCGAGCGCCTCGACCTCCCACGCGTAGGTGGTCGGTGCGGTCATCGGCCGGCCTCCAGTCGCGTGAACGCCATCCTGCGCACGACGATGACGGTGACCGCCAGCGCGAGGACCGCGGCCCAGAGCGGTGCCGCGGCGTCGTCGAGCGCTGTCGGGGTGCGGCTGAACGCGATCGTCGGCGCCACGATCACCACCGCCCACGCCGCGATGAGCACGGCTGCCGCTCTCGTGATCCCCACGAACGCTCCCAGCGCCAACGTTCCGGTCGTGAAGGCGAGGCACGGCAACAGCCACTGCGTCAGCCCGGCACCGGTGACCAGGCTGGCCGCCGCGAGCCCCGGCACGACCACGGCCAGCACCGCCGCCGTGCGCCGGAAGACGAGTGGCAACCCGGCCCGCGGCGTGGCGGCCGTGAGCTCGTACGCCGGGTCCAGCGCCCGGCTCCACGACGCCGCCACCCCGAGCACCGGCAGCACCGGCGCCACCAGGTGCACGAGCGACACCCGGTCGCCCACCGCGACCCCGAGCCTGTCCAGCGCCACCGCCGCGGCCGTGACGAGCAGGATCATCGCGAGCCACGGCCCGGCCGCGGGCGACACCCACCCGTTGACCCGCCCGCGCCACCGCCCCGCTCGCGGCATCTGCGGGGTGAGGGCGAGCCGCGGCGCGAGCTCCGCCCACACCGCCTCGGCGACGGGGTCGGGGGCCAGGCGCGCGCGGCACGGCGCACAAGCCTCGAGGTGCGACTCGACGGCCCACAGCTCGTCGGCGGCGATGTCCACGTCACCCCGCGCGTACCGGCGCACCAGCCGCTCGCTCGGATGGGCGGTCGAGTCTTCGTGTCGTGCGTTCACGCCAACGCCTCCCTCATCGCGATCCGAGCCCGCCGAGCCCGCGTCTTGACCGTCCCCTCCGGCACCCCGAGCAGCAACGACGTCTCCCGCACCGACAACCCGTCGAGCACCATCGCCTGCAACACCTGCCGCAACTCCGGCGCCAGCCGCCGCAACGCGTCCCCGACCTCGTCCCCGACCACCCCGTCGAGCACGGCCTCGTCGGCGGCGGGCGCGGTGTGCCGGGGCGCGGCGGCCACGGGCGGCGCGGCGTGGTGCGCACGCCTGCGGAAGGCGTCGATCAGTCGGCGAGCGGCAATCGTCCACAGCCACCCGGCCGCGCTGCCACCCGCGGCCGCACCGGCGAACGCGCCCGCCGCGCGCCACACCGCCAGATAGGTCTCCTGCAGCACCTCGGCGACGATCTGCTCGTCCGAGCAGCGTCTGCGCAACCGCACGGCCAGCCAGGGCGACGTGCGCCGGTACAGCTCTTCGAAGGCGCGGCGGTCACCCCGTGCGACTCGGCGCACGAGTTGTTCCTCGTCGAGGTCGGCCGGCTCACCCCGGATGGCTCTCACACTCCGCAAGACGTCGGGGTGGTGGGCCCAGGTTCTCGCGATGGTGTGGTGTGGGTCACGGCGACGCGCTGGTGTGGCGTCGCCTGGTTGGAGGCGAGAGCGCTGCGGCTGGACGTCGTTGCACCGCGAAGGCCCCTGGCCGGCCGAGGCCTACGGGCACTACTGCGGTCTGCTCGCCCCGTGGGCGCGGGAGATCGAGCGCGCTCAACAAGTTGTCTCTATAGCTTCAGTGTTGACCAAAACGAATCAGTCGGCCGCCACCGGCAATCCCACCGCCAGCGTCAACTCCAACACCCGCTGCGGAGACCCCAGGTCCGGGAAGATGTCCCGCAACTGCTGCATCCGGTACCGGACGGTCTGCGGGTGCACGAACAGCGCGGCGGCGACCTCCTCGCGCCGCCCGTGGTGCAGCAACCAGGCCCGCAACGTCTCCTCCAGTCGCCGGGCGGAGCTGGCCGGCAGGGCGTGCAACGGTGCCAGCGCGCGGGCGCGCAGGTCGGCGTAGGCCTCGGGATCGGCGCTCAGCACCAGTGAGGGGAGGTGTTCCTCGGTGTCGCGGATCAGGGACGACAACGCACGGGCCCGTGCCGCCCGCTCGTAGGAGGCGGACGCCCGCATCCAGGGGCGGGAAGGGCCGACGACGGCGTCACGTCCCGTCAGCTGGCGCAGCAGGTGGGCGCGGTCGGTGTCCGGCACCAGCAGCACGCCGGTCGAGTCGGGCAGGTCGTCCAGGACCAGGGTGCCGGGGTCGAGCCGGCGGAACGCGGGTCGCGCCTGGAACGACGGCAGCAGCACCACGGTCAGCGTCGTCGGCGCGGACCAGCCGGCGCGTTGCGAGTCGGCCAGCAGCACCTCGGGGGTGGCGCCGGCGAGCAGGTCGCGGGCCAGTTGTTCGAGGTGGCGCTCGTGGGCGAGGCCGCGGGCTGCCAGTTCGTCGGCGTGACCCGCGGCGGAGGCGGCGGACAGCTCGTCGATGTAGGCGAAGGTCAGCTCGGCGAACTTCGCCACCTCGGAGGCGGGGAGACCGGCGGGCACGGCCCCGGCGGCCAGGCCGCGCCACGCGACGCGGGCGCCCACCCGGTAGGCGCTCAGGAGAGCGTCCATCGAACGCCCGTCCCGCACCTCGCCGCGGCCCAGCTCGTAGGCCGCGTCGCTGGCGTCTCCGCCACCGCCGGTGCCGCTCGCCAAGTCCAGGTAGTGGCCGAGGGCGGTGCGGACGGCCCGCCGGATCGTGCCGCCCATGCGGCCGGAGAGGGCGTTGGCGTAGCTCGGCACCTCGTCGATGATGGCGCGCACGACCTCGTCGGCGGTCGTCTTCAGGACCGCTCGCAACGCGGTCACGGTCTTCTCGTCGAGGGCGAGTTCGGTGGCCCTCTGCATTGCGTGAGTCACGATTTGTTCCCCGCGAACAATGTGGCTGGATAAATTCACGTCTTGCGGACAGGACTTTACGCCCTGAGGCGCATCAAGCTGGAGTCATGACGAGTGCCGCCCTCCGCAGCAGGGCGTGGAAGTTCCTGGAGCTGGTCACGACGCCACTGCTGCCGTCCGACTACCTCGACCTGGTCAGCCCCCTCAGGGCGGGCGCTGACCTGCGCGGCCGCATCGAGGCCGTGCACCGCGAGACAGACGATGCCGCGACCATCGTGATCCGGCCCGGCAAGGGCTGGCGCGGTCACGTCGCCGGGCAGTACGTCCGGGTCGGCGTGGACGTCGACGGCGTCCGGCTGTGGCGCGCCTACTCGGTGACGTCGCCGACCAGCCGCGCGGACGGCCGCATCACGATCACCGTGAAGGCCATCCCGGACGGCAAGGTCAGCAACCACCTGGTCCGCAGGGCGAAGCCGGGCACGGTCATCCAGCTCGACCAGGCCACCGGCGAGTTCGTGCTGCCGGAGACCACGCCCGCGAAGGTCCTCTACCTCACCGCCGGCAGCGGCATCACGCCCGTGATGGGCATGCTGCGCGACACGAGGCTCGCCGACGTCGTGATGGTCCACTCCGCGCCGCGCAAGGAAGACGTGATCTTCCGCAACGACCTGCACGACCTGGTCGCGGACAAGGCCCTCACCCTCGTCGAGCTGCACACCGACACCCACGGCATGCTCGACGTCGCCGAGCTCGAGAAGCTCGTGCCCGACTGGGCCGAGCGCGAGACCTGGGCCTGCGGGCCGGCCGGTCTCCTGGACGCCGCCGAGGCCCACTGGGCCGCCCACGGCATCGCCGACAAGCTCCACACCGAGCGCTTCCGCCCGACCGTGGTCGTGGCGGGCGAGGGTGGCGAGGTCACGTTCGGCAAGACCGGCAAGACCGTCGAGGCCGACGGCGCCACGCCGCTGCTGAACGTCGGCGAGGAGGCGGGCGTGCTGATGCCGTCCGGCTGCCGCATGGGCATCTGCTTCGGCTGCGTGACGCCGCTGAAGTCCGGCGCGGTGAGGGACCTGCGCACCGGCGAGATCACCGAGGCCGAGGACGGCGTGCTCGTCCAGACCTGCGTGTCCGCCGCGGCGGGCCCCTGCGAGCTCGAACGCTAGCCGGCGCACCCCACCACAGACGTTTCCTTCTCCGCGAAGTGGCCACCCCCCAGCCACGGACCCCTCGAAAGAGAGCTTCATGACCGCCATCGACCCCACCGCGCACCTCACCGACGAGCAGATCGAGGAGCTCGGCCGCGAGCTCGACGCGATTCGCGACGAGATCATCGCGAGCCGTGGCGAGAAGGACGCGGCCTACATCCGCAAGGTCATCTCCGCGCAGCGCAAGCTGGAGCTGACGAGCCGCGGCATCCTGTTGTTCTCGTTCTTCCCGCCGGCCTGGATCATCGGCACCGCCGGCCTGTCCGTGGCGAAGATCATGGACAACATGGAGATCGGTCACAACATCCTGCACGGCCAGTGGGACTGGATGCGCGACCCGAAGATCCACTCCACCACCTGGGAGTGGGACCACGTCTCGCCGGCCGACCAGTGGAAGCACTCGCACAACGAGCTGCACCACACGTACACGAACGTGATCGGCAAGGACAACGACCTCGGCTACGGCATCATGCGCGTCGACGAGGACCAGAAGTGGCACCCCATGCACCTCGGGCAGCCGGTGTGGAACTTCATCAACGCCTGCTTCTTCGAGTACGGCATCGCCGCGTACGACCTGGAGCTGGGCAAGAACCTGCACAAGCGCCGCCGCAAGAACCCCGAGTTCCGCGCGCGGGCCAAGGCCGTGGGCCGCAAGATCCGCAAGCAGGTGCTCAAGGACTACGTGATCCACCCGCTGCTGTCGGGCCCGTCGTTCCTGACCACGCTCGCCGCGACGTTCACCGCGAACCTGATCCGCAACCTGTGGTCGCACTCGGTGATCATGTGCGGTCACTTCCCGGAGGGCGTGCAGGTCTTCGAGCGCCGCTCCATCAAGGGCGAGACGCGCGGCCAGTGGTACCTGCGCCAGATGATGGGCTCCGCGAACATCAGCGGCAGCAAGGCGATGCACTTCATGACCGGCAACCTGTCGCACCAGATCGAGCACCACCTGTTCCCGGACCTGCCGAGCAACCGGTACGCCGAGGTCGCGGTCAAGGTGAAGGCGCTGTTCGAGAAGTACGAGCTGGAGTACGTGACCGGTCCGCTGCCCAAGCAGGTCTTCTCCGCGTGGCGCAAGGTGTTCCGCCTGTCGCTGCCGAACCGCAAGCCCAAGGTGAAGGCGCCGAGCCGCGACAAGGAGCTCGTCGCGGCCTGACGGCCGGACCTGGACTGGACAATCAGCGGTTCAGATCTTTCGGCCGTACCGGCGGGCACGCCGGAACCGGTGAGATTCCTCCGTAGGGCCCGAGACGTTGTACCCCTGCTGCTCGATCGGGCCCTCCGACGGAGGAACCTATGCGAAGGGTCTACCTCGTCGCGGCCGCCCTGCTCACGGCCGCGACGATCCACACGCCTGCCTCGAACGCGGCCCCGGAGGCCGCGGCGGCGATCACCGAGACCGTCTACGTCGAGTCCACAATTGACAGTGACGCGGACGGCAAGCCCGACCGGATCGCCGCGGACGTCATGCGGCCGGACACGCCGGGCCGGGTGCCGATCGTGATGGAAGCCAGTCCCTACTACGGGCTGGGTGGCGCGGCGGCGTCGTCGGCGGCGCTGCCGCGCGGCTTCGGCCGCTGGTACGACGAGTACTTCGTGCCGCGCGGGTACGCCGTGGTCGAGATGGAGATGCAAGGCACCTCCCGCTCGACCGGCTGCCCGACCAGCGGCGGTCCGGAAGACACCGCGAGCGTCCGCGCGGTCGTGGACTGGCTCAACGGCCGGGCGAAGGCGTTCTACGCGGACGGCCGGGAAGCGGTCGCGAGCTGGAGCACCGGCAACGTCGGCATGCTCGGCGTCTCCTACAACGGCACGCTGCCCAACGCGGCCGCCGCGGCGAACATCCCCGGCGTGAAGACGATCGTGCCGATCGCCGCGATCTCGAGCTGGTACGAGTACGCCCGCGACCAGGGCATCGGCTACAAGGGCTGGGAGTCGAACTACCCGTCGTTCCTCGCAGGCTACGTCGTGAGCGCGGCGCAGAAGGCCAGGTGCAAGCCGGTGTTCGACAGGCTCGCCGCCCAGGACGGCGACGAGTCCTGGGACTACACGTCGTTCTGGAAGACCCGCGACTACCGGCCGGGGGCGCAGAACACGACAGCGTCGGTGTTCGTCGTGCACGGACAGGCGGACTGGAACGTCAAGCCGTCGCAGTTCGGCCGCTGGTGGAAGGAACTCGCGGACCGCGGTGTGCCGCGCAAGATCTGGCTGCACCGCGGCGGTCACCTCGACCCGATCTCGTTCCGCCAGGCCGAGTGGCAGCGCGTGATGGGCCTGTGGATGGACCACTGGCTCAAGGGCGCGAACAACGGGATCATGAACGAGCCCATGGCCGACGTGCAGAAGCCCGACGGCAGCTGGGAGCAGGCGGCGTCCTGGCCGCGCCCGGACACGAAGAACACCACGCTGTACTTCGGTCCGGCGTCCGGTGGCATGTCCGGTTCGCTGACCACCACCGCGGCCGGCAGCGGCACGCAGCGCCTCGCGAACAACGCGAACATCAACGAGGCGAGCATGATGGCGAACCCGGAGACCGCGACCTCCGGCCGGCTGGCCTACGTGACGGCGCCGCTGACGAAGGCCGCACGGCTGTCCGGTGAGGTCAGCCTGACCGTCCGCGTCGCGTCGAACCGCGCGTCGGTGCCGCTCACGGCGCTGCTGGTGGACTACGGCCCGAGCACCCGGGCCGTGTTGTCCGAACGCAGCCCGCTGCAGCTGTCCACCGAGGTCTGCGGCAAGAACGACCTGCGCGACCGCACCGGCTGCGCGCGGCCGCCGGACGTCTCGCTCCAGGCCGTCACGGCGACGATGCTGACCAAGGGGTCGATCGACGCGAAGAACCGCCTGTCGCTGGAGTCCGCGACCCCGTTGCCCACCGGCGGGACCACCGCGGACGTCACCTGGAAGCTGCACGCCAGGGACGCGCTCATCCCGGCGGGGCACCGGATCGGCATCGTGCTCGTCACCAACCACAACGCCTACATCGCCTCGGACACCGCGGCGAACGGCGTCGCGCTCGACGTGTCGCTGGGTGCCAGCAAGGTGGTGCTGCCGATCGTCGGCGGAACGGTGGGCTGACCGGGGGAGCCGGGGCCCGCGCACTTCACCTCGCGCGAGCCCCGGCTTCACCAGCCTGGCGCGATGCTGCTCGCGGCCATCCCGAGTCCGACCCAGGGCGTCTGGCACCTCGGTCCCGTGCCGATCCGCGCCTACGCGTTCTGCATCATCGCGGGCGTCCTCGTCGCCGCCTGGCTGACCGAACGCCGCTACGTCCGGCGCGGCGGCAGGCCCGGGGTCGTCGGTCAGATCGCGACGTGGGGCGTCCCGCTCGGCATCGTCGGCGCCCGGCTCTACCACGTGGCGACGACGTGGCAGCCCTACTTCGGCCCCGGCGGCGATCCCGTGAAAGCCCTCCACATCTGGGAAGGCGGCATGGGCGTGTGGGGCGCGATCGCCCTCGGCGCGCTCGGGGCGTGGATCGGTGCGAAGCGCGCGGGCGTGGCGCTGCCTCCGCTGGCGGACGCCGCCGCGCCGGGAATCGCGCTGGCCCAGGGCATCGGCCGGCTCGGCAACTGGTTCAACAACGAGGTCTACGGCGCCCCGACGGACCTGCCGTGGGCGTTGACGATCCACGAGTGGGACCTGCGGGCCGGCCGCGCGGTCGTCGGCGCGGACGGTCAGCCGGTGGTGCTGGGGACGTTCCACCCGGCGTTCCTGTACGAGCTGCTGTGGACCTTCGGCGTGGCCGCCGCGGTGATCTGGGCGGACCGCCGGTTCCGGCTCGGGCACGGCCGCGCGTTCGGCCTGTACGTGGTGCTCTACACCCTGGGCAGGCTGTGGATCGAGGCGCTGCGGATCGACGCGGCGAACACGGTTCTGGGCCTGCGCCTCAACATCTGGACGTCACTGCTGCTGGGCCTGGGCGCCGCCGCGCTGACGCTGTGGTCGGCACGGCGGCACCCCGGTCGCGAGGACCTCGGGTCCGGGTCGGCGCCTCGGGTCGGCGAACGCGGAGTTCAGGCATGATCGACTGGGTGAGCGGCTACTACGCCGCTGCTGGTCGCCGGGAGGCGGGCATCGGCAAGACGCGCCCGGCGGCGGCCGCGACGGACATGGCCGCCGAGCACGACGTCCCGGTCGTGCGCGGCCACGCCGTCGACGACCCCGGCAGGCCACCGCTGTGGCCGTGGCGCCGGATCGCCCGCAACCCCGACCTCACCGTGCGCCGCCTTCGCCGGCGCCGTGACGACCGGCGCCGCCCGCGAACCGGGCGGCGCCGGCCACCCCCTCCCGCGCCACGACCGGCACCCCGGCCGCCCCTTCGGCCCGCAACGCCTCCGCCAGCGGCAGGTCGAGCCCGGCGTAGGTCGAGGCCCGGTCGGTGAGCACGCACTCGAAGGGGAACGCGGCGATCCGCGCGGCGAGCTCCAGCGCCGCGGGCAGCGCCTGGCCGGGCTCGACCACGCGGTTGGCCAGCCCGATCGCCAACGCCTCGTCGGCGTGCACCGGCCGTCCGGTCAGGATCAGGTCCAACGCGCGACCCAGCCCGACGATCCTCGGCAGCCGCACGGTGCCGCCGTCGATCAGCGGCACGCCCCACCGCCGGCAGAACACCCCGAACACCGCGTCGCTCTCCACCACCCGCAGGTCGGCGAGCAGCGCGAGCTCCAGCCCGCCCGCGACCGCGTAGCCGCTGACGGCGGCGATCAGGGGCTTGCCCAGCAGCAACCGCGTCGGCCCCATCGGGCCCGCACCGCCACCGGACGGGTCGAGCTCGTTGCGCCGCGCCGGATCACCGACCGAGCTCAGGTCCGCGCCCGCGCAGAACGTGCCGCCCTCGCCGGTGAGGACCGCGACCCGTTGCGAGGGATCGGCTTCGAACGCGAGGAACGCGTCCCGCAGCTCGGCCGCCATCGGACCGTCGACCGCGTTGCGCCGGTCCGGGCGGTTCATCCGGATCACCGTGGTGGTCCCGGTCGTCTCGACCCGCACGTCCATGTGACCTCCGAGATCATCGGTGGCGCCCGGCGCCCCGTTGTCGTCTACTGGCACGATGCCAATCGTCTCTCCCGGTTTCGCCGGGCGACGCCGGTCACCGGACGCGCAGCTCCCGCCCGGCCAGTACCTGGCGGAGGACTTCCCGGTCCTCACCGCGGGACCGACGCCCCGCGTCACGACCGACCGGTGGCAGTTCACCGTCAGCACGGAGGCCGGTCAGCGCCACGACTGGTCGTGGCAGCAGCTCGTCGAGCTGCCGGCGGAGAAGATCACGACCGACATCCACTGCGTCACCAAGTGGTCCAAGCTCGGCACCCGTTGGAAGGGCGTCTCGCTGGACGTGCTGCTGGAGGACGTGGAGACGGCTGCCGACTTCGCGCTCGTGCAGTCCTACGGCGGCTACACGACGAACCTGCCGCTGGAGGACCTGCTCGACGGGCAGGCGTGGATCGCCTACCGCTACGACGACGAGGAGCTCACGCCCGAGCACGGCGGCCCGGCGCGGCTGCTGGTGCCGCACCTGTACTTCTGGAAGTCGGCGAAGTGGGTTCGCGGGATCCGGTTGCTGCTCGAGGACGAACCCGGCTTCTGGGAAAGCGCGGGCTACCACGACTACGGAGACCCATGGCGCGAGCAGCGGTACCAGGGCGACTGACCTGGCGGGTGGCCCGGCTGGCCGAGGCCACCGACCTGACGAAGAGCGCGCGCAGCCTGGTGTTCGACGTGCCCGGCTGGCCCGGCCACCTGCCGGGCCAGCACGTCGACGTCCGGCTCACCGCCGAGGACGGCTACTCGGTGCAGCGCAGCTACTCGATCTCCTCCGCGCCGGACGGGGAGCGCATCGAGCTGAGCGTGCAACGGGTCGCGGACGGCGAGGTGTCGCCGTACCTGTGCGACGTGCTGCCCGTCGGCGCCGAGGTCGAGCTGCGCGGCCCGGTCGGCGGCTGGTTCGTGTGGCGCGCGACCGGTCAGTCACCCGTCACGCTCGTGGCGGGCGGCTCGGGCATCGCGCCGCTGATGGCGATGGTCCGCACGCGTGCGGCCGAGGGCAGTCGCGTGCCGTTCCGGCTGATCTACTCGGTGCGCACGCCCGAGGACGTGTTCTACGCCGACGAACTGCGCCGCCGCGCCCGTGAGGACGCCGGTCTGGACGTGCGGGTCGTGTACACCCGGCAGGCCCCGGAGGGTTCTCCGGAGCCGCCGGGCCGGCTGGGTGTGGCCACCCTCAACACGCACGGATGGCCCGCCGAGTTCACCCCCGACGTCTTCGTGTGCGGACCCACCGGGTTCGTCGAGACGGTGTCCGACGTCCTCGTGGCATTGGGGCACGACCCGCGCCGCGTCCGCACCGAACGCTTCGGCTGACAGGAGAGCACCGATGAGCGACGACCACGCCGCTGGCCACGTCGACGGCAACGCGCTGGCGGGAGACCTGCGGGAGATCTTCGCGGTGGACCTGACGGCGGCGACCGGGCAGTGCTCGGGCTGCGGCTACAAGGGGTCGGTGGCGACCCTGCGCGTCTACCGCGACGCCCCGGGCGCCGTCGCGCGCTGCCCGCACTGCGAGGAGGTCGTGCTGCGGCTCGTCCGCGGCCGCGACCGCGCGTGGCTCGACCTGCGCGGCACCGTGAGCCTGGAGATCCCGCTGCCGTGACGACCACGCTGACCTGCCGGGCCGTCCTGTTCGACATGGACGGCGTGCTCACCGACTCCACGGTCGCCGCCGAACGGGCGTGGACGCGGTGGGCGCACGAGTACGGCGTCGACCCGGCCGAGGTCCTGCGCGGCCTGCACGGCCGCCGCGCCACGGACACCGTCCGCCTGCACGTACCCGCCTCCGCGCACGCCGACGCACTGCGGCGGATCAACGACATCGAGACCGCCGACGCCGGCTCGACCACCGCGATCCCCGGAGCCCGCGAGCTGGTGGACTCGCTGCCGGGCAACTGGGCGCTGGTCACCTCCGCCCCGCCCGCACTGCTGGCGGTCCGGCTGGCCGCCGTCGGGATCCCGTTGCCGCCGGTGGTGGTCAACGGCGACGACGTCACGCGCGGCAAACCGGACCCGGAGGGCTACCTGACCGCGGCGCGCAAGCTCGGCGTGCCGATCGGGGAGTGCCTGGTCTTCGAGGACAGCGGCAACGGGATCGCGGCGGGCCTCGCCGCCGGGGCGGCCACCGTCGTCGGGGTCGGTGAGGACGCGCTGCGGACGCCGGCGCCGGTGGTGGTGCGGGATCTGCGTTCGGTCCGGTGGGCCGGTGACGGGGTCGAGGTGTCGGGGGAGCTCCGCCGGCCTTCGTGAGCGACCGCCGACCGCGCCACGGCGTCGGGGACCTCCGCGGCCCCTCCCGAACCACACGCCCGCCGAGATCTGGACCACGTCCAGACCCCGGCGCCGAACAGCGCGGTTTCCCGGAAACCTGTCCGGTTTGACATGCCTGTTGCCTCCGAACGGCCGTAGCCCGACTGTTGAATCGTGTGCGTTGATGTGTGGGAGCGCTCTTACAACGTTGTAAAACGAAGGGGATCTTCGCTGATGAAGAAAGCCGCCCCCGTACTCGTCGCTCTGCTGCTGGCGTTGGGCATAGCGCCCGGGACGTCACCCGCGAGCGCCGCCGAGCCCGTGCACGGCCTGAAGGGCGAGTACTTCAGCATGTCGGCACCGGGCGCGCGGGACTTCGCGACGCTGGGTGGCACCGTGCTGGACGCCGACGTCAACCACGGCGACCTGACCGGTGTCTTCGGGTTCCTGAACGGCCGCACCGAACACACGACCGCCCGCTGGACCGGGCAGATCGCGGTGCCGCAGTCCGGTGACTACACCTTCCACGCCATCGGGGACAACGGGTTCCGGCTGCTGATCGACGACCAGCCGGTGATCGACCACTGGGTCGGCGACTGGGACCGCGAGCAGACCAGCGCACCGGTGGCGCTCACCGCCGGGCGCCAGTACGCGTTCAAGCTGGAGATGTTCCAGGACACCGGCGGCGCCAACATGTTCCTGCGCTGGTCGAGCGCGACCACCGCCAAGCAGCTCGTGCCCACGACCGCGTTCACGCCGCCCCCGGACTTCCAGGTCGTGCCGCGCACGGCCGAGGTCTCCCGGGACGGGCGCACGCTCACCGCGGACTTCGGCGGTCGTGTCACCGGCACGCAGGACCTGGAGGACCACCTGCGGATCGAGGTCGACGCCACCCCGTTCCCGATCTCGCTCATCACCACGAGCCGCAACCGGGCGACGATCCGGCTGGGCGAGCGGGTCCTGAAGGGCCAGCGGGTCCGGATCTACTACGACGGTGCCGGAGCGCTCGCGGTCGACGGCCGGAAGGTCGCCAAGACCGCCCGCACGACCGGGAACGTCTCCACCGAACGGCTCCGGACGCCGTGGGGTGAGGACTTCGACGCGCGCAACCCGCTGCCGGAGTACCCGCGCCCGCAGCTCGAACGCGACAAGTGGCTGAACCTCAACGGTCTGTGGGAGTTCGCGGCCGCCAAGGCGGGCGAGCAGCCGGTGTTCGGCAAGAAGCTGCGCGAGAAGGTCGTGGTGCCGTATCCGATCGAGTCGCAGCTCTCCGGGCTGGAGCGGCACGAGGACCACATGTTCTACCGCCGCACCGTGTCCGTCCCGCACGACTGGCGGATCGGCGGCGGCCAGCGGCTGAAGCTCCACTTCGGCGCGGTCGACTACCACGCCAAGGTGTGGGTCAACGGCAAGCTCGTCGCGGAGCACACCGGCGGCTACACGGCGTTCAGCGCCGACATCACCGACGCCCTCAAGCGCGGTGAGCAGGAGATCGTCGTCGCGGTCACCGACACCACCGGGCCGCACCAGCCCAAGGGCAAGCAGTCGCCGAACCCCAGCGGCATCTTCTACACGCCGTCGTCGGGCATTTGGCAGACGGTGTGGATGGAACCGGTGGCGGAGCAGGGGATCGACGACCTCAAGACGACGCCGGACCTCGCCACCGGCTCGCTCACGGTCACCGTCCGGTCCGCCGGGAACGCCACCGTCACGGCCGTCGCCAGGGACGTCGCGGGCCGGCAGGTCGGCACCGTCACCGGACCGGCGAACACGGCCCTCAGCCTGCCCGTGCCGAACGCGCACCTGTGGACGCCGGACGACCCGTACCTCTACAAGATCGACGTCACGCTCGGCCGGGACAGGGTCAAGAGCTACTTCGGCATGCGGTCCACCGGCGTCGCCAACGTCGGCGGCACGCCGAAGCTCACGCTCAACGGCAAGCCGATCTTCCACCTGATGCAGCTCGACCAGGGCTTCTACCCGGACGGCCTGAACACCGCGCCGAGCGACGAGGCGCTGGTCTTCGACCTCAAGGCGCAGAAGGACCTCGGCTTCAACTCCGTCCGCAAGCACATCAAGGCCGAGCCCGCCCGCTGGTACTACCACGCCGACCGGCTGGGACTCATGGTGTGGCAGGACTTCGTGTCCCTCGAGGACGGCAGCGACCCCGCCGCCCAGCAGGCCTTCGTCAAGGAGGGCCGCGAGCTGATGGACCAGCTGCACAACTACCCGTCCATCTACTCGTGGATCGTGTTCAACGAGGGCTGGGGCGAGTGGGACCGCACCGCCACCGGCCAGATCGCCGACCAGGTGAAGGCGGCCGACCCGAGCCGGGTCGTCAACGCGCACAGCGGGGTGAACTGCTGCGCCTCCAAGGGTGACAGCGGCCGGGGCGACGTCATCGACCACCACGACTACAACAACACCGACCCGGCCCGGCCGGACGGCAAGCGCGTTGTGGTGGACGGCGAGCACGGCGGCTTCACGCTGCGCACGCCGGGGCACCAGTGGCCCGGCGCCCCGATCGCCATCTACAGCGGCGTGGCGGACAAGGCGGCGCTGACGGCGAAGTACGTCGACAACACCCGCACGTTCTACCTCGGCCAGGCCCGCGCGGAGATGTCCGCGTCGGTCTACACCCAGGTCACCGACCTCGAAGGCGAGCTCAACGGGCTCTGGACCTACGACCGCAAGCGCATCAAGGTCGACCCCGGTCCCGTGCGCGAGATCAACCGGCGGGTGATCCAGGCCGGTGCCGACGCCGGCAAGCCCTACCCGTACGCGGGCAGCGGCGAGTGGAAGCTCGACGAGACCAGGGGCACCACGGCCGAGGACTCGACGGGCAAGAACCCGCTGACCCTCAGCCCGACCGGCGCCACGTGGAAGGACGGCGCGCTCGAACTCCGCAACGGCTCGGCGGAGACCTACGGTCCGGTCGTCGACACGACCAAGGACTACACCGTGTCCGCGAAGGTGCGGCTGGACGAGCTGCCCGGCAACTACGCCACCGCGGTGAGCCAGGACGGCCGTCAGGCGGAGAACCCCTTCTACCTGCAGTACGGCCAGGGCGCCTTCGCGTTCAGCACGCCGGGCGGCAACCGCGCCCGGTTCGAGACCACGCCGGAGATCGGCCGCTGGTACGAGCTCAAGGGCGAGCGGAAGGGGAGCGAGATCCGGCTCTACGTGGACGGCGCGCTCGTCGCCACCGCGACCGCCGGACCGGCTGTCGAGAGCACGGGCGCTTTCGCGGTGGGACGAGCCAAGTACAACGGCCAGAACGTCGACTTCTGGCGAGGTGCCGTGAAGGACGTGCGCGTCACCTCCTGATCACGGGAGAACGCTCTCCGGCGTGGTACAACCGTGGCATGAGCAAGGTTGCGCCCACGCTGGAGGACGTCGCGCGAGTCGCGGGAGTGTCTCGCGCGACGGTCTCCCGTGTCGTCAACGGCACGCGGAACGTCGACCCCGGCATCCAGGAGACGGTGCGCAACGCGATCGAGCAGACCGGGTACACGCCCAACCGCGCGGCCCGGTCTCTCGTCACCCGGCGCACGGGCACCGTCGCCCTGGTGATCTCCGGTGCCGGCGGGGGATCGGACGTGTTCACCGACCCGTTCTTCGGGCGCGTGACGGCGGGCGTGGTCGACTTCCTGCGCGGCCACAGCGTCCACCCCGTGCTCATGCTCGCCGACTCCGACCCGGCGCGCACCGAGGTCGTCGAGTTCCTCAGACAGGGCAGCGCCGACGGCGCGCTGCTGGTCTCCACCCACCCCGCCGACCCGCTGCCCGCCCGGCTCCTGGACGCGGGCGTCCCCTCGGTGCTCTACGCGCGGCCCGGCCGGCCGATGCCGGTCAGCTACGTCGACATGGACCACCGCGCGGGCGGCCGGATGGCCGCCGACCACCTCGTGGCCGCGGGGCGGTACAACGTCACCACCATCTCCGGCCCGCTCGACGTCCTGGCGAGCCAGGACAGGCACGCCGGGTTCCGCGACGCCATGGCCCGCCACGGGTTCCCGTACGTGCCGAGCGCGGAAGGCGGGTTCACGTTCGAGAGCGGCGCCACCGCCATGCAGCGGCTGCTGACCGAGTGCCCCGACCTCGACGCCGTGTTCGCCGCCAACGACCTGATGGCGCAGGCGGCCGTGGACGTGCTGCAGGCGCACGGGTTGCGCATCCCCGGCGACGTCGCCGTGATCGGGTTCGACGACAGCGCTCCCGCCCTGGCCTGCCGGCCTCAGCTCACCACCATCCGGCAGCCGGTCGAGCGGATGGCGGCGGAGATGGCCGCCCTGCTGCTGGCGGACCTGGAAAAACCGGGACGACGACCGAGATCCGTCATCTTCGAACCGGAACTCGTCGTACGGGCCTCCGCATGATTGACCTGGCCGGCACCCGGCGTTAACGTCCCTTGGGAGAGCGCTCTCACGCCCCTGTCCAAGGCTTTCAGCCCCTCCCCGTCAGGCAGGACCATGGGCTCGACCCTGTCCAGGGCCGCCGCGTTCGCCGCTGCCGCTCTGTGTTCGGTGACCTCAGTCAGTGTTGCGTCGCAGGCCGGTGCGGCCGCCTGCGGCACCGGCAACGTCGCTCTCCACCGCCCGGCCACCGCGTCCTCCACCGAGAACGGCGGTACACCGGCGTCGGCCGCCGTCGACGGCAACGCGGGCACCCGCTGGTCGTCGCAGTTCTCGGACCCGCAGTGGCTCCAGGTCGACCTCGGCTCCACCCAGCAGGTCTGCCGCGTCTCCCTGAGCTGGGAGGGCGCGTACGGCAAGGCCTTCCAGATCCAGGTGTCGGACACGGCCGCCGCGAACTCGTGGCGTGACGTCTACTCGACCACGACGAGCACGGGCGGCACCCAGTCGCTCGACGTCACCGGGTCCGGCCGGTACGTGCGGGTGCTGGGCACCCAGCGCGCCACCGGCTGGGGCTACTCGTTGTGGGAGCTGGGGGTCTTCGCCACCACGCCCGACACGCCGGCCGTGACGCCGACCGACCCGCGCAACCCCGACTTCGGGCCGAACGTGTTCGTCTACGGACCGGGCTCGTCGCAGTCGGAGATGCAGTCGCGGCTCGACTCCATCGCCGCGCAGATGAAGACCAACCAGTTCGGGCCGCAGCGCTACGCCGTGCTGTTCAAGCCCGGCACCTACAACGCCGACGTGAACCTGCGGTTCTACACGCAGATCGCCGGTCTCGGGCTGATGCCCGACGACGTGAACATCAACGGTCACATCCGGGTCGAGGCCGACTGGCTGCAGCAGGGCGACGACCCGAACAACCTCGGCAACGCGACGCAGAACTTCTGGCGCGGCACCGAGAACCTCTCTGTCACCCTGCCCGCCAACCAGATCGAGCGCTGGGCGGTCTCGCAGGCCACCGCGTACCGGCGGATGCACCTGCGCGGCCAGGCGCACCTGTGGAACGGCTACGACGGCTGGGCCAGCGGTGGTCTGATCGTGGACAGCAAGATCGACGGCGTCGTGGTCTCCGGTTCGCAGCAGCAGTTCCTGACCCGCAACAGCAACCTGGCGGGCGGCTGGTCGGGCTCGGTGTGGAACATGGTGTTCGCCGGCACCCAGGGCGCACCCGCGAACCACTTCCCGAACCCGTCGCACACCACCGTCGACACCTCGCCGGTGACGCGCGAGAAGCCGTACCTGTACCTCGACGGCTCGGGGGAGTACCGGGTCTTCCTGCCCGCGCTGCGCCAGAACTCGCGCGGCACGAGCTGGGAGAACGGCAACCCCGGCTCGTCGGTGTCGCTCGCGGACTTCTTCATCGTCAAGCCCGGCACCCCCGCGGCGACGATCAACGCGGCGCTGCAGCAGGGCAAGCACCTGCTGCTCACGCCGGGCGTCCACCAGCTCGACGACACCATCCGGGTCACGCGCCCGAACACCGTCGTCCTGGGCCTCGGTCTCGCGACGCTGACGCCGACCACGGGCAGGGCCGCGCTGACGACGTCCGATGTGGACGGTGTCAGGCTGGCCGGGTTCCTCGTCGACGCGGGCGTGCAGAACTCCCCGGTGCTGCTGGAGATCGGTGACTCCGGGGCGAACTCCCACGCGGCCAACCCGACCTCGCTGCACGACGTGTACCTGCGCGTCGGCGGGTCGCAGGCCGGGAAGGCGACGGTCAGCATGCGCGTCAACAGCCGCGACACGCTGATCGACCACACCTGGGTGTGGCGGGCGGATCACGGCGAGGGCGTCGGCTGGACCGCGAACCCCGGCCAGAACGGCGTGGTCGTCAACGGCGACAACGTCACCGCGTACGGGTTGTTCGTCGAGCACTACCAGCAGCACAACCTGGTCTGGAACGGCAACGGCGGCCGCGTCTACCTGTACCAGAACGAGCTGCCGTACGACCCGCCGAACCAGGCCGCGTGGATGAACGGGTCCCAGCGGGGCTGGGCCGGCTACAAGGTCGCCGACTCCGTGACGACGCACCAGGCGTTCGGCGTCGGCGTGTACTGCTTCAACCAGGCGAACCCGAGCGTGGTCACGGACAACGCGTTCGAGGCGCCGAACCGGCCCGGTGTGCGGTTCACGCACCTCGTGGCGGTGTCGCTGGGTGGCGTGGGCACCATCGCCAACGTCATCAACGGCACGGGCGGTCAGGCGGACCTGGCGAACCAGGTCCGGTACGTCGTGAACTACCCGTGAGCCTGATCTGAGAGCACCCGCTCTCCGACGGGCATCGGACACGCGGCGCACAGGGGCGGGCAGCGACCCGCGCCTGTGCGCCGTCCTCGGCTTCGTCGGGAGCTGCGACTTCACGGGCGGCACCGATGCGGCACTGACCGTTGCCACGTCTGGGGTTCCGGCGCGGAGAACGGTCGTTTGACAGCGTCCGAGGTGGTTCATAGCATTGAGGATCAGGCCTGCGAGAGCGCTCTCACCGACTGCTGCACGACATCGGCAGCGACGCCGAGCCTTCCGTTGAACTCGAACAAGGTGGTGCTCTTCACGCATGCGCAACTTCATCCGGATGGTCGCGGCGACCGCCGCGGCGGCCGCTCTGCTGCTCGGCACGGCGCAGGTCTCGCTGGCGGCCGACCCCGTCGTGGTGGACGCCGGCGGTCCCGGTGACATCGGCGTCGGTGGTCTCACGGACACCAAGCCAGCGGACAAGCGGTCGAACGTGGTCTTCAGTCGCACCGTCCGGAACCGGATCGACAGCTCGCTCTGGAACACCTCGCGGTACCTGGAGTCGTCCTACGAGCTCACCGGCCTGACCGCGGGCGCGTCGTACGAGCTGCGGCTGTACTTCCTCGACTGGTACTTCACCCGTCCCGGCCAGCGGATCTTCGACGTCGACGTGAACGGCCGGCGCGTGCTGAGCGACTTCGACATCGTCGGGACCGCCGTCGCCGCGGGAGCGGACGCCCCTCTGACCGCCTTCGGCGTGGAGGAGGACTTCGCCGTCACGGCCGACGCGGACGGCAAGGTCCGCGTCGACCTCGTGCGCGGTGCGGTGAACCAGCCGCAGATCAACGCGATCGTGCTGGTGCCCGCCGCGTAGTGGTCCATCCCCGGCCCGGAGCATCCCAGGACGCAGAGCATCCCAGGACGCGGACACGCGCCCTGGGATGTTCGTCCTCTACCGCGGCAACCGGTAGTCCGGTCCGAGCGCGGCTCCCCGGTGGGGCTTGTACAGGTCGTACCCGCGGGGGTCGCACTGCAGGCCGCCGTTGATGCAATGGCGGACCAGCGCGGCCTGCGTGGGCGCGTCCCAGGCGTTCATGAAGTCGTAGTGCCAGGTGTAGCCGCGGCCGCTGGAGAGCCGGACGCGCGACATGTCACCGGACACCGGGAACGCCATCTTGAACTCGATCATCGGCACCGCGACCGGGTGCGACGGCGGGCAGGCCAGCGTCGCGCGGTCGGGGTAGGCCATGTGGGACCTGTGGTCCGCGGAGTCGAGGTCGCGGCCGTTCCAGCAGCTCGGCGCCTGGTAGCGGACGTTGAGCTGGCTGCCGGGCGTGCAGTGGGCGGGAATGTCCCAGTTGTGGAAGCTGTCGCCGCACTCCCAGCCCTCGACAGCGCCCGGTGCCGTGCGGAACTCCTCCTGCGACGCCGAGGGACTGCCGACCACGAACCGGATGCCCGGCGGGAACGGCACGACGTCCTGGTACCTCAGGATGCCGGACTTGTAGTAGATGACCTGCGGGAAGTTCGGCGGCACCACCTGGTCGCCGTTGAGGACCGACGGGAACCAGTACGCGGACCTGTCGTCCGGCGTCCGGCAGTTGGTCTGCCCCGCCTTGAGCGAGTCGTTGGTGCTGCGGGCGTTGGTGGAGCTGTTGCCGAGGAACGTGTGGAGGTGCGACGCGCCCGGCAGTCCCGGGAAGACGATCGGGTCGTCCGGGAGGTGCGTCGTGACCGAGCAGTTCGCCTGGAACTCGTGGTGCGTGACGAGGTCGTCGGCCTGCGCCGACCGCGTCGCCACCACGACGACCGCTGCCACCAGGGCAGCCGACATCGCCATCGCGCTGAGTTTTCTGGACACCTGTGTCCTCCTGCCGACGTGGGGAACCGGCTTGGAGAGCGCTCTCCGAAACAGCGTCCCGCCAGGCCGCGCGAGGTGTCAAGACCGGTTCTTTGACACCGCCCGCGTCTGGTCGTACCGTTCGTCGGCAGGGTTGTGAGAGCGCTCTCCTCCTACATCCCTACCTGTGGCAGGAGGCGCGATGGCTCGCGTCCGCTCCATCGGCACGGTGCTCGCCGTGCTGCTCGGCCTGGCGGTGGCCCCGGCGCAGGCCGCGCCCGTTCCGCTCTCGCAAGGCAAACCCGCGGTGGCGTCGTCCACCGAGAACGGCGGAACCCCCGCCTCGGCGGCGGTCGACGGTGACGGCGGCACGCGCTGGTCCAGCGCGTGGAGCGACCCGCAGTGGCTGCGCGTCGACCTCGGCGCCTCCTCGTCGCTGACGCGCGTGGAGCTCGACTGGGAGTCCGCGTACGCCACGGCGTTCGAGATCCAGGTCTCCGCGAACGGCGACACGTGGCAGACCATCCGCTCCGTGACCGGTGCGGCCGGCGGCCGGCAGGGCTACGACGTCACCGGCACCGGCCGGTACGTCCGCGTGCACACCACCCAGCGGGCCGGCGGTTACGGCGTCTCGCTCTGGGAGTTCCGCGTCCACGGCACGCAAGGCCCGGTTCCGGGCAGCGGCGTGCACGTCACCGGCTCGCAGGGCGACTGGCGGCTCGTGGTCGACGGCCGGCCGTGGACGGTGAAGGGCCTGACCTGGGGGCCACCCGCGGCCGACGCCGCCCGGTACATGCCGGAGCTGACGTCGATGGGCGTCAACACCCTGCGCACCTGGGGCACGGACGCCTCCACCCGCCCGCTGCTCGACGCCGCCGCGGCCCACGGGCTGCGCGTCGTCAACGGCTTCTGGCTGCAACCCGGCGGCGGTCCCGGCTCGGGTGGCTGCGTCGACTACGTCACCGGCACCGCTTACAAGAACGACGTGCTCGGCCAGATCCGCCACTGGGTCACGACCTACCGGGACCACCCCGGCGTGCTCATGTGGAACGTCGGCAACGAGTCCCTCCTCGGCCTGCAGAACTGCTACTCCGGCACCCAGCTCGAGAACCAGCGCGTCGCCTATGCCCGATTCCTCAACGAGGCCGCGCGGGCGATCCACGCCATCGACGCCCACCACCCCGTGACGAGCACGGACGCGTGGACCGGGGCGTGGGCGTACCTGAAAGCGCACACCCCGGACCTGGACCTGTACTCGGTCAACTCCTACGGCAACGTCTGCCAGGTGCGCCAGGACTGGATCTCCGGCGGCCACACCAAGCCGTACCTCCTCACCGAGGCGGGTCCGGCGGGGGAGTGGGAGGTGCCGAACGACGCCAACGGCGTTCCGGCGGAGCCGACCGACGTGCAGAAGCGCGACGGCTACACGCAGGCGTGGAACTGCATCACCGGCCACACCGGGGTCTCCCTGGGCGGCACGCTCTTCCACTACGGCACCGAGCACGACTTCGGCGCGGTCTGGTTCAACCTGACGCCCGCGGGCAAGAAGCGGCTCTCGTTCTACGCGGTGCAACGGGCGTTCGGCGGCGCCACCCCGGCCAACACGCCGCCGGTGATCTCGTCGATGACGGTGCCCCGGACCGTCGCCGCGGGCGCCCCGCTGACCATCGACGTCGCCGCCTCCGACCCGGACGGGGACCCGCTCTCCTGGTCGGCCGCGTTCAACAGCAGGTACATCGACGACAGCGGCGGTCTCGCCGGAACTCCCGTGCGGGTCGGCGGGAACCGGCTCACCGTCACGGCTCCCGACCGCCTGGGCGTGTGGAAGGTCTACGTCCTGGCCGAGGACGGCCGCGGCAACATCGGCATCGAGACCCGGTCGGTGCGGGTCGTCGCGCCGCAGCCGGCCGGCGTGGACGTGGCGCGGGGCAGGCCCGTGACCGCCTCGTCGCACCAGCAGACCGGCGACGGCGCCCCCTACCCGCCGTCCAACGCCGTGGACGGCGACGCCGCCTCCCGCTGGGCCACCGACTGGTCCGACCCGCAGTGGATCAGGGTCGACCTCGGCGCCGTCACCACCTTCCAGCACGTGCACCTGGTGTGGGAGGGCGCTTTCGGCCGCGCCTACGAGATCCAGGTGTCCGACGACGGCACCGGCTGGCGCTCCGTGAGCGGAACGACGTCGGGCGACGGTGGTGTGGACTCGATCGACGTGACGGCGACCGGCCGGTACGTCCGCCTGCACGCCACGCAGCGCGGAACCGGGTGGGGCTACTCGTTGTACGAGTTCGGGATCTACCGGCGGTGATCCTCTGCTTCAAGCGGGTGGAGTCCGCCACCTCATGAGGTGAATCGCGAGCAAGATCGTTCTCCGGGCCCGGCGCCACGACTAGCTTCGGCGCAATGACTGTCGAAGTGGCGCTGGGACCGGGGTCGAGCACGTGGGAACGTCTCGGGCAGTGGCGGTTCCTGCTGGTGATGCACCGCGCGCTGGTTCTCCAGTCAGCGCATCCGGCTGTCGGCGCGGCCGTCGCCGAGTTCTCCGTCTACAACGCCCGGCCGTGGCGGAGGTTGTTCCGCACCATCGAAAGCCTGCACACCTACGTCTACGGCAGTGCCTCCGAACAACGCCGTGAGCTCGCCCGCCTCGAACGTCTCCACCGCCGCATGCAGGGCCAGGACGGGTACGGCAGGGCGTTCGACGCGGGGGACACGAGGGCCAGGGCGTGGGTGCACCTGACCCTGTTCGAGGCCGTGCTGACCATGCAGCGGCTCGGCGGAGACCCGTTGCCGGCGGAGGAGACCGCTCGCTTCTACGACGAGTGGCGCCGGGTCGGCCGGCAGTTCGGCCTGCACGAGGAAGACCTGCCCGCGACGCCGGAGGAGTTCCGGACCTACTTCGACCGCGTGGTGGCCGAGGTCCTGGAGGACAACGCGACCGTCAGGGACCTGTTGTCCGGCAGCGTCTACCGCGTGCCACCACCGCCCGGGCTGCCGATCCCGGAACTCCTCTGGGCCCCGGTGCGCTTCGCGCTGGTCACGGCCGCCGTGCAGGCCACCGCCGCCACGCTGCCGCCGGTGTACCGCGAACGGCTGCGGCTGCCGTCGGTCCCCGGCGCGGACCTGGTGGTGCACGGCCTGCACCTGGCCGTGCGGATGGTCACCGACCTGCTGCCCAAGCCGTGGCGCTACCAGCCGATCGCCGCCGCGTCGATCAGGGCCGCCGGGGTGCGCCGGGCCGAGGTCGTCCCCGAGTCGTTCTTCGAGACCGTGCTCGACCAGAGCGGCGACGGCGTGCTGCGGTGGAGCGACCTGCTCGCGATGGCCCGGGAGATCAGCACCCACCTCGATCTGGACGAGAAGGACGAGGACGCGGTCCACGACGCCTTCCACTCGTGGTGGGAACAGCTGGCCACGGTCACCGGCACGCCCGTGGACGGCTCGGTGACCGCCGCCGCGTACAACGCGGCCCTGGCCGACGGCACCTACCCCGGCCCGCCCGACCGCGAACGGGGCTGCGGTGCCGTGGCGGCGACGGTCCGCCGCTTGATCGACCGCGACGGCAACGGCGAGGTGCGGCAGGACGAGTACACCCGCCTGCTCGACCGCAGCCCGCGCCGTCACGAACTGATCGCCGCCATGCGCGAACTCGACCACGACGGTGACGGCACCATCCACGGCGACGAGCTGGAACAGGCGCTGCGCGAGTTCCTGGTGGGGGAGCGCGACTTCGAGGCCGCCCGCCACCTGCTCGGCCGGATCTGACGGGTCGACCGAGAACGTCGGCTGGGTGATTCACGCTCAGCGGGCGTTTCGCCGCACCGCCCCACGCTCCCGTACAACCGGTATGACGACGTGGGGCGGCATCGCGACGTACCCGGCTGACCGCGGATTCGCCCGGCAACGTTCTGGGGTGAGCCACGAGCGGGTCGTCGGTCCTTCCCCGCCGCAGGCGTGCGGCGGGGAACGAGCGTCGGGCGCGTCGATGGCGGATGGATAGTCGGCTGATGGCCGCGCGGGGTCGAATGGTGTGATCGGGGTTACACCGCACTGCGACAACTGAGGGTGAGGCCGACGAACCGCCGCGGAATCGCGGCTCCGGCTCCTCGCGTAGCCGTTCCTCTTCCGCAGATGCCGGGTGGCTCCGACCTGTGAGACCGGGAACTGTCGAGAGGAGGGTGCCATGGACGGATATGAGATTCTCGCCGACGAGGACGGGCACGTTCGCGGCTACGACTAAAGACAACTCGCCCGAGCCGCGACGGTGTTTCTGCGAAGACCTCCTCGTGGCTCGGGCCGAGTTCCGCGACGGGGAGCGCACTCGGGAGGAGTGCCTGGCGGGGCGGTGTGCGAGGGGATCGCCGTGGGTGGGGCGGCGAGTGATTTGCTCCCGGTGCCCGCGAAAAGCGTCCAGGCGCCTGGGGCGAACAGCAGAAGAATGGAACGATAGAAAAAGAATAGATCGCGATGTCAAGATCGAGGAATGGTGGACATTCTCGGTCATGCCCGCGACAACCTGATCCTCGCACTCATCATCGGATGCGAGATCGCGTTCTGGGTCTTCCTGCTCGCCGGACTCGTCGTGCGCTATCCGATGCGGAGCCCCCGGCTCGGCGCCGCGCTGCTGCTCTGCACGCCGCTCGTGGACGTGGTGCTGCTGGTCGTCACGGTGTTCGACCTGCGCTCGGGCGGCGAGGCGACGTGGGCGCACGCGGCGGCCGCCATCTACCTCGGGCTCACCCTCGGGTTCGGCCACGGCATCATGCGGTGGGCCGACCAGCGCTTCCACCACCGCTTCGCCGGCGGCCCGCCTCCCGTCGCCCCGCCGAAGTACGGCCGGGCCAAGGTGCGGTACGAGTGGAAGCAGTTCGGCCGGTTCGTGGTCGCGTGGCTCATCTCGGTCGTCATCATGGCGGCGTTGGTCTTCTTCGTGAGCACGCCCGCGCAGACCGAGGTGATGTGGAAGGTCGCCATGCCGATCATGACGGGCACGGGTGCGGCCTGGTTCGTCTTCGGTCCGCTCCTGACCACGATTCGCCCGCCGCGTCCGCGCAGCGGCTTCCACAAGACGCACATCGGCTGATCATCGACCTTGACCGCGCCACCGCCCTCCGCCGTCACCGCGCCGGACGCGGTGGTGCGGCGCAGGAGGACATCCGTGATGAGAATCGCCTGTTGGCAGGCTTCCACGCACCCTTCGGACGTGGCCGGTGCTCTCGCCCGTCTGCGGGCGCGTGCGGGGGAGGCCGCGGCGGCCGGCGCGCGGTTGCTGGTCACACCGGAGATGTCGCTGTCGGGCTACAACATCGGCAGCCGGGCGGTGCGCGAGCTCGCCGAGCCGGAGGACGGGCCGATG
Organism: Lentzea sp. CC55; assembly: GCF_021056325.1. Lineage (NCBI taxonomy): Bacteria > Bacillati > Actinomycetota > Actinomycetes > Pseudonocardiales > Pseudonocardiaceae > Lentzea > Lentzea sp. CC55. The sequence continues at coordinate 112,467 of NZ_JAJCXE010000013.1, read as the reverse complement.
TGCGGCGAAGTCGCGCGCATCGCCGCCGAGACCGGGATCGCGATCGTGCACGGCTGGCCGGAACTGGCCGGAGAGCGCGTCCACAACTCCGTGCGCCTGGTCGGTGCCGACGGAACGCATCTGGCCACCTACCGCAAGACGCACCTGTTCGGCGACATCGACCGGTCGAGCTTCAGCGCGGGTGGAACAGGCGTCGTCCAGGCCGTCCTCGACGGACTGACCGTCGGCCTGGTCATCTGCTACGACGTCGAGTTCCCGGAACTGGTTCGCGCGCATGCGTTGCGCGGCACCGAACTCCTGGTGGTGCCTACCGCTCTGATGACCCCGTGGCACTTCGTCGCCGAGACGGTGGTGCCGGCTCGCGCCTTCGAGAGCCAGTTGTTCGTCGCGTACACCAACTGGACCGGACGGGAACACGACCTGGAGTACTGCGGCCTCACCAGGGTCGTGGGACCGGACGGCCGGGTCGCCGCGATCGACGCCGGGACCCGGGACGGGCTGCTGGTGTCCGAAGTGGACGTCTCGCTGATCGCCGAGGCCCGCGCCGGGACCACCTACCTCGCCGACCGGCGTCCCGAGCTGTACTGAGACCTGTCCCAGGTCCTGGCCGGACCCGCGGCCACGACCTGGGACGTGTCTCAGATGACGACCGGTGCCAGCTCGTCGAAGAGGTCACCGGGTCCGGGGTTGTCGGGGTGGGACGCGCCACCGAGGTGGTGCACCACGCCCCAGACCGCGTTCAAGGCCGTTTCCACGGCGTTCTCCGCGAAACCCCCGAGCCAGGAGATGTCGTCGCCCGCCATGAGGAACCCCCGGTGCTTCTCGTCCAACCCGTCCTGCATGAAGTGGGTGAACAGGGCGCGCTGGTACCGGTACTGCCCCGGGAGGCTGGACTTGAACGCGCCCATGAAGTTCGGCTCGGTCTCCCAGGTGACCGCGACCGGCGGCGCGATGATGTGCGAGCGGATGTCGACGTCCGGGTAGATCTGGGCGAGCGACGCCAGCACCACGTCCAGCCTCTCCTCGGCGGTGAGGGTGGCGACCTTCAGGGAGTCGTCGTTCCACGTGTACGACAGGCACATCACGCCGGGCTGGTCCGGGCCGTCGTCGAAGAGGTAGACGCCCCGCGGCAGCCGGTCCGTCAGCGTCATCCCCATGACGTCCCGGCCGGTCTCGTCGCGGTCGCGCCAAAACGGGCGGTCGGTCAGCACGAAGAGCTTCGACGAGCCCATGTAGTGCGTTCGTTCCAATGCGGTCCACAGGTCGGACGGCAGCAGCTCGGGGTCGCACTTGATCCGCGACAGCAGGTTCCAGCTCTGGGCGGTGAAGACGGCCACCGGGTACTCGTGCACGCTGCCGGACACGTCCTCGACCACGTACCCGGTTCCGCCGGCGGCACGGCCGATGCCGATCACGCCGGGCCTCGGAGTCCCGTCGTGCAGCCGGGCGAGCGAGGTGCCCGCGGGCCAGTGCACGAGGTCGTCCGGCTCGTGGTGCCACAGTCCCGTCGGGATCTGCTGGCTGCCACCGACGATCCGGTACTGCTTGTCGCCGACCTCGGTGTAGACGACGCGCAGGACGTCGAGCACGGAGTTGGTGAAGTCGGTGTCCCAGCCGCCGCACCCGAAGCCCACCTGGCCGAAGATCTCCCGCTGCTCGAACGACGAGAAAGCCGCTGTGGAGGACAGGAAACCGTAGAACGACTGGTTCTCCAACTCCCGGACCGTGCGGTTCCACAAGGCCTTGATGACGGAGAAGTCGCGGCGCTCCATCGCGCCCATCATCACCGGCAGGTCCGCCTTCTCGTACAGCGCCTTGGACCACGCGTCGGAGACCTGCTGGAAGGCGAGGGGCAGGTCCTCGGGGCCGCGCGCCCAGTGGGTCTGCCCCCGCAGGTTGATGACCGTGCTGGGAGTGGCCTCGGCCAGCGGATTGGGGAACGGCACGGCTTTCAGGCCCAACTTGTTCACGTAGTGGAACAACGTGGCCGACGGCGAGAAGCGCATCGCCCCCAGTTCCGCCCTCGGCTCCGGGTGGCCCTCGAACCCCACGGTGCGCATCCGCCCACCGAGCTGTTCGATCTCGTAGACCACCGGGCGCAGACCCAGCTTCATGAGCTCGTAGGCGGTCACCACGCCCGAGATCCCTCCGCCGATGACGGCGATCTCGGTGCCGTGGCGATCCGGTGGCACCGCACCCAGTCCCGCCGGGTGGCTCAGCCATTCGTCGTAGACGAAGGGGAAGTCGGGGGACAAACCTGTGGTTGGTGCCGGCTCGTCGTCTGTGACAATCGACGTGAATCCCATTGTGCGACCTCGATGATTCGTCGGGTTTCAGCGGTTCGACGGAATTGCGGATCGGTGGGTGAATGCGCTGGACGGCGCAACGCGCGCGTACGAGGGCTTATTGGGAAGGCCGACGGGGCTTCAAAGCGTCCTTCGGGCTGGCCGTCACCACTTCGAAGTTCTTCTTCAGCAGGTCCAGGCGGTGGATCAGGTAGTCCGGACCCGCCACGCAGATCCTCGTCGTCCCCTCGTCCACCAGCCGGTCGTGGATGTGCCCCCACTGCACCGGGTTCACGGTGGCCGCGTCGAGCATCGCGCCGACTTCGGCTGCTCCGCTCACGAGCGAACCGTCCTGGTCCGAGATGATCGGCACCGCCGGCGAGGCGAAGGAGAAATTCCGCAGAACTTCTTCTCGCAATCGGGCGCGCAACGGCGCCAACACCCGGGCGTGCGCCGCGGGCCGCATCGTCGTCAGGCAGTAGCCGCCGCGATCGCTGATCTTCGCCTTGAACCCCGCGAGGTGTTCCTCGTGCATCGTGACGAGGTGCACGGTGTCGTCGAAGTACCCGGAGATCTCGTGCCACTCGCCGTCCTGCGCCATGGTGGCGAGGACGTCGGCGAGCCGGTCCGAGGGCGTGCGCACGACCAGCTGGCTGACCAGGTCCCGGTGCTCTTCCCGGAAGTAGTCCAGCTCGCACCGCGCCAGCTCGGCGGTGAGCCGGACGACCTCGGCGAACGGCATGGCCCCCGAGTAGGCGACCGCGGCGCGCTCGCCGAAGCTCGAGCCGACGCACAGGTCCGGGCGCAGGCCCAGGGACTTCTCCATCCAGTCGGCCAGCGCGACGGAGTTGACCAGGAAGGCGATCTGCTGCGCGGCGCTGTACTCGTCGGGACCGGAGCGCAGCGCTTCGAGCAGCGAGTACCCGAGCGCGGCATCCGCCTCCGCCAGTCTCCGCCTGGCGAACGGGCTGACGGTCATGAACCTGCCGACATCGGCGAACCTCGACGGACCCATTCCCGGAAAGACAACTGCTGCACGGCTCACGGCGACGCCTCCAGATGCATGTGATCCACCTCGTCTCAGCCTGTGCCGCACGGGCGGGAAGCTGCTTTCAGCGGCCGAGGAGAAATAAGGCTGGATCCTATGAAGTGGCAGGCGTGCCGATCGATGTCGCGATTCCGCGCATCGGTCATCGACAGGTAATCGCGGTGATCGCTGCCGATCCATTCTGCGCCGCAGTGGCCGGTTCAGGTGGACGAGGAGTTCTCTCCCGGTGGTCGCCTGGTGGAATGCGCACATCCCCCGGATTCCCCGTCCTGTGATTACGTTACGCCAGTTCTGCGTCCCGATGTGTTTTGGCGGGATCGGCCGGCGCTGTCGTTCGCCACCACTGACGTCCCACGGAGTAGTTGGGGAGTGCACTCTTGAGCGAGTTCGATGACCTCCGTCCTGCCGGTGAGGTGGTGGACCGGGGAAACGAGCTGCCTGCGGGAAATCCGGTGGCGGCACAGTCGATGCGCGATCTCGTCCTGCGGGTGACCGCGGAAGTCCTCGCCGACATGGTTCCCGGCGCACCGGCGCTGGGGAACGGCACGCGGTCGTTCCTCGACCTCGGGTTCGACTCGCTCGCGTCGGTCGAGCTGCACGCGCGTCTCGTCGCGGCCACCGGTCTCGAGCTCCCCGTGACCGCCGTCTACGACCACCCCAGCCCGGTGGCCCTGGCCGCCCGCCTGGGAGGGGAGAGCGACGAGTTCGGTACCGCTCCGGCGTTCCCGGTCGTGGAGCACGACGACGACGTGGTGATCGTGGGTGTCGGCTGCCGGTTCCCGGGGCGGGCCGACTCGCCGGAAGCGTTGTGGCGCTTGGTCGACGAGGGTGTCGACGCCGTCACCGGCTTCCCGTCCGACCGGGGCTGGGACGTCGAGGGGATCTTCGACGAGGACGCGAACGCGGCGGGGAAGACCTACAGCCGGCACGGCGGGTTCCTCGACGCCGCGAGCGAGTTCGACGCCGAGTTCTTCGGGATCTCCCCGCGTGAAGCGACCGCCATGGACCCCCAGCAGCGCCTGGTGCTCGAGGTCGCCTGGGAGGCGCTGGAACGCGCCGGTGTGGACCCGACCTCGTTGCGCGGCAGCCGTTCCGGTGTGTTCATCGGCGTGGAACCGCAGGAGTACGGCCCGAGGCTGGCCAACGCCCCCGCGGGGTTCGAAGGGCACCTGCTGACCGGCAACACGCCGAGTGTGGTGTCCGGCCGCATCGCGTACGTCCTCGGCCTCGAGGGCCCCGCCCTGAGCGTGGACACCGCCTGCTCGGGTTCCCTCGTCGCCCTGCACCTCGCCGCGCACTCGCTGAGGTCCGGTGAGTGCGACCTCGCGCTGGCCGGTGGTGTCGCGGTCATGGCGAGCCCCGGCAACTTCATCGCCTTCTCCCGGCAGCGGGGGCTCGCGCCGGACGGGCGGTGCAAGCCGTTCGACGAGTCGGCCGACGGGACCGGCTGGGGTGAGGGCGTCGGAATCCTCGCGCTGGAACGGCTTTCCGACGCCAGGCGCAACGGCCACCCCGTGCTCGCGGTCGTGCGTGCGTCGGCCATCAACCAGGACGGCTCCTCCAACGGCCTGACCGCACCGAACGGTCTCGCCCAGCAGCGCGTGATCCGCCAGGCGCTGGCCAACGCCCGGCTCACCGCCGCCGACGTCGACGCCGTCGAGGCGCACGGCACCGGCACCCGGCTGGGAGACCCGATCGAGGCACACGCGATCCTCGCCACGTACGGCCGGGAGCGCGAGGCGGACAAGCCGGTGTGGGTCGGTTCGATCAAGTCGAACATCGGCCACGCCCAGGCGGCCGCCGGTGCCGCCGGCGTGATCAAGATGATCATGGCGATGCGCCGGGGAACCCTGCCGCGCTCGCTGCACCTCACCAGCCCGACGCCGCACGTGGACTGGTCGGCGGGCGCCGTCTCACTGCTCGCGCAAGCGCAGCCGTGGCCGGTGACCGGCCGCCCGCGCCGTGCCGGGATCTCCTCCTTCGGCATCTCCGGCACCAACGCCCACGTGATCATCGAGGAAGCGCCGCCCGCGGAGGGCGAGCGGATCGGTGACGCCCGGGACACCGATGGCGTCGCCGTGCCGTGGGTGCTGTCGGGCAAGACGCAGGAAGCCCTGCGCGCCCAGGCCGAACGGCTGAAGGCCTTCGTGGGCGACAACCCCGCGCTCAGCCCGGCCGACATCGGCCTGTCGCTCGCCACCACCCGTGCCGCCCTCGACCACCGCGCCGCCGTCGTCGGCCGCGGTCGCGACGAGCTGCTCGCGGGCCTCGACGCCGTGATCGACCCGGCCCCCCCTGCTCTGCGGGACGTCGCGGGAACCGGCGGCCTCGCGTTCCTGTTCGCGGGCCAGGGCTCCCAGCGCCGCGCGATGGGACTCGAGCTGTACGAGCGCAACGAGGTGTTCGCCCGTGCGCTGGACGACGCGTTCGGCTACCTGGACATCCAGCTGGACATCCCGTTGCGGGAGGTGCTGTTCGCGCAGGAGGGCAGCGAGAACGCCGCCCTGGTCGACCAGACCTCCTACGCCCAGCCCGCGCTGTTCGCGATCGAGGTCGCGCTGTACCGGATGCTCGAGTCGTGGGGCCTGAAGCCCGACTACGTCAGCGGGCACTCCATCGGCGAGATCGCCGCGGCGCACGTGGCGGGAGTGCTCACCCTCGAGGACGCCGCGACCCTGGTGGCCGCCCGCGGACGGCTGATGCAGGAGCTCGAGGTGCGCGGCGCGATGGTGTCGTTGCGCGCCACGGAAGAGGAAGCGCTGAGCCTGCTGAGCGGGCACGAGCACGCCGCGGGGATCGCGGCGGTCAACGGGCCTCGCTCCGTCGTGATCTCCGGCGCGGAGGACGTCGTCCTGCGGATCGCCGACCGGTGGCAGGCCGAGGGCGGCAAGGCCAAGCGCCTCAACGTCAGCCACGCCTTCCACTCGCCGCTGATGCGGCCGATGCTGCACGAGTTCCGCACGCTCCTCGAGTTCCTCGGCTTCTCCGCCCCGGCCATCCCGTTCGTCTCCACGGTCACGGGCCGCCTCGTGGGCCCGGACGAACTGTCCACACCGGACTACTGGGTGGCGCACGTCAGCGAGGCCGTGCGCTTCCACGACGCCGTGCGGGTCATCGAGTCGGCCGGCGTCACGACGTGCCTGGAGCTGGGCCCCGACGGCGTGCTCTCCGCGATGGCCGCCGACTGCCTCCCGGACGAGGCCGACGTGCTGGTCCGGCCCGTGCTGCGCCGCGACCGCCCGGAGGAGGTCGAGGCGCTCAGCGCCGTGAGCCACGCCCACCTGCGCGGAGCGCGAGTCGACTGGCCCGCGGTGTTCCCGGCGTCCGCGGCCACCGTCGAGCTGCCCACCTACGCCTTCCAGCGCGAGCACTTCTGGCTGTCCGGAGCGGCCGCGGGCGACGCGGCCACGCTGGGCCTGGAGCCCGGCGACCACCCGCTGCTGGGCGCGACCGTCGCGCTGGCCGGCGGCGAGGGCCACGTGCTCACGGGACGGCTGTCCCTCGCGACGCACCCGTGGCTCGCCGACCACGTCGTGTTCGGCCGCGTCGTCGTTCCGGGGGCCGTGCTGCTCGACCTCGCGGTGCGGGCGGCCGGGGAAGCGGGGTGCGCCTCGGTCGAAGAGCTGACCCTGCAGGCACCCCTGGTGCTCCCGGAGTCCGGCTCGGTGCAGTTGCAGCTGCGGTCCAGCCCCACCGACCCCGCCGGCAGGTCCGCGATCAGCGTGCACTCCAGGCTGCCCGGGTCCGACGAGTGGGTCCTGCACGCCTCGGGCGCTCTGGCCGTGGAGCCGTCGGCACCGCACGGCTGGACCACGACGTCGTGGCCGCCCGCCGGAGCGCGGGAGGTCGCGCTCGACGGCGTCTACGACGACCTGGCCGCCACCGGCCTGGCCTACGGCCCCGTCTTCCGCGGGCTGCGCGGCGCGTGGGTCGCCGGCGACGAGGTGTTCGCCGAGGTCGCCCTGCCGGAGCCGGCCGCGGTGACCGCGGCGGACTTCGCCGTGCACCCCGCCCTGCTGGACGCCTGCCTGCACGCGATCGGCTTCGGCGGAGCCGGGGACGACGACGGGCGGGCACGGCTGCCGTTCTCCTGGTCCGGCGTGTCGGTGCACGCGACCGGCGCGACGTCTCTGCGCGTCAGGATCACCGTCAAGAGCGCCGACGAGGTCAGCCTGCACGCCGTCGACCCGGCGGGCGCACCGGTCTTCACGGTCGACTCGCTGGTGTCCCGCGCACCGTCCGCGACCGTCACGTCGCCCACGAGCCTGTACACGGTGGACTGGGTGTCCGTGCCCGCCGGGGACTCGCCGGCGTGGACGACCTACGGCGCGGTGGACGCCGCCCCCGGCGTGCTCGCCCTGGCCGTCTCACCGGAGAGCGGAGGTCCGGCCGGTGCGCGGGAGGCCACCCGCACCGTGCTCGCGGCCGTGCAGGACTTCCTCGCCGACGCCCGGTACTCGGACTCCCGCCTCGTCGTGGTGACCAGCGGCGCGGCCGGGCCGGACGTGACCGACGTGGCGTCCTCGGCGGTGTGCGGTCTGGTGCGCGCGGCGCAGGCCGAACACCCCGGGCGGTTCGTCCTCCTCGACGGCCCGCAGGAGTTCGCCGGTGCCGCCGCCGGATCCGGTGAACCCCAGCTGGCCGTGCGCGAAGGCGTTCTGCTCGCGCCCCGTGTCGTGCGCGCTCCTGCCGCGGCCGGCACCGAACGGGTCCTGCCCGCCGACGGCACCGTCCTGATCACCGGTGGCACCGGTGGGCTCGGCGCGGCACTGGCCAGGCACCTGGTGTCCGCCTGCGGCGTGACGAGCCTGGTGCTGACCAGCCGCCGCGGCACGCGGTCGCCGGGAGCCGCCGAGCTGAGCGCAGAGCTGACCGAACTCGGTGCGCACGTCACGATCAGCGCCTGCGACGTCGCCGACCGCGCGGCACTCGCCTCCGTCATCGGAGCCATCCCGGCGGACCGCCCGCTCGTCGGCGTGGTGCACGCCGCGGGCTCTCTCGCCGACGGCGTCGTCACGTCGCTCGACGAGGAGCGCGTCGAACGCGTGCTGCGCCCGAAGGTCGACGGCGCCTGGCACCTGCACGAGCTGACGAGTCACCTCGACCTGAGCTTGTTCGTCCTCTACTCGTCCACGTCCGGGCTCTTCGACGGCGCCGGGCAGGGCAACTACGCCGCCGCCAACAGCTTCCTCGACGCGCTCGCGCTGCACCGCCGCGCGAACGGCCTGCCGGCCCAGTCCCTCGTGTGGGGGCTGTGGAAGCTCGGCATGGGCGGCGGCCTGACGCCGGCCGAAGCCGACCGGGCGGCCAGGCAGGGCTTCCCGGCACTGGAGGAGCACGAAGGCCTCGCGCTGTTCGACGCGGCGCTGGCCCGCGACCTGCCGCTCACGGTCGCCGCGCGGCTCGACCTCGCCGCTGTGGAGGCACGGTCCCGCGACGCCCTCCTCCCGCCGTTGCTCGAGCGGCTGGTCAAGACGAGGCTGCGGCGCGCCGCCGGTGGCTCGCCCGCCGCGAGCCCGCTGGCCGGCACGACGAGGTCCGACCAGAAGGCGGCTCTGCTCGGCCTGGTGCGCGCGCAGGTCGCCGCCGTGCTGGGACACTCCACCGCGGACCGCGTCGACCAGGACAAGGCCTTCACCGACCTCGGCTTCGACTCGCTCACGGCGGTCGAGTTGCGCAACAACCTGAGCGCCGCCGCCGGCGTGCGGCTTCCGGCCACGGTCGTCTTCGACCACCCGACGCCCGCCGCGCTCGCGACGTTCCTGCACGTCCAGCTCTCCGGTGACGAGCCCGACCCGACCGCCCCCGTCCTCACCACCGCCGCGACGGACGAGCCGATCGCGATCGTCGGCATGGCGTGCCGCTACCCCGGAGGGGTGGGCTCGCCCGAGGACCTCTGGAACGTCGTCGCGTCGGGCACGGACACCATCTCCGGCTTCCCGGTGAACCGCGGCTGGGACCTCGACACCCTGTTCCACCCCGACCCCGACCACAGGGGTACCTCCTATGCGACCGAAGGTGGGTTCCTGCATGAGGCGGACGCGTTCGACGCAGAGTTCTTCGGCATCTCCCCGCGCGAGGCGCTGGCGATGGATCCGCAGCAGCGCCTGCTGCTGGAAGTCGTGTGGGAATCACTCGAGAACGCCGGTCTCGACCCCCTGGCGCTGAAGGGCAGCAGGACCGGCGTCTTCGCCGGGGTCATGTACTACGACTACGCCCACAGCCTGCACTCGATCCCCGAAGAGGTCGAGGGCTACATCGGCACCGGCACCTCGGCCAGCGTGCTGTCCGGCCGGGTGGCCTACACGCTCGGGCTGGAGGGTCCGGCGGTCACCGTCGACACCGCCTGCTCGTCGTCGCTCGTCGCCCTGCACCTCGCCTCGCAGGCGCTGCGGTCGGGGGAGTGCGGGCTGGCCCTCGCGGGCGGGGTCACGGTCATGGCGACCCCCGAGACGTTCGTCGACTTCTCCCGCCAGCGCGGCCTGGCCGCCGACGGGCGCAGCAAGTCCTTCGCCGCCGCCGCCGACGGGACCAGCTGGTCCGAGGGCGTGGGCGTGCTCGTGCTGGAGCGGTTGTCGAACGCGCGGCGCAACGGCCACGAGGTGCTGGCCGTCGTGCGCGGCTCCGCGGTGAACCAGGACGGTGCGTCGAACGGTCTGACCGCGCCGAACGGTCCGTCGCAGCAGCGCGTGATCCGGCAGGCGCTGGCCAACGCCGGTCTGTCCACTTCGGACGTCGACGCGGTGGAGGCGCACGGCACCGGCACCCGGCTCGGCGACCCGATCGAGGCGCAGGCGCTGCTCAACACCTACGGGCAGGACCGCGACGGGCGGCCGCCGCTGTGGCTGGGCTCGGTCAAGTCCAACTTCGGCCACACCCAGGCCGCCGCCGGCGCCGCGGGCGTGATCAAGATGGTGCTCGCGATGCGGAACGAGACGCTGCCCGCGACGTTGCACGTGGACGCCCCGACGCCGCACGTCGAGTGGGACACCGGCGCGGTGTCGCTGCTGACCGAGCAGGTTCCCTGGCCCGCGGGGGACCGGCCGCGGCGGGCGGCCGTCTCCTCGTTCGGCATCTCCGGCACCAACGCGCACGTGATCCTCGAGTCGGTGGACGCGGTGGACGTTCGCGTCCGCGCGACGGGCGGGGGTACGTCCGGTTCCAGGATCGCCTGGGTGCTGTCGGGCAAGACGCCGGCGGCGGTGCGGGAGCAGGCGCGGCGGCTGAGCGCCTTCGTCGCCGCCGACGAGACCCTCTCCCCGGCGGACGTCGGCTTCTCGCTGGTCACGACCCGTGCCGCGTTGGAGGCGCGCGCCGCCGTCACCGGAGCGGACCGCGAGGAACTGGTGGCCGCCCTGGACGTCCTCGCGGACGGAGGGGCCGGCACCGACGTGGTGGAAGGCTCTGTCCTCAGTGGACCTGTCGCGTTCCTGTTCGCAGGTCAGGGTTCGCAGCGGCTGGCGATGGGCCGCGGGCTGTACGACGAGTTCCCGGCCTACGCCTCGGCCTTCGACGAGGTGTGCGAGCTGCTGCCGGGCGTGCGCGAGGTGGTGTTCGGCACCGACGCGGAGGCGTTGAACCGGACCGCGGTGGCGCAGCCGGCGTTGTTCGCCGTCGAGGTGGCGCTGTTCCGGCTGGTGGAGTCGTGGGGTGTCCGGCCGGAGTTCCTGGTGGGGCACTCGATCGGCGAGATCGCGGCCGCGCACGTGGCCGGCGTGATGTCGCTCGGTGACGCGGCCCGGCTGGTCGTGGCGCGCGGGCGGTTGATGCAGGACCTGCCGTCCGGCGGCGTGATGGTGGCGGTGCGGGCCGGCGAGGACGAGGTCGGGCAGTTCCTGTCGGACGAGGTGTCGCTGGCCGCGGTCAACGGCGCGGGTTCGGTCGTGCTGTCCGGTGTGGAGGGTCCGGTGCTGGCCGCGGTCGAGGAGCTCACCGCGCGGGGCCGCAAGTGCACGCGGTTGTCCGTGTCGCACGCGTTCCACTCGGTGTTGATGGAGCCGGTGCTGGACGAGTTCCGCGCGGTGGCCGAGACGATCGAGTACCGCGAGCCGGTGGTGCCGATGGTGTCCACCGTGACGGGTGCCCTGGTGGAGCCCGGTGTGGTGACGTCACCGGAGTACTGGGTCCGGCACGCGCGGCAGCCCGTGCGGTTCGCCGACGCGGTGGCCGCGTGCGCGGAGCTCGGGGTGGCGCGGTTCGTCGAGCTGGGCCCGGACAGCTCCCTGTCCGGCATGGGCGCGGAGAGCGCCGAGGAGAGCGTGTTCGTTCCGCTGCTGCGCAAGAAGCACGACGAGGTCAAGTCGTTCACCACGGCGCTCGCGCGGTTGCACGCGCACGGCGTGACCATCGCCTGGGACACCATGTTCCCCGGTGCCCGGCGGGTGCCGCTGCCGACGTACGCCTTCCAGCACGAGAGGTACTGGCTGCAGGAGCCGCGCACGCAGGCCGGCACGACCGGCCTCGGGCTCGCCTCCGCCGAGCACCCCCTGCTCGGTGCGGCCGTCGAGTTCGCCGAAGGGGACGGGTTCCTCTTCACCGGTTGCCTCTCGCGGGCGACCCACGGCTGGCTGACCGACCACGTCGTGCTGGACCAGGTGATCGTCCCCGGCGCGTGCCTGGTCGAGCTGGCCGTCCGCGCCGCGGACGAGGTCCGCTGCGGCACCGTGGAGGAACTGACGCTGCAGACCCCGCTGGTGCTGCCGGAGTCCGGCGCCGTGGACATCCGGGTGCAGGTCGGTCCCGCCGCCGCGGACGGCCGTCGCTCCATCAGCGTGCACTCGCGCCCGGCCAGCTCCCTCACCGGAGACCCCTGGACGCGGCACGCCACGGGCTCCCTGGTGCCCGCCGCGCCCGCGCCGGACTTCGACCTGCGGGAGTGGCCGCCGGCCGGAGCCGAGCCGGTGGCGGTCACCGGCCGCTACGAGGAGCTCGCCGCCACCGGTCTGTCCTACGGTCCCGCGTTCCAGGGCCTGACCGCGGCCTGGCGGCTGGGTGACGACGTCCTCGCCGAGGTCGTCGTTCCCGACGACGCGAGCCACGCGGACTTCGGGCTGCACCCGGCACTGCTGGACGCCTCGCTGCACGCGATCGGCCTCGCCGAGGACAGGCCGTTGTCGCTGCCGTTCGTGTGGAACGGCGTCACGCTGCACGCCTCCGGTGCCGGCGCACTGCGGGTCAGGCTGCGCGAAGAGAGCGGCGACGCCTGGTCGATCCGGGTGGCGGACAGCGCCGGCGAGCCGGTGATGACCGTGGAGTCCCTGGTGCTGAAGGAGGTCTCCGCCGACGGGCTGCAGCCGCAGCGGCAGAGCGACTGGTCGTTGCGCGTGGAGTGGGCGCCGGCGGTGCTCGGCGACGCCGTCGAGTGGACGGACTACGAGGCGGTCGACGGCCGGGCTCCCGCGCACGTCGTCCTGCACCTGCCGGTGGACCGCGACGTGGACGTGCCGGAGGCGGCGCGCAGGCTGTCCCACCGGACGCTCGACGTCGTCCAGCGCTGGGTGGCGGACGACCGGTTCGCTAGCTCCCGGCTGGTCGTGGTGACCGAGGGCGCGGTCGCCGTCGACTCCGCGGTGGACAACCCGGCGACCGCGGTCGTCTGGGGCCTCGTCCGCACCGCGCAGCAGGAGTACCCCGGCCGTTTCCTGCTCGTCGACGCCGAACCCGGCGCGGCGATCGGGCCCGAGCTGCTGGGCAGGCTCATCGGGTCGGGGGAACAGCAGCTGGCGGTGCGCGGCGACCAGGCCTTCGCGCCGCGGCTCGTGCCCGCGGCCAAGGACCGGCTGTCGCCCCCGCCGGGAGACGCGTGGCGGCTGGGGATGTCGGGCAAGGGCACGCTCGACCACCTCGTCCTGACGCCCAACCCCGGTGTGCTGGAACCGATCGCGCCGGGTGACGTGCGCATCGGCGTCCGCGCCGCCGGGCTCAACTTCCGCGACGTGCTGACCGTGCTCGACATGTACCCGGGCGACGCCGGGACGATCGGCAACGAGGCCGCCGGAGTGGTGCTCGAGGTCGGTTCGGACGTGACCGACCTGCGCCCCGGCGACCGGGTGATGGGACTGGTCATCGGCGGGATCGGTCCCGTCGCCGACGCCGACCGCCGGCTCGTCACCCGCATGCCGCGGGGGTGGACGTTCGAACAGGCCTCCGCGGTGCCGCTGGTGTTCCTGACGGCGTACTACGGCCTGCGCGACCTCGGCCGGCTCGAGAAGGGCCAGTCCGTGCTGATCCACGCCGCCGCGGGCGGTGTCGGCATGGCGGCGACCCAGATCGCGCACCACCTCGGTGCGGAGGTCTTCGGCACCGCGAGCGCCGGCAAGCAGGACGTCCTGCGCGCGGCCGGGCTGGACGACCTGCACATCGCGTCGTCGCGCGACCTCGACTTCGAGGACGTCTTCACGGCGGCGACCCTCGGACGCGGCGTCGACGTCGTGCTCAACGCGCTGTCGGGCGAGTTCGTGGACGCGTCGCTGCGCCTGGTCACCCCCGGCGGCCACTTCGTGGAGATGGGCAAGACCGACGTCCGCGACGCCGCCGAGGTCGGCGCGGACCACGGTGACGTCACCTACCGCGCGTTCGACCTGATCGACGCCGGACCGGACCGGATCGCGGAGATCTGGGCGGAGCTCGACGAGCTGTTCGAGCGCGGGGAGCTCACGCCGCTGCCCACCCGGAGCTGGAACGTCTTCCAGGCGCAGGAGGCGTTCCGGTTCATCAGCCAGGCCAAGCACGTCGGCAAGGTGGTGCTCACCCTGCCCAGGCCGGTCGACCCCGGCGGAACGGTCCTGGTCACCGGTGGCACCGGTGCGCTCGGCAGCGCGGTCGCCCGTCACCTCGTGACCGAGCACGGCGTCCGCCACCTCCTGCTGATGAGCAGGAGCGGAGCGGACGCGCCGGGCGCGGAGCAGCTGCGCGCCGACCTGGCCGGGCTCGGTGCCACCGCGACCATCGCCGCCTGCGACACCGCCGACCGCGAGGCGCTGGCCGGCGTGCTGGACGGCATCCCGCGGGACCGGCCGCTGACCGCCGTCGTGCACACCGCCGGTGTGCTCGACGACGGACTGCTCGGATCGCTCACGCCCGCACGGCTGGACGCGGTCCAGCGCGCCAAGGTGGACGCGCTCTGGCACCTGCACGAACTCACCCGGGACCTCGACCTGGCGCGGTTCGTCGCGTTCTCCTCGATCAGCAGCATCACCGGCACCGAGGGACAGGCGAACTACGCCGCGGCCAACGCGTTCGTCAACGCCGTCGCCGAGCACCGCCGCGGCCACGGTCTCGTCGGCCAGGCCCACGCGTGGGGCCTCTGGGAGGACGGCATGGGAGCCAACCTGTCCCGCGCCGACCTGGACGTGATGGAGCAGGAGGGCTTCGGCGCGCTGGCCCTCGCCGAGGGCATGGCCCTGTTCGACGAAGCGCTCCGCGCGGACGAGCCCCTGGCCGTCCCGGTGAAGCTCGACCGCGCCGCACTGCGCCGGTTCGCCAAGCACAACGAGATCAACCAGATGTGGCACGACCTCGGTCGCGCCGCGGCCCGCCGGGTCACCGAGGCGCCCCAGTCGTCCTCACTCGCGGAACGGCTCGCCTCCCTGACGGAGACGGAGCAGAACGCCTTCCTCGTCGACCTGGTCCGCGGGCACGCCGCCGCCGTCCTCGGGCACAGCGACGTGGCCGCGCTGGAGACGACCAAGCCGTTCACGGACATCGGCCTCGACTCGCTGACCGCGGTCGAGCTGCGCAACCGGCTCAACACCGCGGCGGAGGTGCGGCTGTCCGCGACCGCCGTCTTCGACCACCCCACGACGGTCGCGCTCGCGTCCCACCTGAAGCAGCTGCTGGCTCCGCAAGGTGCGGCGAAGTTGTCCGCGGCCGCCGTGCTCGCCGAACTGGACCGCCTGGAGACGAGCCTGTCGGCCGTCGACGGGGACGGTCACCTGACGATCGTGCTGCGGCTGGAGGAGCTGCTGTCGACGTTCTCGGCGACGGCGGCCGGGCCGGTCGACGCCGGGGGCGGCGACCTGGCGGACGCGTCGGCCGACGAGCTCGTCGACTACCTGGAACGAGAGCTCGGCCTGTCCTGACCGAGCACGCCCCTGTCCTGGTCAACATTCCTTTTGAGGTTGTGAGATGGCGGATCAAGAGAAGCTGGTCGGTCTGCTGAAGAAGCTGACCGCGGACCTTCAGCAGACCAGGACGCGCCTGCGCCAGGCGGAGTCCCGCGACAGGGAGCCGATCGCGATCATCGGGATGGCCTGCCGCTATCCCGGTGACGTCGAGAGCCCCGAGGACCTGTGGCGGCTGGTCGACGAGGAGCGGGAGGGGATCTCCGCGTTCCCCACCAACCGCGGGTGGGACCTGGACGGGTTGTTCGACGCCGATCCGGAGAGCTCCGGCAGCAGCTACGCGACCACCGGCGGCTTCGTGCACACGGCCGACCAGTTCGACGCCGACTTCTTCGGCATCTCCCCGCGTGAGGCACTGGCGATGGACCCGCAGCAGCGCCTGCTGCTGCAGGTCACGTGGGAGGCGATCGAGCGGGCGGGCATCGCCCCCGGCTCCCTGGCCGGCACGAGGACCGGCGTCTACGCCGGTGTCTCGTCGCAGGAGTACGGACCGCGTCTGCACGAGCAGGCCCTGGAGGTGGAGGGATACCTCCTCACCGGCACCACGTGCTCCGTGCACTCCGGCCGGATCGCCTACAGCCTCGGCCTCGAGGGCCCCGCCATCTCGGTGGACACCGCCTGCTCGTCGTCGCTCGTGGCGATGCACTTCGCCGTGCAGGCACTGCGCAGCGGTGAGTGCGACCTCGCTCTGGCGGGCGGCGCGAACATCATGGGCGGGCCCGGCGTCTTCGTCGAGTTCTCCCGTCAGCGGGGCCTGTCGCCCGACGGGCGGTGCAAGTCGTTCGCCGAGGCCGCCGACGGCACCGGCTGGTCCGAGGGCGTCGGCATGGTGATGCTCGAGAAGCTCTCCGACGCCCGCCGCAACGGCCACCGCGTGCTCGCGGTCATCCGCGGTTCCGCGATCAACCAGGACGGTGCGTCGAACGGGCTCACCGCGCCCAGCGGACCCGCCCAGAAGAGCGTCATCGCGCAGGCCCTCGCCGACGCCCGGCTCTCGACCAGGGACGTCGACGTGGTCGAGGCGCACGGCACCGGCACCCGGCTCGGCGACCCGATCGAGGCGCAGGCGGTTCTCGCGACCTACGGGCAGGACCGCCCCGGCGACCGGCCGGTGTGGCTGGGCTCGCTCAAGTCCAACATCGGCCACACGCAGTGCGCCGCGGGTGTCGGCAGCGTCATCAAGATGGTCATGGCGTTGCAGAACGACACGCTGCCCAAGACCCTGCACGTCGACACCCCGACGCCGTTCGTGGACTGGCAGTCGGGTTCCGTCGAGCTGCTGACGCGGGCTCAGCAGTGGCCCCGGCGCGACCAGCCGCGCCGCGCCGCCGTGTCGTCCTTCGGCATCTCGGGCACCAACGCCCACCTGATCCTCGAAGAGGCTCCCGCCGAAGCGGACGCCGAGGGCTCCTCCGGTGACCGCGAGCACCCGCCCGTTCCCGTCGTGCTGTCCGGGACGAACCGCGAAGCGCTCGCGGCGCAGGCCCGGCGGCTGCGGTCCTCCGTGGAGGCCGACCCCGCCGCGAACCCGCTCGACCTCGCGTACTCGCTCGCCACCGGCCGGACCGCACTCGCCGAGCGCGGTGCCGTCCTCGCCACCGACCGGGACGGCCTGCTCGACGGCCTGGCCGTCCTCGCCGAGGGAGGCAGGAGCGACCAGGTCCTGCGGGGCGGCGCGAGCGGCGGCAAGACCGCCTTCCTGTTCACCGGCGGAGGGGCGCAGTACCTCGGCATGGGCCGGGAACTCTGCGCGACCCACCCCTCGTTCGCCGCCATCTTCGACACCGTGACGGCGGAGTTCGACGCCCACCTCCCGCGACCGCTGCGCGAGGTGGTGTTCGCCGAGGACTCCGCGCTGCTCGACCGGATCGACTACATGCTGCCCGCGTTGTTCGCCATCGAGGTCTCGGTGGCACGGCTGCTGGAGTCGTGGGGCGTCGTCCCCGACTTCGTGGCGGGGCACTCGATCGGCGAGTTCGCCGCGGCGCACGTCGCCGGCGTCTGGTCGCTGGCCGACGCCGCGCGCATCGTCGCGATCCGCGGCCGGTTGATGAACTCGTTGCCGCCGGGCGGTGCGATGGTGGCGATCCAGGCCTCCGAGGAGGAGGTCGCGCCCGAGCTGACCGGCCTGGTCGGGTTCGCGGCGCTGAACGGGCCGACGTCGGTCGTGATCTCCGGTGACGAGGAGACCGCCACGGCCATCGCCCAGCGGTTCAAGGACCGGGGGCGCAAGGCCAAGAAGCTCGCCGTCAGCCACGCGTCGCACTCCGCGCTGATGGACGACATCCTCGACGAGTTCGGCCGCGCCACCGCGGAGCTCACGTACTCCGCGCCGCGCATCCCGATCATCTCCACCCTCACGGGCAAGCAGGCCGGCGCGGACGAGGTCGGCGACCCGCAGTACTGGGTGCGGCACATCCGCCGGCCCGTCCGGTTCACCGACGCGGTGAACGTGCTCGAACGCGAAGGCGTCACCCGCTACGTCGAGGTGGGCCCGAACGGCGTGCTGACCGCCGCCGCGATGGAGATCGTGGAGCGGCCCGACGCCGCCGCGTTCGTCCCGTCGCTGCGCAGGGACCACGCCGAGGGCCTGGACCTGGCGACGATGGTGGCGCGGCTGCACATCAGCGGCGCGCCGATCGACTGGACGGCGTTCTTCGGCGACACGGGTGCCCGTCGCGTCGACGTGCCCACCTACGCGTTCCAGAACAGCTCGTACTGGCTCGCCAACGACGACGCTCCCGCCGACCTGAGCTCGATCGGGCTCGCCTCGGCGGAACACCCGGTGCTCGAGGCGTCGATCCTGCCCGCCGACGGGGACGGGGCGTTGTTCGCCGGCCGGTTGTCGCTGTCGTCCCACCCGTGGCTGGCCGACCACGCCGTCCTGGGCACCGTGATCGTGCCGGGGGCGGCGCTGGTCGAACTCGCGATCCGCGCCGGTGACGAGGTCGGCTGCCGGACGGTCGAGGAACTGACCCTGCACACGCCGGTGCTGCTGAGCTCCGACGCCTCGCTGGCGCTGCAGGTGGTCGTGGGCGACGCCGACGAGGACGGCCGGCGGCCGATCTCCGTGCACAGCCGCCACCGCGGCGCTCCCGCCGGGCACGCCTGGACCCGCAACGCCGACGGCTGGCTGCGGCCCACCGCCACCGACCAGGACTGGACACCGGTGCAGTGGCCGCCCGCCGGGGCTGACCCGGTTGCCGTCACCGACCTCTACCGGCGCCTGGCCGACTCCGGGTTCGACTACGGCCCCGTGTTCCAGGGGCTGCGGGCGGCGTGGCGGCGGGGCGACGAGATCTTCGCCGAGGTCGCCCTGCCGGAAGCCGGCGCCGACGGCTTCACGGTCCACCCGGCCCTGCTCGACGCGGTGCTGCACACCCTGTTCCTGGTTCCCGGCGCGGAGGAGTCCCCGGCTCTGCCCTTCTCGTGGGGCGGTGTCTCGCTGCACGCCACCGGTGCGCGCACGCTGAGGGTGCGGCTGACGGGGACCGACGGGACCTCGGGCACGCTCTCCGCGGTCGACGACGCCGGCGAGCCGGTGCTCACCGTCGAATCGATCGTCGTCCGGCCCGTCGCGGCGGACCAGCTGCGCGGCGCGGACGCGCCGGAGAACCTCTACACCGTCGAATGGTCGAGCACGCCGGCCCGCGCCGCCGAGCCGTGGACGGACTACGCCGACCTGCCCGCGGACGGCCCCGTCGCCGGGCACGTCGTGTTCTCCGCGCCGACCGGTGACGACCCGGTCGCCGACACGCACCGGCTCACCGCGACCGTGCTGGACGTCCTGCAGACCTGGCTCGCGGACGACCGGTTCGCCGCGGCGACCCTGGTCGTGCGCACCAGCGGCGCGACCGGGCCCGGCGAACCGGGTCCGGCCGCCGCCGCGGTGTGGGGCCTGGTCCGCTCCGCCCAGTCGGAGCACCCCGGCAGGTTCGTCCTCTTCGACGGTCCGGCCGAGGCGGTCGGCGAGGCCGTCGCGACCGGGGAGCCCCAGGTCGCCGCACACGGCGGTGAGCTGGTCGTGCCGCGCCTGGTCCCCGCCGCGGCCGCCGGGGACCCGGCGACGTGGGACCCGGAGGGCACCGTGCTGATCAGCGGTGGCACCGGAGACCTGGGAGCGCTGGCCGCCCGGCACCTGGTGACCGAGCACGGCGTGAAGCACCTGGTCCTGACCAGCCGCCGCGGGATCGACGCACCGGGAGCGGCGGAGCTGCGCGACGAACTGACCGCCCTGGGCGCCCGGGTCGTCGTGGAGCGCTGCGACGCCGCCGACCGCCGGGACGTCGCCGCCGTGCTGGGCCGCATCCCGGACGGGCACCCGCTGACCGGCGTCGTCCACGTCGCGGGCGTGCTCGACGACGGCGTCGTCACCGCGTTCACCCCGGAACGGCTCGCCGCAGTTCTCACCCCGAAGGTCGACGCGGCCTGGCACCTCCACGAGCTCACGCAGAACATGGGCCTCGAGCACTTCGTCCTGTACTCGTCGGCCGCCGGCGTCCTGGGCTCTCCCGGGCAGGGCGGCTACGCCGCGGCCAACTCCTTCCTGGACGCGCTGGCGGGCTACCGCCGTGCCCGCGGTCTCGCCGCCCGGTCGCTCGCGTGGGGACCGTGGCAGCAGGACCGGGGCCTGACGGTGCACCTGGACGAGGCGCAGGCGTACCGCCTCGGCCGGGACGGCTTCTCCTCGCTGGACCGCGCGGAAGGCATGCGCGCGTTCGACGCGGCACTGGCGGCCGGCGACGCGCTGGCGGTGCCGGTGAAGCTCGACTTCACCGTCCTGAACCGTCTGGCGCGCACCACCGAGATCCCGCCCGTGCTGCGCGGCCTGGTGCGCACGGCCGGCCGCCGGAACGCGACGACGACCGAGGCGGGGGAGCTCTCCCTCCTCGAACGGCTCGCCGCGCTGCCCGCCCCCGAACGGCGGGACGCGGTGCTGGAGGTCGTGCTCGAACTGGTCGCCGACGTGCTGGGGCACCGTTCCGGAGCGGTGATCGACCCGGAGCGCGCGTTCACCGAGCTGGGCTTCGACTCGCTGTCCTCGGTGAACCTGCGCAACAGGCTCAACACGACGTTCGGGCTGAGCCTCGCCGCCACGGTCGTCTTCGACCACCCGTCACCCCGCGCGATCGCCGTCTTCGTCCTGTCGCTGCTGCCGGGCCTCGACGAGCCGGCCGACGACGGTCCGGTGGACGAGCAGCGGATCCGCCGCGTGCTCGCCGCGGTCCCGTTCGACCGGCTCCGGGCGGCCGGGGTGCTGGACGCGCTGGTGCGGCTGGCGAACGACCAGGCCGCCGCCGAGCTCGTGGACGCGGTGGCCCCCGCGGACGACCTGGTCGACGAGTTGGACGCCGACGAACTGGTGAAGCGCGTCATGGCGGCCGCCGGGGACAAGACCGTGTCACTCACCTCTGGTTCGGAGAACTCCTGATGCCCTCCAACGAAGAACTTGTCGCGGCACTGCGGGAGTCGGTGAAGGAGAGCACCAGGCTGGCCGCGCGCAACCGGAAGCTGGTCGACGACGCCCACGCACCGGTCGCGATCATCGGCATGGCCTGCCGGTACCCCGGCGGCGTCGAGTCGCCGGAGCAGCTGTGGGACCTGGTCGCCTCCGGCACCGACGCGGTGTCGGAGTTCCCGGCCGACCGCGGCTGGAACCTCGCCGAGCTGTTCCACCCCGATCCCGACCACCGCGGCACCTCGTACTCCCGCGAGGGGAGCTTCCTGCACGACGCCGGCGACTTCGACCCGGGCTTCTTCGGGATCTCGCCGCGCGAGGCGCTCGCCATGGACCCGCAGCAGCGGCTCATGCTCCAGATCAGCTGGGAGGCACTGGAGCACGCCCGCATCGACCCGACGACGCTCAAGGGCAGCGCGACCGGCGTGTTCGCCGGGCTCATGTACAGCGACTACGGCACCGGCGTCGGGGAGCTGCCCGACGGCGTCGAGGGCTTCCTGGGCAACGGGACCCAGGGCAGCGTCCTGTCCGGCCGGGTGGCCTACACGCTCGGCCTGGAGGGACCGGCGCTGACGGTCGACACCGCCTGCTCGTCCTCGCTGGTCGCCGTGCACCTGGCCGTTCAGGCGCTGCGCACGGGGGAGTGCTCGATGGCTCTCGCCGGGGGCGTGTGCGTCATGCCCATCGCCGACACCTACGTCGAGTTCTCCCGGCAGCGCGCGCTGTCCCCGGACGGCCGCTGCAAGTCCTTCTCCGCCTCCGCCGACGGCACCGGTTTCGGCGAGGGCGCGGGAATCCTGCTGCTGGAGAAGCTCGAGGACGCCGAGCGCAACGGTCACCGCGTGCTCGCCGTGATCCAGGGCTCCGCGGTCAACCAGGACGGCGCGTCCAACGGCCTCACCGCACCTAACGGCCCGTCGCAGCAACGCGTCATCCGTGCCGCGCTCGCCGACGCCCGGCTGCCCGCGACCGAGGTGGACGTCGTCGAGGCGCACGGCACCGGGACCAGGCTGGGCGACCCGATCGAGGCCGACGCCCTGCTGGCCACCTACGGCCAGGACCGCGAGGAGCCGTTCTGGCTCGGCTCGATCAAGTCCAACATCGGGCACACCCAGTCCGCCGCCGGCGCCGCCGGGATCATCAAGATGGTCGAGGCGCTGCGCCGCGGCGAGCTGCCGCGCACGCTGCACGTCACCGAGCCCTCGCCCGCCGTCTCGTGGAGCTCGGGCAACGGGCGCCTGCTCACCGAGCACCGCGACTGGCCCGCCACCGGGCACCCCCGCACCGCGGCGGTGTCGTCCTTCGGCATCAGCGGCACCAACGCCCACGTCATCCTCCGCGAGGCGCCGCCGCGCACGGCCCCCGAGCGCACGACCGCACCGCCCGCACCGCCCGCCCGCGTCCCCTGGGTGCTCTCGGGGACCAGCGCGGAGGCCGTGCGCCGCCAGGCCGGGCGCCTGGCGGGCCGGGTGCCCGGCCTCGACCCCGTGGACGTCGCCTTCACGCTCGCCACCGGCCGCGCCGCGCTCGCGCACCGCGCGGTGGTCTTCGGCGAGGACGGGCTGGCCGCCCTGGCGTCCGGTGCGGAGTCGCCGGAGGTGGTGACCGGCACGCAGAGCACCGGCAAGGTCGCGTTCCTGTGCACCGGGCAGGGGGCGCAGCGGCTCGGCATGGGACGCGAGCTGTCCGCGTACCCGATCTTCGCGGGCAAGCTCGCCGAGGTGGCGGCACACCTCGACAAGCACACCGGCTTCTCCCTGCTCGACGTCGTGCACGGCACCGTGCCGGAAGCCCTCGACCAGACGGCGGTGACCCAGCCCGCCCTGTTCGCGTTCGAGGTGGCGCTGGCGGAGCTCGTCCTGTCGTGGGGCGTGCGGCCCGACTACCTGCTCGGCCACTCCATCGGCGAGCTGACCGCCGCGCACCTCGCGGGCGTGTGGTCGCTGGAGGACGCGGCGAGGCTGGTCGCCGCCCGCGGCAAGCTCATGCAGGCGTTGCCCGCGGGCGGCGCGATGGTCGCGGTCAGGGCCGCGGAGGCCGGGATCGAGCTGCTGCCGGGCGTGAGCATCGCGGCGGTCAACGGCCCCGAGTCGCTCGTGCTGTCGGGTGACGAGGACGCCGTCCTCCGGATGGCCTCCCGGTTCGAGCGCTCCAAGCGGCTCGCGGTGAGCCACGCCTTCCACTCGCACCACATGGACGGCATGCTCGCCGAGTTCCGGGAGATCGCCCGCGACGTCGAGTACTCCGCGCCGCGCATCCCGCTGATCTCCAACCTCACCGGCGCCCTCGCCACTGCGGACCAGGTCACCGACCCGGAGTACTGGGTGCGGCACGTCCGCGGCACCGTCCGCTTCGCCGACGGGGTGACCGCCCTGCACGGCGCGGGAGTCCGCCGCTTCGTCGAGATCGGCCCGGACTCGGCGCTGTCCGCGCTGGGCGCCGACTGCGTGCCGGACGGGTTGTTCCTGCCCGTGCAGCGCAAGAACCGCGACGAGGTCACCACCGCCGCGCACGCGCAGGCCACCCTGTTCGCGAACGGCGTCAAGCTCGACTGGCTCGGCATCTTCGCGGGCACCGGTGCCGAACCGGTCGACCTCCCGACCTACCCGTTCGAGCGGGAGCGGTTCTGGCTCGCGCCCGCACCGGCGAAGCGGGCGAGCGGCTGGCGCCACCACGTCCGGTGGACGCCCGTCCCGACCTCGGCAGGCCGCCCGGCCGGACCCTGGACCGTCGTGGCGGAGCAGGACGACGCCTGGGCGCAGGCCGCCGCGCGAGCGCTGGGGACGACCGTCGTCAGCGCCGCCGAGGCCCGCGAGGGCAACGTCCTCGCCTTCGTCGGCGACGGCGTGGCGGCCGCGGCGCTGCTGCGGGAGAACACCCGGTTGTGGTGCGCCACGCGCGGAGCGGTCGCGGTCGGCGGGCACGAACGGGTCGCCTCGCCGCGGCAGGCCGAGGTGTGGGGTGTCGGCCGGGTCGCGGCGATCGAGCAACCCCGGTCCTGGGGTGGCTGCGTCGACCTGCCGGAGGTCCCGGACGCCCGCTCCGTCGCGCGGCTGCTGGAGGTGCTGTCCGGCGGCGAGGACGAGGTCGCGATCCGCCCGTCCGGCGTGCACGCCCGGCGCTTCGTCCCCTCCGAGCCCGCCACCGGCACGTGGACCACGAGCGGCACCGCGCTGGTCACCGGTGGCACGGGTGCGCTCGGGGCCGTGGTCGCCCGGCGGCTGGTCGAGGCGGGCACGCGGCACCTGGTCCTGTTGTCGCGCCGGGGAGAGGACGCCCCCGGCGCGCGTGAGCTCGCCGCGGAACTCACCGGACTCGGTGCGCGCGTCGACGTCCACGCCTGTGACGCGGCCGACCGCGAGGCCTTGGCCTCGGTCGTGGCGGAGCTCGACGACCTGCGGGTCGTCGTGCACACCGCCGGCGTGCTGGACGACGGCCTGATCGCGAGCCTCACCCCGGAGAGGTTCGCCGCCGTCGCGAAGCCCAAGGTCGAGGCCGCGCACCACCTGGCCGACCTCACCCGGCACCTCGAACTGGACGCGTTCGTCCTGTACTCCTCGGTCGCCGGGGTGCTCGGCAACGGTGGCCAGGCCGCCTACGCCGCGGCCAACGCGCACCTCGACGCGCTGGCCGAGCAGCGGCGCTTCGACGGCCTGCCCGCCACGGCGGTGGCCTGGGGACCGTGGGCCGAGGGCGGCATGGCCGGCTCGCTCGACGAGGGCGTGCGCCGGATGGGACTGCGGCCGATGGCTCGGCGGGCCGCCGTCGACGCGCTGGTCGAGTCGCTGGCCGCGGGCGACGCCGCCGTGACGGTGGCCGACTTCGACTGGCCCGCCTACCTCGACACCTCGCGACCGGCACCGGTCCTCGCGGAGATCCCCCGCCCGCGGGCGGAGACCCCTGCCGCGACGGCCGGACCGGACCTGCGCGAACGGCTCGCCGGGCTCATCGAGCCCGAGCAGCGCCGCCTGCTGCTCGACCTGGTCCGCGAGGTCGTCGCGAAGGTGCTCGGACACCCGAGCAGCGCGACGGTCGAACCGGACCGCGCCTTCGGCGAGCTCGGCTTCGACTCGCTGACCGCCGTCGAGCTGCGCAACCGCCTCGACGCGGCGGCGTCGCTGTCGGTGCCGTCGACCCTGGTCTTCGACCACCCGACACCGCTCGCGCTCGCGGACTACCTGTGGGGCGAGCTGGCGGGCCCCGAGCGCGCGGCGGACGCCCTGCTGCGCGACCTCGACCGGGCGGCCGACGTGCTCGGCGGCCTCGACGCCGGCAGCGAGGCGCGCGCCGCCGTCCTGGAGCGCCTGCACGCGCTCGTCGCGGAGTTCGGCTCCGCACCAGTGCCTTCCCGCGGAGCTGTGGCGCGGACCGACCTCACCGAGGCGTCCGACGACGAGCTCTTCGCCTTCATCGACCAACAGCTCGGCACCTGAGCCGGCGCTCGTGATCTTGACCAATGAGTGGGGCAACCGTGGATGAGAACGCCAAGCTGCGCGACTACCTGACCCGGGTCACCGGTGAGCTGCAGCGCACCCGAAACCGGCTGGCCGAGGTCGAGGACCGCGAAGCCGAGCCGATCGCCGTCGTGGGAATGGGCTGCCGGTTCCCCGGCGGCGTGCGCACACCCGAGCAGTTCTGGGACCTGCTGGTCACCGGCCGGCACGGGGTCACCGAGTTCCCGGTGAACCGGGGCTGGGACGTCGACGCGCTGTTCGACCCCGACCCCGACCACCTGGGCACGAGCTACGTGCGGCTCGGCGGCTTCGTGCACGACGCCGACGAGTTCGACCCGGAGTTCTTCGGCGTCTCCCCGCGCGAGGCCGTGTCGATGGACCCGCAGCAGCGCCTGCTGCTGGAGACCTCGTGGGAGGCGCTGGAGCGGGCGGGGATCGACCCCACCTCGCTCAAGGGCAGCCGCGCCGGCGTGTTCATGGGCACGAACGGCGTGGACTACGCGCGCGACATCCCCAGGGGCGTCGAAGGCGTCGAGGGCTACCTGGGCACCGGCACCGCGGGCAGCGTCCTGTCCGGCCGGATCTCCTACGTGCTGGGGATCGAGGGTCCGTCGGTCACGGTCGACACGGCGTGCTCGGCGTCGCTGGTGACCCTGCACCTCGCGGTCCGCTCGCTGCGCGCGGGCGAATCCGACCTGGCGCTGTCCGGTGGCGCGACGGTGATGTCGGACCCCGGCGCCTTCGTCGAGTTCTCCCGCCAGCGCGGGCTGTCCCGCGACGGTCTGGTCAAGGCCTTCGCCGCCGCTTCCGACGGCACCGGCTGGGGCGAGGGCGCGGGCGTGGTCGTGCTCGAGCGGCTGTCCGACGCCCAGCGCAACGGCCACCGGGTCCTCGCCGTCATCCGCGGCACGGCGGTCAACTCCGACGGCGCGTCCAACGGCCTCACCGCGCCCAACGGCCCGTCGCAGCAACGCGTCATCCGCGCCGCCCTCACCGACGCCCGCCTGACCGCGAAGGACGTCGACGCCGTCGAGGCGCACGGCACCGGCACCACCCTCGGCGACCCCATCGAGGTCCAGGCGCTGCAGGCCACCTACGGCCGCAACCGGGAGGCGGACCGCCCCCTGCACCTCGGCTCGGTCAAGTCGAACATCGGCCACACGCAGGCCGCCGCCGGCGTCGCGAGCGTCATCAAGATGATCCTCGCGCTGCGCCACGGCGTGCTGCCCGCGAGCCTGCACA
This sequence comes from Lentzea sp. CC55, assembly GCF_021056325.1. NCBI lineage: Bacteria > Bacillati > Actinomycetota > Actinomycetes > Pseudonocardiales > Pseudonocardiaceae > Lentzea > Lentzea sp. CC55. The sequence goes on along the minus strand of NZ_JAJCXE010000013.1, from coordinate 85,858 downwards.
TCGACGCCCCCACCCCGCAGGTCGACTGGTCGTCCGGCTCGATCTCGCTGCTCACCGAGAACCGCACGTGGCCGGCCGACCGCGTCCGCCGCGCGGGTGTGTCGTCGTTCGGCATCAGCGGCACCAACGCCCACGTCATCCTCGAGCAGGCACCGGAGCCGGCGGAGCTGCCCGACCGCGGGCCCGCGCCCGCGCTGATCCCCTGGGTGCTGTCCGGCCGGACCGACGCCGCTCTGCGCGCCCAGGCCGAGGCACTGCTGCGGGTCGACGAGGACCCGGTCGACATCGGCTACTCGCTGGCCGCGACGCGGGCGACCGGTCAGCGCCGCGCGGTCGTCACCGGCACCGACCTCGACTCGCTGCGCGCGGGCCTGCGCGCCGTCGCCCGGGGGGCCGGCGCCCCCGGCGTCACCACCGGCGAGGCCGTGGGCGGCCAGCTCGCCGTCATGTTCACGGGGCAGGGTTCCCAGCGCCTGGGCATGGGGCGTGAGCTGTACGCGGCGTTCCCCGTTTTCGCCGAGGCGTACGACGAGATCGCGGCGTTGCTGCCCGGCATCCGGGAGATCGACGACGCCGAGGTGCTCAACCAGACGGGCAACGCGCAGCCCGCGCTGTTCGCCCTCGAGGTCGCGCTGTACCGGCTGGTCGAGTCGTGGGGCGTGAAGCCGGACTTCCTGATCGGCCACTCGGTCGGCGAGCTGGCCGCGGCGCACGTCGCCGGCGTCTGGTCGCTTCCGGACGCGGCCAAGCTGGTCGAGGCGCGCGGCAGGCTCATGCAGGCGCTGCCCACCGGCGGGGCCATGACCGCGATCCAGGCCGACGAGGACGAGGTCAGGGCCGCGCTGCGCGACGGCGTCGACATCGCCGCGATCAACGGTCCCCGATCGGTCGTGATCTCCGGCGACGCGGACGCCGTCGCCGAGGTGACCGCGGGCTTCGCCGCCTCCGGCCGCAGGACCAAGGCCCTCGCGGTCTCGCACGCGTTCCACTCGTCGCTGATGGACGCCATGCTCGACGAGTTCGCCGAGGTCGCGCGCGGGGTGACCTACCAGACGCCGAAGATCGCCCTGGTCTCCAACGTCACCGGTCGGCTCGCCCGCACCGAGGAGATCCGCGACCCCGGCTACTGGGTCCGGCACGTCCGCGAGGCCGTCCGGTTCGCCGACGGCGTCGCGACCCTGGCGGCGGCCGGTGTCACGCGGTACCTGGAGCTCGGCCCGGACGGCGTGCTGTCCGCCGCCGGCCAGGACTGCGCGGACGGCCGGTTCGTCCCCGCGCTGCGCCGCGACCGCGACGAGGTCGCGACGATCCTGTCCGGTCTCGCGCAGCTGCACGTCCACGGCGGCCGGGTCGACTGGGCCGCGTACTTCTCCGGTGCCCGCGTGGTCGACCTGCCCACCTACCCGTTCCAGCGCGACCGCTACTGGCTGCCCGTCACCGCGCCCGCGGGCGACGCGTCCGGGCTCGGCCTCAGCTCGCTCGACCACCCGCTGCTCGGTGCCGCCGTCTCGGTCGCCGACGCCGACGGGTTCCTGTTCACCGGCATCCTGTCCACCAGGACCCACCCGTGGCTCGCCGACCACGTCGTCATGGGCGCGGTGGTCGTGCCCGGCACGGCGCTGGTCGAACTGGCCGTGCGCGCGGCCGACGAGACCGGCCTCACCGCCATCGAGGAGCTCACCCTCCAGGCCCCGCTGGTGCTGCCCGAGAACGCGGGTGTGCACGTGCAGCTGTGGGTCGGCGCCGCGGACGAGGCGGGCCGTCGTCCGCTGACCCTGCACTCGCGCCCCAGCGGCGCCGCGGTCGACGGCGCGTGGACGCTGCACGCCTCCGGTTCGCTGATCGCCGCGAGCCCGAGCACCGACTGGGACCTCGCCGAGTGGCCGCCGGCCGGTGCGGAGGCGGTCGGACTCGACGGGCACTACGGGGAGCTCGCCGCACTGGGACTGGACTACGGCGAGACGTTCCAGGGCCTGCGCGCGGTGTGGAGGCGCGGCGAGGACACGTTCGCCGAGGTCGCGCTGCCCGAGCGGGCGCGCGACCAGGCGGGCCGGTTCGGCCTGCACCCGGCGCTGCTCGACGCCGCCCTGCACGCCCTGGCCGCCGACGAGGGCGGCCAGGCCCGGCTGCCGTTCGCCTGGGCGGACGTCACCCTGCACGCCGCCGGCGCCGCCGACCTGCGGGTGAAGCTGTCCCCGGCGGGCACCGACGCGGTCACCCTGAGGGTCGCCGACGGTGAGGGCGCGCCGATCGCCACGGTCGGTTCGCTGGCCGTGCGGCCGGTGTCGGCCGAGCAGATCCGCACGTCCGCCGAGCAGAACGGCCTCTACGAGCTCGCTTGGAACCCGGTCACCCCCGCTTCCGGTGACGCACCCGGCTGGACGTGGTGGGACGACCTGGGCGACGAGGTCCCCCCGGTCGTCGTGCACCGCGCCGGCGGCGAGGACGTGCACGACGCGGTCTCCGCCACCCTCGGAGTGCTGCAGCAGTGGCTGGCCGACGAGCGGTTCGAGAACGCGAAGCTCCTCGTGCAGACCGTCGGCGCCGTCTCGGCGGGCCCGGACGACCCGGCCGTCGACCCGGCGGTGGCCGCGGTCTGGGGCCTGGTGCGCTCCGCGCAGTCCGAGCACCCCGACCGCTTCGCGCTGGTGGACGCCGCCGAGATCACCGACGCCGTCCTCGCGTCCGACGAGCCGCAACTGGCCGTGCGCGACGGCGAACTGCTGGTACCGCGCCTGGTCGCCGCGGAGACCACCGGTCGCCTGGTCCCGCCCGCGGGCGGCTGGCGGCTCGGCATGTCCGGCAAGGGCACGGTCGACCACCTGGTGCTGGAGCCGGTGGCGGCCCAGCCGCTCGAACCGACCGAGGTCCGCGTCGCCGTGCGCGCGGCGGGCCTGAACTTCCGGGACGTGCTGAACGTCCTGGGCATGTACCGCGGCGAGGCCGGACTGCTCGTCAGCGAGTTCGCCGGCGTCGTCACCGAGGTCGGCGCGTCCGTGACCGACCTCGCGCCCGGCGACGAGGTGATGGGCCTGGTCGCCGGTGGCGGTGGCCCGGCGGCGGTGGTCGAGCGTCAGATGATCACCCGCAAGCCCGCGGCGTGGACGTTCGAACAGGCCGCGACCGTGCCGCTGGTGTTCCTCACCGCCTACTACGCGCTGTGCGACCTCGGCGAGCTGAAGGCGGGGGAGTCGATCCTGATCCACTCCGCCGCCGGTGGTGTGGGCATGGCCGCGACGCAGCTGGCGCACCACCTCGGCGCCGTCGTGTACGGCACGGCGAGCGAGAGCAAGCAGCACGTGCTGCGGGAGGCGGGCATCGCCGACGAGCGCATCGCCTCGTCCCGCACGCTCGACTTCGAACAGCGGTTCGGCCGGGTCGACGTCGTGCTCAACGCGCTGGCGGGCGACTTCGTGGACGCCTCGCTGCGGACGATGGCGCCGGGCGGCCGCTTCCTCGAGATGGGCAAGGCCGACGTCCGCGACGACGTGGCCGTGCACCACCCGGACGTGCGCTACCAGGCGTTCGACCTGAGCGAGGCGGGGCCCGAGCGCACGGCGCAGATGTGGACCGCCCTCGTCGAGCTGTTCGACCGGGGGGCGCTCGAACCCCTCCCGGTGAAGGTGTGGGACGTGCGCCAGGCACGGGCGGCGTTCCGCTACCTGAGCCAGGCCAAGCACATCGGCAAGGTCGCCCTGTCGATGCCGCGGGCCGCGGAGCCGGGCGGGACGGTGCTGGTGACCGGGGGCACCGGCGGTCTGGGCGCTGTCGTGGCCAAGCACCTCGTCGCCACCCACGGCGTGCGCAAGCTGCTGCTGACCAGCCGCCGCGGGCTCGACGCCCCCGGTGCGGCGGCGCTGGCCGAGGAGCTCACCGCGCTGGGCGCCGAGGTGTCGGCCGTGGCCTGCGATGTCGCGGACCGCGACGCGCTCGCGGCACTGCTCGACGGCGTCGAGCTGACCGGCGTGGTGCACGCGGCGGGCGTGCTCGACGACGGCACGGTCGACTCGCTGACCCCGCGGCGGGTGGCGGGCGTGCTGGGGCCGAAGGCCGACGCCGCCCGGTACCTGCACGAGCTGACCGCCGGTCAGGACCTGGCCTTCTTCGTCACCTTCTCCTCGGCCGCCGGCGTGCTCGGCGCTCCGGGGCAGGGCAGCTACGCGGCCGCGAACGCCTACCTCGACGCGCTCGCCGAGCACCGGCGCGCCCTCGGCCTGCCCGGCCAGTCGATGGCGTGGGGCCTGTGGGCCGCCGGCATGGGGGAGGCGCTCGGAGAGGCCGACCTCGCCCGGTTGCGCAACGGCGGCACCCCCGCGCTCACCGTGCCGGAGGGCCTGGCGCTGTTCGACGCCGCGATCGCGGCCGACGCGCCCGTGGCCGTCCCGATCAAGCTGGACCTGCCCGCGCTCCGCGCCTCCGCGCGGAGCACCTCGCTGCCGGCCGTGCTCGGCGGCCTCGTGAGCACGCCGCGCAGGCGCGTCGCGCAGTCCGGCGCCGGGCGGGGTTCCTCGCTCGCGCGCCGCCTCGCCTCGCTCACCGAGGCCGAGCAGGACCACGAGCTGCTGGACCTGGTCCGCACCGAGGTCGGGCTGGTGCTCGGCCACGTGACGCCGGGAGGCATCGAGCCCGGCCGCGGGTTCCTGGACCTCGGCTTCGACTCCCTGACCTCGGTCGAGCTGCGCAACCGCCTGAGCTCGGCGACCGGCCTGCGCCTGCCGTCGACCGTGACCTTCGACCACCCGACGCCCGTCGCGCTGGCGAGCTTCCTGCGCGCCGAGCTGCTGGGCGAGCTGGGGGTGGCGGGCGCTCCGCAGGTGCGGGCGCAGGTCGCCGCCTCCGACGACCCCATCGCGATCGTCGCCATGAGCTGCCGCTTCCCCGGCGGGGTGCGCTCGCCGGAGGACCTCTGGTCGCTGGTGGCCGAGGGCCGCGAGGGCATCTCCCCGTTCCCGGACGACCGCGGCTGGGACCTGGCGGCGCTGTTCGACACCACGCCGGGCAAGCAGGGCGTCTCCAACACGAGGGTCGGCGGGTTCCTGGAGAACGCCGGCGACTTCGACCCGGAGTTCTTCCGCATCTCGCCGCGCGAGGCGCTGGCGATGGACCCGCAGCAGCGGGTGCTGCTGGAGGTCTCCTGGGAGGCCTTCGAGCGGGCCGGGCTGAAGCCCGCGGACCTGCGCGGCAGCGCGACCGGTGTGTTCGCGGGCGCCATCTACCACGACTACGCCTCGCAGCTGAAGACGATCCCCGACGACGTCGAGGGGTTCCTCGGCACCGGGACCTCGGGCTCGATGATGTCGGGACGGATCGCCTACACCTTCGGTTTCGAGGGGCCGGCCGTGTCCGTCGACACCGCCTGCTCGTCGTCGTTGGTGGCGCTGCACATGGCGGCCCACTCGCTGCGCTCGGGCGAGTGCGAGCTGGCCCTCGCCGGTGGTGTGACCATCATGTCCACGCCCGGCCCGTTCATCGACTTCAGCAAGCAGCAGGCCATGGCGCTCGACGGCCGCTGCAAGGCCTTCGCCGACGGCGCCGACGGCGTCAGCTGGGGCGAGGGCGTCGGCATGGTGCTGCTGGAGCGGCTGTCGGACGCGCGGCGCAACGGCCACCCGGTGCTGGCCCTGCTCAAGGGCTCCGCGGTGAACCAGGACGGCGCGTCCAGCGGTCTGACCGCGCCGAACGGTCCGTCGCAGCAGCGGGTGATCCGGCAGGCGCTGGCGAACGCCGGTCTGTCCACTTCGGACGTCCACGCGGTGGAGGCGCACGGCACCGGCACCCGGCTCGGCGACCCGATCGAGGCGCAGGCGCTGCTCAACACCTACGGCCAGGACCGGCGGGAACCGCTGTGGCTCGGGTCGGTGAAGTCGAACATCGGCCACACGCAGGCGGCGGCGGGCATCGCCGGTGTCATCAAGATGGTCGAGGCGATGCGCAGGGGCGTGCTGCCGCGCACGCTGCACATCGACGAGCCGTCCAGCCAGGTCGACTGGGACAGGGGCGCGATCCGGCTGCTCACCGAGCAGGTCGAGTGGCCACAGAGCGGTGCGCCGCGCCGGGCGGGCGTGTCGTCGTTCGGCTTCAGCGGCACCAACGCGCACGTCGTGCTCGAGCACGTCCCGGCACCGGCCGCCGAGGAGGCGGAGACCACTCCGCCCGCGGTCGTGCCGCTGGTGTTGTCCGCCCGCTCCGAGGACGCCTTGCGGGAGCAGGCCGGTCGGCTCGCCGCCGCCGCGGACCCGGCGTCCCTGCTGGACGTCGCCTACTCGCTGGTCACGTCCCGCCAGTCGCACGAACGACGTGCCGTCGTCGTGGGCGCCGACCACGAGAGCGTGCTCGCCGGGCTCTCGGCTTTCGCCGCCACCGGCCAGGCCCCCGGCGTCGTCACCGGTCTGGCCGCTCCCGGCAGGCTCGCGTTCCTGTTCACCGGCCAGGGTTCCCAGCGACTGGGCATGGGTTCGGGTCTGTACGAGGCGTTCCCGGCCTTCGCCGAGGCCTATGACGAGGTCTGCGCCCATCTTCCGGGTATCAGGGACATCTCCGACGCGGACGTGCTCGGCCAGACCGCCCACGCGCAGCCCGCGATCTTCGCGCTGGAAGTGGCGCTGTTCCGCCTGGTCCGGTCGTGGGGTGTCACGCCGGACTTCCTGGCGGGGCACTCGATCGGTGAGATCGCGGCGGCGCACGTCGCCGGCGTCATGTCACTGGAGGACGCCGCCAAGCTGGTGTCCGCACGAGGCCGTCTGATGCAGGCGCTGCCCGCCGGTGGCGCGATGGTCGCCGTCCAGGCGACCGAGGACGAGGTCCGGGAACACCTGTCCGACGAGGTGTCCCTGGCCGCGGTCAACGGCCCGAACGCCGTGGTGCTGTCGGGTGTGGAGGCGCCGACGCTCGCGGTCGCCGCGAAGTTCCAGGAGCTCGGCCGCCGCACCAAGCAGCTGACCGTCTCGCACGCGTTCCACTCCGTGCTGATGGAGCCGATGCTCGCCGAGTTCCGCGCGGTGGCCGAGACGATCGAGTACCGCGAACCGGCCGTCCCGATCGTGTCCACCGTGACGGGCGCGCTGGTCGAGCCCGGTGTGGTGACGTCGCCGGAGTACTGGGTCGAGCACGTCCGCAAACCGGTGCGGTTCGCCGACGGCCTGACGGCGCTGGCGGGCCTCGACGTCTCCCGTTTCCTGGAGATCGGTCCCGACGCCGTCCTGTCCGGGCTCGGGCAGGACACCGCGGAGGCCGTCTTCGTCCCGTCCCTGCGCAAGGACCGCGACGAGGCGACCTCGCTGGTGTCGGCACTGGGCACGTTGCACAGCAACGGCGTCGAGGTCGGCTGGGAGGAGTACTTCGCCGGCAGCGGCGCGAAGGTCGTCGACCTGCCGACCTACCCGTTCCGGCAGCAGCGGTTCTGGCTGCACTCCACGCCCGGCGCGGGTGACGCCCCGAGCCTGGGTCTCGGCGCTCTGGACCACCCGCTGCTCGGCGCCACCGTCACGCTCCCGGACAGCGGGGGACTCGTGCTGACGGGCCGGCTGTCGCTGGACGCGCAGCCGTGGCTGGCCGGGCACCGGGTGATGGGCACGGTCCTGCTGCCCGGCACCGCGTTCGCCGAACTGGCCGTCCGCGCGGGCGACGAGGTCGGCTGCGACACGGTGGAGGAGCTCGTCCTCCAGACGCCACTGGTGCTGGGCGGCGCGGCCCTGCAGCTCCGGGTGTCCCTCTCGGCGTCCGAAGAGGACGGTCGCCGCACGGTGACCGTCCACTCGCGACCCGAGGGCGCCGACGACGACTGGACCCTGCACGCCACCGGGACGCTGGTCCGCGGTGACGACGAGCCGGGAGAGCCGCAGACCGTGTGGCCGCCCGAGAACGCCGCACCGGTCGACCTCGAGGGCTTCTACCCGAACCTCGCCGAGGCCGGACTGGACTACGGCGGGGTGTTCCGCGGCCTGCGTGCCGCCTGGCGCCGGGGCGAGGAGACGTTCGCCGAGGTCGAGCTGCCCGACGGCACCGACGTCAGCCGGTTCGGCCTGCACCCGGCCCTGCTGGACGCCGCGCTGCACGCCGTCGGGCTCTCCGGCGGTCAGGCGAGGCTGCCGTTCTCGTGGGCCGGTCTGACCCTGCACGCGGCCGGTGCGACCGCCCTGCGGGTCCGGCTCGCCCCGGCGGGTTCGGCTCTGTCGCTGCACGTGGCCGACCTCACCGGCGCTCCTGTGCTGTCGGTCGACCGGCTCGCGCTGAGGGAGATCAGCGAGGAGCAGCTGCGCCCCGCCGACGCGGCGGAGCGCGAGGCCCTGTTCACCGTGGAGTGGGTGCCGGTCACGGCCGCCGCCCGGGAGGTCGCGGCGGACGCGGTCGTCCACACCGTTCCCGAGGGCACGGCAGGCGACCTGACCGCCGAGGTCCTGGACCTGCTGAAGTCGTGGCTGGCCGAGGACCGCGAGGCCAAGCTGGTCGTGCGCACGACCCCCGGTGTTCCCGCGCACGCCGCGGTGAGCGGACTCGTGCGCAGCGCGCAGGCCGAGCACCCCGACCGGTTCGTGCTGGTGCACGGCGACGGTGACGTCGCCGCCGCCGTCAGCACGGGTGAACCGGAGGTCCTGCTCGCCGACGGCGCGCTCAAGGCCCCCCGCCTGGTGCGCGCCAAGGCGACCGGCCGCGACGACTGGTCGCTCGACGGGACCGTCCTGGTCACCGGTGGCACCGGCGGCCTGGGCGCGCTGGTCGCCCGCCGCCTCGTCGAGAACCACGGCGTCCGGCACCTGCTGCTGGTCAGCCGTTCCGGCGGCGACAGCCCCGGCGCGGCCGCGCTGGTGCGGGAGCTGACCGCGCTCGGTGCCGAGGTGACGGTCGCCGCGTGCGACGTCGCCGACCGCGGCCAGTTGCAGGCCGCGCTCGCCCTCGTTCCCGCCGACCAGCCGTTGCGCGGGATCGTGCACGCGGCCGGTGTGCTCGACGACGGCGTGCTCGACGCGATGACCCGTGAGCGCGTGGAAGCCGTGCTGCGCCCGAAGGCCGAGGCCGCCTGGCACCTGCACGAGCTGACCGACGGCCTCGACCTGTTCGTCATGTTCTCCTCGATCGCGGGCACGCTCGGCGCGCCGGGCCAGGCCAACTACGCCGCGGCGAACGGCTTCCTCGACGGGCTGGCCGCTCACCGCCGCGCGCAGGGGCTGCCGGCGACCTCGATCTCCTACGGCCTGTGGGACGAGGGCATGGGCCACGGCCAGACCACCGGCGCGGCCGGATTCGCGGCGCTGTCCGCGGAGGACGGCCTGGCGCTGTTCGACCTGGTCGCCCTCGGCGACGACGCCAACCCGGTCGCGATGCGGCTGGACGTCGCCGCGGTCAGGGACGGCGCGAAGGCCACCGGCGTGGTCCCGCACGTCCTGCGGAGCCTCGTCAAGGTGCGTGCACGCCGCACCGCGCGCACGGAGGAAGGTGCCGGGCTGCGCCAGCGGCTGGGCGCGCTTCCGCCGGCGGAACGGCTGCGGCAGCTGCTCGAACTGATCCGCACCGAGGTCGCGCTCGTGCTGGGCCACACCAGCCCGGACGCGGTCGAGACCGACCGCGCGTTCGGCGACCTGGGCTTCGACTCGCTCACTGCGGTCGAGCTGCGCAACCGCCTCGACGCGGCCACCGGTCTGCGGCTGCCCGCCACGCTGATCTTCGACTACCCCACGCCGCTCGCGCTGGCCGAGTTCGTCCAGGCCGAGTTCGTCGACGAGCTGGCCGATCCGGCGACGCCGGCGTTCGCCCCCGTGGCGCTCGCCGACGACCCGATCGCCATCGTCGGCATGGCCTGCCGCTACCCCGGTGGCGTCGGGTCGCCGGAGGACCTGTGGGACCTCGTCCTCCACGGCCGCGACGGGGTCACCCGCTTCCCCGAGGACCGCGGGTGGGACGTCGACGGCATCTACCACCCCGACCCCGACGCGCAGGGCAAGACCTACACGCGGGAGGGCGGGTTCCTGCACGACGCCGGCGACTTCGACCCGGAGTTCTTCGGCATCTCGCCGCGCGAGGCGCTGGCCATGGACCCGCAGCAGCGGTTGCTGCTGGAGGTCTCGTGGGAGGCGCTGGAGCACGCACGGGTGGACCCGAGCGGGCTCAAGGGCTCGCAGACCGGTGTGTTCGCCGGGTTGATGTACCACGACTACGGCGCGCGCCTCGGCGTGCTGCCCGACGGTGTCGAGGGCTTCATCGGCACCGGCACGTCCGGCAGCGTGCTGTCCGGGCGCGTGGCCTACACCCTCGGCCTGGAGGGCCCCGCGGTCACGGTCGACACGGCGTGCTCGTCCTCGCTGGTCGCCATGCACTGGGCGATGCAGGCGCTGCGCTCCGGTGAGTGCTCGATGGCGCTCGCGGGCGGTGTCACCGTCATGGCCACTCCCGACACGTTCATCGGCTTCTCCCGCCAGCGCGGTCTCGCCGCCGACGGCCGGTGCAAGTCCTTCTCGGCCGACGCCGACGGCACCGGCTGGTCCGAGGGCGTCGGTGTGCTGGTGCTGGAGCGGTTGTCCGACGCCCGGCGCAACGGTCACCGCGTCCTCGCGGTGGTCCGGGGTTCCGCGGTGAACCAGGACGGCGCGTCGAACGGCCTGACCGCGCCGAACGGCCCGTCGCAGCAGCGGGTGATCCGCCAGGCGCTCGCCAGCGCGGGCATCCCGTCGTCCACGGTGGACGTCGTCGAGGCGCACGGCACCGGCACCCCGCTGGGCGACCCGATCGAGGCCCAGGCGCTGCTCGCCACCTACGGCCAGGAGCGTGAGGAGGAGCCGCTCTACCTCGGTTCGATCAAGTCGAACATCGGCCACACCCAGGCTTCGGCCGGTGTCGCCGGTGTCATCAAGATGGTGCAGGCGCTGCGCCACGGCGTGCTGCCGGCGACGCTGCACCTGGACGAGCCGACCCCGCACGTCGACTGGGCGTCCGGTGACGTCAGCCTGCTCACCGAGCAGCGCGCCTGGCCCGAGGTCGACCGCCCGCGCCGCGCCGCCGTGTCGTCCTTCGGCATCAGCGGCACCAACGCGCACGTGATCCTGGAACAGGCTCCGGACGAGCCCGTGCCGCCGCGCGAGGACCCGGAGCTCCCGGCCGTGCCGTGGGTGCTCTCCGCGCGCAGCGAGGAGGCACTGCGCGAGCAGGCGGCCCGGCTGCTGGCCGTCGACGGTCAGCACGCCGATCTCGGCCTGTCGCTGGCCACCACGCGCACCTCGCACGACCACCGCGCTGTGGTGGTCGGCTCGACCCCGCAGGAGCTGCGCGCCGGTCTGACGGCGCTGTCGGCGGGGGAGACCGCGACGTCGGTCACGACCGGCAGGGTCCTTTCCGGACGGACGGCGGTGCTGTTCACCGGTCAGGGTTCCCAGCGGCTGGGCATGGGTTCCGGGCTGTACGAGGCGTTCCCGGTGTTCGCGGAGGCGTACGACGAGGTCTGCGCCCACCTGCCCGGCATCAGGGACATCACCGATGCGGACGTGCTCGCCCAGACCGCCAACGCCCAGCCCGCGATCTTCGCGCTGGAAGTGGCGCTGTTCCGCCTGGTCCGGTCCTGGGGTGTCACGCCGGACTTCCTCGCCGGGCACTCGATCGGCGAGATCGCGGCGGCACATGTCGCCGGGGTCCTGTCGCTCCCGGACGCGGCGAAGCTGGTGTCCGCACGCGGTCGCCTGATGCAGGCGCTGCCCGACGGTGGCGCGATGGTCGCCGTTCAGGCGACCGAGGACGAGGTCCGGGAACACCTGTCGCCCAAGGTGTCGCTGGCCGCGGTCAACGGCCCGAACGCCGTCGTGCTGTCCGGCGCGGCGTCGCAGACCCTCAAGGTCGCCAAGAAGTTCGAGAAGCTCGGCCGCCGCACCAAGCGGCTGACCGTCTCGCACGCGTTCCACTCCGTGCTGATGGAGCCGATGCTCGACGAGTTCCGCGCGGTGGCGGAGTCGCTGACCTACGCGGCACCGTCGATCCCGGTCGTCTCCACGGTCACCGGGGAGCTCGTCACCGACCGGCTGACCGATCCCGGCCACTGGGTCGAGCACGTGCGGGCGACCGTCCGGTTCGCCGACGCCGTGTCCTGCCTGAGGGACAAGGGCGTCACGCGGTTCCTCGAAGTCGGTCCGGACGGCGTGCTGTCGGCGATGGGCGCTGACAGTGCCGACGGCCTCTTCACCTCGTTCCTGCGCAGGGACCGCGACGAGGCCACGTCCGCGCTGGCCGGGCTGGCCGCCGCGTACACCCGCGGTGAGCAGGTCGACTGGTCCGCGGTGTTCGCGGGCAGCGGCGCGCGGGTCGTGGACCTCCCGACGTCGGCCTTCCGGCACCAGCGGTTCTGGCTCGCCTCCACCGGCGCGGGCGCGGACGTCTCCGCCGTCGGTCTCGTGCCCGCCGAGCACCCGCTGCTCGGTGCGGCCGTGCCGTTCGCCGACGGTGACGGCTGGGTCCTCACGGGCCGGCTGTCGCTGGCCACGCACCCGTGGCTCGCGGACCACGCCGCGCTCGGTTCCGTGCTCATGCCGGGAACCGGGCTGCTGGAACTGGTCGTGCGCGCCGGCGACGAAGCCGGGTGCGGCACGGTCGACGAGCTGACGGTCCAGGCACCGCTGCTGCTGCCCGCGTCCGGATCGCTGGACGTGCAGGTGCTCGTCGGCGCGGCCGACGGCGCCGGCCGACGACCGGTATCCGTGCACTCCCGAGGTGCGCACGGATCGTGGACCGAGCACGCGGCGGGCACGTTGTCGCCCGTCGCGTCCGCCCCGGCGATCGACCTGGCGGCCTGGCCGCCCGCGGGCGAGGCCGTGGAGCTCGACGGCGTGTACGACGACCTCGCCGCCGCCGGACTGGTCTACGGACCGGTGTTCCAGGGCCTGCGGGCCGCCTGGCGCTCCGGCGACGACGTGTGGGCCGAGGTCGCGCTGCCCGAGGCGGAGCACGACCAGGCCGGCAGGTTCGGCCTGCACCCGGCGCTGCTCGACGCGGCGCTGCACACCATCGGGCTGATGGGGGAGGAGACCCGTCTCCCGTTCTCGTTCGGTTCGGTGACCCTGCACGCGACCGGCGCCACCACGCTGCGCGTCCGGGTGACCTCGACCGGCACCGACAGGGTGTCCGTCCTCGTGGCCGACAGCACCGGCGCCCCCGTCGCGACGATCGGCTCGCTGGTCGTCCGCGCCGCCTCCGCCGAGCAGCTGCGCGCGACCGACGAGCCGTTGTACGAGCTGTCCTGGGTTCCCGTGCCCGCACAGGGGACCCCGGTCGAGCACCTGCCGCTGAGGGAGGCCGGCGACGACGTTCCCCCGGCGCTGGTCCTGGACGTCGCGGCGGGCGACCCCCGGGAGGTCCTGCACAGCACGCTGGCGGCGATCCAGGAGTTCCTCGCCGAGGAGCGGTTCGCCGATGCGCGGCTGGTCGTCGTGACCGACGGGTCGCTGTCCGGCGCGGCCGTGCGCGGCCTGGTCCGCAGCGCGGAGTCGGAGAACCCCGGCCGGTTCGTCCTCGTGGAGGGCGACGACGTGAGCACGGCGCTCGCGACGGGCGAGCCGCAGGTCCGCGTCCAGGACGGCGAGGCGCTGGCGCCCCGGCTCGTCCGGGCGCGCGCGGCCGAGCCGGCCGTGTGGGGCGAGGGCACCGTCCTCGTCACCGGTGGCACGGGTGGGATCGGCGCCGCGGTCGCCCGGCACCTCTCGCGGGTGCACGGCGTCACGAAGCTGGTCCTGACCAGCCGCCGAGGTCTGGAAGCGCCCGGTGCGGCGGAACTCGCCGCCGAGCTGGGCGCGGTGGTCGAGGCGTGCGACGTCGCCGACAGGGACGCCCTGAAGGCGTTGCTGGACTCCATCCCCGACCTGACCGGGGTCGTGCACGCCGCCGGTGTGCTCGACGACGGCGTGGTCACGGCACTGACGCCGGAGCGGGTGGACACCGTGCTGCGCCCGAAGGCCGAAGCGGCCGTGGCGCTGCACGAGTTGACCCGCGACCGGCCGCTGAGCCAGTTCGTCCTGCTGTCCTCGGTCTCCGGCCTCCTCGGTGGCCCGGGGCAGGCGAACTACGCCGCGGCGAACGCGGTCCTCGACGCCCTGGCCGAGCTGCGGGTCGCCGAAGGCCTGCCCGCCCGGTCCCTGGCCTACGGCCTGTGGGCCGACGGCATGGGCAACGGGTCCGATGTGGACAGGCTGAGCCGGGACGGCTTCGGCGCACTGTCCACGGAGGAGGGTCTGGCGCTGTTCGACGTCGCGCTCGCCGCGGAGACGGCGGTGCCGGTGCCGGTGAAGCTGGACCTCGCGACGTTGCAGGTCCACGCCCGCACCTCGCCGATCCCGGCCGTGCTGCGCGGCCTGGTGCGGGTTCCGCGCCTGCGCAGCGCCGTCAACGCCCAGGCGGTGTCGGCACTGCTGGAGACGCTGTCCAGGCTCTCCGACGCCGAGCAGCGCACGCACGTGACGGACCTGGTCCGGACGCGCGTCGCCGAGGTCCTCGGCCACAGCGCGACGGCCGCGGTGGAGGTGGGACGTGCGTTCACGGAGCTGGGCTTCGACTCGCTCACGGCGGTCGAGCTGCGCAACCGGCTCGGCGAGGCGACCGGCCTGCGGCTGCCCGCGACGCTGATCTTCGACTACCCGACGCCCCTCGCGCTGGCCGAGTACGTCCGCACCGAGCTCCTCGGCGCGACGGCCACCGAGGCCGTCCCGGCGGCGCGCTCCGCCGTGTCGGACGAGCCCGTCGCGATCATCGCGATGAGCTGCCGCTACCCCGGTGGCGTCCGCTCGCCGGAGGACCTGTGGCGACTGGTCTCCGAGGGCACCGACGCGATCACGCCGTTCCCGTCCGACCGGGGCTGGGACCTCGAGGACCTGTACGACCCGGACCCCGACCGCACCGGCAAGAGCTACACCCGCGAGGGCGGGTTCCTGCTCGACGCGGCGGACTTCGACGCCGAGTTCTTCGGCATCTCGCCCCGCGAGGCGATGACCGTCGACCCGCAGCAGCGCCTGCTGCTGGAGACGGCCCAGGAAGCCTTCGAACGCGCCGGGATCGACCCGGCGGCGCTCAAGGGCAGCTCCACCGGTGTGTTCGCCGGCGTGATGTACAACGACTACGCCTCCCGCCTGACGAGCACCCCCGACGGGTTCGAGGGCCTGCTCGGCACCGGCAGCGCGAACAGCGTCCTGTCCGGCCGCGTCGCCTACACCTTCGGGCTGGAGGGTCCCGCGGTGTCGGTGGACACCGCGTGCTCGTCGTCGCTCGTGGCACTGCACCTCGCGGCGCAGTCGCTGCGGTCGGGTGACTGCGACCTGGCGCTGGCCGGTGGCGCGACGGTGATGGCCACGCCGAACCCGTTCATCGAGTTCTCCCGGCAGCGCGGCCTGGCCGCCGACGGCCGGTGCAAGCCGTTCGCCGCGGCGGCGGACGGCACCGGCTGGTCGGAGGGCGCCGGGTTCCTGCTCCTGGAGCGGTTGTCCGACGCCCGGCGCAACGGTCACCGCGTCCTCGCGGTGGTCCGGGGTTCCGCGGTGAACCAGGACGGCGCGTCGAACGGCCTGACCGCGCCGAACGGCCCGTCCCAGGTGCGCGTGATCCGCCAGGCCCTCGCGGCCGCCGGTCTGTCCACTTCGGACGTCGACGCGGTCGAGGCGCACGGCACCGGCACCGCGCTGGGCGACCCGATCGAGGCGCAGGCGGTGCTGGCCACCTACGGCCAGGACCGGGACGTGCCGCTAGTGCTCGGCTCGATCAAGTCCAACATCGGGCACACCCAGGCCGCGGCCGGTGTCGCCGGGATCATCAAGATGGTCGAGGCCATGCGGCACGGGACCATCCCGGCGAGCCTGCACATCGACTCGCCGTCCCCGCACGTGGACTGGGCCGGGGGCGCGGTCGAGCTGGCGACCGAGGCGCGGCCGTGGGCGCGGCACGACCGCCCCCGCCGTGCGGCCGTGTCGGCCTTCGGCATCAGCGGCACCAACGCCCACGTCATCCTCGAGCAGGGACCGGACGTCCCGGCGCCCGCGCGGGAGGTGAAGACGCCCGCGATGCTGCCGTACGTCCTTTCCGGACGGACGGAGAAAGCCCTGCGGGCGCAGGCGGAGCGTCTGCTCAACGCCGAGCTCGCGGAACCGGTGGACGTCGCGTACTCCTTGGTCACCAGCCGCACCGTGCACGAGCGGCGTGCCGTCGTGACGGGACGTCCCGCCGACCTGCGCGCGGGGCTCGCGGCCCTGGCGGAGGGGCAGCCCGCGGCGAACCTGACCGTGGACCGCGCCGTCACGGGCAAACTCGCCGTCCTGTTCACGGGGCAGGGTTCCCAGCGCCTGGGCATGGGTCGTGAGCTGTACGAGGCGTTCCCCGTCTTCGCCGAGGCGTACGACGAGATCGCGGCGTTGCTGCCCGGCATCCGGGAGATCGACGACGCCGAGGTGCTCAACCGGACGGGCAACGCCCAACCGGCGTTGTTCGCGCTGGAGGTCGCGCTGTACCGGCTGGTCGAGTCGTGGGGCGTGAAGCCGGACTACCTGGCCGGTCACTCCATCGGCGAGCTGAGCGCGGCGCACGTCGCCGGCGTCTGGTCGCTTCCGGACGCGGCGAAACTGGTCGAGGCGCGCGGACGGCTGATGCAGGCGCTGCCCACCGGTGGTGCGATGGTGGCCGTCGAGGCCACCGAGGACGAGGTGCGCGAGCACCTCACCGCCGAGGTCGGCCTGGCCGCCGTCAACGGTCCCTCCGCCGTCGTGCTGTCCGGTGTGGAGGCTCCCACGCTGGCCGTGGCCGAGAGCTTCCGCGCACAGGGCCGCCGCACCAGGCGACTGGCGGTCTCACACGCCTTCCACTCGGTGCTGATGGACCCGATGCTCGCCGAGTTCGCGGAGGTCGCGCGCTCGCTGGACTACCGGGAGCCCGCGGTGCCGGTCGTGTCGAACGTGACGGGCCGGCTGGCGACCGGGCTGACCGACCCGGACTACTGGGTGCGGCACGTGCGGGACACCGTCCGCTTCGCCGACGGCGTCCGCGAACTGGAAGCCGCGGGCGTCACCAGGTTCGTCGAGCTGGGTCCGGACGGCGTGCTGTCCGCGATGGGCCACGACTGCGCGAGCGACGCGGCGGTGTTCGTCCCGTTGCTGCGCAAGGACCGCCCCGAGCGGCAGTCCGCGGAAGCCGCCTTCGGCCGGTTGGTGGCGACGGGCGTCACCGTGGACTGGGAGGCGTTCTTCGCGGGCACCGGTGCACGCCGCGTCGACCTCCCGACCTACGCCTTCCAGCGCGAGCGCTACTGGCTCGAGAGCGGTCCGGCGACCGGCGACGCCGCCGGGCTCGGACTGACGACGACCGAGCACCCGCTGCTCGGCGCCATCACGTCGACGCCGGACGGCGACGGGCTGGTCTGCTTCGGCAGGCTGTCCCGCGCCGCCCAGCCGTGGCTCGTGGACCACACCGTGCTCGGCGCGGTCCTGGTCCCCGGCGCGGCCCTGGTCGAGATGGTCGTCCGGGCGGGTGACGAGCTCGGCTGCCCGAGGGTGGCCGAGCTGACCCTCGCGGCCCCGGTGGTGCTGCCTGACCAGGGCGGGCTGGCCGTCCAGGTCGTGGTCGGCGCCGCGGCCGAGGACGGCGGGCGCGAGGTCGCGGTGTACTCGAGGCCGGCGGACGCCTCCGTCGAGGAACCGTGGACGCAGCACGCGGCGGGTGTGCTCGTGCCCGACGAGAACCGCCTCCCGGAGGCGGCGGGCGCATGGCCGCCCGCGGACGCGGAAGTCCTCGAGGTGGAAGGCCTCTACTCCGACCTGGAGGCCACCGGCCTGGGCTACGGCCCGGTGTTCCAGGGCCTCGCCTCCGCCTGGCTGCGCGACGAGGAGATCTTCGCCGACGTGGTGCTGCCGGAGGCGGCGCACGGCGACGTGGCCCGCTTCGGCATCCACCCGGCGTTGCTCGACGCGGCCCTGCACCCCATCGGGCTGCTCGGCTTCGACGGGGAGGCGACCGCACGCCTGCCGTTCCTGTGGCGCGACGTCTCGCTGCACGCCACCAACGCGACCGCGGTGCGCGTGACGGTGACGCCCACCGGTCCCGACTCGGTCCGGCTGGAGCTCACCGACACCGCGGGCGCACCGGTGCTCACCGTCGGATCCCTGCTGCTGCGCGAAGTCTCCGCGGACCAGCTCGGCAGCGGTCCGTCCACTTCGGACTGGCTGTTCCGGGCGGACTGGGTTCCGGTCGCGGGTGGCGGTGCCCTGGTGGCCTGGGCCTTCCACGACGAGGCAGGGGAGACCGCGCCCCCGGTGGCGGTGCTCAGGGTCCGGCCGCTCTCCCAGGAGCTCCCGCGCGCCGTGCACGACGTGCTGACGAGCACGCTCGCCACCGTCCAGGCGTGGCTGGCCGACGAGCGCAACGCGGACGGCAGGCTCGTCCTGCTCACCCGCGACGCGGTGCGGGTGAACGGCTGCGACGAGGTCGACCCGGTCGCGGCCTCGGTCTGGGGCCTGATCCGCAGTGCCCAGGCGGAGAACCCCGGCCGGCTGGTGCTGGTGGACGCCTCCGAGCAGGACGTCGACCTCGCGCTCGCCGGGCTCGGCGACGAGACGCAGCTGGCCGTGCGCGACGGCGTCGTGCACGCCTGCCGCCTGGTCCGGGCGAGCAGCGCGCCGGAACTGGTCCCGCCGCCGGGTGAGCGCACCTGGCTGCTGGACCCGGCGGACGGGGGGACGCCGGACCGGTTCACGTTCCAGCCGTTCCCGGAAGCCGCCGCGCCCCTGGACGCGCACGAGGTCCGGATCGGTGTCCGTGCCGCCGGCGTCAGCGTCGGCGACGGAGGCCTGCTCGGCCGCGAGGCCGCGGGCATCGTCGTGGAGGTGGGGGAGGGCGTCACCGACCTCCGCGTCGGCGATCCGGTGATGGGCTTGGTGCCCAACGGTTTCGGGCCGGTCGTGCGCACCGGGTGCTCGCTCGTCACCAGGGTTCCGCACTGGTGGACGTTCGAGCAGGCGGCCTCCGTGCCGCGGGCGTTCCTGACCGCCTGGTACGCGCTGCACGACCTGGCCGGTCTGTCCGCCGGGGAGTCGGTGCTCATCGACGGTGCGGCCGGGGACGTCGGCATGGCCGCCACCCAGATCGCCCGCCACCTCGGTGCGGAGGTCCACGGCACGGCGGAGGAAGGCCAGTGGGACGTCCTGCGCGCGGCGGGTCTGCCCGACAGCCGCATCGACTCCTCGCGGGCTCCCGGTTTCGAGGAGCGGTTCCTCGGCTCCACCGGCGGCCGCGGCGTCGACGTCGTGTTCGGCGGCGGCACCACCGACGCGTTGATGCGGCTGTTGCCGCGCGGTGGGCGGATGGTGGAAATGGGGAAGGCCGATCTTCGCCCGGCGAGCGATTTCTCAGGGCAGTATCCAGATGTGACTCACCGGGTGTGCGACGTCGAGGACGCCGGCACCGAACGGATCGCGGCGATGTGGGAGGAGCTGGTCACGATGTTCGAGTCGGGAGTGCTCAACCCCCTGCCGATCCGTTCCTGGGACATCCGCGAGGCTCCCGAGGCGGCCCGCTTCCTCGGTCACGCCGAGCACGCCGGCAAGGTCGTGCTGACCGTGCCGCGGGTGCTCGACGCGAGCGGGACGGTTCTCGTCACCGGCGGTACCGGTGGCCTCGGCGCCGTCGTGGCCCGGCACCTGGTGACCGAGCTCGGCGTGCGGGACCTCGTTCTCGTGGGCCGGCGTGGCGCGGACGCGCCGGGTGCCGCGGAGCTGGCCGGCGACCTGGCCGGGCTCGGTGCCCGGGTTCGCGTCGTCGCGTGCGACGCGGCCGACCGGTCCCAGCTGGAGGACCTGCTGGAGAGCATCCCGGTGCTCACCGGCGTCGTCCACGCGGCCGGCGTGCTCGACGACGGCCTGTTCACCTCGCTGACGCCGGACCGGCTGGAGAAGGTCCTGCGCCCCAAGGTGGACGCGGCCTGGAACCTGCACGAGCTGACCCTGGGGCGGGACCTCACGATGTTCGTCCTGTTCTCCTCGGCCGCGGGTGTCCTCGGCACGCCGGGTCAGGCGAACTACGCCGCGGCGAACACCTTCCTCGACGCGCTCGCCGAACACCGGCGCTCGCTCGGCCTGCCCGCCTCCTCCCTCGCCTACGGCCTCTGGGCCGACGGCATGGGTGCGGCGACGGACGCCGGCCGGATGGCGCGCGAGGGCTTCGGTGCGCTCACCGCGCCCGAGGGCCTGGCGTTGTTCGACCTGGCCACGTCCATGGCCGCACCGGCGACGGTGCCGGTGAAGCTCGACGTGGCGAGGCTCGGGGCGATCGCCGAGAACGCCTCCCTGCCACCGCTGCTGCGGGCGCTGGTGCGGCCGCAGCGCGCCCGCCGGGCGGCCTCGGCCGAGAACGCGGGACAGGCGGAGGAGCTGAGGCGGCGCCTGGCCGGGCTGTCGCAGGCCGACGCCCGGCAGGCGTTGCTCGACGTGGTCCGCCGCCAGGCGGCGGCCGTGCTCGGTCACGCCGGGCCGGACACGATCGAGCCCGAGCGGGCGTTCACCGACCTCGGCTTCGACTCGCTGACCGCGGTCGAGCTGCGCAACCAGCTCGGCGAGGCGACGGGTCTGCGGCTGCCGGCGACGCTGATCTTCGACTACCCGACCCCGGACGCGATGGCGGAGTTCCTCCAGGCCGAGGTGGTACCCGCGGCCGCCGCCGCAATGTCCGGTGTGGACAGCGAGATCACCCACCTGGAGGCGGCGCTGACCGCGCTCGACCCGGCGACCACCGACGGGGCGCACGTGGAGACGAGGCTGCGCCGGTTGGTCGCGCTGTGGCGGGACAAGACCCGTTCCGGCGCGGACGACGGGACGGACATCGAGGCCGCCACGCTGGACGACATGTTCTCCCTGCTCGACAACGAACTCTGACCCACTTCGACCTTTCCGTTCGTGGCGGCGTCCACACAGGACGCCGTCACAAGGAGGAAGCGGCATGACCAGCGACGACCGGACGCTCGACTACTTGAAGCGGTTGACGACCGAGCTCCGCGACACCAGGCGTCGCCTGGACGAGGTCCAGGAGAGCGCATCCGAGCCGCTGGCCGTCATCGGGATGGCCTGCCGGTACCCCGGCGGGGTGGACTCGCCGGAGGACCTGTGGCGACTGGTGGCGCGGGGCGGTGACGGCGTGACCAGCTTCCCGGACAACCGGGGCTGGGACGCCGACGCGCTCTACCACCCCGACCCGGACCACCGCGGCACCACGTACACCACCGCGGGCGGCTTCCTGCACGAGGCGGACAGGTTCGACGCGGAGCTGTTCGGGATCTCCCCCCGCGAGGCGCTGGCCATGGATCCGCAGCAGCGCCTGCTGCTCGAGGTCACGTGGGAGGCGTTGGAACGCGCCGGGATCGCCCCCTCCTCGCTGAGGGGAAGCGCCACCGGGGTGTTCGCCGGCGCGATGCGCGCGGAGTACGTGTCCGGGTTGACGTCGGTGTCCGAGGACATCGAGGGCTTCATCGGTACCGGCTCGTCCAACAGCGTGCTGTCCGGCCGGGTGTCCTACACGTTCGGCCTGGAAGGGCCGGCGGTGACCGTCGACACCGCCTGTTCGTCCTCTTTGGTCGCACTGCACCTGGCCGGGCACGCCCTGCGCACCGGTGAGTGTTCGCTGGCCGTGGTCGGCGGGGTCACGGTCATGTCCACGCCCGAGACGTTCGTGGAGTTCTCCCGCCAGCGCGGGCTGGCCGTCGACGGGCGGTGCAAGGCGTTCGCCGCCGCCGCCGACGGCACGGGGTGGTCCGAGGGCGCCGGTGTGGTGCTGCTGGAACGGTTGTCCGACGCCCGCCGCAACGGGCACCGCGTTCTCGCGGTCGTCCGCGGTTCTGCGGTCAACCAGGACGGGGCCTCCAACGGCCTCACCGCGCCCAGTGGTCCGTCCCAGCAACGGGTGATCCGCCAGGCGCTGAAGAACGCCCGTCTGTCCACATCGGACGTGGACTTCGTCGAGGCGCACGGCACGGGCACCCGGCTCGGTGACCCGATCGAGGCACAGGCGTTGCTGGCCACCTACGGCCAGGACCGCGACGTGCCGCTGTACCTGGGTTCCATCAAGTCCAACATCGGCCACTCCCAGGCGGCCGCCGGCGTCGCCGGGATCATCAAGGTCGTCGAGGCCATGAGGCACGGGGTGCTGCCGCGCACGCTCCACGTCGACGAGCCGTCGCCCCACGTCGACTGGACGGCGGGTGCGGTGGAACTGCTCACCGGCGAGCGTCCCTGGCCCGCTGTCGACCGGCCCCGCCGTGGTGCGGTGTCGTCGTTCGGCCTGAGCGGGACCAACGCCCACGTCATCCTGGAGCAGGTCGTGGAGGAGCGGGAGGACGTCGAACGGACGCCTCCTCCGGTGTTGCCGTGGGTGCTGTCGGCCAAGAACGAGAACGGCCTGCGGGCACAGGCTTCCCGCCTGCTCGACGCCGTGGGCGGAGCCGATCCGCTCGACGTCGCCCACTCGCTCGCGACCGGCCGGTCCACGCTCGACCGTCGGGCCGCGGTGGTCGGCGCCACCCGGGACGACCTCGTGGCCGGTCTGACCGCGCTGGCGCAGGGGACGCCTTCCCCCGCCGTCGTCACGGGCACGCCGCTGATCGGGCGCACGGCGTTCCTGTTCACCGGGCAGAGCAGCCAGCGCTGCGGCATGGGCCGTGAGCTGTACCAAGCTTTTCCCGCCTACGCCGAGGCGTTCGACACGGTGGTGGCGGCGCTGGACGAGCACCTTGACCGGTCGCTGGCCGACGTGGTCTTCGGCGACGACCAGGACCTGCTCGACCGGATGAGCTACCTGCAACCGGCGCTGTTCGCCGTCGAGGTCGCGCTGTTCCGGCTGCTGGAGTCCTGGGGCGTGCGTCCCGACTTCGTCGCCGGTCACTCCATCGGTGAGCTCACCGCCGCGCACGTGGCCGGTGTCTGGACGTTGCGGGACGCGGCGAAGATGGTCGCCGCGCGCGGCAGGCTCATGGAGGCGCTGCCCGCCGGTGGCGCCATGGTGAGCGTCCA
The DNA here is from genome assembly GCF_021056325.1 of Lentzea sp. CC55. NCBI lineage: Bacteria > Bacillati > Actinomycetota > Actinomycetes > Pseudonocardiales > Pseudonocardiaceae > Lentzea > Lentzea sp. CC55. The sequence continues at coordinate 62,867 of NZ_JAJCXE010000013.1, read as the reverse complement.
GGCCGCGGAGGACGAGGTCCGCGCCGCGCTCGTCGACGGTGTCGAGATCGGTGCGGTCAACGGCCCGGACGCGATCGTGCTGTCCGGCGACGAGGACGCGGTCCTCGCGGTGGCGGAGTCGTTCGCCCGGCAGGGCCGCAAGACCAAGCGGCTGCGCATGACGCACGCGTGCCACTCGGCGCGCATGGACGGCATGCTCGCCGAGTTCACCGCGGTCGCGGAGAGCGTCTCCTACGGTGCCGCGAGCATCGCGGTGGTGTCCAACGTGACCGGCAAGCTCGCCGGCACCGACGAGGTCACCGCGCCGGGGTACTGGCCGCGGCACGTCCGCCAGCCCGTCCGGTTCGCGGACTCGATCGCCTGGCTGCGCTCCGAGGGCGTCTCGCGGTTCGTCGAGCTGGGACCGGACTCGGTGCTGACCGCGCTGGTCGCACGGGTCCTGCCCGACGAGGACGTGCTCGCGGTGCCGATGCTGCGGGGCGGCCGCCCCGAGCCGGTGACGGCGACGACCGCACTGGCCGCACTGCACGTGCGCGGCGGACGCGTGGACTGGCGGACGTTCTACGAGGGCACCGGGGCTCGCACGGCGGAGCTGCCCACCTACGCGTTCCAGCACGCCAGCTACTGGCTGCAGTCCGCGGGCGGCGCGGGAGACCCGGCCGGGCTGGGTCTGTCCGACGCCCGCCACCCGCTGCTGGGCGCGTCGGTGGCGCTGGCCGACGACTCCGGGGTCGTCCTCACCGGCCGGGTCTCGCTCACGACCCACCCGTGGCTCGCGGACCACGTCGTCGCGGGCACCGCGCTCCTGCCGGGAACGGCGCTGGTCGAGCTGGCGCTCCGCGCGGGCGACGAGGCCGGGTGCCCGCACCTCGAGGAGCTCACCCTGCTGGAGCCGGTGTTCCTCGACGGTCCGCGCGACGTCCAGGTCGTGCTGGCCGCGCCGGACGAGTCGGGCCGCCGGTCGGTGTCCCTGCACTCCCGTGCGGGCGAGGGACCCTGGACCCGGCACGCCTCCGGCACGCTGACCCCGTCCGTCGCGGCGCCGGACTTCGACTTGGCCGAGTGGCCGCCGCGCGGCGCCACCGCCGTCGACCTGGACGGCGTGTACGAAGCGTTCTCCCGCAACGGCCTGGAGTACGGGACGGTGTTCCGCGGCCTGCGGGCGGCCTGGCGCCTCGGGGACGAGGTCTACGCGGAACTGCGGCTGCCGGAGGAGGGGGAGGCGCGCAAGGACGCGGAGAAGTTCGGCCTGCACCCCGCGCTGCTCGACTCCTGCCTGCACGCCATCGGTCTCACGGCAGCCGAGGACTCCGGTCCCCGGGTTCCCCACCTGTGGCAGGACGTCGCCCTGCACGCGGTCGGCGCCACCACGCTGCGGGTGCGGCTGACCCCCGGCCGGTCGGACGCCGTCACGCTCCGGGTCGCGGACGGCGTCGGTGCGCCGGTGGCCACCATCGGTGCGCTGCTGCTGCGCGAGATCAGCGCCGACCAGTTCGGAACGGCCGGAACCGGGGGATCGGACTCGCTGTTCCACCTTGAGTGGAAAGCGCTATCCACTACTGGTGGCAACGAAGTCGAGTGGGCGTACGCCGACGACCTGGACGACGACGTCCCGCCCCCGCCGGTCGTCGTGCTCCCGGTGCGCCCCGGAGGCACCGACGTGGCGGGCACCGCGCTGGCCGAGACCAACCGGGTTCTCGCCGTGCTCCAGCGGTGGAACGCCGAGGAGCGCCTGCACGGCACCACCCTGGTGGTGCTCACCCGCGACGCGGTCGGCACGGACCGGGTCGACCCGGCGGCCGCCGCGGTCTGGGGACTGGTGCGCTCGGCGCAGTCCGAGTACCCCGGCCGGTTCGTGCTGATCGACACCGACGCGGAGCCGACCGCCGCACAGCTGGCGGCCGCCCTGTCCACCGGTGAGCCGCAGCTGCTCTCCCGCGGTGGTGAACTCGCCGCACCGCGCCTGGCCGCGCTGCCGGCGGCCGACGAGCTCGTCGCCCCGGCCGGCCCGGCCTGGCGACTGGGCATGACCGGTCGCGGCACCCTGGACAACCTGCGCCTGGAGCCGCACCCGCAGGCATCGGAACCGCTGGCGCCCAACGAGGTCCGCGTCGCCGTGCGCGCGGCCGGCCTGAATTTCCGCGACGTGCTGAACGTGCTCGGCATGTTCGACGGCGAGCCCGGCCCCCTCGGCAACGAGGTGGCGGGCGTGGTGGTCGAGATCGGATCCGGGGTGACGGACCTGGCGGTCGGCGAAGCCGTGATGGGCGTGGCCGCCGGCGGCGTCGGCACGGTCGCCATCGCTCCCCGCCCTTACTTCACGCGCGTTCCGGAGGGCTGGTCGTTCGAGACCGCGGCCTCGGTCCCGCTGGTGTTCCTGACCGCCTACTACGGGCTCAAGGAGCTGGCAGGGCTGAGCGCGGGCGAGTCGGTGCTGGTCCACGCGGGCGCCGGCGGCGTCGGCATGGCCGCCGTCCAGATCGCCCGCCACCTCGGCGCGGAGGTCTACGCCACCGCGAGCACCGGCAAGCAGCACGTCCTGCGCGAGGCCGGGCTCGACGACGGCCACATCGCCGACTCCCGCACGCTCGGCTTCGAGGAGCACTTCACGGCCACCAGTGGTGGGCGGGGCGTCGACGTCGTGCTGGACGCGCTGACCGGTGACTTCGTCGACGCCTCGCTGCGGCTGCTGCCGCGGGGCGGCCGGTTCATGGAGATGGGCAAGGCCGGGCTGCGCGACCCGGAGGAGGTCGCCGCGCGGCATCCCGGGGTTCTCTACCGGCCCTTCGACCTGATCGAGGCCGAGCCCGAGCTGCTCACCCGGATGTGGTCCGAGGTGGTCGAGCTGTTCGACCGCGGCGTGCTCACGCCGTTGCCGACCCGCGTGTGGGACGTGCGGCGCGCCCCGGAGGCGTTCCGCTTCCTGAGCCAGGCCAAGCACATCGGCAAGCTGGTGCTGACGATCCCGGCCGGTCCCGAGCCGGACGGCACCGTGCTGATCACCGGCGGCACCGGGGACCTCGGCGGGGCCCTCGCCCGGCACCTGGTGACCGAGCACGGAGTGCGGCACCTCGTCCTGACCAGCAGGCGCGGGCCGGACGCGCCGGGCGCGGCCGAGCTGGTCGCCGACCTGACGGGCCTGGGCGCCGAGGTCACCGTCGTCGCCTGCGACCTCGCCTCCCGCGACGCCGTGGCGGACCTGCTCGGCGCGATCCCGGACCGGCACCCGCTGACCGGTGTCGTGCACGCGGCGGGCGTCCTGGACGACGGCCTGGTCGACGCGCTCACCCCGGAACGGGTGGACCGCGTCTTCGCCCCGAAGGTCCGAGCCGCCGGGCACCTGCACGAGCTGACCCGGCACCTGCCACTGCGCTGGTTCGTCCTGTTCTCCTCGGCCGCCGGGGTGCTGGGCAACGCGGGGCAGGCCAACTACGCCGCGGCCAACAGCTTCCTCGACGCCCTGGCCACCCGCCGCCGCGGCGACGGTCTGGCCGCCCACTCGATCGCGTGGGGCCTGTGGGCGGGCGGCATGGGTGGCCGCCTCGGCGAGGAGGGCGAGGAACGCCTGCGCCGCGGTGGTTTCCCGCCCATCACGTCCTCCGAGGGCATGGCGATGTTCGACACCGCCGTCGCCACCGCGCACCCGGTCCTGCTCGCGCTGAAGGTCGACCGCGCCACGGCCCGCGCCAACGCCTCGGACGCGTCCATGTCCCCGTTGCTGCGCGGTCTGCTCGGCGGTCCCGGCCGGGTGCGGGCCAAGGCCGCCACCGCGCGGCAGGACGACGAGCTCCTGCGCACGCTCGCCGGCCTGCCGCCGGCCAGGGCGAACGAGCTGCTGCTCGACCTGGTCCGGCGGGAGACCGCGCTGGTGCTGGGCAGGACGGGCGCCGACAGCGTCGAGCCCGCCCGCGGTTTCAGCGACCTCGGGTTCGACTCGCTGACGTCGGTCGAGTTCCGCAACCGCCTGAGCACCGTCACCGGGTTGCGGCTGTCCTCGACGCTGGTCTTCGACTACCCCACCCCGGCCGCGCTGTCGGCGTTCCTGCACACCGAACTGGTCGGTGACGGCGAGCCGGCGAGCACCGCGCTGATCGAACAGATAGGCCGGCTCGAGGCGATGCTCGCCGGCACCGATCCGGACGACACCGAGGTCGACCGGCGTCTGCAGCGCCTGCTGTCCGTGTGGACGGCCAAGCGCTCGGACAGCTCCGGGAGCGATCTCGACACCGCGACCCCGGACACCATCCTCGCGCTGATCGACCACGAGTTCGGCACGCGCTGACCAGCCGGCCGTCATAGGAGCCATGACCGATGCCCACCGAAGAGCAGTACGTCGACTACCTCAAGCGAATGGCGGCGGACCTGCGGGAGAGCCGTCGGCAGCTGCGGGAGTCCGAGGAACGCGACACCGAGCCGATCGCGATCATCGCGATGAGCTGCCGCTTCCCCGGCGAGATCCGTTCGCCCCAGCAGCTGTGGGACCTCGTCAGCACCGGCGGTGACGCCATCTCGCCGTTCCCCACCAACCGCGGCTGGGACCTCGAAGGCCTCTACCACCCGGACCCGGAGCGGCCGGGCACCACCTACGTCCGCGAGAGCGGGTTCCTGCACGACGCCGACGAGTTCGACGCCGAGCTGTTCGGCATCTCGCCGCGCGAGGCCGAGGCGACCGACCCGCAGCAGCGGTTGCTGCTGGAGACGGCGTGGGAGGCCATCGAGAGCGCGGGCATCGACCCGACCTCCCTCAAGGGCAGCGCGACCGGCGTCTTCGCCGGTGTCACGAACACCGAGTACGCCACCCGGCTCACCGCGGTGCCGGAGGAGTACGAGGGCTACCTCGCCACCGGCACCCTGGGCAGCGTCGTGTCCGGCCGGATCTCCTACGTGCTGGGGCTGCAGGGGCCGTCCGTGTCCGTCGACACCGCCTGCTCCTCCTCGCTGGTGGCGCTGCACCTGGCCGCCCGTTCGCTGCGGACGGGGGAGTCCACCCTCGCCCTGGCGGGCGGTGTGACGGTCATGTCGAGCCCCGGCCCGTTCGTCGACTTCTCCCGCCAGCGCGGGCTGGCCGCGAACGGCCGGTGCAAGCCGTTCGCCGCCGGCGCCGACGGCACGAACTGGGCGGAAGGCGCCGGCGTGCTGGTGCTGGAGCGGTTGTCCGACGCACGGCGCAACGGCCACCCGGTGCTGGCGGTGGTGCGGGGCAGCGCGGTCAACTCCGACGGCACGTCCAACGGCCTGACGGCCCCGAACGGCCCGTCCCAGCAAGCCGTGATCCGCCAGGCGCTGGCCAACGCGAAGCTGTCCCCGTCGGACGTGGACGCGGTCGAGGCGCACGGCACCGGCACGAAGCTCGGCGACCCCATCGAGGCGCAGGCCCTGATCGCCACCTACGGCCGGGACCGCGCCGAGCCGCTGTGGATCGGCTCGGTCAAGTCGAACATCGGGCACACGCAGTGCGCCGCGGGCGTCGCCGGCGTCATCAAGATGGTCGAGGCGATGCGGCACGGGGTCCTCCCGGCGAGCCTGCACGTCGACCGCCCGTCCGAGCACGTCGACTGGTCGGCCGGGTCGATCTCGCTGCTCTCGCGGCAGCGGCCGTGGCCGGAGACGGACAGGCCGCGCCGGGCGGGGGTGTCCTCGTTCGGCATCAGCGGAACCAACGCCCACGTCATCCTGGAGCAGGTGCCGGAGGAGCCGCTGCCGCCGCGGGAGGTCCGGCCGCCGGCTGTGGTGCCCTACGTCCTGTCGGGGGCGTCTCCCGCCGCGGTGCGGGCACAGGCCGCGGCACTGCTGCCGAGCGTGGACGCCACCCGGGACGAACCCGTGGACGTCGCGCTGTCGCTGGCCACCGCCCGCGCGGCGATGGACCACCGCGCGGTCGTCGTCGGGGCCGGCCCCGACGAGCTGACCGCGGGACTGCGCGCGGTGGCCGACGGCGACGCCGGGGCCGTCACCGGGTTCGCCACCACCGGGAAGCTGGCCGTGCTGTTCAGCGGCCAGGGCTCGCAGCAGCTCGGCATGGGCCGCGAGCTGCACGACGCCTTCCCGGCCTTCGCGACCGCGTTCGACGAGGTGTGCGAGTACCTGCCGGGCGTGCGCGAGGTCGTGTTCGGCAACGACGCCGAGCGGCTGAACCGCACCGAGTTCGCGCAGCCCGCGCTGTTCGCCTTCGAGGTGGCGCTGTTCCGCCTGGTCAGCTCGTGGGGTGTGGTTCCCGACCTCCTGGCGGGGCACTCGATCGGTGAGCTGGCCGCCGCCCACGTCGCGGGGGTGCTGTCCCTGCCCGACGCGGCGCGGCTGGTGCTCGCCCGAGGCCGCCTGATGCAGGCGCTGCCCGCCGGTGGGGCGATGGTGGCGGTCGAGGCGACCGAGGACGAGGTCCGCCCCCACCTGGACGACGACGTGTGCCTGGCCGCGGTCAACGGCCCCCGCGCGGTGGTGCTGTCCGGTGCCGAGGAGGCCGTCCTCGCGGTGGCCGGGCGGTTCTCCGACCGCCGCACCACGCGGCTGAAGGTGTCGCACGCCTTCCACTCGAGCCTCATGGACCCGATGCTGGCCGAGTTCGCGGAGATCGCCCGTGACCTCACCTACGGCGAGCCCGCCATCCCTGTCGTCTCCACGCTGACCGGTGAGCTCGCCGAGCGGCTGACCGACCCGCGGTACTGGGTCGAGCACGCCCGCGAGGCGGTGCGCTTCGCCGACGCCGTCGAGACCCTGCGCCGGCGCGGCGTGACCGCGTTCCTCGAGCTGGGGCCGGACGCCCCGCTCACCGCGATGGGCCGCTCCGCACTGCCGGACGGCGTGGTGTTCGCCGCCGCCCAGCGCAAGGACCGCGAACCGGTCCGCACCCTGGTGTCCGCGCTCGCCGCCCTGCACGTCACCGGCATCGACGTCGACTGGGCCGCCTACCTCGACGGCACCGGCGCCCGTGTCGTCCCCCTGCCGACCTACCCGTTCCAGCGTCGGCGCTACTGGCTCGAAGACGCCGGGGACGTCACGGGCGGCACCGGCGGTGAGGACTCCCGGTTCTGGTCCGTCGTGGCGAACGGCGACGCCGAGGAACTGGCCGCCGAGCTGGAGCTGCCGAACGCGCAGGCCCCTCTCGGCGACGTCCTCCCGGCGCTCGCGCGCTGGCGCAGCTCCCGTGCGAACGAGTCCGAAGTGGACGCTCTGGGCTATCGCGTGCACTGGAAGCAGTTCACGCCGGAACCGGCCGAGGCGTCCGGGCGCTGGCTGCTGGTGTCCTCGCCGCGCTCCGGCGACTGGACCGAAGCCGCTGCGGCGGCACTGCGGGGAGCCGAGGTCGACCACGTGGTGCTCGCCGGGCCGGACCGGGCCTCGGTGGCCGCCGCGGTGGACGGTGTCCCGGCGTTCGACGGCGTGCTCTCCCTGGTCGGGCTCGACGAGCACGAGACAGACGGCCTGTCGTTCGGTGCCGAGGCGACCCTGTCGCTGGTGCAGGAACTGGCGGCCCGCGAGATCACCGCTCCGTTGTGGACGGTCACCGGCCAGGCGGTCGCGACCGGCCCGCACGAGGCGCCCGCCTCCGCGGTGCAGGCCCAGCTCTGGGGCTTCGGCCGTGCCGCCGCGCTGGAGCACCCGCGGTTGTGGGGCGGGTTGGTCGACGTTCCGGCCGAGCCGTCCGATCGCGTCAGCGCGCTCCTCGGCGCCGTGGTCGCCGGCCCCCGCGGCGAGGACCAGGTCGCGATCCGCGCGGCCGGCGTGTTCGGCCGTCGCCTGGCGCACGCCGAGAACGCCGAGGCACCGCGCTCCTGGAAGCCGCGCGGCACCGTCCTGGTGACCGGTGGCACCGGCGGTCTCGGCGGTGTGGTCGCCCGCTGGCTGGCCGAGGCGGGCGCGGACCGCGTGGTGCTGGTCTCCCGGACCGGTGGGAACGCGCCGGGCGCGGAGTCCCTGCGGGAGGACCTGGGCAGCAGGGTCTCCATCGTCGCCTGCGACGTCGCCGACCGCGACGCGCTCGGAGCCGTCGTCGACGACGTCCGCGACGACCTGCGTGCCGTGTTCCACCTCGCGGGAGTCCTCGAGGTCGGGCAGATCGAGACGATCGGCCGCGAGTCCTACGTGGACGCGTTGCGCGCCAAGGTCTGCGGAACGCGGAACCTCGAAGAGCTCACCGACGGGCTCGACCTGGACGCCTTCGTGCTGTTCTCCTCGATCGCGGCGTCCGTCGGCAACCCCGCGCAGAGCGTCTACGGAGCGGCGAACGCCTACCTGGAGGCCGTCGCCCAGCAGCGCCGGTTCCGCGGTCTTCCCGCCACCTCCGTCGCCTGGGGTCGCTGGGGCGAGGTCGGCATGGGCGTGAGCGGCCAGGCGGACCAGCTGCTCAGCGACCTCGGTGTGCCGGCCATGGCACCGGAACTGGGCGTGCTCGCGCTGCGGCGCGCGCTCGGCAGGGACGAGACCGCGCTGACCGTGGCCGCGTTCGAGTGGCCGAAGTTCGCACCACCGTTCGCCGCGCTGCGGCCGAGCCCGCTGCTCGCCGACCTGCCCGAGGTCGTGGCGATCGCCGAGGCCGACGCGCGGCGTGCCGAGGAGGGTGCCGAGGTCACCACGTCGTGGCGGACGCGGCTCGCCGGCATGCCCCCGGCCGAACGCGAACGCGTGCTGCACCAGCTCGTGCTCACCCACACCTCCGCCGTGCTCGGCCACGAGGACGAGGTGAGCGCCCAGCAGCTGTTCACCAAGCTGGGCATCGACTCGCTCACCGCGGTCGAGCTGCGCGGCCGCCTCAACGCCGAGACCGGGCTGGCGCTGCCGCCCACCATCGTCTTCGACCACCCGAGCCCCGCCGCGCTCGCCGCACACCTGCTCGCCGAGCTCGGCCCGCAGGAGCAGTCCTCGGCGACGACGGCCACCCCGCGCGCGAACACCGCGCAGGGCCAGGAGATCGCCGTCGTCGGCATGTCGTGCCGCTTCGCGGGCGGCAGCGACACGGTCGAGGACTACTGGCAGAACCTCATGCAGGGCAAGGACCTCGTCAGCCTCGCCCCGGCGGACCGGTGGAACGCGGCCGACTACCTGGACCTCGACCGCACCGCGCCGGGCAAGGCCTACACGCAGCACGGCGCGTTCGTCACCGACATCGCGGGCTGGGACGCCGCGTTCTTCGGGCTCTCGCCGCAGGAGGCGCGCCGCACCGACCCGAGCTTCCGGCTGCTCATGGAGCTCGTCTGGGAGGCGCTGGAGGACTCCTCGCTCACCGCGGAGGAGCTGCGCGGCAGCCGCACCGGCGTGTTCGCCGGGCTGATCGACACCATCCAGTACAGCATGCGCCAGCTGGAGGCCGACGGTGCCGAGGCCGGGGACGACCCGTACTTCGGCCTGGGCAGCTCGCTGTCCGCGGCCGCCGGCCGGATCGCGCACCAGCTCGACCTGCGCGGCCCCTGCCTGACGGTGGACACCGCGTGCTCCTCCGCGCTCAGCGCCATGCACCTGGCCGTGCAGAGCCTGCGCCGCGGCGAGTGCGACGTCGCGATCGTCGGCGCCTCCTCCACGATGATCAACCCGGAGGTGTTCGTCCAGTCCTGCAAGATGAGCATGCTCGCCGCCGACGGCCGCACCAAGACCTTCGACGAGTCCGCCGACGGGTACGTGATCGGTGAGGGCGGCGGCGTGGTCGTTCTGCGCCGCACCCAGGACGTCCCCGCGGGACAACGCATCCGTGCGGTGATCCGCGGCACGGCGACCAACCAGGACGGCCGCAGCAACGGTCTCACCGCGCCCAACCGGGCCGCGCAGATCGCGGTCATCCGCGCCGCCCACGCCGACGCAGGCGTGCGGACCGACGACATCGGCTACGTGGAGGCGCACGGCTCCGGCACGCAGCTCGGCGACGCCATCGAGTTCACCGCCCTGCAGGAGGTCTTCGGCGAGCGCTCCGCGCCGGAGCCGCTGTACGTCGGCGCGGTCAAGTCCAACGTCGGCCACACCCTGGCCGCGGCCGGGATGGCCGGTCTGGTCAAGACCGTGCTCGCGCTGGAGCACGGCGAGATCCCGGCCAACCTGAACATGACCACCCCCAACCCAGTCGTCACGCTGGACGGTCCCGTCCGGCCCGTGCAGGCCGCGAGGCCCTTCCCCGCGGACGCCGGCGGCGTGCTGCGAGCGGGCGTCAGCTCGTTCGGCTGGTCGGGGTCGAACGTCCACTTCGTACTGGAGCAGGCACCGCGGGGGCCGGTGCCGCGACCGGGACCGCCGTGGCAGCTGCTCACGGTGTCCGGGCACAGCGAGTCCAGCCTGCGTGCGAACGCCGCGGCGCTGGCCGACCACCTGGAGGCGCACCCGGAGCTGGAACTGGCCGACGTCGCGCACACCACGCAGTCCGGGCGCAGCGCCCTGCCGGTGCGGTCCGCACTCGCCGTGCGCGACACCGCGGACGCCATCGCGTCCCTGCGGGCGGGTGTCACCGGTTCGGTCGTCGGGGAGAAGCGCCGCTTCGGTCTCCTCCTGCCCGCGGACCCCGGCGCCTGGCGCGGCACCACCGAGGAGCTGTACCGCACCGAACCGGCGTTCAGCGCCGCGATCGACGAGTGCGCCGGCCTGCTCCACGGGCGGGTGGACCTGCTGGGCGCGCTGCACGGCGCTGCGGAGGCCGACGAGCGGGCCGCCGTGTTCGCGGTCGAGTACGCCCTCGCCCGGTTGCTCGGTTCCCGCGACCTGGTTCCGGCAGTGGTGCTCGGCGCCGGGGTGGGGGAGTGCGTCGCCGCGGTCGTCGGCGGGATGCTGTCCCTGGCCGACGGTCTGGCGCTGGCCCTGGACGGGACGGTGCCCGCCGAGGTCGCGGAGCCCGCGATCACCGTGGTGTCCCCGCGCACCGGTGCCGCGCTGACCGCGGCCGAGGTGCGTGACGCCGCTTGCTGGACGGGAGAGCCCGGTCGGATCGCCGACGGCCTGCCGGTGCTGAGCCGCCACGCCGAGGTCCTCGTCGAGGCCGGTTCGGGCGCCGACACCACGACCCCCGTGGTCAGCCTGCCGCTGGAACAGGGCCGCCGGTCGTGGCTCGCCGCGCTCGGCGCGCTGTGGGAGCACGGCGTGCCGGTGAACTGGGCCGGCGGTGCCGACGCGGAACGCGTGTTCGTCCCCCTGCCCGCGTACCGCTTCCAGCGCACGCGCTACTGGCCGGAGGTCGCGGCGACCGGCACCACCGGTCCGGCGGCACCCGCCACCGCGGCGAACACCGGGATGCCGTCGTACGACGGCCTCAAAGCCCACGTGCCCACCTGGCGGCGCGACAACAGCCGGCCGCTGCCCGCCCCGGCCGGACCGCTGGTGCTCCTCGCCGAACCGGGCGGGTTCGCCGACAGGTTCGCCGCGCTGGCACGGGAAGCCGGGCACGAGGTCGTCCACGCGCACACCCGGCCGCAGGACCAGGAGGACTACCGCGCCCTGCTCGCGGGCACCACCGGCGAGCCGGTCCGGATCGTGCACGCCTACGGTCTCACCGACACCGGTCAGGAAAGCGGCTTCTACAGCCTGATGCGGCTCGGCAAGGCCATCGGCACGGAGTGCGCGGGCAGGCGGGTCGAGCTGGTCAGCCTCGCCGCGAACGGGTTCGAGGTCCTCGCCGGCGACGCGAAGGACCCGCACGCCGCGACCATCGCGGGCATCACGAGCGCCATCGCGGCGGAGTACCCCCTGGTCCGGTCGCAGTACGCCGACCTCGGAACGGACGGCGACCACGCCCTCCAGGCGCTGCGGGAGGTCGACGCCCTGGCCGCGTCCACTTCGGACACCGTGGACGGTGTCGGTGTGGTCGCGTGGCGGCACGGCCGCCGCTGGGTGCGCGACTTCGAGGTGGTGGAGCTGCCGGAGGTCGCCGACTCCGACGCCTGGCGTCCCGGCGGGGTCTACCTCATCACCGGCGGCCTGGGCGAGCTCGGCCTGGCGCTGGCGCGGCGACTGGCCCCGCTCGGCACCAGGCTCGCGCTGGCCGGCCGCAAGGGGTTGCCGCCGGAGGAGACCTGGGACGCCTGGATCGCGGAGAAGGGCGTCAACGACAAGACCAGCGGCGTGCTCATGGCCGTGGCGGAGCTGCGCGCGCTGGGCGCCGAGGTGTTCGTCGCCCAGGCCGACGTCAGCGACCCCGCCCAGGTCGCCTCGCTGGTGCGGGACGTGCGGTCGCACTTCGGTGAGCTGCACGGCGTGGTGCACGCGGCGGGCGTCGCCGGTGGCGGCCTGCTGCAGACCAAGACCGAGGAGCAGGCGGCCGCGGTGCTCGCGCCGAAGGTGGCGGGCACGCTGGCCCTGGCCGACGCGCTGCGCGACGACCCGGTGGAACTGCTGGTGCTCTACTCGTCGGTGGCGAGCCTGACCGTCGGCGTCGGCGCGACCGACTACTCGGCGGCGAACGCGTTCCTCGACTCCTTCGCGCTCGTGGAGGCCAACACGGGCGGGGTCGCCAAGCGCGTCGTGTCCGTGGCGTGGGGACCGTGGCAGCTCGACCCGTGGACGTCCGCGGGCCTCGCCGGCTCGGCCGAGATGCAGGAGAGCTCGAAGCGGTTCCGCGAGGAGTTCGGCATCCCGACCGAGGAGGGGACCGAACTGCTGTCCCGCATCGTGGCCTCCGGTGAGACGCAGGTGGCCGTGCTGTCGCTGGAACTTTCCGACGCACTGGCCGCACTGGCCCAGCTCGACTCCCTCGACGCCCTGGTGGGCGGCGCGGCGGTCGACCTGACCGGCGACAAGCGCTACCCCCGTCCGGAGCTGCGCACCCCGTACGTGGCTCCGAGGACGCCCGCCGAGCGGCAGGTGGCCGAGATCTGGCAGGCCTGCCTGGGACTCGAGGAGGTCGGCGTCGACGACCGGTTCTTCGACCTCGGCGGCACCTCGCTGATCGGTCTGGTGGTGATCGGCCGCATCGGCAAGGAGCTCGGCGTCGAGCTGGCGCCGGCGACGTTGTTCGAGAAGCCGACCATCGCCGAGTTCGCGACCCTGCTCGCCGCACCGGAGGCGGCGGCGGGTCCGGACCTCGCGGACGTGGCGGGGGACGCGTCCGCCCGCGGTGAACGGCGCCGTGCGCGCGCCGGAGCCCTGCGCAGGCGCCAGACCGGGACCCGAAGGTGAGGAACAGGTGACCACACGAGAACGCGAGACCAGTCCCGAACTCGGGACCGGCCCGGAACGCGACACCGCCAACGACATCGCGATCGTGGGCATGGCCGGGAACTTCCCCGGTGCTCCGGACATCGGCCGGTTCTGGGCCGACCTGTGCGCGGGGCGGGACGGGATCACGAGGATGAGCCCGGCCGAGCTGCTGGCGGCCGGCGTGCCGCAGGAGCTGGTGGACGACCCCGCCTTCGTCGCCGCGTCGGGCCTGCTGTCCGATGTGGACCGTTTCGACGCCGGCTTCTTCGGCTTCAGCAGGTCCGACGCCGAGGTGGCCGACCCGCAGCACCGCCTGTTCCTCGAGTGCTCGTGGCACGCGCTGGAGGACGCGGGTGTCGACCCGAGCCGCTTCGACGGCCTGGTCGGGGTGTTCGCCGGTGGTGCGCCGAGCACCTACCTGCTGTCCAACCTGCTGCAGAACGACCGGGCCGTGCTCTCCTACGGGCCCGACCACCTCGTGCTGCAGAACGAGAAGGACCTGCTCCCGTCGCGGGTGTCCTACGCGCTCGACCTCACCGGACCGTCGGTGAGCGTCCAGAGCTGCAGCTCGACCGCGCTCGCCGCGGTCGCCGCCGGTTGCGGCAGCCTGCTCGCCGGCGAGTCGGACCTGGTCGTCGCGGGCGCGGTCTCGGTGATCGTCCCGCAGTACCCCGGCTACCTGCACCACGAGGGCAGTGAGTTCTCCCAGGACGGCGTCAGCCGCGTCCTCGACGCCGGCGCCAACGGCAAGATCCCCGGTGACGGCGTAGGTGTGGTCGTGCTGCGCCGGCTCGAGGACGCGCAGGCCGACGGCGACCGGATCTACGCGGTCATCCGCGGCTGGGCCGCGCTGCACGAGGGCAGGAAAGGCCGCCAGGGGTTCGGCGTGCCCGGCGTGCCGGGCCAGACCGCCGTGATGGCCGAGGCGCTGGCCGTCGCGGGCGTCGAGCCCGCCGAGATCGACCACGTCGAGGTGACCGCGATGGGCACCCCCTTCGGTGACGCCGTGGAGGTCATGGCGCTGCAGGAGGTCTTCGGCGTGGACGGCGTCGAGCGGGTCACGCTCGGCTCGACCGACGGCAACCTCGGTCACATCAACCAGGCGGGCGGAATCGCCCGCCTGATCAAGGCGGCTCTCGCGCTGCACCACGAGAAGCTGCCGCCGGCCGTGAACTTCTCCGCACCGAACCCGAGCCTGGCCGCGTCCGGCGACCGGCTCGCGGTGGTGGCGGAGCTGACCGACTGGCCGCGCGGCGAACGCCCACGGCTGGCCGGCGTCAACGCGCACGGCTACGGCGGCGCGGACGTCCACGTCGTCATCGAGGAAGGCCCCGTCGACGACGACGTGCGGCCGGCGGCGCGTCCGCACCAGCTGCTGGTCTGGTCGGCCCGCACGGCCGAGGCGGCCGACGCCGCGACCGCGAACCTGGCCGCGGACGCCGCGCGCTGGGCGGACCCGGTGGACGCCGCCTACACGCTGCAGGTCGGCCGCAAGGCGTTCGAGCACCGGCGGATGACCGTGGTCTCGTCGGGCGCCGACGCGGTGCAGGCGCTGACAACGCCGACGCGTGTGCTCGCCGAGACCGACGTGAGCGCGCGACGAGCGGGCTTCCTGCTCGCCGGGGTCGGGGAGCAGTACGACGGCATGGCCGGTGGCCTGTACGCCACCGAACCGGTCTTCCGCGCGGCGGTCGACGAGTGCGCCGAGCTGTTCCGCGGGCACCTCGGCTTCGACCCCGTCGCCGGTCTCGTCGGTGCGCGGAAGGCGGGCGGAGGCGGTCTGGCCGCCCTGCTCGGCCGCGCTCCGGAGGCCGGAACCGGCGGGTCCGCGGACACGGTCGTCGTCCAGCCCGGTGTCTTCGCCATCGACTACGCGCTCGGCAGGCTGCTGACGGCCTGGGGCGTCGAACCCTCGGTCATGGCGGGCTACAGCGTCGGCGAGTTCGCCACGGCGGCGCTCGCGGGCAGCCTGACCCTGCGGGAGGCCACCGCCCTGGTGGCGAGGAGGGCCGAGCTGATCTCGGAGCTGCCCGCCGGAGCGATGGCCGCCGTTCCGCTGTCGGAGACCGAACTGACCGGGCTGGTGGGCGATCTCGCGGGTTTCTCCCTCGACGTCGCCGCGGTCAACGGTCCCCGCATGATCGTCGTGTCCGGTCCCGCCGAGGGCGTGGGCCAGCTCACCGAGAAGCTCGCCACGGCGGGGGTGCCCGCGAGGCCGCTGCGGACCACCCACGCGTTCCACTCGCGTTCCCTGCGGCCGGCCGCGGCCCAGCTCACCGCCTGGGCCAGGCAGAACCTCAGCCCCCGTGCGCCCGAGACGCCGTACCTGTCCAACGTCACCGGGCTGCCGATCACCGAGAGGCAGCTGGGGGACCCCGGCTACTGGGCCGAGCACATGTGCCGTCCGGTCCAGTTCGCCACCATGATCGGCCACCTGGCCGCGCACTGGCCGGACACCGCGTTCGTCGAACTCGGTGCGGGGCAGTCGCTGGGGTCGATGTTCCGAGGACATCCGGACTTCCCCCAGAAGTCCTGGGCGCACCTCGTGCCAACCCTTCCCGGTGAAGCGGACCCGAAGCAGGACACCGAGTCGGCGGCCGAAGCGCTCGGCAGGCTCTGGCTGTCCGGTGTGGACGTCGACTGGCACGCCTACCAGTCCGGCCGCGGGGCCAGGAAGACCACCTTGCCCGGCTACGCCTTCCAGCGTGAGCGCTACTGGCTCGAGCCCACCGCCCCGGGGTCCGCGACCACGGTTCCGAGGGGCGCCCGAGCGGCCGGCGACGGCCCGGCGGGCTGACCGCACGCCACATCGCCGAGCCCGGCTTCGTCGCGTCCGCGCACGCGACGAAGCCGGTGTGCCCGAACGATTTCTTCCCCCACGAGCAATGCAGTCGAGGAGTAGCGATGACGAACGTCGGAGTTGTCGGAGCCGGTGTGATGGGCACCGGTGTCGCACAGGACCTGGCCCAGAAGGGGCACACCGTGGTCCTGGTGGACAACAACCCGGACGCGCTGGACGAGGCGCTCGCCCGCATCGAGCTGGAGTGCCGGATGAGCCGGATGCTCGGCGGCCCGCAGGTCGACGCCGCGGAGGTGCTGGCGTCGATCACCGTCGGCACCTCGCTCGAACTGCTCGCCGAGACCGAGGTGGTGATCGAGAACATCACCGAGAACTGGGACCTCAAGAGCGCGCTGTACGCCCAGCTCGACCTCGTCTGCAAGGCGGACACCGTGTTCGTGGCGAACACGTCGGCGATCCCGATCACCAAGATCGCCTCGCTGACCTCGCGCCCGGACAAGGTGATGGGCGTGCACTTCATGAACCCGGTGCCGATGAAGCCCGCGTGCGAGTTCATCCCCGGCTACCACACGAGTGAGCAGACCAAGGAGACGGTGCGCGCGCTGCTGGAGTCGATGGGCAAGAAGCCGATCCCGGTCAACGACGCCTCCGGGTTCGTGTCCAACCGCGTGCTCATGCTGACCGTCAACGAGGCGGCCTTCCTCGTCCACGAGGGCGTCGCCGACGCGAAGACCGTCGACGAGGTGTTCCGCAGCTGCTTCGGCCACCCCATGGGACCGCTGGAGACGGCCGACCTCATCGGCGTCGACACGATCCTGTACAGCGTCGAGGTGCTCTACGAGCAGTTCAACGACAGCAAGTACCGCCCCTGCCCGCTGCTCAAGAAGATGACCGACGCCGGTCTGCACGGGCGCAAGAGCGGCCAGGGTTTCTACACCTACCAGAGCATGGGCTGATCTCGCCCCCTCGGTTCCCGCGTTCCACACGAGAAAGGTCCAGCAATGTCGAACGACGCCCGCACCCAGATCCGCACCTTCATCACGACCAAGTTCCCGGACGTGACGTTCTCCGACGAGGAGGACATCTTCGCGCTCGGCTTCGTGAACTCCCTGTTCGCGATGGAGCTGGTCATGTTCATCGAGAAGGCGTTCGGGACGCGCATCCCGAACGAGGAGCTGCACCTGGGCAACTTCCGGTCCGTGTCGTTGATGGCCGACCTGGTGGCGCGGCAGACGTCCGCCGCCGTGGGCTGAGCGGAGCGGTGATGAAAGCGCAAACGCGGCGTGGACCGGCTGACCTCGCGGAGGTCGCCCGGTTCGTCGATCTGGAGATCGCGCCCCGCGCCAACACCTTCGAGAGGGAGGAGTGGATCCCGCGCGAGGTCCTGTCGCGCGTGGCCGACCTGGGCCTGTGGGCGCCGTTCCTCCCCCCGGAGTTCGGCGGTGAGGCCATGGACATGGTCTCGGTCGGGCGTGTGCACGAGGAGATCGGCCGGGGGTGCTCGGGCCTGCGCAGCCTCCTGACCGTGCACTCGATGGTCAGCGCGTCGGTGCACCGGTGGGGCGAGCCGGCACAGCAGGAGCAGTGGCTGCGGGCCCTCGCCCGCGGTGAGAAGCTCGGCGCGTTCTGCCTGACCGAACCGGACCACAGCGGCAGCGACTCCACCGCGGAGGGCACCACGGCGGTGCGGGAGAAGGACGGCTGGATCCTCAACGGCAGGAAGAAGTGGATCACCGGCGGTCAGGTCGCCGACGTGTTCATGGTGTTCGCGACGACCGGTGCCGGCACCAGCACCTTCCTGGTGGAGTCGGACCGTCCGGGCGTCCGGGTCACCCCGCTGCCGCACGTGATGGGCACGACGGCGAGCATGCTCGCCGAAATCGAGTTCACCGACGTGCGCCTGGAGCCGTCGGCGCTGCTCGGACCGCAGGGCTGGGCGGCGGGGACGGTCATGACCAACGCGCTGGACCTCGGCCGCTACAGCGTGGCGTGCGGTTCGGTCGGCATCATCCGGGCCGCGATCGAGGCGTGCGCCGCCTACACGTCGGTCCGGTCGGCCGGCGGTGTCCTGCTGCGGGACCTGCCGCACGTGCGGCAGATGATGAGCGGAATGGTGACGGCCCGCGACGCGGCGAGGCTGTTGTGCGAGAAGGCGGGCGCCCTCAAGGACGCGGGTGACCCGGCGACGATCATGGCGACGTGGGTGGCGAAGTACCACGCGTCGACTTCGGCCGTGCGGATCGCGGGCGACGCCGTCCAGATCCACGGCGCCAACGGGTTCAGCCCCGACTACCCCGTCGCGCGGCTGTACCGCGACAGCAAGGTCACCGAGGTCATCGAAGGCAGCACCCAGGTGCAGGAGCTGACGATCGCGGCCGAGGCATATCGAGAGGTGGCGCAGTGACGCAGACGGACATCGCCGCTCCGGCCAAGCCGAAGCGCGGCCGCATCAAATGCGTGGTGTGGGACCTGGACAACACCCTGTGGGACGGCACCCTGCTCGAGGACGGCGAGGTGCGCGTGCGTCCCGAGGTCGTGGCGGAGATCAAACGCCTCGACGAGCTGGGCGTGCTGCACTCCGTGGCCAGCCGCAACGACCACGACGCCGCCATGGCGCGGCTGAAGGCGGAAGGCCTCGACGAGTACTTCCTGTACCCGCAGATCAACTGGAACCCCAAGTCCCAGTCGGTCGAGCGGATCGCCAAGGAGCTCAACATCGGGCTGGACGCCGTCGCATTCGTCGACGACCAGCCGTTCGAGCTGGAAGAGGTCGCGCACGCGCTGCCCGCGGTGAAGACGGTCGACACCGCGCGGATCGCCGTGGAGCTCGCCTCGGAGGAGTTCCGGCCGAGGTTCGTCACCGACGAGTCCCGGGTGCGCCGCGAGCTCTACCGCGCGGCTGTGGTGCGTGACCAGGCGGAGCTCGACTACACGGGCACCAACGAGGCCTTCCTGTCCACGTTGGACATGGTGTTCACGATCAGCCGGGCCAAGCGGGAGGACCTGCAGCGCGCGGAGGAGCTGACCGTGCGCACCAACCAGCTGAACTCGACCGGCCGCACGTACTCCTACGACGAGCTCGACGCGCTGCGCACCTCGCCCGACCACCTGCTGCTCGTCGCGTCGCTGACCGACAAGTACGGCGGCTACGGCAAGATCGGTCTCGCGCTCGTCGAGCGCGGACAGCCCGCGTGGCACCTCCGGATGATGCTGATGTCGTGCCGCGTGATGGCGCGCGGTGTCGGCACGGTGCTGCTCAACCACGTGATGCGGCTGGCGAAGGAGGACGGCGCCAAGCTGAGGGCGGACTTCGTCGAGACCGGGCGGAACCGGGTGATGTACGTGACCTACGCGTTCGCGGGCTTCAGCGAGATCGTCCGCGACGACAACCGCCTGGTGCTGGAGTCCGGCCTCGAGCAGATCCAGCCGCCTCCCGCGTATCTCAAGGTGGTCGTCGAATGACCACGGCGAGCACCACCCGGAGCTGGCTGCCCTACGGCAGCACGGGAACCGGGACCCGGTTGTTCTGCTTCCCGCACGCGGGTGCCAGCGCGGCGGTTTACGCCGGCTGGCGTGCGGCGGGGAACGACGACCTGGTCATCTGCCCGGTGGAGCTCCCCGGCCGCGCGGCCCGCGGGCGCGAGACCGCGCACCACGATCCCGAAGCGCTGGTCGACGACATCGTCGGCGGGCTGGGCGCGGAGTTCACCGGCGACTACGCCCTGTTCGGGCACAGCGTCGGGGCACTGGTCGCCTACCTGGTGGCGCGGCGGATCGTCGAGCGGGGAGGACCGCCACCCCGGCACCTGTTCGTGTCAGGCCGGGCGGCACCGCAGCTGCCCAACACCCGCAGGGAACTGCGCGCGCTGCCGACCGACGACCTCGTCGCGGAGCTGCGCGCGCTGGGTGGCTTCCCGGACGTCCTGCTGAAGGAGCGCTCCCTGCTGGAGATGTTCCTGCCGTTGCTGCGCGCGGACCTGACCGTCAACGAGGTCTACCGGCACGTGCCCGGGCCGCCGCTGCCGATTCCCCTGACCGCCTTCGGCGGGGTCGACGACCCCCGCGCCGAGAAGTCCGAACTGGCCGCGTGGCAGGAGCTGTCCGCGGACTCCGCGGTGGTCACCTACCCCGGCGGTCACTTCTACCTCGAGGGCCGGGTGGCGGAGGTGCTCGACGTCGTCCGCATGAGGATGGCCGGCTGAGCCGCCTGCCCTTCCGGCCGGGCCGGGATTCGCACGCGGTTCCGACCACACCCCGCGCGGGTTTGTTCGTGGTGGCCGAGATCTTCCAGATGACCGATCGCAACTCCTGCCGTGGCACGTGGCAGCGAGGACGTCGCAGGCAAAGCTCACGACTCGTGGCGAAAGGAACCCAGCATGACCGAGGCTGTGCAGATCAACGGTGCGAACGACACTGTTGCCGCCGCCGGCGGCAATTCCGGCTACCTGGTCGACGCGGTGCTGCACGGCGGCCCCGCCGACCTGCCGCAGGAGATCCGGGCGCAGCGGGTCCACCGCGAGGAGAGGAAGGTGAAGATCCCGCACTACGGCGGGCACGAGCACTTCGAACGGGACGCCGCCGCGCCCGGTGAGCGCGCTGAGGTGGTGTTCCGCTGGACCGGGCGCACTCGCCTCGCCGAGTGAGGCGGACCGCGGGTGGCTGTCGGCGCCTCGGGCCACAACGCCCTCGGCGTCGGCGGCCGGTTCGCGGCCGGTGACCGCGTGACCGGCCGACGGACTTCGCCGCGCCGGTGATGCGGTGTGTTTCCCATCGCAGGCTCGTGATTTCAGTTTTCAGCAGTTCGCGCAGTCGACGCGATTTTTTCCTGTCTCCCGCACGTCGCGGTTGAGAAGAACCACCAATCACGCGATTACCGCCCCGTGGGCGGTAGTTGGAGTTTCGTGCACCACCTTGTTTTGTGACAGCCGTTCTGAAGGAGCTGATCCGATGCCGGCAATGTTGTTCGCCCCGGATGTCACTTTCACCTTCGACGAGCTCGAACAGCGCGCCCTGTGCACCGCGGACGTGCTGCGCGAGAAGGGTCTCGGCCTCGGCGACCGCGTCCTGGTGAAGGTCGACAACTCCGTCTCCTACCTCAGCACGCTCTTGGCGCTGATGCACGTCGGTGCGTCCGTGGTGCTGGTCGACCACCAGCAGAAGCCCGGCCAGACGGCGGAAGCCTGCACTCGTTCACTGGTCAAAATGGTCATCGTCGACGACGAGGCCCCCATCTCGCACGACCAGGAGGTCGTGCACTGCTACGAGCTCGCCGTGGGCGCCTGCGGCCGGAAACCGGTCGACGCGGCGCTGGACTTCTCGGCGTGGTGCGAGCTGCCGGACAGCATCATCATGTGGTCCTCCGGCTCGACCGGCGAGCCCAAGGGGGTCGTGAAGAACGGTGGCCGGTTCCTGAAGAACCTGCAGCGCAACGCGGACCTCGTCGGCCACCGGCCCGACGACGTCCTGCTCCCGTTGCTGCCGTTCAACCACCAGTACGGGATCTCCATGGTCCTCATCGCCTGGCTCGTGCGGTGCTCGCTGGTGATCGCCCCGTACCGCAGGCTGGACCGCGCGCTGCGGCTCGCCGGGATGGTGGGCGCGACCGTGGTCGACGCGACGCCCGCCACCTACAAGAGCATCCTGAACATCGTGGAGCGGCAACGGTCGTTCCTCGGCACTTTCGGCGAGGTCCGCATGCTGTGCAGCGGTGCCGCGCCACTCGACCCGGCCCTGTCCCACCGGGCGGCCGAGGTGTACGGCCTGCCGCTGCTGGACTCCTACGGCAGCACCGAGATGGGCAACGTCGCGTTCGCGACCCCGGACAACCCGGTCGGGACGGGCCGGCCGGTCGAGGGCATGGAGGTGCGCATCCGCGGGGAGGACGGCTCGGTGCTCCCGGCCGGTCAGATCGGTGAGATCGAAGTGCTGGACCCGGATCTCATGGAGGGGTACCTCGATCCGCAGGGCACGGTCACACCGGTCGCACGGGAGTGGTACGCCACCAACGACTTCGGCTACCTCGACGCCGACGGCAACCTGTTCGTGGCCGGCCGCAAGACGGCGGTGCACCGCAACGGCTACACGCTGCACCCCGAGATCATCGAGCACACCCTGGCCGCCCGCGGCTGCATCGCGATGATCGTGGCGTTGCCGGACGAGCGGCGCGGTTCGACGCTCGTGTTCTACGTGGAGGACGAGCAGAAGCGCGATCCGGCCCACTGGCGTGAGCTGATCAACAACATCCTGCCGAAGTACGAACAGCCGAACCGGGTCAACGTCGTCGGACGGTTCCCGTTGAACCGCAACGGCAAGCCGGACCGCAAGCAGCTGGAGGAGCGCGCACTCGCGGAGGATTCGTGAACGCGGTGGCGGGGGAGCACGACGCCACGATCCGTGGGGGAGCCGGCCGCGCGAGTGGGCGGTCGACTCCCCTGAGCGCCCCTGGGACCTAGAACCCGCCGCCGTTCGACGTGACCGCGGCCGACAGCGAGCTCTCCGCGGTGATCTTCTCCAGCACGGCCAGTGCCTTGCTCTCCCACGACGCGAGCCGCAGTTCCTGGAACGTCGCTATTGCCTGCTCCACGATGGCGATCGCGGGGAACGCCTCCCCGCACTGCGACACCAGCTGGGCGAGGTCGAGCTGGACCCGCGCGGCCCCGAGGCGGTCGAGGTTCTCCTCGCACAGCCGAATCGCCCGCCACAGCATGTCGCCGGCCTCCTCGACCATGCGCATGCGGCTGTGGATCACGCCGAGCGAGTGCAGGGCGTAGCTCTCCCCGACGGTGTCGCCGGAGCGTTGCACCATCGTGAGCACCGACGTCATGAGCTGGCGCGCCTGCTCGTACCGTCCCTGCGCGAGCATCGCACCACCGAGCCGGTACAGCAGCTGGGCCTCCACCCGCGGGCTGGAGATCTCCCGGCACATGCCGAGGGCGTCGCGCAGCTGGGCGGCCGCCAGTTCGTTCTCGCCGCGGTCGAGCGACAGCTGGGCGAGGTGCGACACGACGTGGGCCCGGCCGATGACGTCGCCGACCTGCTCGAAGCCGGTCAGCGACTGCTCGAAGATCCGCTGTGCCATCTCGGGACGGCCTTCGGTGTACTCCAGCAGCCCGAGGTTGCGGCGCGCCAACGCCACCCCGTGGGTGTCGTCGAGCTCGGTGAAGAGGTCCAGGGCGGGCACCAGCGCGGCGCGGGTGGCGTCCATGCGCCGCTGGCTGTGGTGCAGCGAACCGAGCGAGCACAGCAGGGCCGCGGTGCCGCGCTTGTTGCCGGCCCTGCGCACGGCCTCCAACGCCCGTTCGTGGGTCTGCTGCCAGTCGTCGAAGCGGCTGCGGCTCTCGAACAGTGTCACGAGCGTTATCGCCAGGTCCCAGCTCAGCTCGTCCAAGCCGGCGTCGGCCGCCTGGAGGACGGCCGCGCAGAGGTTCTGGTGCTCGCTCTCCAGCCAGCCCATCGGGTCCTGCCGCACCTGCTCCAGGTGCGGCGCGGGTGGTTGCCAGCGCTTCCCGTGGCCGTGCAGCAAGGTGAAGTCGCCGCCGTACAGGCACCGGTGTGCTTGTTCGGCCATCGCGAGCCAGCCTCCGACGACCCGCTCCACGGAGGTCAGCTGCGTGTCCGGGGCCTCGTGCGCGGCAGCCTGCTCCTTGGCGTACAGGCGGATCAGGTCGTGGAAGCGGTACCGCGGCAGGCCCGTGATGTCGGTGCCCACCACGTCGACCAGCTGCGCGTCGACCAGGCGCTCCACCAGGTCGAAACTGCGGTGGTCGTCGTTGAGGAGAGCGGAGGCGGTCCAGCTCGGCAGGTTCTCCGCCTCGAGCAACGACATCAGCCGCATCATCCGGCGGGCTTCTGGCTGGAGGCCGTCATAGGTGAGCGACAGGCTGGCGCGCACGACCATGTCGCCGTGCGCGAGCTCGTCGAGGCGATGGCGTTCGTCGGAGAGGCGGCCGACCAACGCGGCGAGGGGCCAGTGCGGGCGAGCCGCGAGACGCGCGCCGATGATGCGCAGCGCCAGTGGGAGCCCTCCCACGGCGTCTATCAACGCCGGCACGGCGACCGGTTCGCTCTCCAGGCGCTGCCTGCCGATGATGCGCCCGAGCAGTTCCCGCGAGTCGTCGGAGTTCATGCAGTCGACCTCGACCAGATGAGATCCGGCGAGGCCGGTCAGCCGAGCCCTGCTCGTGACGATGACGCCGCACGACGGCGAGCCCGGGAGGAGCTGGTGCACCTGCGACTCGCTGGCCGCGTCGTCCAGAACGACCAGCACCCGGCGGTGCGCCAGCATGCTGCGGTACATGTCCGCCCGTTCGTCGACGCCGTCGGGCAGCGACGAGCCCATGACTCCCAGAGCGGCGAGGAAGCGCCCGAGAACCTCCGCCGGCGTGGCCGGCTGGGCGTGGGTACCGCGCAGGTCGCAGTACAACTGACCGTCCGGGTAGGTCTCGGCGGCGACGCGGTGGGCGACGTGCACGGCGAGAGCGCTCTTGCCGATGCCCGCCTTGCCGGAGATGTTCACCACGTGCATCGTCATGTGGTCGCCGGACAGCACGTCCTGGACGCGCGACACCACTTCCTCGCGACCGATGAAGTCCGAGGTCGCGGCCGGGAGCTGGTGCGGTGACACGACGTTGTGCGCCGTGACCGGAGCGCGGTCCCCGTGATCCAGCCGCAGCACCTCGTCGTCGGTGAGGATCGCTCTCTCGAGCCTGCGTAGCTGGTCGCTGGGTTCGAGGCCGAGACGTTCGATGAACAGGTCGCGACCCGCGCGGTAGACCTCGAGCGCCTCGGGTTGCCTGCCCGCGCGGTAGAGCGCGACCATCAACTGGCCCCGCAGGCGCTCCCGCAGCGGGTTCTCGGTCACGACGCTTTGCAGTTCACCGACGAGGGCGTGGTGGCGGCCGAGTGACAATTCGACCTCGACGCAGTTCTCCAGCGCTGCCAGTCGTTTCTCGTCCAGCCGGAGCGCTTTGCTCTGCAGGGTGGCGCCCGCCCCGTTGAGCGCGGGTCCGCGCCACAGGGCCAGCGCCGCGCGCAGAATCGTCGCCGCGTCCTCCAGGCGGCCCTGGCGGACGGCGAGGTCGGAGGCGGCCACGCGGCGTTCGAAGAGGGAGATGTCGATCTTGTCCGCGGCGACTCGCAGCAGGTAGCCGGGTTGCCGGGTCTCGATCTTGGCGTCGACGCCGGCCCTCGCGAACTCCCGCCGGAGTGCGGACACGCAGATCTGGATCTGCGCCCGCGCGGTCGACGGCGGGGAGTGCTCCCACACGAGGTAGATGAGCTGTTCCATGCCGACGACGCGGTTCGCCTCGAGCAGCAACGCGGTCAGAACGGTCCTCTGGCGACGCGGAGGTGTCGGCATCTGCTCTTTGGAGCCGATTACCTCGATCATTCCGAGTAGTCTGAAAATCAGTCCGTCGTCAGGGGCGAGGCTCATGGTTGACGACCCTTTGTGCCTTTGTCCTTCGTGCTGCGCCGGCTGCTCTGCTCTGCGTTCGCCTGAATGACCGGAGGGGTGGGTTAACAGCGTGGAAACATACCCAGCGGTGGTCTCGGCGCGAATTTCTTCGCCCCCGCCCCGTTGCTTCCCCGAAGTTAGTCAGGGTGACGAAAGTTGTCAAGTTGCCGCAGTGCATCGACAAGCAATGCATCCAATGCATACGATCTCGGCCGCCATCTCATTTGGGAATGACTCCGGACGGCGCGCATGCACCTACGCGAATACGTGGTTGCGAACACGGGGATTTCGCGGTCGTTATGCGCCGCGTTGCCGCGTGTTGCGCGTACCGCAACGAATTCCCGGATTTCGCCTGCTCGTGTGTGGTGGTCGTGAGCTGACTGATGAGTCAGTAATGCGGGTGTCTCACTTGGCCGTCGGCCGCGCCATCGCGACCAATTGATACGCAGTGGGTGAGCGATAGAAGAGCGATGGGCGGTCCTCCTAACTTCGCCACCAGACACCGTTCGAAGGTGCCCGCACGACGACTTGAGCCGAGATCCGATCAAGCGAGGAAGACAGACATGATCCGCAAGAACACCGCTGCCGCCCTGTTTCTCGCCGCTGTTCCGGCGTTTCTGACGATGACCCTCTGCCTCGGTACCGCGCAGGCCGACGATGTCCACTCGGGTGACGGCCTCGGGCACCGCGGCCCGCTGACCCGGATCGCCGCCGACGGAGACACGCCCTGGGGTTCGGTGATGTCCCACGACACCCCTTGGGGACGGGTCAACTCGGCTTCCGCCTCTCCCGTCGATGGCCGCACCGCCGCGGACGGCGACACCCCCTGGGGGCGGTGACACCTCCGGGGGCTGACCCCCGCCCTGCGTCCGGACAACCACCGATGGAGCCAGAACCATGCAATTCCGCCTGCTGGGCCCACTAGAAGTCCTCGACGACGATTCACCCGTGCCGCTGGGCGGGATCAAGCAGCGTGCGGCTCTGGGCTACCTGCTCCTGCAGGCCAACCGGGTGGTGGCGACGAGCAAGTTGCTCCACGCGTTGTGGCCGCGGGACGTCCCGCCCACGGCGCGCAAGATGCTCCAGAACGCCGTCTCGGGGCTGCGAGGCGTCTTCGCTTCGGGCCACCACCCCGAGGGCGCCCCGCTGCTGCTGACCCACGCACCGGGCTACCTCCTGCGCGTGGACGAGAACTCCCTCGACCTGACGCGCTTCCAGCGGCTGGCCGAGCAGGGGCGCGGTGAGCTCTCCGCGGGCAACTGGCCCGCCGCGGCGACGGTGCTCCGCAGGGCACTGGGCATGTGGCGCGGACCGGTGCTCGCGGACCTCGCGGAGACCGGGCTCACCTGGCCGGAGATCACCGTCATCCGGGACTGGAGGCTGGCGGCGCAGGAGGACTGCTTCGAGGCGGAGCTCGCCTGCGGCAGGCACGGGGAGATCATCGGCGAGCTCGAGTCTCTGGTCGAGCTCGCGCCGTACCGCGAACGGCTGGGCGGTCAGCTGATGCTCGCCCTGTACCGGTGCGGCCGGCAGGTGGACGCGCTGGGTGTCTACCGCCGCACGAGGGCGGCGCTGGTCGAGGAGCTCGGTCTCGAGCCCGGCCGCGAGCTGCAGGACCTGGAGCGCGCGATCCTCGACCACGCGCCCGCGCTGGACCTCCCGTCGTCGGTGCGGGGCAGGCACCTGCTCGCGGTCGGCCAGGACCCCGCTCCCGTGCGCACGCCCGCCGTGGTGACGCCGCCCGCCGTCCAGCTCGCCCCCGCGGGGGACGCGGTGGAAGGCGGGATGGCGGAGCGCAAGCGCGTCAGCGTCGTGATGGTGTCGGCCCAGCTCGGTCCCGCGGCCGGTGACGGCGACCCCGAGGACGTCGACGCGCTGCACCGGCAGGTGGCTTCCGTCGTCTCCGCCGAGGTGTCCCGGCTGGGAGGTCTCGTCGGCGGAAGCGTCGGATCCGTGTTCCTCGCCCTGTTCGGCGTGCCCAGGACCGCGGAGGACGACGCTGATCGCGCCGTGCGTGCGTCCGTGGCCATCCGCGACCGGCTGGGTGCTGCCGCCGAGGTGCAGATCGGCGTGGCGACCGGAGACTCCCTGGTGCGCCTGCCTTCGTCGGGTGCGCCCACGGCCAGCGGCGTCCTGCTCGACCGCTGCCGTCAGTTGATGGAGTCGGCACCGTTCGGAGAGGTGCGTGCGTGCACCGCGACCCGTGACGCCGCCGACTCCGCGAAGTGGGAGGTGGACGGCACCCCGGCCGGGGGCTGGCAGGTGATCTCGTGCCTGTCACCTCGCGGTGCGACCCGCCGCGCGCAGGCCGCTGTGCCGTTCGTGGAACGCGAGCGCGAATTGTCGGTGTTGCGGGGACTGCTCGACGAGGTGCGCACGCGCCGCCGCCCGCACTTCGTGACCGTGTTCGGCGAAGCGGGCTTGGGCAAGACGAGGCTCGTGAACGAACTCACGTCCTCTGGTGCGAAGGTGTTGCGAGGAACCGCGACGGCCTACAGCGACGATCACGGCTACGGCGCGTTGTCCGATGTCGTGAGCGGCTTCTCCGCCCCGGGAACCCTGCGCGCCGCCCTCGCGGCGCTGGTCGGTCCCGGTGAGCTCGCGGACCGGCTGCACGCGAGCCTGGCCCGCCTGGCCGAGCCCGGCGCCGAGGTGCCCGCGGACTTCCCGGCGTGGCGGCGCTTCCTGGAGGAGGTGGCGGAGTCCGAACCGCTGGTCGTGCTGCTGGAAGACGTGCACTGGGCGAACGACGTGGTGCTCGACTTCGTGGAGGAACTGGGTGAACAGGCCGGTTCGGTGCCGTTGCTGGTGATCGCGACCGCGCGGCCGGAGCTGCTGCAGCGCCGGCCGTCGTGGTTCGGCGGCAAGCGCAACGCCACGACGATCAGTCTGGAACCCCTGTCGCACAGCGGAACCCGCACACTGCTGAGCTCCCTGCTGCCGGCGTCGGAGCTGTCGTCCGAGCAGTGGCAGACACTCGTGTCCTGCGTCAGCGGCAACCCGCTGTTCGCCGCGGAGTACGCCGGCATGGTGGCCGACCCGCGCACGACGTACCTGTGGAACGACACCTCGCTGCCGGTACCGCCGTCGGTCCGCGGGGTGCTGACCGCGCAGCTCGACTCGCTGCCGGTCGAGGTGAAGGCGGTCCTGCAGGACGCGGCCCTGTCCGGGGACGTCGTGTCGTCCGGCGCGGTGGCCGCAACGGGCCGACGCGACCCCCGCCAGGTCGCCAAGGCGCTGGAACTGCTGGAACAGCGGGACTTCCTGCGTCGGCAGGGGCGCAACAGCGAGACCGGCGAGATCGAGTACGGGTTCCGGCACGTGCTCGTGCGCGACGTCGTCGCCGAGCAGATCCCCCGAGCCGAACGGGCGTCGAAGGGCGAGAGGGCGCGGGCGTGGCTCGACCAGCCGGCGTTGCACCTCACCGATCGCCGGGCTGGATGACCCGGTGAGACGCTTGACGCCGGGCCCGCGTCCCACCCCCCGCGCGGCCCGGCGTCAAGCTCGTTCCCCGCTGGAGACAGGCCGAACACCAGAACCTCGCGGACGCCGACAGCTCGGCGTCCGCGTTTCTTTGCGGGGGTTGTACTGCGGCTGTTCCGGGTCGGCGTGCGAACAGTGGACGCACGACCGCCTGTGTGGTGAGGCCACCCGACAGCGCGTTCGGCCGGAAAGACCCGAGGTCGAAAACCCAGCCCTGATGGCGATCCGCCACATTCGGTCGCCTCCTTCGGAACTCGTCCGGCCAGGCGGTGTTCCCGTTGTGCGCGGTTGCGATCGCCCGAAGGCGCGGAGGCGGTCGCGCAACAGCGAGGAAGCTCAGCCGGTCGGCTGAGCTTCCTCGCGTGCGGGGCTGAGCGGGAGTGGATCGGCCGGCAGATGTGCGACCTGATCAGGGCCGCGGAGCTCGGCGGTGGGGGAGCGGTCGAGGTGCGCGGCCCCCGATCGTTGATCCGCCGCCGAGCTCGCACAGCGTGAAGACGAGCACCTCGCCGGAACTCTGATTCGAACCGGTTGCGCTGGAACGGCAGCAACGAGGTCTCACGCGCCGAGCGCGGGATCCGGTTCGCGTGCTGTTTCCTGTTCGATGACCTTCGGAACCCCGCGCAGGACCCTCAGGGCGACGAGAGCGAGGAGAACCGTGGTGGCGGCGCTGACGAGCATGCTCGTCCGGACGCCACCGAGGAACGCTTCGGTGGCGGCGGTCCGCACGGCTGTGGCGACCGGCTCCGGCAGGGCGGTGGTCACCGCCGCGCCGAACGACTCCTGGACCTGGTCGGCGACCGACTGCGGGACACCGGGAGGGACGAGGAGCTGCGCTCGGTAGATCCCGGAGAGAACGCTTCCGATGATGGCGATCCCCAGGGAACCACCCAGTTCGTACGCGGTCACCGAAATCGCCGCGGCCGCACCGGCGCGGTCCCGGGGCACGGTGCCGAGGATCGTGTCACCGGTGACCGTCAGGGTCAGCCCCGCACCCGCGCCGACGGCGACCTGCGCGGCGACGACCACCATGTACGGCGACTGCGTCTGGACGGTGGCGAGCACGCCGAAGCCGATCGCGGCGAGCACCAGTCCCAGCGCCACCGCCGGTCCGCGGCCGATCCTGTTGATCACCGACGCGGCGAGGACACCGCCCGCCAGCACGGCTGCCAGCGCTCCCGGTACGTAGGCGAGCCCCGCGTTGAGCGGAGTCCACTCGCGCACCAGCTGGAAGTACTGGCTGATGATCAGTCCGAACGCGGACAGGGTGAACACCGCGATCAGGTTCGAGCCCACGGAGGCGGTGAACTGCCGGCTCTGGAAGAGGCGCAGGTCGATCAGCGGCACGGGGAGCCGCAGCTGCCGCCGGGCGAACAGCCCCAGCGCGACGACTCCCACGATCAGAGCGGTCATCACGTCCAGGTGCCACAGGCCCAGGACGAAGGCGGTCTTGATCGTGTACACCACCGCGACCACGCCGATCACGGACAGCAGCACGCTGGCCAGGTCCATCCGCACCCCCTGCGGCGCGCGCGACTCCGGGATGAACCTGGTCGCGATGAGGATGAACAGGGCGATCGGGATGTTGATCAGGAAGACCGAACCCCACCAGAACTGGTTCAGCAGGACTCCGCCGATGATCGGCCCGACCGCGAACCCCGCCGCGGAGACGCCGGCGCTGGCGCCCACCGCCGCCGTGCGGGCCCGTTGCGTGGTGAACATGACGCGCAGCAGGGACGTGGTCGCCGGCAGGATCGCCGCTCCCGCCACGCCCATCAGAGCCCGCGCGACGATCAGCACCTCGGCGGTCGGTGCGTACGCCGCCAGCACCGACGTGGCGGCGAACGCCGTGACACCCCACACCAGCATCCGCCGTCGTCCCAGCCGGTCGCCCAGGTTGCCGAAGGTGACCAGCAGGCCCGCCATCGTGAACCCGTAGACGTCCACGATCCACAGCATCGCCATGTTCGAAGCGCCGAGCTGCACGGTCAGCTCGGGTGCCGCCAGGTACAGCACGGTCATGTCCACCGTGACGATGAGCTGCGCGAGGCACGACGCGATGATCGTGGCGTGACCCGCCGCCCGGCTACTCATGGCACGACCGGGCCGACGGGGCTGTGGCAGGAGTTCCGAACGCCCGCACGACGCGCGTGCGACCGTCTGCGCCGACCGGTCCGGCACTTCGTCCGGCCCGAGCCGGCCGCGGGCCGGAGAATGGACAACGTCCCTGATTTTGGTTCACCGCGCACCTGCATTTCCGAAGTTGTATCGGGTCGCGGTACGCCGTTGCGTACCGAGTTCTCGCTCGTCTTCCGTGGGGCAGTGCTGATGGCGTGCATTGCTCCGGTCTCAGCCGAAGATGTCGTCGAGGAAACCCCACTTGTCCTTTTTCTTCTTCTTCCCGCGAGAATCCTTGCTCGTGCCGAAGAAGTCGTCGTCATCGTCGCCCCAGAAGTCGTCCTTCTTCTCGCGCGGCGGCGGTGCCGGGTGGTGCGGCGCCGACATCGGTGCAGGTCGGTAGGGCGGCGGAGTCGGCGTGGCCTGCTGGTGGCCGGCGGACTGCAGATGGGTGCGGTAGCTCAGCAGGATCTGCTCCAGCTCACCGGCGTCGAGGTAGATGCCCTTGCAGTTGTCGCACTGCTCGAGATGAATCCCGTCCCGGTCGAAGGTGCGCATGGCGTGATGACATTTTGGACAGATCACAGAGGCAGGATAGGGTGGTCCGCGCACGCTTGTCCCACTCGTGCGGCTTCTTCGGGAACCGTCCGGTAATCGCTCGCCCATTCGATGTCACAAGACGACACGAGGGCTGCGGCGGCGGAAGTGGACGTCTGTGCAATTGATACCGCACATCGTGTTCGCCTGTCGGCGTCGTGATGAGGTCGGATCGGCTGGAGCCGTGTCGGCGGTGGCTGTCCTACGCTGGGCCTGAGACGTCGTGGAAGGTGGTCGGGGTGCCGGCGGCAGAACCCGTGGTGCGGTGGCATGCGGTGGACGAGCAGATTCGCCGCATGGAGTCACGGCTGGTGACGGAGCACGACAGCGTTCCTCCGAGTCTGGTGCACGAGTGGGTCGAGCACGCCCGTGCGCGGCTGGGTGGGGCGGCTGTCCGGGACTTCGTCCCGCTGCTGGTGGAACGCGCGGTACGGGCGCGGGTGCGGAAGTTCCCGGCCGACGACGGGGAGATGTCCGGCGCGCCGCTGACCAGCTGGGCGCGCAACACGGCGCACCGGTTGCTGGCCCGGCGCTCGCCGCGTCGATGGGCGCACTCGAGCGGCGTCGCGCGCCGTGCCGAGCAGGTCGCGCGCGTCGTGCCGGCCGGCGAGCGGGACGTGCTGGTCGCGGCGGCGTGGCTGCACGACATCGGCTACGCGGAGGAGTTGACCGAAACGGGCCTGCACTCGCTCGACGGGGCGCGCTACCTGCTGCGAGCCGGTGTGCCCCGGCAGGTGTGCAACCTGGTGGCGCACCACTCCGGCGCCTCGGCCGTCGCGGAGGTGGTGGGACTGCTCGACGAACTGATGGAGTTCGACGACGTGCAGGGCCGTCTGCGCGACGCGCTCTGGTACAGCGACATGACCACCGGGCCCGACGGTCAGCCGACCACGTTCGAAAGCCGGCTCGCCGAGATCCGTCTGCGGCGAGGCCCGGACGATCCGGTTGTGCGCGCTCTCGCCATCAACGTCGACGCACGCCGTGCAGCGGTCCGGCGTACCCATCGGTTGCTGCGCCGCACACTGGGACACCCTTCGCGCTTCTGATGCCGCTCCCGCCAGGGGGCCGACCGGGTGATGAGGTGTCGAACTCCTCCCGGCCGGCCTGAGTCCGCGACGAGCCGGGGCAATCGAATTTTCCCGGGCTTGCGGCAAATGCGGGCAGCCTCGTCATGAAGGAGGCGTTCGCGGCGGCGTCCACGGTCAAGGGCCGGCTGTGGGCAGACGGCTTCGTGGTAGACCGCCACCTCCGCCCTCGTGCCGGGAACCACGTCCGGCACGAGGCCGACCAGGCCGACCAGGGCGGCGCTACGCGTGAAAGCGATCACTCTTCGCGTCCCGGAGGCGATCCGCTGAGCCCACGAGCACACCCGGAACTCGTCCTGTCACCGGCGTCGTGCCGTCGGCCGAGGCGGGACGTGGTGGCGCTCAGCACACCGGAACTCCATTGCATTTGTCCTGCGCGTTGTCATGTCGAGCAATTGCGAAGAAGTAAGTAACTCTCGGGTAAGGGGCCGGTTCCCTGTCGCCGGGCCGCTAAACATACAGTTTTTTGATGCCCATTCGCCGTGGATGGAATGCTCCTTTCGGCGGTGTTTGGGTGCACGGGCGGAACGACACTGTTATCTTCGGCTGCGGCGGTGCCGGTTGTGCGCTGCCGCTGGTTTGTGTTCACGGTTCTCCTCGGTGATGGTCGGCGAGTCCGACTCCGGCGAGGGCGGGACCGTGCCTGTTGTCGGCGCCGGGAGAAGGAGAGAGTTGTGGCCGAGGACGTTTATCAAGTGCTGATCAATGATGAGGAGCAGCGGTCGCTGTGGCCTTTGGGGAAAGAGGTTCCCGCAGGGTGGCGCAGCGAGGGCAAGGAGGGGTCGCGGCAGGAGTGCATGGACTACGTCGACACCGTGTGGACGGACATGCGGCCTCGTAGCCTGCGGGAACAGATGTCGGCCGACGCCGCCGGCTGACCTCGCGGCGTGCGGGAGCCTCGCCCGAACCGGCCAGGTTCGGCTCTGCCGGGCCCCGTCAAACCTGGCGTTCGGGTGAAGCGCGACAATTTGTGGTGACCTTTCGCGATCATCATCAATGGCCGATGAGATTCAGGACCAAATTGTGGGACTTCGTAACTCGGGGCTGACATCGTCGTTGGTCGGCTGTATGGGTGTTGGTCGGCGGTCGTGAACTCCGGAGGGAATTCTCGCTGACGGGGAATGCGGCCGCGAAGTGAGCGGAAGCCCGCGCGGGAGTTATCGGTGCCTGTATGCGTGCCGCGTCCCGTGCCGGAGCACAGAAGATCGATCAGAAGAACCAGACGTTCCGTGAGAGGAAATGGTGGAGCACTTACGCGAGGTGCTGAGACGATCAGCACTTGACAACCACGTACCCGGTGCACAGCTCGTCATATGGCGGGATGGTGAGGTCCGGGAGTTCGAGTTCGGTGAGGAACGGCACGGCACCGGGTGTGCGGTCAAGCGCGACAGCAAGGTGCCCATCGGCTCCATCACCAAGACGTTCACCGCGACGCTGCTGATGGTCCTGGTGTCCGACGGCGACGTCGACCTGGACGAGCCGGTGGTGGAGTACCTGCCCGAACTGCGGCAGGCGCTCGGCGGCCACGCCGACGTGCTCACCGCCCGCCACCTGCTCAGCCACACCGGTGGCCTGCCCTCGGAGGTCGTCGCCCCGCCGAACGGCCGGGTGGAGCTGGCAGCCTCCGTGCAGGACGTCGTGCAGCCGCCGGGCGCCGGCTTCTCCTACTCCAACACGGGGTACGCCCTCATCGGCCGCCTGATCGAGGTGGCGACGGGCATGACCTGGGCGGAGGCGGTCCGCACGATCTTGCTCAAACCGCTGGGCATCGACCTCGGGTTCATCACCGGGGAGGAGAGCCCGGCCACGGCCAGCGGCCACACCGTCAACCACGCCCTGCGCCTGGTGCGTCCCGTCGAGCAGGAGCTCGCCCCCGTCGAGGCGCCCGCCGGTGGTCTCGCCGCCAGCGCCGCCGACCTCGTCGAGCTGGCGAAGATGCACCTCGACCCCCGGCACGGCGGCATCGACCCCGGACTGGTCACTCCCGAGCACCTCGCGGAGATGTGCCGTCCGGTGCCGGGTGCGGAGCCGTTCGGGCTCGCGGACGGCTGGGGCCTCGGCCTGGCGATCTTCCGCGGTCACGGCACCGGGTGGCTCGGGCACGACGGCACCGCCGACGGCACCTCCTGCCACCTGCGCCTGAACCCCGGGTCCGGCACGGTCGTGGCCCTGACGGCCAACTCGTCGACCGGCGCCGCCCTGTGGCGTGACCTGCTGCCCGAACTGCGCGCGGTCGGCATCGACCTCACCGAGGACGAGGCGACGATCGACGCCGAGCCGAGCGCGTCGATCCCGCGCGAGTGCACCGGCACGTACGTCAACGGCGACACGGCGTTCTCGGTCGTGGTCGAGGGCGATGAGCTGCACCTGGTCGTCGACGACGAACCGGCCGCGCGGCTCGCGGTCCACGACGGGTTCGTCTTCTCCGTGACGGACCTGGCCAACGGCGCGACCGGTCGTCCCGGCCGCTTCCTGCGAGATCCCCGCAGCGGCCGGATCGACCGGATCCAGATCGGCGGCAGGGTCGCGGGCCGGCGGCACCGCGAGCGCGACGTGGCCTGACGCCGCGGTTCCGCACCCCTTTTCCTCTTCCCCCCTGTACCCGTGGCGCTGCTGCGCGCCCAAAAAGAGGTTGGACGGCGATGACGCTCCACGACACAGTGCCCGCCACCACGTCAGCCGGTGGTCCTTTCCGCGCGGAGCAGCGGGACACGGTGGTCGGCCTGTTCACCGAACAGGTCCGGCGCACTCCCGCCGCGGTGGCGGTGGTCGCCGACGACGGCGAGCACACCTACGCGGACCTGGACGCACGCTCGGACCGGCTCGCGGGATCCCTGGTGCGGCTGGGAGTCCGGCCCGAACAGCCGGTCGGTGTGCTCGTGGAGCGGTCGGCCGGCCTCGTGGCCGGTCTGCTCGCCGTGCTCAAGGCCGGGGGCGCGTACGTGCCGCTCGACGCTCGCGCGCCCGACGAGCGGATGGCGACCGTGCTGGCCGAGGCAGGGGTCTCGGTGCTGCTGACCGACGAGACCTGGAAGAGCGTGGCGGAGCGTGTGCACGGCGGCCACGTGCTCGTCGTGAGCGACGAAGGGGAGTCCGCACCCGAGGTGCCGGTACACCCGGACAACCTGGCGTACGTCGTGTTCACCTCGGGGTCCACGGGGGTGCCGAAGGGCGTGGCGGCGCGCCACCGCGACGTGGTGGACCTGGTGCGCGACGAGCGGTTCACCGGCGGTGCGCACGACCGCGTGCTGGTGCACTCGCCGATGGCGTTCGACGCGTCGACCTACGAGCTGTGGGTGCCGCTGCTGAGCGGCGGCACCGCCGTGATCGCTCCTCCCGGCGACGTGGACGGGCAGGTCCTGCGGAAGGCGATCAGCGAGCACGGCGTGACCGGGCTCTTCGTGACCTCGGGTCTGTTCCGCGTGCTGGCGCAGGACGACCCCGCCTGCCTGGCGGGACTGCGCGAGGTGTGGACCGGCGGTGACGTCGTGCCGGCCGCGGCGGTGCGGCGGGTGCTGCGGGCGTGCCCCGGCACCACCGTCGTGGACGTCTACGGCCCCACCGAGACGACCACGTTCGCCACCTGCCACCCCCTGCCCGATCTCGAAGCGGTGCCCGACGTCCTGCCCATCGGCACGGCACTGGACGGCATGCGCCTGCACGTGCTCGACGAGGACCTGAACCCCGTCCCCGACGGGGAGACCGGTGAGCTGGTCATCGCGGGCGCCGGACTCGCCCGCGGCTACCTCCACCGCCCGGGCCTCACCGCGGACCGCTTCCTGGCAGACCCGTCCGGTGCACCCGGTGAGCGCATGTACCGCACCGGCGACCTGGTCCGGTGGACGCCGGAGGGCACCGTCGACTTCGTCGGCCGCGTCGACGAGCAGGTCAAGATCCGCGGTTTCCGCGTGGAGACCGCGGAGGTCGAGGCCGTGCTGGCCAAGCACCCCGAGGTCGTGCAGGCCGCGGTGCAGGCGCAGGTGGACCACAACGGGGTCAAGCGCCTGGTCGCGTACGTGGTGTCCACGTCGGCACCGTCCGAGGAAGAACTGCGCGCGTTCCTCCTGCGCTCGCTGCCGGACTACATGGTGCCGTCGGCGTTCGTGGCGTTGGACCGCCTTCCGCTCAACAGCAACGGCAAGGTCGACCGCAAGGCGCTGCCCGCACCCGACTGGGGCCTCGACCGGCGGACCGGGCACGTCGCGCCCCGCACCCCCGCCGAACGCGCCATCGCACAGGCCTGGGCGGACGTGCTCGCGATCGACCCCGGACTGGTCGGCGCGCAGGACGACTTCCTGTCGCTGGGCGGCGACTCGATCCAGGCCCTGCGCGTGGTGTCACGGCTGCGCACGGCGCTCGACGTGCCGTTGTCGACCGGGGACCTGATGGGCGCACGGACCGTGGCCGGCCTCGCCGGCCTGCTGGCCGACCGCCTGCCCATCACGGCGGACGACCGGATCACCCCCGTGCCGCACGGCGATGTCCTGCCGCTTTCCCCGGCACAGCGGCGGTTGTGGTTGCAGCACCAGCTCGACCCCGCCGCCACCGACTACAACACCGGTGTCGCTCTGCGGTTGCGCGGTCCTCTCGACCTCGACGCCCTGCGGGCCGCGCTCGACGGACTGGCCGAGCGGCACGAGACCATGCGCACCACCTTCGCCGAGGTCGACGGTCGAGGCGTGCAGGTGATCGCCGCCCGTGCCGCGGTGCCGCTGCGGGTGGAGGACCTTTCCACCACCGCCGACCAGGACGACGCGCTGGACCGGTTGTGCGCGGAGGAGCTGACCACACCGTTCGACCTGGGCACCGGCCCACTGGTGCGCGCCGTGCTGGCCAGGTTGGCCGAGCAGGACCACGTGCTGCTGCTCGACCAGCACCACGTCGTCACCGACGGCTGGTCGGTCCGGCTCCAGGTCGACGACCTGCTGGAGCTGTACCGGTCCGCCGTCCGAAGAACGACAGCCGGCCTCAAGCCGCTTCCCGTGCGCTACGGCGACTTCGCGGCGTGGCAGCAACGCCGCCTCGACGATCCCTCCGTGGCGGAGGAGGTCGAGCACTGGCGGCGCGTCCTCGACGGCCTCGAACCGCTCGACCTGCCCACCGACCGGCCCCGCCCCGCGCAGCGCACCACGGCGGGCGCCGTGCACCGCGAGTCCCTGCCGAGCGAGCTGGTGCAGCGCCTGTCCGACGTCAGCAGGGACGGCGGCACGACCCTGTTCACCACGCTGGCGGCGGCCGTGCAGCTGCTGCTGGCCCGCTACACCGGCCGCCGCGACGTGGCCGTGGGCACCGCGTCCGCCGGACGTGGCAGGCCGGAGCTCGACGACCTCGTCGGGTTCTTCGTCAACACCCTCGTCCTGCGGTCCACAGTGGACCCGCAGGCGCCGTTCGAGCGGTTCCTGGCCGACGTCAAGGACACCGTGCTCGACGCGTTCGCCCACGACGAGGTCCCGTTCGACCGGCTCGTCGACGAGCTGCGCCCGGACCGGGACCCCAGCCGCACCCCGCTGGTCCAGGCGATCGTCGTGCTGCAGCAGGAGATGGTGCGCCCCAGGACGGTCGAGGCGCTGGACGTCACCGAGCACCACCTGCCGCGGCCGCGGGCGCGGTTCGAGCTGCTGGTGGAGTTCTGGCCGCGCAACGGCTCGCTGGACCTGTCCGTCGAGTACAACACCGACCTGTGGGACGCCGCCACGATCCAGCGGATGGCCGGCCACCTCAGGGCCGTGCTGCAGGCCATCGCCCCGGGCGTGCGCCTGGGCGAGCTGCCCCTGCTCGGGCAGGAGGAACGCCACCAGGTGCTGGAAGCGTTCAACGACACCGCCCGGCGCGAATCCCCGGCCACGGTCACCGCGCTCTTCGCCGAGCAGGTCCTCCGCGCACCCGACGCCGAGGCCGTGGTCGCCGGCGGCACCTCGCTGACCTACGCCGAGCTGGACGTGCGGGCCAACCGCCTGGCGCACCACCTGCTGCGCCACGGACTGCGCGCCGAGGAACCCGTGGCTCTGCTGCTGAGCCGCTCGGCCGACCTGGTGACCGCCGAACTGGCGGTGGCCAAGGCGGGGGGCGCGTACGTCCCCCTCGACACCAGGGCGCCCGCCGAGCGGCTGGCCGTGCTGCTGGAGGGATGCGGTGCCGGGGTGGTCCTCACCGACCACACGTGGCTCGCGACCGTGCGCGAGATCCACGACGGACGCGTGGTCGTGCTGGGCGGCGAAGACCTGACCGGCGAACCGGCCACGACGCCGGACGTCGCGGTGCACCCGGACCAGCTGGCCTACGTCATGCACACCTCGGGGTCCACGGGTGTGCCCAAGGGTGTCGCCGTGCGGCACCGCGACGTGACCGACCTGGCGCGGGACCGGCGGTTCGCGGGCGGGGCGCACGACCGGGTCCTGCTGCACTCCGCTCCGGCGTTCGACGCCACCACCTACGAGCTGTGGGTGCCGCTGCTGAACGGCGGCACCGTCGTGGTCGCCCCTCCGGGGGACCTGGACGCCGGCGGAATCCGCGACCTGGTCACCCGGCACGGGCTGACCGGGCTGTGGCTGACCGCGGGCCTGTTCCGCGTCATCGCGCAGGACGACCCGGAGTGCTTGAGCGGACTGCGCGAGGTGTGGACCGGTGGTGACGTCGTCCCCGCACCGGCGGTCCGGCGGGTGCTGCGCGCGTGCCCCGGCATCGCCGTGGTCGACGGCTACGGCCCGACCGAGACCACCACCTTCGCCACCTCGCACCGCATGACCGACGCCGGCGCGGTCGGCGACCTGGTG
This sequence comes from Lentzea sp. CC55, assembly GCF_021056325.1. NCBI lineage: Bacteria > Bacillati > Actinomycetota > Actinomycetes > Pseudonocardiales > Pseudonocardiaceae > Lentzea > Lentzea sp. CC55. Next base: position 23,453 of record NZ_JAJCXE010000013.1, on the reverse strand, counting down.
CCCATCGGCCGCCCGCTCGACGGGATGCGCCTGCGCGTGCTCGACGGCACCCTGTCGCCCACCCCGATCGGTGTGCCGGGCGAGCTGTTCATCGCCGGTTCGGGCCTGGCGCGCGGCTACGCGGGCCGGCCGGGGCTCACCGCGTCCCGGTTCGTCGCCGACCCGTTCGGCGCGCCGGGGGAGCGGATGTACCGCACGGGCGACCTGGTGCGGTGGCGGGCCGACGGCACGGTGGAGTTCGTCGGCCGCACCGACGACCAGGTCAAGATCCGCGGGTTCCGCGTCGAACCGGGCGAGGTCGACACCGCCCTGTCCGCGCACCCCGCCGTCGCCGGGTCGGTGACGGTCGTGCGCGCCGACGACACCGGCCGCAAGCGGCTGGTCGCCTACCTGACCGCGGCCGGCACCGCTCCGGACGTGGCGTCGCTGAGGGAGTTCCTCGGCCGCACGTTGCCGGACTACCTCGTGCCGTCGGCCTTCGTCGTCGTGGACGCGCTGCCGCTCAACGCGAGCGGCAAGGTCGACCGCCACGCCCTCCCCGAGCCGGTGTGGGCCACCACCACCGCGCACGTCGCGCCCGCCGACGGACCGGAAGCCGTGCTGGCCGGGATCTGGGCCCAGCTGCTCGGCGTCGAGCGCGTGGGCGCCGCCGACAACTTCTTCGAGCTGGGCGGCGACTCCATCCTCAGCATCCAGGTGGTGTCGCGCGCCCGGCAGGCCGGGCTGGCGCTCAGCCCCGGCGACCTGTTCCGGCACCCCACCGTGGCGGCGCTCGCGGCCGTGGCGGCCGTCGCCGGACCCGCCGAGGCCGACCAGGGCCGGGTGGCGGGCGACGTGCCGCTCACGCCGGTGCAGCGGTGGCTGTTCGCCACGAACCCCGGTCACCCCGAGCACTTCGACCAGGTGCTGACGGTGGAGCTGGCGTCCGATGTGGACATCGACGTCCTGCGCACGGCGCTGGCCGCGCTGGTGGAGCACCACGACGCGCTGCGGATGCGGTTCGAGCGCACGGAGTCCGGGTGGCGGCAGCACAACGCGCCGGTCGAGCCGGCCGAGCTGCTCACCACCGGCCCGTGCCCCGGGTTCGACCTCGCGACCGGGCCGCTGCTGCACGCCGAGCTGCGGCACCCGTTGCTGCGCTTGACGATCCACCACCTCGTCGTGGACGGCGTGTCGTGGCGCGTCCTGCTGGAGGACCTCGTCACCGCCTACGACCAGGCGGTGCGCGGCGAGCCCGTCCGGCTGGCCGCGAAGACGACGTCGTTCAGGGACTGGGCGCACCGGCTCACCCGGCACACCGCCGGCGGTGGTTTCGACGACGAGCGCGACCACTGGGCGGCGACCGCCTCGGTGGACCCGTCCCTGCCCGTCGACCACGACGGTCCCAACACCGCCGGGTCGACCGAGGCCGTCTCGGTCCGGCTCGACGCGGAGACCACCAGGGCGCTGTTGCAGGACGTGCCCGGCGCGTACCGCACCCAGGTCAACGACGTGCTGCTGAGCGCGCTCGGCCGGGTGCTGGCCGACTGGACCGGCCGCACGCGGGTGCCCGTGGACCTCGAGGGCCACGGACGCGAGGACGTGCTCGACGGAGTCGACCTCTCCCGCACGGTCGGCTGGTTCACCTCGATCTTCCCGGTCGCGCTGGACGTGCCCGGTGGAGACTGGGGAGCGGTCCTCAAGTCCGTCAAGGAACAGCTGCGCGCGGTGCCGCGCAAGGGGATCAGCTACGGCGCCCTGCACGACCCCGGCACCGGCGGACCGCAGATCAGCTTCAACTACCTCGGCCGCCTCGACTGGTCCGCCGTGGAGGGCGGCGTGCTGCACGCCGTGCGCGGCAGCCTGGAGCTCGACAGCGCGCCGGAGGCCCCGCGCCCGCACCTGCTCGACGTCGTCGGCGCGGTCGAGCACGGCTGCCTCGACCTCACCTGGTACTTCAGCGACCGGGTGCACGACCGGCGGACCGTGCGGGACCTGGCCGAGGCGATGGCCGCGGCCCTGCGGGAGGTCGTCGCCCACTGCGCCCGGCCGGGTGCGGGCGGCAGGACACCGTCGGACTTCCCGCTGGCGCGGCTGGACCAGACCGCGGTGGACCGGCTGGCCGGTGACGGCCGTGACGTGGAGGACGTCTACCCGCTGACGCCGATGCAGGCGGGCATGGTCTTCCACGGCCTGGTCGACGGCGCGACCTCCGGTGCGTACTTCAACCAGGTCCGCTTCCGGCTCTCCGGCGTGACCGACCCGCTGGTGCTGGGCGAGGCCTGGCAACGCGTCGTGGACCGCAACGCCGTGCTGCGCAGCGAGGTCGTCTGGGACGGGCTCGCGGAACCGCTGCAGCTCGTGCGCCCCGACGTCACCCTGCCGATCACCCACCTCGACTGGACCGGTCTCGACGAGGACGAGCAGCTGCGCGCACTGCTGGAGAGCGACCGCGCGGCCGGGATGGACCTCACCACCGCACCGCTCATGCGCGTGGCGATCGCCCGCCTGGGGCACGACGAGGTGCTGGTGCTGTGGACGTTCCACCACGTCCTGCTCGACGGGTGGAGTGCCGCCCAGCTGTTCACCGAGGTCTGCGAGCACCACGCGGCCATCACCCGCGGCACCCCGGGACCCGCCGCGGCCCGCCCGCCGTTCCGCGAGTACCTGCACTGGCTCGACAGGCAGGACGGCGAGCAGGCCGAGCGGTACTGGCGGCGGGTGCTCGACGGCTTCGCGGAGACGACCCCGCTGCCGTTCGACCGCCGCCCGGTCGACGCGCACCGCGCGCAGTCCGGTGGCACCGTCCGCTTCGAGCTGACCGCCGGCAGCACCGAACGGCTGCGCGAGGCGGCCCAGCGCCACGGGTTGACCGTGAACACCGTCGTGCAGGGCGCGTGGGCGGTGTTGCTGGCCCGCTACGCCGGCACGTCCGACGTCGTGTTCGGCACCACCGTGTCCGGTCGGCCCGCCGACCTGCCCGGCGTCGAGTCGACCGTCGGCATGTTCATCAACACCGTGCCCACCAGGGTCGCCGTCGACCGCGGGCGTGACCAGCTGTCGTGGCTGCGGGAGCTGCAGGCCGACCAGGCTGAGGCGCGGCGCTTCGAGCACGTGCCCCTGTCGCGGCTGCGCGGGTGGAGCGCCCTGCCCGGTGGCGCGAACCTCTTCGACAGCATCGTGGTGTTCGAGAACTACCCGTTCGACGAGGACGCCATGGCCGCGCACGGCCTGCGGCTGCACGACGTGCACGCGCACGAGCCCACCAACTACGCCCTCACCGTCGTGGTGTCGCCCGGGCCGCGCCTCGTGGTCGAGCTCGACCACGACCCGGCGCTGTTCGCCGAGGCCACGGTGCAGCGGCTCGGCCGGCACCTGCGGATGCTGCTGGACGACGTGCTGGCGGACCCCGCGCTGCCGCTGGGCGAGCTGCGGCTGCTCGACGACGCCGAACGCGAGCAGGTGCTGGTCGAGTGGAACCCGGCCGGCGGGGACTTCCCGGTGGCGACGCTGCCCCGGTTGTTCGCCGAGCAGGCCGCGCGCACCCCGGACGCCGTCGCGGTCACCTGCGAGGGCGAGCACCTGACCTACGCCGAGCTCGACGCCCGTGCCAACCGGCTGGCGCACCTGCTCCTCGAACGCGGTGCCGGACCGGAGGAGTACGTCGCGCTGCGGCTGCCGCGGTCCACCGACCTGGTCGTGGCGGTGCTGGGCGTGCTCAAGTCCGGCGCGGCCTACCTGCCGATCGACCCCTCCTACCCGGAGGACCGGGTCGCGGGGATGGTCGAGGACACCCGGCCGGTGGCCGTGCTGACCGAGCTGCCGGACCTGTCCGGCATGCCCTCCACGGCACCGGAAGTGGTGCTGCGGCCGGAGAACCCGGCGTACGTCATCTACACCTCCGGTTCCACCGGCAGGCCCAAGGGCGTCGTCGTGCCGCACGCCAACGTGGCCCGGCTGTTCTCGGCCACCGACGCCTGGTTCGGGTTCGGTGCCGACGACGTGTGGACCCTGTTCCACAGCTACGCCTTCGACTTCTCCGTGTGGGAGCTGTGGGGCCCGCTGCTGCACGGCGGGCGGCTCGTGGTCGTGCCGCACGAGGTGTCGCGCTCGCCGCGCGAGTTCGCCGACCTGCTGGCGCGGGAACGGGTCACGGTGCTCAACCAGACGCCGTCGGCGTTCTACCAGCTGATCGCCGAACAACCGCGCGACCTCTCCCTGCGGTACGTGGTCTTCGGCGGTGAGGCGCTGGACGTGCGCAAGCTGGCGGCCTGGACCGGTCCCGGCGAGCTGATCAACATGTACGGCATCACCGAGACCACCGTGCACGTCACGTGGACGCCCGCCGACGGCACCGTCGGCGAACCCATCCCGGACCTGCGCGTGTACGTCCTCGACGAGGATCTGCGGCCGGTGCCGCCCGGCGTCGTCGGTGAGATGCACGTCGCCGGCGCCGGGCTGGCCCGCGGGTACCTCAACCGGCCGGGCCTGACCGCGTCCCGGTTCGTCGCCGACCCGTTCGGGGCACCAGGCTCCCGCATGTACCGCACGGGCGACCTGGCCCGCTGGAAGGACGGCCGGCTCGACTACCTCGGCCGCGCCGACCACCAGGTCAAGATCCGCGGCTTCCGCATCGAACTGGGGGAGGTCGAGGCCGCGCTCGAAGCGCACGAGGACGTGACCGCCGCCGTCGCCGAGGTCCGCGAGCACGCGGGGCGCAACGTCATCGTCGGCTACGTCGTGGGCGGCCGGGGCGCCGACCTGCGCGCGTTCCTGGCGCGGACCCTGCCCGACCACATGGTGCCCTCGGCGTTCGTGCACCTGGACCGCCTTCCGCTGACCGGCAACGGGAAGCTCGACCGCAGGGCGCTGCCCGCGCCGGAGTGGGAGACGACCGGTGCCCGGCACGTCGAGCCGCGCACGGAGGCCGAGCGCGTGCTCGCGGACATCTGGGCGCAGGTGCTGGGACTCGAGCGGGTCGGCGTCGAGGACGACTTCTTCGAGCTGGGCGGTGACTCGATCATCAGCATCCAGGTCGTGTCGCGCGCCCGGCAGGCGGGGTACGGCCTCGCGCCGCGGGACCTGTTCACCCACCCCACGGTGGCCGCGCTCGCGGCGGCCGTGCCCGCTGCCGAAACCGCGGCCGGTGTGCCGCAGGGTCCGGTGGCCGGCGAGGTTCCGCTGACCCCGATCCAGCGCTGGTTCCTCGACACCGCACCGCCGCATCCCGAGCACTTCGACCAGTTCGTCGAGGTCGAGTTCACCGACGAGGTCGACGCGGCGGCGTTGCGCAAGGCACTGGCGGGGCTGGTGGAGCACCACGACGCGTTGCGGATGCGGTTCGAGCGCACGGAGTCCGGGTGGCGGCAGCACAACCCGCCGGTCGGACCCGCCGACGTCCTGTCCGAAGTGGACTCCGGATTCGACCTGAGCCGCGGACCGCTGCTGCGGGCCACGCTCACGTCCCGCACGCTGCGGCTCACCGCGCACCACCTGGTCGTCGACGGGGTGTCGTGGCGGGTGCTGCTGGAGGACCTGGAGACCGCCTACCTCCAGGCCCGGCGCGGTGAGGAGGTCGTCCTCGCGGCCAAGACGACGTCGTTCCGCGAGTGGGCGCTGCGCCTCGCCGAGTACACCGACGGCGGAGGCTTCGACGACGAGGCCGACCACTGGGCGGGCGTGACCGGCGACCCCGGCGTGCCCGTCGACCGCCACGGCACCGGTACGACCGGTTCCGTGCGCGGCGTCACGGTCGAGCTGGACGCCGGCCTGACCAGGGCGCTGTTGCAGGACGTGCCCGCCGTGTACCGCACGCAGGTCAACGACGTGCTGCTCAGCGCGTTGGGACGGGTGCTGGCGGGGTGGACGGGCCGGGAGCGGGTGCTGGTCGACCTGGAGGGCCACGGCCGCGACGGCGACTTCCTCGACGGCGTCGACCTGTCCCGCACGGTCGGCTGGTTCACCTCCGTGTTCCCGGTTGCGCTCGACGTGCCGGCGGGGGACTGGGGCGAGGTGCTGAAGGCGACCAAGGAACGGCTGCGCGCGGTGCCCCGGCGCGGCATCGGCCACGGCGCGCGGTACGGCGGAGTGCGGCCGGCTGTCGCGTTCAACTACCTCGGGCAGTTCGACGGTGCGGCGGGCGGCGAAGCGTTCCGCACGATCGGTGGACTGGGTGCGGACGCCGCGCCCGACACGCCTCGGCACCACCTGCTCGGCGTCGTCGGTGCGGTGCAGGGCAAGCGGCTCCAGCTCACCTGGTACTACAGCGCCGAGGTGCACGACGAGGCGACCGTGCGGGCCTTGGCCGAGGCGATGACGTCGGCGTTGCGGGAGGTCGTGACGCACTGCGCCGAGCCGGGTGCGGGTGGCCGGACGCCGTCGGACTTCCCGCTGGCGGGCCTGGACCAGGCCGCGGTGGACCGGATCGTCGGGGACGGCCGTGACGTGGAGGACGTCTACCCGCTGACGCCGATGCAGGCGGGCATGGTGTTCCACAGCCTGTCCCACGGCCACGAAGGCCTCTACACCGAACGGCTCTCCTTCGTCCTCGACGGCGTCACGGACGTCGGGGCGCTGGAGCGTGCGTGGCGCGAAGTGGTGGCACGCACGCCGATCCTGCGCAGCCGCGTCGTGTGGGAGGGCGTCGACCGGCCGGTGCAGGTGGTCTGCCGCGAGGTCGATCTTCCGCGCGGCGACGGCGAACTCGACCTCGGCACCGCGCCGTTGATGCGGCTGGAGCTGACGCGCGAGTCGGACACGGCCGTGCGGGTCGGGTGGACGTTCCACCACGTGCTGCTCGACGGCTGGAGCACGTTCCAGGTGCTCAACGACGTGATCACCTGTTATGCGGCCTTCACCGCCGGACGCGAACCCGGGCTCCCGTCCCGCCGCCCGTTCGGCGACTACCTGCGCTGGTTGTCCACACAGGACCCGGCCGAGGCGGAAGCGCACTGGCGGCAGGCGCTGCGCGGGTTCGAGGCCCCCACACCGCTGCCGCTCGACCGGCCCGCCGAACCGGGTCACGCCACCCGCTCGGCCGAGTGGACCACGATGAAGCTGCCCGGCGCCGGCTTGCGCGACTTCGCCCAGCGCAACGGGTTGACGCTCAACGCCGTGGTGCAGGGCGCGTGGGCGCTGCTGCTGTCGCGCTACAGCGGGCAGACCGACGTGTGCTTCGGTTCCACCGTGTCCGGCCGCCCGGTCGAGCTGGCCGGCGCGGACGCCATCACCGGCATGTTCATCAACACCCTGCCGGTGCGGACGGCGATCGCGGAGGACGAGCCGGTCGCGGTGTGGCTGAGGCGCCTGCAGGCCGACCAGGCCGAGGCCCGGCGGTTCGAGCACGTGTCGCTCGCGGACCTGCAGTCGTGGACCGGCACGGAGCTGTTCAGCAGCATCGTGGTGTTCGAAAACTACCCGGTCGACGAGGTCGCCACCCACGGCGTCACCGTCCGCGACCTGGACGCCGTGGAGACGACCAACTACCCGCTGAGCGTGGGGGTTCGCCCCGGTGAGGAGCTGGAGTTCCGGCTGAGCTACGACCCGGCGCTGTTCGACCCCGCCACGGTCGAGCGCGTCGCCGGCCACCTCGCCACGGCGTTGCTCGGCCTGGCCGCCGATCCCGATCGGGCGGTGGGCGAGGTCGACGTCCTCGGCGAGGCCGAGCGGCGGCTCGTCCTCCCGGAACGGGGGGAGGTCGGCGTTCCGCACGCGACCGTCGCGGAGCTGTTCGCCGCACAGGTGGACCGGACGCCCGACGTGGCGGCCGTGGTCGCCGGCGGCACGTCGCTCACCTACGCCGAACTGGACGCTCGCGCGAACCGGTTGGCGCAGCGGCTGATCTCGCTCGGCGTGCGGCCCGAGGAACGCGTCGGCGTGCTGCTGCGCCGATCCGCTGACGTCGTGGTCGCGGTGCTCGCCGTGCTCAAGGCGGGCGGCGCGTACCTGCCGCTGGACAGCAGGGCGCCGCGGGAGCGCCGGCGGCTGGTGCTGGAGCAGGCCGGGAGCCGGGTGCTGATCACCGACGCGGACGTTCCGTTCGACGGCCACGTCCTGGTCCCCGACGGGGCGACGTCGGCCGATCGGCCTGCGGTCACCGCGCACCCGGACGGACTCGCCTACGTGGAGTTCACCTCGGGCTCGACCGGCACGCCGAAGGGTGTCGCGGTGCGGCACCGGGACGTCGCCGCGCTCGCACTGGACTCCCGGTTCGACGGCCCGGCCCACCGGACCGTGCTCCTGCACTCGCCGCTGGCGTTCGACGCGTCCACCTACGAGCTGTGGGTGCCGCTGCTGCGGGGTGGGCGGGTGGTCGTCGCTCCGCCGGAGGACCTCGACGCGGCCGCGTTGCGCGAGCTGGTCACCGCGCACGGCGTGACGGCGCTCTGGCTGACCGCGGGGCTGTTCCGCGTGCTGGCGCAGGACTCGCCGGACTGCCTGGCGGGCGTGAGCGAGGTGTGGACCGGCGGTGACGTCGTGCCCGCCGCCGCGGTCCGCCGGATGCTGGCGGCCTGCCCCGGTCTGGTGGTGGTCGACGGGTACGGACCGACCGAGACCACGACGTTCGCCACCTCGTACCGGATGACCGGCCAGGACGACGTGCCGGACACCGTGCCGATCGGCTCCGCGCTCGACGGCATGGGCACGTACGTGCTGGACGACCGGCTGCGCCCGGTGCCGATCGGTGTGCCCGGCGAGCTCTACCTCGCGGGTGCGGGCCTGGCCCGCGGCTACCTCGACCGGCCCGGCCTCACGGCCTCCAGGTTCGTCGCCTGCCCGTTCGGCACGCCGGGGGAGCGGATGTACCGCACCGGCGACGTCGTGCGGTGGCTGCCCGGTCGCGTGCTGGAGTTCGCCGGCCGCGCCGACGACCAGGTGAAGCTGCGCGGCTTCCGCATCGAGCTCGGTGAGGTCGAGGCGGTGCTGGCACGGCATCCCGGCGTGGGCGGGCTGGTCGTGGTGGTCCGCGAGGACGACCTCGGCGGCAAGCGGCTCGTGGCCTACCTGGTGCCCGCCGACCCGGCTCGCGCGCCGGAACCGGCGGAGCTGGCGGAGTTCGCGGGACGGTCCCTGCCCGACTACATGGTGCCCTCGGTGTTCGTCGTGCTCGACGCGTTGCCGTTGAGCGCCAACGGGAAGGTCGACCGCGCCGCGCTGCCCGAACCGTCGGTGACCGCGCCCGCCGCCCGGTACGTGGCGCCCAGGACCGAGACCGAGGAGGTCATGGCCGCGATCTGGGCCGAGGTGCTGGGCGTGGAGCGCGTCGGCGCCGAGGACGACTTCATCGCACTCGGCGGCGACTCCATGCGCAGCCTGCTCGTCACGTCCCGCTGCCGTGCGGCCTTCGACGTGCCGCTGACCCCGCACGACGTCCTCACCGCCCGCACGGTCGCCGACCTCGCGGGACTGGTCGAGGAGAAGATCCTGCTCGAGCTCGAACGCCTCGCCCTCGAAGACGGCGCCACCCAGGAACTGTGAGGAGACACCACCATGTCGTCGTCGATCGAGGACCGCATCGCCGCGCTGCCCCCGCACCTGCGCGAGCAGATGCGCCGCCGCCTCTCCGGCCGCTCGCAGCAGGCCGACGCCATCAGACCGGCCGACCGGACCCGGCCGTTGCCGCTGTCGTTCCCGCAGCAGCGCCTGTGGTTCCTGGACGGCTTCCAGCCCGGCGGCTCCGGCTACAACAGCGCGCTGGCGCTGCGCCTGACCGGACACCTGGACGTGGCCGCGCTGTCCGCGGCGCTGACCGGGCTCGTGGCGCGGCACGAGTCGCTGCGCACCACGCTCGACGAGGCCGACGGGGTGGGTGTGCAGGTCGTGCACCCGCCGTTCGACCTCGCCCTGCCGGTGGCCGAGCCGCCCGGCGACCTGGACGAGCTGCTGGTCGAGGAGTACTCCCGGCCGTTCGACCTGCGGCGCGGCCCGCTGGTGCGCGCGTTGCTGGTGCGGCTGGCCCAGGACGAGCACGTGCTGCTCGTCACCGCGCACCACGTCGTCACCGACGGCTGGTCGATGGGCGTGCTGACCGAGGAGCTGGGCGAGCTGTACGGGGCGGCCGTCGACGGACGGGAGGCCGCACTGCCCGCCTTGCCGCTGCAGTACGCCGACTTCGCCGCCTGGCAGCGGGAACGGCTGTCCGGTGACGCGTTGCGCGGCCAGGTCGAGCACTGGACGCGGCGGCTGAGCGGCACCACCCCGCTGGAGCTGCCCACCGACCGTCCTCGTCCGCCGGTGCGCACCACGAACGGTGCGACGCACGGGTTCACCGTCTCGGCCACGACCACCGCGGCGTTGCGCGCGCTCGCCCAGGAACGCGGCACGATCCTGTTCTCCGTGCTGATGGCCGGGTGCCAGGCGCTGCTGGCCCGCTACGCCGGCCAGGACGACGTGGCCGTGGGCACCGTGACCACCGGCCGCGACCGCCCGGGGCTGGAACGGCTGGTCGGGTTCTTCGTCAACACCGTCGTCCTCAGGTCCACAGTGGACAGCAGAGTTTCCTTCGCCGACTTCCTGGACCAGGTCAAGGAGAACGTCAAGGAGGCGTACGCCCACGACGAGGTCCCGCTCGAGCGCGTGGTCGACGCCCTGCACACGGACCGCGACGTCAGCCGCAACCCGTTGTTCGACGTGATGGTGCTGCTGCAGAACGCCGAACGCACCCCGCCGCGGCTGCCGGGCCTGGCGGTCGAGAGGGTCGGACTGGCCCGGCGGGACGCCATCTTCGACCTGACCGTCGAGTTCCAGGAGCGCGACGGCCTGCTGGACGGGGTGGTGGAGTACAACACCGACCTGTTCGACGCCGCCACGGCCGAGCGCTTCTCCGGCCACCTCGTGAGGCTGCTCGACGGCGTGGCGACCGATCCGCACCGGCCGCTGGGTGAGCTGCCGTGGCTGTCGGAGGCCGAACGCGACCAGGTGCTGGTGGCCTGGAACGACGCCCGTCGCGCCCCGGTCGAGGCGACGATCCCCGGCCTGTTCGCCGAGCAGGTGCGCCGGACGCCGGACGCGCCCGCCGTGATCTCCGGCGACGCGACCCTCACCTACGCCGAACTGGACGCGCGGGCCAACGGGCTCGCCCGTGAGCTGGTCGAGCTCGGCGTGCGGCCGGAGGACCGGGTGGGGCTGCTCGTGGAGCGGTCCGCCGATCTGGTCGTCGCCGAGCTGGCGATCGTCAAGGCCGGAGCGGCGTACGTGCCCCTCGACGGTCGTGCGCCGGCCGACCGCATCCGGCGGGTCGTCGACGACTCCGGGATCGCGGTCGTGCTCACCGACGCGCGCAACGAGAACCTGGTCGGCTCCGTCCACACCGTACGGATCGACGGTGCCCGGGACGGCGCGGCCGATCCCGCCGTCGTGGCGCACCCGGACCAGCTCGCCTACGTCATGCACACCTCCGGGTCCACCGGCACGCCCAAGGGGGTGGCCGTGCGGCACCGCGACGTCGTGGCGCTGGCACTGGACTCCCGTTTCGACGGCGGGGCCCACGACCGCGTGCTGCTGCACTCGCCGTCGGCGTTCGACGCCTCCACCTACGAGCTGTGGGTGCCGCTGCTGCGCGGCGGTCAGGTCGTGGTGGCGCGGCCGGGTGACGTGGACGCCGAGGCGATCAGGGACGCGGCCGGCCGCGGCGTGACCGCGATCTGGTTGACCGCGGGGCTGTTCCGGCTCGTCGCCCAGGAGGCGCCGGAGGCGTTCGCCGGGCTGCGGGAGGTGTGGACCGGCGGTGACGTGGTGCCCGCCGCGGCCGTGCGCGGCGTGCTCGAGGCTTGCCCCGGTCTGACGGTGGTCGACGGCTACGGCCCGACCGAGACCACGACGTTCGCGACGTCGTTCCCGATGACGGACACCGTGCCCGACGTCATCCCCATCGGCCGGCCGCTGGACGGCATGGCCGTCTACGTGCTCGACCGGGGCCTGCGCCCGGTTCCCGCCGGAGTGCCGGGGGAGCTGTTCCTCGCGGGCGCCGGCGTGGCCCGCGGCTACCTCGGGCAGCCGGGCCTGACCGCCGAGCGGTTCCTGCCCGACCCGTTCGGCCCGCCCGGCTCCCGCATGTACCGCACCGGCGACATCGGCCGCTGGCGCGCGCACGGCGTCGTGGAGTTCGTCGGCCGCACCGACGACCAGGTCAAGATCCGCGGCTTCCGCGTCGAGACGGGGGAGATCGACGCCCTGCTCGTGCGCCACCCCGACATCGTCCAGTCGATCACGGTCGCCCGCACCGACGACGGCCGCAAGCAGCTCGTCGCCTACCTCGTGCCCGCGGCGGGCACGGTCCCGGCACACGCCGAGCTGCGCACGTGGCTCACCCGCGAGCTGCCCGACTACATGGTGCCGTCGGCGTTCGTGGAGCTGGACGCGCTTCCGTTGAGCGGCAACGGGAAGGTCGACCGCCGGGCGCTGCCCGCCCCCGAGGCCCGCACGGCGGCCGACCGCCACGTCGAGCCCACCACGCCGGTCGAACGGGAGCTGGCCCGCGTCTGGGCCGAGGTGCTGCGCGTCGACCGCGTGGGCGTCGAGGACAACTTCTTCGAGCTGGGCGGCGACTCCATCCTCAGCATCCAGCTCGTCGCCCGCGCCCGCCGGGCAGGCCTGCGCCTGTCGTCCAAGGACGTCTTCCTGCACCCCACCGTCGCCGAGCTGGCCGCCGTCGCGACCGCCGTGGCCGAGCAGACGCCGGACGCCCCGGTCGCGGGGCCCGCGCCGCTGACGCCGATCCAGGAGTGGTTCTTCGAGACCGCGCCCGCGAACCCGCACCACTTCACCATGTCCACGCACGTGGAGCTGGCACCCGAGGTGGACGAGCGGGCGCTGGCGACCGCCGTGGACGCCGTGGTCGCGCACCACGACGCGCTGCGGACCCGCTTCACCCGCGACGGCGACCGCTGGGTCCAGGACTTGGCGCCCACTGCGCCGACCGGCGTCCTGCAGGTGCTGACCGGCCTCGACGACCACGCCTGCGACGAGGCCGCCCTCGCCGCCCAGTCGAGCCTCGACCTCGCCGAAGGCCCCCTGCTACGAGCCCTGCTGTTCCGCCTCGATGACGGCCGCCGCCGACTCTTCCTCACCGTGCACCACCTCGTCGTGGACGGCGTGTCCTGGCGAGTGCTGCTCGACGACCTCGACACCGCCTACCACCAGGTGCTGCGCGGCGAGTCGATCGCACTGGAACCCGTGACCACCGCGTTCGCCACGTGGGCCCGCCGCCTGGCCGACCGGGTGCGCGCGGGTGAGCTGGACGCCGACCTCGACCACTGGACCGGCTTCGCCGCCTCCGCCCCCGCCGGGATCCCGGTGGACCGCGACGGCGACCCCGCGGAGGACGTCCGGTCGGTCACCGTGCGGCTCAGCGCCGCCGACACCGGCGCGCTGCTGCACCAGGTGCCGGGCGTCTACCGCACGCAGGTCAACGACGTGCTGCTCAGTGCCCTCGGCCGGGCACTGGCCGGCTGGACCGGGCACGACCGCGTGCTGGTCGGCCTGGAGGGCCACGGGCGCGAGGACGTACCCGACGACCTCGACCTCTCCCGCACCGTCGGCTGGTTCACCAGCCAGTTCCCGCTCGCGCTGCACGTGCCGGAGGGCGACTGGGGCGCCGTGCTGAAGTCGGTCAAGGAGCAGGTGCGCGCACTGCCACGCCGCGGCCAGAGCTACGCGGCGCTGCGCCACCTGTCCGCTCCCGGCTCCCCGGCGGCGGCACTGCGGGACGACCCGCACCCGTTGATCAGCTTCAACTACCACGGCCAGTGGGACGTCGCGGCCGGGGCCGACGGGCTCGTCCGCGCTCGCCGCGCCCCGCTCGGCCGGGACAGCGCTCCCGGCAACGCCCGCGCGTACCTGGTCGACGTCGTCGGTCTGGTGGAGAACGGCCGGCTGGAACTCACCTGGCTGTACTCCGGCCGCGTGCACGACGAGCCGACGGTGCGGGCCGTGGCCGACGCGATGATGCGTGGACTGGCGGAGATCGTGGCGCACTGCGCCGAGTCGGGTGCCGGTGGCCGCACGCCGTCGGACTTCCCGCTGGCTCGGCTGGACCAGGCGGCGGTGGACCGGCTGGCCGGCACCGGTGCCGAGGTCGAGGACGTCTACCCGCTGACGCCGCTGCAGGAGGGCATGCTCTTCCACGGCCTGGCCGACCCGTCGTCCACCGCCTACTTCGACCAGGTGCGCCTGCGGTTGACCGGCGTCACCGACGAACGGGCCCTCGCCACCGCGTGGCAGCGCGTCGTCGACCGCACGCCGGTGCTGCGCGGCGCCCTGGTCTGGGAAGGCGTCGAGCGGCCCGTGCAGGTGATCCGCTCGCACGTCGACCTGCCGGCCACGCACCACGACTGGCGCGCACTGTCCGAAGAGGATCGTGAACGCGAGCTGGAAGCGTTGGGCGCGCAGGACCTCGACCTGCGCCGGGCGCCGCTGATGCGGATCGACCTGGCCCGGTTGTCCGGCGACGAGGTGCTGCTCGTCTGGACGTTCCACCACGTGCTGCTGGACGGGTGGAGCCTCGCGCAGGTGTTCGCCGAGGTGTGCGAGCAGTACCGGGCGATCACGGCGGGCGGCGCGCCGGAGGTCGTGTCCCGGCGGCCGTTCCGCGACTACCTGCGCTGGCTGGACGCGCAGGACCGGTCCGACGCCGAACGCCACTGGCGTGAGGTGCTGGCGGGTTTCTCCGCGCCCACCGCCCTGCCCTACGACCGCCCGCCCGCGCGTGACCACGCCACGGAGTCCTCCACGGCGGTGCCGGTGGCGCTGACCGCCGAGCAGACCGACCGGGTGCGCCGCACCGCCCGCCGCCACGGCCTCACCGTCAACACCGTGGTGCAGGGTGCGTGGGCGTTGCTGCTCTCGCGCTACAGCGGCGAGTCCGACGTCGTGTTCGGCACGACGGTGTCCGGCCGCCCCGGTGAGCTGCCGGGCGTGGAGCAGATGATCGGCCTGTTCATCAACACCGTGCCGGCCAGGGTCGCCGTGCGCGCCGACGCCGAGGTCGCAACCTGGCTGGGCGAGGTGCAGGCGGCGCAGACGGAGTCGCGCCGGTTCGACTTCGTGTCGCTGGCCGACCTGCGGTCGTGGAGCGACGTCCCCGCGGGGTCGTCGTTGTTCGACAGCGCCGTGGTGTTCGAGAACTACCCGCTCAACGACGTCGCCGAGGTCGGCGGCATCCGGGCGACCGAGGTGCAGGCCCGCGACACCACGACCTTCGCGCTCACCCTCAGCGCCGTGCTCGACGACCGCCTCCGCCTCGACCTGGCCTACGACCCGCACCTGTTCGACGCCGGCACGGTCCACCGCCTCGCCGACCGGCTGCTGCTCCTCGTCGACGCCATCGCCGCCGACTCGGCACGACAGGTGTCGGACCTGCCGCTGATGACCGGTGACGAGCGGCACCAGGTCCTCGTGGAGTGGAACGACACGGCCACCGAGGTGGCGGAGAAGTCGGTCGTCGAGGTGTTCGAGAGCCAGGCGCTGTCCACTCCGGACGCCACCGCCCTGGTGGTGGGGGACCGGTCGCTGTCGTTCGCGGAGCTGAACGCGTGGGCGAACCGGGTGGCGCGTGCTTTCGTCGCGTCGGGCGTGGGCCGCGAACGTGCGGTGGCGTTGTCGTTGCCGCGGTCGGTGGAGTTCGTGGTGGCGTTGCTGGCGATCTGGAAGGCCGGCGGGGTCTACCTGCCGGTCGACCCGTCGCTGCCGGCGGACCGGGTGGAGTTCCTGCTGCGGGACGCGAACCCGGTGTTGGTGGTGCGTGGCGAGTTGCCCGAGTCCGACGACCCGGCCGACCTGGAGCCGGTGGATCCGGGACAGGCGGCGTACGTGATCTACACGTCCGGTTCGACCGGGCGGCCCAAGGGTGTGGTGGTCGAGCACGGCAGCCTGGTGAACCTCCTGGTGTCCCACCGGGAGGGTTTCGCCCGCGGCCACCGGTTGCGGGTGGCGTTGTCGGCGGTGTTCTCGTTCGACACGTCGCTGGAAGGCATCGTGCTGATGGCCGACGGTCACGAGTTGCACGTGCTGGACGAGGACGTGCGGCTCGACCCGTCCGCACTTGTGCGGTACGTGCGTGATCACCGGATCGACTTCTTGGACCTGACCCCGTCCTACGCACGGCAATTGGTGGAGGCCAGGCTGGTGGACGGCGAGCACCGGCCGAAGGTGCTGATGCTGGGCGGCGAAGCGATCGGCGAGGACCTGTGGCGGCGCCTGGCGGAGGTGCAGGGCACCGTCAGCTACAACTTCTACGGTCCGACCGAGTCCACAGTGGACGCCCTGTCCGGCCGGATCACCGGCACCGGGCGACCGGTCGTGGGGCGCCCGCTGCCCAACACGCGGGCCTACGTGCTGGACGAGGACCTGGAGCCGGTCCCCGTCGGCGTGCCGGGAGAACTGCACCTCGCGGGCGCCCAGCTCGCCCGCGGCTACCTCGGCCGTCCGGGCCTGACCGCCGACCGGTTCCTCGCGGACCCGTTCGGCGAGCCCGGCGACCGCATGTACCGCACCGGCGACCGCGTCCGGTGGCTGGCCGACGGCACACTGGACTACCTGGGCCGCACCGACGACCAGGTCAAGATCCGCGGCTTCCGGATCGAGCCCGGCGAGGTCGAGGCCGCGCTGACGCAGCACCCCGACGTCCGCGAAGCAGTGGTGATCGCACGGAAGGACGAGGGACATCAGCGGCTCGTCGCCTACGTGACGGGTGCCGCGTCCGACCTGCGGACGTGGCTGGCCCAGCGGCTGCCCGACTACCTCGTGCCGGCGGCGTTCGTCGAGCTGGACGCGATTCCGCTGAACGCCAACGGCAAGGTCGACCGCCGCGCCCTGCCCGCGCCCGACTTCACCGGGGCGCGCACCGAGCACGTCGCACCGCGCACGGACGTGGAGCGCGAGGTGGCGGCCATCTGGTCGGAGGTGCTGGGCGTGCCCGGCATCGGTGTGCGGGACGACTTCTTCGAGCTCGGCGGCGACTCCATCCTCAGCATCCGGGTGATCTCGCGACTGCGGGCCGCGTTCGACGTGGAGATGTCGCCGCGGACGCTGTTCACCCACCCGACCGTCGCCGGGATCGCCGCGCTGGTCGCGGAGTCGGCGAAGGCCGGGCTGGCCGAGATCCCCGTGGTGCCGCGCGACGGCGGCCTGCCGTTGTCGTTCGCCCAGCAGCGGCTGTGGTTCCTCGACGAGTTCGAACCCGGAGGCGTCGAGTACCTGACGCCGTCGATCCTGCGGCTGCGCGGCCCCCTGGACGTCGACGCCCTGAACGCGGCGCTGACGACGCTGGTCGCGCGGCACGAGTCGCTGCGCACCACCTTCGACACCGTCGACGGGCGCGGTGTGCAGGTCGTGCACCCGCCGCGGCCCGTCGAGGTGCCCGTGGTGGACGTGACCGACCAGGAACTGGCCCACGTCCTGACCCGCGAGACCACCACGCCGTTCGACCTGCGGCGCGGCCCGCTGGTGCGGGTGCTGCTGGCGCGGCTGGGCGAGGACGACCACGTGCTCTCCCTCGTGCTGCACCACATCGTCACCGACGGCTGGTCCAACGGCGTGCTGCTCGGTGAGCTCGGCGCCTGCTACGAGGCCGCGACGTGCGGCGGGGACGCGGAGCTGCCCGGCCTGCCGGTGCAGTACGCCGACTTCGCGGTGTGGCAGCGGAACTCCTCGACCGAGGAGGCGTTGCGCGAGCACCTGGCGCACTGGCGCCGTGCGCTCGACGGCGTGCGGCCGCTGGAGCTGCCCACCGACCGGCCCCGGCCGGCGACCCGGGGCAAGCAGGGCGCGCTGGTGCACTTCCAGGTGCCCGCCGAGGTCACCGAGCGGCTCAGGGCGTTGGCCCGCCGGCACGACGGCACGCTGTTCATGGCGCTGGTCGCCGCGTGCCAGGCGGTGTTCTCCCGGTGGTCGGGGCAGCGCGACGTCGCCGTCGGCACGGTCGTCTCCGGCCGTGACCGCACCGAGCTCGAGGGTCTGGTCGGGTTCTTCGTCAACACGCTGGTGCTGCGCTGCGACGTCGACCCGCGCGAGGGCTTCGGGCACCTGCTCGGCCAGGTGCGGGAGACGGTGCTGGACGCCTTCGCCCACCAGGACGTGCCGTTCGAACGGGTTGTGGACGAGGTGCACCCCGTGCGCGACCCCAGCCGCACCCCGCTGTTCCAGGCGATGGTCGTGCTGCAGAACACGGGCGGCGAAGAACCGCGCCTGCCCGGTCTGCGGGTCGAGGAGCTGCCGCCGCCGTCGGTCGCGGCCGGTTTCGACGTGTCGTTCCAGTTCCAGGAGGTCGACGGCCGGCTGGAGGCGGTGCTCACCTACGACACCGCGTTGTTCGACACCGCCACGGCCGAGCGGCTGGTGGCCCACGTCGGCGTGCTGCTCGACGGCGCGACCGCCGACCCCGGCCTCGCCGTGGCCGACCTGCCGCTGCTCACCGGCGACGAGCTCGTGAACGTGCTGGAGAGGTGGAACGACACCGGCACCGCCGGCCCCGCACCGGCCTACCACGAGGTTTTCCAGGACCGCGCCGCCCGCACGCCCGACGCGACCGCGCTGGTCGACGGCGCCCGGTCGTGGACCTTCGCCGAGCTCGACGCCGACGCCAACCGGATCGCCCACCACCTGATCGCCGCGGGCGTCGGGCCGGAATCGGTGGTGGCGCTGGCGCTGCCCCGCTCGGCCGAGCTGGTGCTCGCGATCCTGGCCGTGCTCAAGGCCGGTGGCGCGTACCTGCCGGTCGACCCGGAGCACCCGGCGGAGCGGATCGCGTTCGTGCTCGACGACGCCCGGCCGGTGCTCGTGGTCGTGGCGGACGACAGCGTCCACGGCGACCTGCCGCACGTGCGGCTCGACGACCCCGCCGTGGCCGCCCGTCCCGCGACCGATCCGTCCGACGCCGACCGCACGGCGCCGCTGCGGCCGGAGCACGCCGCGTACGTCATCTACACCTCCGGCTCCACCGGCCGTCCCAAGGGCGTCGTGGTCGAGCACCGCAACCTCGCCGCGCTCGTCGCCGACCACCACGCCCGCCTGCTGCCCCGGGACGGCACCGTGCTGCGCGGCATCGCCACCGCCGCGTACACCTTCGACGCCTCCTGGGAGGGCCTGCTCCTGCTGGCCGCGGGCCACGAGCTGCACCTGCTCGACGACGACGTCCGGCTCGACCCGCGGGCCGTGGTCGAGCACATCGCCCTGCACGGCATCGACTTCCTCAGCTGCACGCCGTCCTACCTGCGGCAGCTCCTGCCGGAAGGGGTGCTCGAACGGCCGCTGCTGCTCGCCCTGGGCGGCGAGGCCGTCGGCGAGCCGCTGTGGCGTGCGCTCGCCGAGGCCGACAGCGTCACCGCGGTGAACCTCTACGGCCCCACCGAGTGCACCGTGGACTCCGTGTGGACCGAGATCACCGGCCGGGACCTGCCGGTGATCGGCACGCCGGGGCAGGGTCTGCGCGCCTACGTGCTCGACGCGGGGCTGCGGCCCCAGCCGGTCGGCGTGCCGGGCGAGCTGCACCTGGCCGGTGACCAGGTGACGCGCGGCTACCTGAACCGTCCGGGCCTGACCGCGGACCGGTTCGTCGCCGACCCGTTCGGGCCGCCCGGCAGCCGGATGTACCGGACCGGCGACCTGGTCCGCTGGACCGCCGACGGCGTGCTGGAGTACCGGGGCCGCGCGGACGACCAGGTCAAGATCCGCGGCTACCGCGTCGAACCCGGCGAGGCCGAGGCCGCGCTGGCCGGCCTGCCGGGGGTGGAGCAGGCCGTGGTCGTGGCGCAGGAGGTCGAACCGGGCACCCACCGCCTCGTCGGCTACGTCGTGGGAACCGCCGAGGTGGGCGAACTGCGGGCGCGGCTGAAGCTCCGGCTGCCCGACCACCTGGTGCCGTCGTTGTTCGTGCCGCTCGACGAGCTGCCCACGACCGACAGCGGCAAGGTGGACCGCCGCGCCCTGCCCGCCCCCGACGCCGGCGGGTCGCAGGACCACGTGGCACCGCGCACCGCCGTCGAACTCCAGCTGGCGCGGGTCTGGGCCGAGGCGCTGCGCGTGGACCGCGTCGGCGTGCACGACAACTTCTTCGGCCTGGGCGGCGACTCGATCCTGAGCATCCAGGTCGTGTCGAAGGCCCGCCAGGCCGGCCTGGAGCTGGCCACCAGGGACCTGTTCACCCACCAGACCATCGCCGAGCTGGCCACCGTCGTCCGCACGAACGAACCGAAGACCGCACTGCCGGAGATCGCCGGGCCGGCGCCCCTCACGCCGATCCAGCGGTGGTACCTCGACTCCCACACCGACGACCCGCACCACTTCACCATGTCGGTGCACCTGGAGCTGGCCGACGACACCGACGTCGACGCGGTGGAGCGCGCCCTGGCCGCGGTCGTGGCGCACCACGAGGCCCTGCGCACCCGCTTCACCCGCGTGAACGACGAGTGGGTCCAGGACGTGGCCGACGCCGTGGTCGAGCTGGAACGCCACGACGTGTCCACAGTGGAGGAAGAAGCTCTGGTCACGGCCGCCCGGGCGGGGTTGGACATCAGCCGCGGTCCGGTGATGCGCGCGTTGGTGTTCTCCGGCAAGCGGTTGAGCCTCGTGGTGCACCACCTCGTCGTCGACGGCGTGTCGTGGCGGATCCTGCTCGGCGACCTGGAGATCGCCTACCGCCAGGCCGTGGCGGGCGGGCGGATCACCCTCGACCCGGTCGGCACCCGGTTCACCCAGTGGGCCCACCGGCTCGCCGAGCACGTGCGCTCCGGCGCTTTCGACGCCGAACTGCCGCACTGGACCGCCGCGCTCGGCGTGCCGGGCGACGTGCCGGTGGACCGCGACGGCCCCAACACCGCCGGATCCACGCGCGTGGTGTCGGTGCGGCTGGGCAGGGAGCACACCGACGCCCTGCTGCACCGCGTGCCGGACGTCTACCGCACGCAGGTCAACGACGTGCTGCTCAGCGCGCTCGGCCGGGCCCTGTCGGCGTGGACCGGACGGGACCGCGTCGCCGTGACGATGGAGGGCCACGGCCGTGAGGACGTGCTCGACGGCGTCGACACCTCGCGCACGGTCGGCTGGTTCACTACGCAGTACCCGGTCGCGCTGACCGTGCCCGCCGGCGACTGGGGCGTGGTGCTCAAGTCGGTGAAGGAGCAGCTGCGGGCCGTTCCCGGCCGCGGTTTCGGGTTCGAGGCGCTGCGCCAGCTCCGCGCGAACTCCCTGACCGGGTCCGCGTTGCCGCCGGTCAGCTTCAACTACCACGGCCGGTTCGACGTGGCGGCGGCCGAGGAGGGCCTGGTTCGCGGCCGCCTGGACGACCGCGGAGCCGACCCGGCAGCCGACAGCCCGCGGCCGTTCCAGCTCGACGTCGTCGGCGGCGTCGAGGACGGCGAACTGGTGCTGTCCTGGTTCTACTCCGAACACCTGCACGACGAGTCGACCGTGCGGACCGTGGCCGAGGCCGTGGTGCGCGGG
>NZ_JAJCXE010000013.1:0-2029 GCF_021056325.1 Lentzea sp. CC55 | reverse complement strand
CGGACTTCCCGCTGGCTCGGCTGGACCAGGCGGCGGTGGACCGGCTGGCCGGCACCGGTGCCGAGGTCGAGGACGTCTACCCGCTGACCCCGCTGCAGACCGGAATGCTGTTCCACACCTTGGTGGACGACACGTCGACCGCCTACTCGAACCGGTTCCGGCTGCGGCTGTCCGGGGTGTCCGACCCGGACGCGCTGGCCGAGGCGTGCCGCCGGGTCGTGAACCGCACGCCGGTGCTGCGCGGCGGCGTGGTGTGGGAGGGCGTCGAGGCGCCGGTGCAGGTCGTGCGCCACCGCGTCGACGTGCCGATCACCGTGCACGACTGGCGTCATCTGCCGGTCGAGGAACACGACGCCTCGGTGGGCGGGGAGGAGCTCGACCTCACCACACCACCGTTGCTGCGCCTGGCGATCGCGCGGCTCACCGACGACGAGGTGGTGCTGTTCTGGACCGCCCACCACGTGCTGCTGGACGGGTGGAGCTTCGCGCAGGTGCTGGCCGAGGTGTGCGAGCAGTACACCGCCGTCGTGCGCGGTGCGGAACCGGAGCTCCCGCCGCGGCGGCCGTTCCGCGACTACCTGCGGTGGCTCGCCGGGCAGGACACCGCGGCGGCCGAACGGCACTGGCGCCAGGTGCTCGCCGGCGTCGAGGCGCCGACCCCGCTGCCGTGGGACCGCTCGCCGGTCCAGGCGCACCGCGCGGAGTCCAGTGCGTCCGTCCACGTCGAACTGGACGCCGGCCGCTCGGCCGCCCTGAACCGGGTCGCCCGCGCCGGAGGGCTGACCGCCAACACCGTGGTGCAGGGTGCGTGGGCGTTGCTGCTGTCGCGCTACAGCGGTGAGTCCGACGTCGTGTTCGGCACGACGGTGTCGGGACGCCCGGCGGAACTGCCGGGCATCGGGTCCATGGTCGGCATGTTCATCAACACCGTTCCCACCCGCGTCCGGGTCGACCTGAACGCTCCGGTGCTGCCGTGGCTGCGGGACCTGCAGGCGGCGCAGACGGAGTCGCGCCGGTTCGACTTCGTGTCGCTGGCCGACCTGCGGTCGTGGAGCGACGTCCCGGCGGGGTCGTCGTTGTTCGACAGCGCCGTGGTGTTCGAGAACTACCCCGTGGACGAGCTGCTCGACGACTCGCAGGGCGTGCGGGTGCTGGAGGTCGAGGGCGCCGACACCACCAGCTTCCCGCTGGCCCTCAGCGCGAACCTCGGCGACCGGCTGCGCCTGGAACTGGACTACGACCCGCGGCTGTTCGACGCCGCCACGGTCGAACGCCTCGCCACACGTCTCGCGGCGGTGCTGGAGGGCATCGCGACCGAGCCGGCCCGCGCGCTCGGCGAGCTGCCGTTGATGACCGACGACGAGCGCCGCCAGGTGCTCGTGGAGTGGAACGCCACCGACGGCGAGGTGTCGGCGCAGTCGGTCGTGGAGGTCTTCGAAAGCCAGGCGGAGACCACACCGGACGCCACCGCCCTGGTGGTGGGGGATCGCTCGTTGTCGTTCGCGGAGCTGAACGCGTGGGCGAACCGGGTGGCACGGGTGTTCGTGGCCTCGGGGGTGGGACCGGAGCGCGTGGTGGCGCTGTCGTTGCCGCGGTCGGTGGAGTTCGTGGTGGCGTTGCTGGCGATCTGGAAGGCCGGCGGGGTGTACCTGCCGGTCGACCCGTCGCTGCCGGCGGACCGGGTGGAGTTCCTGCTGCGCGACGCCGAACCGGTGCTCGTGGTGCGCGGGTCGCTGCCGGACGCCGACGACCAGGACGCCTCGAACCCGGCTCCGGTGCGCGGCGACCACGCCGCCTACGTCATCTACACCTCCGGCTCCTCCGGGCGGCCCAAGGGTGTGGTGGTCGAGCACGGCAGCCTGGTCAACCTGCTGGTGAACCACCGCGAGGACTTCGTGGCCGGGAACCGGTTGCGCGTCGCCCTGTCGGCGGTGTTCTCGTTCGACACGTCGCTGGAAGGCATCGTGCTGATGGCCGACGGTCACGAGTTGCACGTGCTGGACGAGGACGTGCGGCTCGACCCGTCCGC
>NZ_JAJCXE010000012.1:0-5003 GCF_021056325.1 Lentzea sp. CC55 | reverse complement strand
GTGGCCGATGCGGGCGGCCAGCAGCTCGCGGGCGTCGTCGGGCGGCAGCAGCCCGAGCGGCAACGCCATGGCGTGCGCGGGTTTCAGCTCGGTGCGGCTGGTGATCACCACGTGCGAGTGCGGCGTGCGCGGCAGCAGCGGTTCGACCTGGGCGGCGTCGGTGGCGTTGTCCAGCAGCACGAGCACCCGCTTGTCCGCGAGCGCGTCCCGCAGCAGCGCCGACTGCCCGGCGAGGTCGTGCGGCACCTTGGCCCGCGGCACGTCGAGCGCCGCCAGCAACCGCAGCAGCGCGTCGCCGGGGCTCACCGCCGCCCCGCTCGGCCCGAAGCCGTGCAGGTTGACGTAGAGCTGCCCGTCGGGGAACCGCTCCGCCGCCCGGTGCGCCCAGTGCACGGCGAGCGAGGTCTTGCCCACCCCGCCGGTACCGGTGATCACCACGACGCCGTTGGGGGCCTGGTCCAGCTCCGCGAGCTCGACGGCCCTGCCGGTGAACGGCTTGGGCGCCGCGGGCAGCTGGCGCGGTGCCGAGGCGGCCTGCAGGCGCCGGTGCAGGGTGGTGAGGTGCCGTGACGGCTCGGCGCCGAGCTCCGCGGCCAGCCGGGCGCGCACGATCTCGAAGTGCCGCAACGCCTCCGCCGCGCGACCGCTGCCGTGCAACGCCTCGATCAGTTGCGCGGCGATCCGTTCGTCGAGCGGGCGTGCGGCGGCGAGGGCCCGCAGCTCCGGCACGAGAGCCGCGTGCTCGCCCTGGGCCAGCCGTGCGTCGGCGTGGTCGAGGCGGGCGGCGAGCAGCTCGCCGGAGAAGTCGGCACGGAGCTGCCGCGCCCACGGTGTGTCCACAGCGGACAGGAGTTCGGCTTCGGCGATCCGCACCGCGTCCGCCGTCCGGCCCGACCGCACCAGGTGCCGGAACAGGTGCAGGTCGACCTCCAGCGGGTCGACGCGCAGCACGTACCCGGCGCCTTCGCGTTCGACCAGGCCCGGCAGCGTCTGCCGCAGCCGGGTCAGCCACGTCCGCATCATCGCGCGGGCACGCGGTGGTGGCTCCTCGCCCAGAACCCGCTCGACCAGGTCGTCGGCGGAGACCACCCGGCCCGCGTCGACCAGCAGGACCCCGAGCAGTGCGCCCACGCGGGTCGGACCGAACTCGGTCGTGGTGCCACCCACCCGCGCCGAGACCCCGCCGAAGACCGTGAAGCGCACGGTGATCACCGTAGTCGCTTCCGCTTGCCCGCTCACAGGAGAAACGCCTCCCGCAGTTCGCGGACCATCAGCTCAGGCACCTCCAGTGCGGCGAAGTGCCCGCCCCGCGGCATTTCCGTCCACCGCGCGATGGTGTGGTTGCGTTCGGCCATCCGCCGGATCGGCACCCCCACGTCGTGCGGGAACACCGCGACCGACGTCGGCGTCGCCGAGTGCGGTTCCAGCTCTCCCCACGTCTCGTCCCCCTCCTGGTAGTAGCGCGCCGACGAGCCGGCGGTCCTCGTGAACCAGAAGATCGAGGCGTTCGTCAGCAGCGCGTCGAGGGGTACCCCGATCTCCGGGTCGCTCCACGTCCGGAACGCCCACTCGATCCACTCGAGCTGGGCCACCGGCGAGTCCGTGAGCGCGTAGGCCACCGACTGCGGTCGTGTGCTCTGCATCGACACGTACCCGAACTGCTCGAACTCGTACCTGCAGGCCTTCTCCACCGACCGCCGTTCGGCCTCGACCTCCATGTCGGCCGTCTCGGCCGTGACGCCCGCGGAGAAGATCTGGTTGACGTGGATCGCGCGCACCTCGTCCCTCATCCCCAGCCGGCGGGTCAGCATGGCGCCGTAGTCGTAGCCGTGGGCGACGTACCGGTCGTAACCCAGGCGGCGCATCAGTTCCGCGACCACGTCCGCGACGCGCGGGATCGTCCAGCCGAGCTCCCTCGTCGGCCCCGAGAACCCGAAGCCCGGCACCGACGGGACCACGAGGTGGAAGTCGCGGCTCAGCGGCTCGACCATCGCCTCGAACGCGAAGCAGGTCGTCGGCCAGCCGTGGGTGAGCAACAGCGGCTCGGCGTCCTGCCTGGCGCCGCGGACGTGCAGGAAGTGCAGCGGGACGCCGTCGATCTCGGTGACGAACTGCGGGATCTTGTTGAGCCGCCGCTCCTGCTCGCGCCAGTCGAAGCTCCGCCACCGCCGGACGAGCTCCTGCAGGTGCTCCTGCGGGGTGCCCTGGGCCCAGCCCGCGCCGGCGACGGGGTCGGGCCAGCGGGTCTGGTCGAGGCGGCGGTGCAGGTCGTCGACGTCGGACTGGGGGATGGCGATCTCGAACGGCTTCATGCTCGTGACGTTATGAGGACTGTAGGACAGATATGGTCCTACAGTGTCCTCGGCCCGTTTGCTCAAGTTGCTCGGTCTGCTGCAGCCGCGCCGTGAGTGGTCCGGTGCGGAACTCGCCGAACGGCTGGGTGTCACCACTCGCACCGTGCGGCGTGACGTCGAGAAGCTGCGCGTGCTCGACTACCCGGTGCACGCGTCGATGGGCACGTCGGGAGGTGGATACCGCCTCGGCTCAGGCGCGCAGCTGCCGCCGTTGCTGCTCGACGACGACGAGGCGGTGGCCGTGGCGGTCGGGCTGCGCACCGCGAGCGGCATCGAGAACATCGGCGAGACGGCCGTGCGGGCGTTGCTGAAGGTCGAGCAGGTGCTGCCCTCGGCGTTGCGGCACCGGGTGGCGGCGCTGGAGATCGCGACCGTGCCGCACACCGGCTCCGGGCCCGTGGTCGAGTCCGGGCTGCTCACGCTCGTGGGCACGGCCTGCCGCGACCGGCAGCGGCTCCGGTTCGGCTACGCCGGGCACTCGGGTGAGGAGTCCCTGCGCGAGGTCGAGCCGCACCGGCTCGTGACGTGGGGCAGGCGGTGGTACCTGGTCGCGTGGGACGTGCTCCGGGACAACTGGCGGACTTTTCGACTCGATCGGATGAACGTGCGCACGCCGTTCGGTGTCCGGTTCACGCCCCGTGAGATCCCCGGTGGTGACGCGGGGGCGTTCGTGGCGGCCCGTGTCGCCGATAGGTGGCCCGTGCAGGGCGTCGTGCGACTCGGTGTGCCCGCCTCTCAGGCGGTGGAGTGGCGCAGCTACGGCGAGGTTTCGGCTGTGGACGAAACCTCGTGCCACGTGCGCGTCGGCGGCGAGACGATCGAAGACGTGGTGTTCATGCTCGCGAGCATCACGGTCGAGTTCGAGGTCGTCTCCCCGCCGGAACTCTCCGCCGCGCTGCTGCGGGCAGCGGACAGGTTCCGCCGGGCGGCGAGGTTCTAGAGGAATTCTCAGGGTCCTGACAGCAGACTCCCAGCAGCGCACGGCTCAGTGGAGGTCAGGGAGGTCCGCCATGCTGATCGATCGCACCATGCCGCTGGGCACCGCGCTCACCGTGACCCACGCGACGGACCGCGGTCCGCGCACGCACAACGCCGACGCCTTCGCCGTCGGCCGCCGCACGTTCGTCGTCGCCGACGGGGTGGGCGACTCGTCCGCGGCCGCCGAAGCCGCGTGGGCCGCCGCCCGTGCCGCAGCCCTGCCCACCGATCCGGTCGCCGCGGTCCTCGCCGCCCGCGACGCCCTGCAGGTCCACACCGGGGACGCGGTGGTCGTGGTCGCCGCGGCCCGCCCCGGCGGGGGCTTCGACGTGGCCTGGGCCGGCGACGCCCGCGCGTACGCGTCCGACGGCGAGGACCTCGTGCAACTCACCACGGACCACACGGTCGCCGAGTACTTCCGCGAGCGCGGCATCAAGGCCGAACGCCGCATGGAGCACGTCGTCACGAACACCGTCCGCCACGCCACTCCCGAGAACATCGGCCGTGCGTTCACCCGCGCGCCGCGGCTCGTGCTGGTGTCCGACGGCGTCTACGGACCGTTGGGGCACAACGGCATCGAAGTCATCATGTCCGGCAACGCGTCGGCGGAACGCCTGGTGCGCGCGGCCCTGTACGCACGCGGCACCGACAACGCGACGGCGCTCGTCGTCAGCTGACCTTCTTGCCGCGCTTCTTCTTGCTCGCCTCGACACTGCGCTGCAACGCGTCCATGAGGTCCACGATCCCGGTCGCCTCGGCCGGCTCGTCCTCGACCTTGATCTTGCTGCCCTTCTGCTTGGCCTTGATCAGCTCGGTAACGCGTTCGGTGTAGGTGTCGCGGTAGTCCTTGGGACGCCAGTCGTCGGCCATGGACTCGACCAGCGACACCGCCATGTCGAGTTCCTTGCCGCGCGGCGCCCGGCCCTCCGGCACGACGTCCAGCACGTCCTTCGGCGCGCGGATCTCGTCGGCGAAGAACAGCGTGTGCACGGCGAGGATGCCCTTGTCCTCCGTGAGCGCGGTGAGGTACTGCTTGCCGCGCATGACGAACATGGCGATGCCCGCGCGGTTCGTCTTCTTCATCGCCTGCGCGAGGAGGAGGTACGGGCGGGAGAACTCGGGTTTGGTCGGTCCCAGCCAGTAGGTCTTCTGGAAGTGGACCGGGTCGATCTCGTCGATGTCGACGAACGCCTCGATGTCCAGGGTCCGGCTGCGGCCAGGAGCGATCTCGTCCAGTTCCTCGGGTTCCACCACCACGAACTCGCCGTTGTCGACCTCGTGCCCCTTGACGATCTTGTCGTACGGGACTTCCCGGCCTGTGCGCTCGTTGACCCGCTTGTAGCGGATGCGGTCGGAGGTGCCGCGTTGGAACTGGTTGAAGTGCACGGTGTGGTCCTCGGTGGCGCTGTACAGCTCCACCGGGATGGTGACCAGTCCAAAGCTGATGGACCCGCTCCAGATCGCTCGTGCCATTGGCGGGAGGTACCCGGGATCCGGTGGGGTAAACGTTTGCCGGCGGGTTGGCCGGCGCCTGGGGTCCGGCGGAGTCGCCTTGTGCGGTGGTCGCCTTGGGTTCCGCATCGCGCGTGCTCGCTTCATCGCCGCTTCGCGACGATTGCGATCGGGGCTTGACTTCGGGGCCCTGGCGAGATGCTGGGTCGGCCTGAAAAG
>NZ_JAJCXE010000011.1:0-249499 GCF_021056325.1 Lentzea sp. CC55 | reverse complement strand
TCTGTGGCTGGTGCCTGTGGTTGGTGCCTGTGGGCGCGGCTGTTGCGTTGGTTGTCTCCCTGGTTCGTTGGCGGCTGGCGCGTTTGTTGTTCGTAGGTGGTTGGGGTGCGTGCGGTGGCGTTGCGGTTGCGAGCACTGCACGGGGCTCTGCCCCGGACCCCGCCAATCTGATCAAAAACCGGGCCGGCGCCGTTCGCGGGTTGATGGCACGCCTGGTGCGTTGGGCGGCTGCCGGTTGCTTTGAGGGGGCGTCGGTGGGGCGGTTTCGTCACGAGCCGGGCCGGAGCGAGCCACACCCGAGGAGGGGTGTCAAACCGCCGAAGAGCGTGGCGGTTTGACACCCCTCCTCGGGCGCGGCCAGAGCTGAGGCACGACTCGTGACGAAACCGCCCCACCCAGCTCGTGTGCGAAAAGCCAAGGCAAAAGCGGCTCGCCTTCGGCGTCGCTACTGCTCGCCTTCGGCGTCGCTGGGGCGGGGCCTCGCCTTCGGCATCGCAGGGTGGACTGCTCGGCTTCGCCATCGCTTGGGCTTGCCTTCGGCTTCGCGGGACCGAGTGGCTCGCCCCGCCGACGCCCCGCCCGATATCCCCTCGCCCCGGCCGTCACTTCGCCGCGCCTGCGCCTTCGCCGACGCCCCGCCCCGCCTTCATCGCGCCTTCACCCGTCTCGCCCGTGCCTTCGTCGACGCTGCGCATCCGCTCTCGCCCCGCCGACGTTTCGTCGTCACCCCGCCTCGCCCGTGCCTTCGCCGACACCCCGCCTTCGCCCTCGCCTCGCCCACGCCGTGATCTCGCCCCTGCCCCTACCGTCCTTCCCGCTCCCCATCCCCTCGCCATCGGCCTCGCGGTCCGGCGACGGGCGTGCGAACTAGGGTGTAAGCGTGCGCATTCGTCGTGTTGTCACCACCCGCGCCGGTGGGGTTTCCAAAGGGCCGTACGAGTCGTTCAACCTCGGCGATCACGTCGGGGACGACGGGGAGGCGGTCGAGGCCAACCGGGCTCGTCTTGCCGCGGGGATCGGGTTGACGCCCGAGCGGCTGGTCTGGATGGAGCAGGTGCACGGGCGGACCGTCGCCACGGTGGACGGGCCTGTGGCCGAGGCGCTTGAGGCCACTGATGCTGTTGTGACGAAACGGGCCGGTCTCGGGTTGGTCGTGTTGACGGCCGACTGCGTGCCCGTGTTGCTCGGGGACCAGGAGGCCGGGGTTGTCGGGGCGGTGCACGCCGGGCGTGTCGGGGCTCGGGTCGGGGTGGTGGTCGAGGCGCTCAAGGCGATGATGGCGCTCGGGGCCGAGTTGGAGCGCATCGAGGTTCTGCTCGGGCCCGCTGTGTGCGGTGAGTGCTACGAGGTGCCCGCCGAGATGCAGAAGGACGTCGAGAAGCACCTGCCCGGTAGTGCGTCGAAGTCGCGGAAGGGCACGCCTGCGCTGGACCTGAAGGCCGGGTTGTGGAACCAGCTCGCCAGTGCCGGGGTCGGGAAGATCGGGGTCGACCCGCGGTGCACGTTCGAGGAGAAGGACCTCTTCAGCCATCGGCGGCAGGCGCCCACGGGGCGGCTTGCGTCCGTGATTTGGATTGAGTCGTGAACCGCGCCGAGGAGTTGCGGCAGAACCTCGCGGAGGTCGAGGAACGGATCGCCAAAGCGTGTGAGGCGGCGCGGCGCGAGCGAAGTGAAGTGATGTTGCTCGCGGTGACGAAAACCTGGCCGGCGAGCGATGTCGAGATCCTTTACGAACTCGGGCTGCGGAACTTCGCGGAGAACCGGGATCAGGAAGCGAGTGCCAAGGTCGCCCAATTGAGACATCTCGAAGGCGCGAGGTGGCACATGGTCGGGCGATTGCAGCGCAACAAAGCGAAGTCCGTCGTCGGGTGGGCCGATCAGGTCGACTCGGTCGACAGCGTCCGGCTGGCCGAGGCGCTGGCCAAGGCGGCGCGGGCCCGTGGGCGGACGTTGGACGTGTTGCTGCAGGTCAGCATCGACGGCGATACGTCGCGCGGGGGAGTGGCGCTGGGCGATGTGGCGGAACTCGCTGGCGTGATCGCTCGTTCGGGTGATCTTATTCTGCGGGGTGCGATGACTGTCGCGCCTTTGACGATGGATGCTTCGCAGGCGTTTCAAGCGTTGGCTTCGGTGGTATCTGGGCTACGTGATGATCATCCCACTGCCACCGGTGTGTCAGCGGGAATGAGTGGTGACCTGGAAGATGCCATCTCGCACGGATCTACTTGTGTGCGTGTCGGAACGGCGTTGCTCGGCAGCCGGCGACTAACCTCGCCATAGGTTGTCGGGAACCTCGGGACCGTCCGCACCGTCCCCTAAGAGTGGGGCACCGCCGAGGAGGGGCTGGAATGAGCGCTTTGCACAAGCTGAAGGCCTACTTCGGGATGGTCCCCGCCGAGTACGCAGACGACCCCGGCTACGACGACGACCGGGGCCGCTACGGCGACTACCGGCCCGAGTACGCGGCCGAGGCCGACGACTACGACCCCTACCCGCGGCGCAGTCGCGTGTTCACGCCGGGCCGGTCGGAGCTCCAGGGCTCCGGGTACCGGCCCGACATCGACGAGCCGGACGACTACGAGCCGGAGTCGCGGCGCGGGGGCACCCCCCCGAGCACGCGGCGCTGGAGCGCCGACGCACCCGTGCACGGCGCACTCGCGGTCGAGCCGCAGCGTGAACCCGTGAGCAGGCTGCGTCCTGTCGCCGCCGAACCGGCAGGCAACCCGATGGCGCGCATCACCACGCTTCACCCCCGTAACTACAGCGAGGCGCGCACGATCGGGGAGCACTACCGCGACGGCACCCCGGTGATCTTGAACCTGACCGACATGGACGACGCAGACGCGAAGCGCCTCGTCGACTTCTCAGCCGGACTCGCGTTCGCTCTGCGCGGGTCGATGGACAAGATCACCAGCAGGGTGTTCCTTCTCTCACCGCCGAACGTTGACGTCACGGCGGAGGACCGGAGGAAGCTGGCCGAGGGCGGGTTCGGCAACCACGGTTAGAGTTGACCCGTGGACCCGATCCGTCTCGTCATCTTCTACGTCCTCTTCGCGTTCTCGCTGTTCCTGACCGCGCGTGTCGTGGTCGAGATGGTGCGGACGTTCGCGAGGGAGTGGCGCCCAGCGGGCGGCGTAGCCGTGACGCTGGAGACCGTCTACACGGTCACCGACCCACCGGTTCGTGCACTCCGTCGGGTGATCCCGACTGTGCGGATCGGAGGCGTCGGGCTGGACCTATCGATTATTGTGCTGTGGCTGGTCGTTATCATTCTGATGCGATTCGCAGATCCCAGGTGACGGGGAACCGTGGGATGACCGCAGCCCAGGAGTGCGAGAGGTGATCCGATGCCGTTGACCCCCGCTGACGTGCACAATGTTGCATTCAGCAAGCCACCGATTGGCAAGCGGGGCTACAACGAGGACGAGGTTGATGCGTTCCTCGACCTGGTTGAGGGCGAGCTGGCCCGCTTGATCGAGGAGAACAACGACCTCCGTCAGCAGGTCGAGCAGCTCGACCAGCAGCTCGAGACCGCGCGTGCAGACCTCGACGACGCACGCGCCAAGGCTTCCTCCGGCCCCATGACGAGCCGCATGCCCGTGGAGGAGCCGCGCCGCCTGGCGCCGGTCCCGCCGCCCACGGTGATGGAGCAGACGTCCCCCGGTGGTGGCGGAGACCACCACGTGCAGGCCGCGAAGGTCCTGGGTCTCGCCCAGGAGATGGCGGACCGGCTGACGGGCGAGGCGAAGGCCGAAGCGGACGGCATGCTGTCCGAGGCCCGCACGAAGTCCGAGCAGCTGTTGTCCGAGGCTCGCGCCAAGGCCGACACGATGGTCAACGAGGCACGCACGCGTGCCGAGACCATGCTGAACGACGCGCGCACGCGTTCGGAGACGCTGGAGCGGCAGGCCCGTGAGAAGGCCACCGCGCTGGACCGCGACGCGCAGCGCAAGCACGCCGAGGTGATGGGCAACATCACCCAGGAGAAGAACACGCTCGAGAAGCAGATCGACAAGCTGCAGACGTTCGAGCGTGAGTACCGCACGCGATTGAAGACCATGCTCGAGTCGTCCCTGCGCGACCTCCAGGACCGCGGCCCGGCCGCTCCGTCCGAGGGTCGTTCCCAGGGCTACTCGTTCGGCGCACGCGCCGAAGCGGGCTGAACTACTGTTCGCTAGGTGCTCTTCGTAGTTCTGCTTCTGGTGTTGGCTGCCCTCGGGCTGCTCGTACCTGCGCTGACCACGTCCGACAACATCTGGGCGTGGTCGTCCGTGGGAGCGAGCGTGCTCGCCGCCCTGGTCCTCGCTTGGGACTGGTGGCGGCGGCGTCCGGGGGACCCCGCAGCCGACGCGCAGAGTGTAGATCAACTCGCTGCAGAAGATGATCAACGGGTGGCGGAGCCGGCGACAGCCGACACGCCGTCCGCTGACGAGGAACCACCGGAAGAGGACACGGACGCGGCAGACCTGCTCGTCGTGGCCGATCTGGTGGACGAGGTCCGGGTGCTGGACGAACGGCCCCGGTACCACCTGAGCTCGTGTTCCTGGCTCGCCGGGAGGCCTACTGTGGGCCTCCCGGTGCAGGAGGCACGACAGCTCCAATTCACGCCGTGCGCACTCTGTACCCCTGACGCGGTCCTGGTCCGCCGGAGCCGTTCCGCCTCCTGAGGGGGCTGTTCGGCCTTCCCGCGTCGTTTTCGAGGACGAGTGGTGCCTCGGCGGGCTGTGAACTCCCCATGCCACTGAAATCCGTGCTGGGTGCCGTGGCCGCCGCCACTTTCGTCCTGTTCAGCCCGGCGCCACCGCCTCCGAGGCGACGGACATCCCGAGTCTCAAAGGGGGGTGTTCCTGCTCACCCCGTTCCGGGCTTGGGACACGCGGAGTTTCCATCGCTTCGGACGTCAGCTGATCTTCGCGCCCCTCCCGCTGGACTAAGCGGGACAACGTCCCATATTGTAAGTGGGACAACGTCCCGCTTATTTGGGGAGAGAACATGCCGGTGACTTACGTACTGGTGCACGGTGCGTGGCACAGCGGACAGAGCTGGGCGCGGGTCGTGCCGCTGCTGGGGGCGAGCGGCAGGCGGGTGTTCACCCCGACGCTCACCGGTTACGGCGAGACCCGGCACCTGCTGAGCCCGGACACGGGACTCGGTACGCACACAGCCGACGTCGTGCGGCTGCTGGTGGAGGAGGACCTCCGCGACGTCGTGCTGGTCGGGCACAGCTATGCGGGCATGGTGATCTCCGCGGTGGCCAACGAGGTGCCCGAACGGATCGCGCGGCTGGTCTACCTCGACGCCATGGTGCCGGTCGACGGGGAGAGCGCGCTCGACGCGATGCCCACCGTCCGCGGCATGATCGGCGACGACTGGCGGATGCCACCGCCGCCCGCGCCGTTCGGGTTGTTCGGCATCACCGACCCCGCCGACATCGCCTGGCTCAACACGATGGTCTCCGACCAGTCCAGGCTGTGCCTGGAGGAGGCGGTCGCCATGGACAACCCGGCTCTGGACGCGATTCCGCGCACGCACATCCACTGCACGGTGAAACCGGTGGACATCGAGCTTCGTCCCGTGCCCGCCGTGCAGCCGAACGGGGAACCCGCCGACGTGCGTGAGCTGGCGGCGGGACACGACTGCATGATCACGGTGCCCGGCGAGCTGGCTGCGATGCTGCTCGACATCGGCGACCTGGCGGCCTCCCGGCTGTCCTCCGCGGTGGGAGCCGGTCGATAGGATGCGGGCATGAGCGACGTTCCCGGTGCCGCGGGGCAACCGCCGCGGCGCGCCGACGCACGGCGCAACGCCGGGAGCGTGCTCGAAGCCGCGGCCGCGGTGTTCGTCACCTCCGGCGTCGACGCGCCGATCCGCGAGATCGCCGCCCGCGCCGGGGTGGGAACGGCGACCATCTACCGCCACTACCCGACGCGTGCCGACCTGATCGTCGCCGTCTACCGCTCGCAGGTGCAGGCGCTCTCCGCGGCCGGGCCCGCCCTGCTCGCCGCAGAACCGAGCCCGCACCGGGCACTGGCGAAGTGGCTCGACCAGTTCGTCGACTTCGTCGTCACCAAGCAGGGGCTCGCGTCCGTGCTGCAGTCCAGCGAGTCGTGCTACGACCCGCTGCACGACTACTTCCTCGAACACCTCGTACCGGTGTGCACGCGGCTGCTGGCGGCAGCCGCGGCCACGGGTGAGATCGCTCCTGGCCAGGACCCCTACGAGCTGATGCGCGGTGTCGGCAGCATCTGCGCGGGCGCGCCGACGGGCGAGGGCATCCGCTACGACGTGCGGCACCTCGTGGGGCTGCTGGTCAACGGGCTGCGGAGCGTCCCGGCGGACGTCAGCGCCGGTAGCTGACCTTCGCGCGGAACTCGGTGTCCGGCTGGTCCCGGTAGTGGTGCTCGACGGCCGCTTCGAGCTCGCTGATGCGGCCGTCGGCGTCGTAGGCGATGTGGTCGACGGTGAACTCGGCCGCCTCGTCCCACCAGCCGAGCCCCCGGTTGACGACCAGAGCGCGCTGGTCGACGTAGCTGCCCTCGGTGATGCGCAGGCCGTCGTGACGGCCGAGCTCGATGACCAGGTACTCCCAGCCGGTGCTGTCCTCGCCCTGGACGCGGATCCGGTTCTCCTCCTCGTTGCGCACGGAGAACAACTCGGGCGGCGTCCAGTTGCCGGAACGGCCCTGAGTCGGGTGCGCACCCGCGTCGGAGTCCCAGATGATGTAGCCGGTGGGCGCCGCCGTGGCCGGTGTGGCGGTGGCAAGCAGCAACGCGGATACGGCCAGCGCAGTGCGAATCATGAGCTCCCCCTGGCGGTGGTGATCCCCCGATCACCTCGTCGGAAGTCTGGTGGAGCCGGTGATCGGCACGCCATGAGTGGTTCTACTCAGCCGAGGACGACCGGGTGGGCGGTGACGATGCCCGGCAGGCGTTCCCCGCTCGTCACGACGACCCGGCCCCGCGGTGTTCCCGGCAGCAGTGGCACGACCTAAGCGGTGTCCGCCGCGTCGTCGAGCACGATCAGCATCCGCCGGCAACGTGCGGTAGGGCGCTGTCTGCGCGTGCGGTTCCGGTGGGATGCCGTCGGAGGCGGGGGAGGACTGCGCAGGGACACCGCGAGGTCCCGCAGGGCCGGGGTCGAGGCCCAGCTCGTCGGCGAGCCGGTGCCGCGGCCGCGAAGGGTGGGCCAGCGCGTCGGACCGCCGGTCGGCGCCGGCCAACGCGTGCATCAGCTGATCCGCTGGCCGTTCGTCGAGCGGGCGTCCTACCGCGCGACCGGTGCACGCCCGCGGCCAGGCGTGCGTCGACGTGGCAGGGGTATGTCACCGGTCCAGGAACAGCAGCGTGCTCAGCAACGCCAGCAGCGCGAGGTCCACGACCACGCCGGTCGGTTTCGAGTCGAACCGCAGGCGCGTGATCGTGGCGCCGACCATCAGCAGCCCGAGCCCGACGGCGGCCGCGTGCGCCACCCACTCCCACGTGACCAGGCCGACCACCAGGCCCGCGGCGCCCGCCCACTCCAGCGCGCCGATCGTGCGCCACAGCGCCGGGTTCATCCGGAAGTGGTCGCGGGCCTCGAGTGACGCCTTCGCGCCGAACAGCTTGCCCGCGCCCGTCGCCACGAACAGCAGGGCCAGCGCGATCGACAACGCGACGGTCAACGTCATCGGGCGAGCATACGGTTTGCGCCTCCGGTTACCCTGTAACTCACAGGCACCGATCCGGCCATCACCGGGGAGCCTCCGGAAGAACAGGCGCGAGCCCCAGTAGAACCGGACGGGACCGGCCCGTCACAGCCGAAGAACGAGAGGCTCGTCAGCACGAGGACGAGCAAGCGGGGTGGTACCGCGGCAGGCCGAGCCACATCGGCGTGTCGTCCTCGCGTGTCGCATCTGACCGCGAGGAGCAGTGGAGATGGCCTACCCCAGGGCCGGAGCGAACGAGGTCCCGGCGCAGCCGTCCTTTCCGAACCTCGAGCAGGACGTGCTCGGGTACTGGAAGGACGACGAGACCTTCCAGGCGAGCATCGACCGCAACCCGGCGGGTGAGCACGGCGAGAACGAGTTCGTCTTCTACGACGGCCCGCCGTTCGCGAACGGGCTGCCGCACTACGGCCACCTGCTGACCGGCTACGTCAAGGACGTCGTGCCGCGCTACCAGACGATGCGCGGCAAGCACGTCGAGCGCCGGTTCGGCTGGGACACGCACGGCATGCCGGCCGAGTACGAGGCGGAGAAGCAGCTCGGCATCACGCAGAAGCACGAGATCGACGAGCTCGGCATCGAGAAGTTCAACGAGGCGTGCCGCACGTCCGTGCTGCAGTACACGGACCAGTGGCGTGAGTACGTGACGCGCCAGGCCCGCTGGGTCGACTTCGACAACGACTACAAGACGCTCGACCTCGACTACATGGAAAGCGTCATGTGGGCGTTCAAGGCCTTGTGGGACAAGGGCTTGATCTACGAGGGCTTCCGGGTGCTCTGGTACTGCTGGCGTTGCCAGACGCCGCTGTCCAACACCGAGACCAAGATGGACGACGCCTACCGCGACCGGCAGGACCCCGCCGTCACGGTCGCGCTGCGCCTGGAGTCCGGTGAGAAGGCACTGGTCTGGACGACCACGCCGTGGACGCTGCCGAGCAACCTCGCCGCCGCCGTGCACCCGGACGTCGACTACGTGACCGTGGTGGGCTCCGACGGCGACAGGTACCTGCTCGCCGAGGCCCGCGTCGCGGCGTACGCGCGTGAGCTGGGCGAGGAGCCCGAGGTCGTCGCGCGCCACAAGGGCTCGGACCTGGTCGGCAAGAAGTACCTGCCGCCGTTCGACTTCTTCGTGGGTCGCGAGAACGCGCACCAGGTCCTCGCGGCCGACTACGTGACCACCGACGACGGCACGGGCATCGTCCACATCGCACCGGCGTTCGGTGAGGACGACAAGGTCGTGACGGACGCGGCGGGCATCGAGGTCGTCGTGCCGGTCGGGCCGGACGGCAAGTTCACCGCGGAAGTGGCGCCGTACCAGGGGGTGCACGTCTTCGAGGCGAACAAGCTGATCATCCGCGACCTCAAGGAAGCGGGCCTGCTGCTGCGGCACGAGACCTACGACCACCCGTACCCGCACTGCTGGCGGTGCAACAACCCGCTGATCCAGCGCGCGCTGTCGGCGTGGTTCGTCGCGGTCACGCAGTTCAAGGACCGGATGGTCGAGCTGAACCAGCAGATCAACTGGGTGCCCGGCCACATCAGGGACGGCCAGTTCGGCAAGTGGCTCGAGAACGCGCGCGACTGGAACATCTCGCGCAACCGGTACTGGGGCTCGCCGCTGCCCGTGTGGACCTCGGACAACCCCGAGTTCCCGCGCACGGACGTGTACGGGTCGCTGGACGAGCTGGAGCGCGACTTCGGCGTGCGCCCGGACAACCTGCACCGGCCCTACATCGACGAGCTGACGCGGCCGAACCCGGACGACCCGTCCGGCAAGTCGGTCATGCGCCGGATCCCGGACGTGCTCGACTGCTGGTTCGAGTCGGGCTCGATGTCGTTCGCGCAGGTGCACTACCCGTTCGAGAACGCGAAGTGGTTCGAGGAGCACTATCCCGGGAACTTCATCGTCGAGTACAACGGGCAGACGCGCGGCTGGTTCTACACGCTGCACGTGCTCGCGACGGCGTTGTTCGACCGGCCGGCGTTCCGCGACTGCGTGGCGCACGGCATCGTCCTCGGTGACGACGGCCAGAAGATGTCGAAGTCGCTCAAGAACTACCCGGACGTCAACGAGGTCTTCGACCGCGACGGCTCGGACGCCATGCGCTGGTTCCTCATGGCGTCGCCGATCCTGCGCGGCGGCGACCTGGTCGTGACCGAGCGCGGCATCCGCGACGCGGTGCGCCAGGCGGTGCTGCCGCTGTGGAACTCCTGGTACTTCCTGGCGCTGTACTCCAACGCCGCCGGGAAGGAGGGCACGTGGCGCGTCGACTCGAAGAACGTGCTCGACCGGTACGCGCTGGCGAAGACGCACGACCTGGTCCGCGACGTGCAGGCGGCGATGGACGGCTACGACATCTCCGGCGCGTGCCAGCTGGTGCGCGAGTACCTGGAGGTGCTGACGAACTGGTACGTGCGCCGGTCGCGGCAGCGGTTCTGGGACGGCGAGCAGGACGCGATCGACACCCTGCACACCGTGCTGGAGGTCGTCACGCGCGTGGCGGCGCCGTTGCTGCCGTACACGACCGAGGTCGTGTGGCGCGGGCTGACCGGTGGCCGTTCGGTGCACCTGACGGACTTCCCGTCGGTGTCGGACGTGCCGGCGGACGACGCCCTCGTGGCGGCGATGGACGAGGTGCGCGACGTCTGCTCGACGGCGTTGTCGCTGCGCAAGGCGAACAAGCTGCGCGTGCGGCTGCCGCTGGCGCGCCTGACGGTCGCCTCCCCGGTGGCGGCGTCGCTGGAGGACTTCGCCGAGATCGTGCGCGACGAGGTCAACGTCAAGGAGGTGTCGCTGTCCACGGACGTCGACGCCTACGGCCAGTTCCAGCTCGTCGTGAACGCGCGTGCCGCCGGCCCGCGCCTCGGGCCGAACGTGCAGAAGGTCATCAAGGCCGTCAAGGCCGGTGACTGGTCCGAAGTGGACGGTCGCGTGGTGGCCGCGGGCGTCGAGCTGTTCGAGGGCGAGTACGAACAGCGCCTGGTGGCGACGGATCCCGCCGCCACGGCCGCTCTGCCGGGCGGCGCCGGTGTCGTCGTGCTCGACACGGCGGTGACGCCGGAACTCGAGGCCGAGGGCGTCGCACGTGACCTCGTGCGCGTGGTGCAGCAGGCCCGCAAGGACGCCCAGCTCGACGTGTCCGACCGGATCACGCTGACGCTGGACCTGCCGGACGCGGTGAAGGCCGCCGTGGAGCCGCACCTGCCGTTCGTGCAGTCGGAGACGCTGACGACCTCGGTGGTGTTCGGTGAGGGCACGTCCGAGGGCACGGTCGGGGACGGTGCCAAGGTGAAGGTCGCTGTCGCGAAGGCGTGATCGATACGTGAGCACTCGTCCCTAACGTCGCCATCGCCTGAGAGGGGGCGATGGTGAAGGTCAGAGGACTGGTGTTGAGCACGGCGTTCCTGGCGGCGTGTGTGGTGGGTTCGCCTGCCGCACACGCCGCCGCTGCGTGTGAGTGGGTCACGACACCCCTGCCGGTACCGGCAGGGGTCGTGTTCTACGGCGTGTACGCCGCGTCGGACAGCGGCGAATGGGTGCTCGGACACGGTGAGAACGCCTCGTACGAAAAGGGGACGTTCGTCTGGCGCAACGGAATGCCGACCGGTGAGTTCATCCCGCAGCTCGGAACGGTCGGTGATGTCAACGACTCCGGTGTCCTGGTGAGCAACGTCGGTGACGCCGGCTACCGGATCGGGAACGGTGTCCGGGAGCGCTTGGAACCGGCTCCCGGCACCTCCTGGTCGTGGGGCGAGCACATCAACAACGGGGGCGACGTCGCCGGCATGTCGGGCTTGCGCGGCCCGCTCCTGGTGTGGCCGGCGGGATCCACGACACCCAGGGAGCTGCCGAACACCCGCAACGGGCCCGATCGCGTTGTGAAGGGCATCGACGACGACGGCAACGTGGTCGCGGTGGAGTACGGACCGCCGGAGAAGTGGTCCAGCCACGTCTGGGACCGCGACGGGAACCGGACGGCGCTGGAGCCGCTGGCGGCGGACCACCGGGCGGAGGTGGAGTTCATCCGCAACGGCCGGATCTTCGGCAGGTCGGCGCCCCACGACGGGCAGCGGCCCGGCACCGTCGTCGAGTGGGGGCTGGACGGCGAGATCGTGCGCACCTTCCCGGAGTTCTCCCGCCCGGTGGACGCGAACGCCTCCGGGCACGTTCTCGGCCAGGTCTCCGTGGAGGGCGAGCACAACGCGGTGTGGCGGGAGCCGGGTCAGCTCGACACCCCGCCCGGCGTGCACGGACTCGTGCTGGCCGACAGCGGTGACGTCTACGGCAACGCGCGGAAGGACAACGAGCTCCAGCCGCGTCACGCGCGTTGTGGCTGACGCTTCGGGGTGAACAGGCGCCGCACCTGGCGCACGTACCACGACCAGCGGGCCGGGGCCTCCGGTTCCCGGCCCGCTGCTCGTTCGCAGGCGTCGAACAGGTCCTCCAGGCACGCGTCGTGCAGCCATCTGATCGCCAGCACCCAGCGCAGCCGGTCCACGAGGGCGAACCGGCCGATCAGCTCGTGTCGCAGAACCGTGCCGGACGCCGAGAGCGTGTGACTGCCCGACATGTCGACGAACTCGAAGGTGATCGACTCACCGGGCACGAACTCGGTGCAGCGGTAGCGGATCGGGCCGTGGCCGCCGTCGGCGCCGACCCCGAGCGGCCGGTCGAACTCCAGCTTGCCCCACGCCGGTGGCCAGAGCTCCTGGATGCGGTCGACGAACGGGCCCGCGGGCACGCCGAGGTCGCGGGTGTGGACGTTTTTGATCATGAGAGGGCCCTTCCATACGCTTCCGTATGTTGCTGGGCCGTACGGTAGCGTATGGAAGCGTGGTGCGGCGGAATCGTGATGACTGGACTGAGATAGCGCTGAGAGCGCTGGCCCAAGGCGGGCTCCAAGCCGTCGCGATCGAGCCCTTGGCGGCGCGGGCCGGAGCCACGAAGGGCAGCGTCTACCACCACTTCCCGAACCGCGAGGCGTTGCTGAAGGCGACGGTCGAGCGGTGGGAGCGGGAGCACACCGAGAAGGTCATCGAGCTCGTCGAGTCCGGGAAGACGCCGCACGAGAAGCTCAGGACGCTGTTCACCGTGGTGCTCGACCAGACCCGCAAGGGATCGGTGGAGATGGCGTTGCAGGCGAGCGCCGGCAACGAGGTGATCGCGCCCGTCCTCCAGCGCGTCACCGTGAAGCGGATCGGTTACCTGACCGAGCTGTTCGAACAACTCGGGTTCGGCGCCGAGCAGGCGAAGAAGCGGGCGCTCATCGCGTTCAGCCTCTACCTGGGGCAGGCGCAGATGTGGGCGAGCCTGCCCGGCCTCGTCGAACCGGTGCTCGACGAGGCCGTGCAGGTGCTCACCGCCCGGTGATCAGGCAGGGGTGATCAGGCAGCGGTCGCCCACAGCGCGGAGGCGATCACGTCCGCGTTCCGGTCGAGCGCCGTGGTGCTGACGTTCGCCGTGGTGTCGCAGGAGCGGTGGTAGCAGCGGTCGTAGGCCTGGCCGGCCGTGCCGCCCCACTTCTGCGCCTGGGCCGCGGTCTTGATGCCCTCGGCGCCGGTGAAGGTGCCGCCGACCGGGATGCCCGCGCGGGCGAACGCCGCGTGGTCGGAGCGGCCGCCGACGCTGGTCAGCTCGGTCTGGACGTTGAGCGCGGTGAAGCCCGCCTGGAGCCGCTGCTGCAGCGCGAGCGAGCCGGAGGGCTGGCCGGAGGCGCTGTAGACGAAGTAGCCGGGGTTGGGCGAGCCGGTCATGTCGAAGTTCAGGTACGCCTTGATCTTCGACCGGTCGGTGGTGTTCAGCGAGTTCACGTAGAACGTCGACCCGCGCAGGCCGAGTTCCTCGGCGCCCCACCAGCCGAACCGCACGTGCTTGGTCGGCTGGAAGCCCGTCGCCCTCATCTGCAGGGCGACCTCGAGCAGGGACGCGGACCCCGTGCCGTTGTCGTTGATGCCGGGGCCCGACGTGACGCTGTCGAGGTGGCCGCCGAGCATGACCGTGTTGCCGGTGTCGCCGCCGGGGTAGTCCGCGATCAGGTTGTAGCCGGTGGCGCCGTTGTAGGTGAACGACTGGACGCGAGTGGTGAAGCCCGCCGCGTCGAGCTTGCCCTTCACCCAGTTGATCGAGGCCAGGTACCCCGGTCGTCCGTGTGCGCGGTTGCCGCCGTTGGCGTTGGCGATGGACTGGAACTGGTTGAGGTGGGCTTGCACGTTCGCCACGTTGATGTCGGGCGCCGCCAGTGCCGACGGTGCGGCGGCTTGCGCCGTGGTTGCTCCGGCCACCGTCAAGGCGGCCGCCAGTGCGATCAGGATCCTCATGGTTCAACTCCGTGCAGGGTTGGGATTGAGCCACTGATCAACATGCTCCGTCGTGCATGGGCCCGCTAGGGGCGAACGGCTGGAGTTGTTGACTCGTCTGATTCGTCGGAATCGATGGTGATCAACCAGAATGGTCCGGGTGGGTGACGTCACGGTCGTGCTGGGTGTCGGTGCCGTCGTACTGCTGATCTCCGTGATCGCGGTGCGGGTGTCGACCCGCCTCGGCCTGCCCTCGCTGTTGCTGTACCTCGGCATCGGCGTGCTCCTCGGCGAGTCCGTCTTCGGCATCAGGTTCGACGACGCCGGCCTCACACAGTCCCTCGGCATCGCCGCACTGGTGCTGATCCTGACCGAGGGCGGCATCACCACCCGCTGGAGCGCGGTGAAACCCTCGCTGTGGCTGGGCGTCGCACTGTCCACAGTGGCCGTTGTGGTGAGCGTCGCCGTCACCGGTACGGCACTGCACTTCCTGCTCGGCCTCGACTGGCGGATCGCGTTGCTCTGGGGAGCGGTGCTGTCGTCCACCGACGCCGCGGCCGTGTTCAGCGTCCTGCGGTCGCTGGGTGTCGGGGCGCGGCTCACGGGCGCGCTCGAACTGGAGTCCGGTCTCAACGACGCACCGGTCTACATCGCCGTCGTGCTGCTGGCGTCCTCGGACCGGATCTCGTGGACCGCGCCGCTGCTGGTGGTCTACGAACTGGGCGCGGGAGCGCTCATCGGCATCCTGCTGGGCGTCCTGGGCGCCGCGGGGCTGAGACGCGCGGCGCTGCCCTCGACCGGTCTCTACCCGCTCGCCACCGTGGCCGTGTGCGTGATGGCCTACACGGCCGGCGACCTCGCGCACGCCTCCGGGTTCCTCGCCACCTACGTCGCCGCGCTGGTGCTCGGCAACGCCCGCCTGCCGCACCGCGCCGACACGCTCTCGTTCGCCGAAGGTCTCGGCTGGCTGGCCCAGATCGGGCTCTTCGTCCTGCTCGGCCTCTACGCCTCGCCGTCGCGGCTGCTCGACGTGCTGTTCCCCGCGCTGGTCGCGGGCGTGGTGCTGACGTTCGTCGCCCGGCCGTTGTCGGTGGTGCTGGCCTCCCTGCCGTTCAAGGTGCC
This sequence comes from Lentzea sp. CC55, assembly GCF_021056325.1. Taxonomy (NCBI): domain Bacteria; kingdom Bacillati; phylum Actinomycetota; class Actinomycetes; order Pseudonocardiales; family Pseudonocardiaceae; genus Lentzea; species Lentzea sp. CC55. The sequence goes on along the minus strand of NZ_JAJCXE010000011.1, from coordinate 234,378 downwards.
GTGGCGCGAGCAGGCGTTCCTCTCGTGGTCCGGCCTGCGCGGCGCGGTGCCGATCGTGTTCGCGCTGATCCCGCTGATCCAGGGGGTCGAGGGCGCGCGACAGCTGGTCGACGTGGTGTTCCTGCTGGTCATCGTCCTGACGATCGTGCAGGGCACGACGCTGCCGTTCCTCGCGCGCCGCCTGGGGCTGGTGAAGACGGGGGAGGCGTTGGAGGTCCAGGTCGACTCCTCGCCGCTCGACGAGCTCGGTGCCGAACTGCTGCAGGTGCACATCCAGCGCGGGTCGAAGCTGCACGGCGTCTACATGTCCGAGCTGAGGCTCCCCGGCGGCGCCACGGTGAGCCTCGTGGTGCGCGGCGGGAAGAGTTTCACGCCACAACCGACGACCCGGCTGCAGACCGAGGACCAGTTGCTCATCGTGACGACGGAGGAGGCGCGCGAAGCCGCTGAACGGCGTGTCCGAGCCGTCGACAGGGCCGGTCGCTACGCGCGCTGGAAGGGCGAGACCGGCGAATGATCGGTCTGCGAGGCTTCCCAGCATGTGAATCGGGTGTCGACGAGCGCGTCACCCTCCGCTAACGTCGTCGGCAGGTCATGAGAGCCAGCGTCAAGCCCAAGCTTGCTGGCCGGCAACCCTCCAACCGCGGTGGGGTGCCCTTGGTGAGGACCTGGTCCGGCGCGTGGGGCGCCGGTCAAGCGCGGGCCTTCGCGACACGGGGCCCCTGGCCTCGGAGGCAGCTCGATGACGCTCGCGATCACCCCTGGAACCACCACTTCCGTCCCGGCCGTCGTCGGTGCCGACCTGCGGGTTCCCCTGGTGACCGGAGAGCGCGTCACCTACGCCAACCTCGACCACGCGGCGTCGGCGCCCTGCCTGCAGGAGGTGCGTGACGCCGTCGACGAGCTGCTGCCCTGGTACGCCAGCGTGCACCGCGGTGCCGGGTTCGCCTCCCAGGTCTCGACCCGCGTCTACGAGCAGGCGCGCGACCGCGTCCGCAGGTTCGTCGGCGCGCACCCCTCCGACACCGTCGTCTTCACCCGCAACACCACCGACTCGCTGAACCTGCTGGCGCGCAGCGTTCCCCGCAACACCGCGGTCGTCCTGTTCGACAGCGAGCACCACGCGGCGCTGCTGCCGTGGCGCGGGCCGAACGTCCAGCGCGTTCCCGCTCCGTCTTCGTCCGGCGCCGCGGTGGTGGCGCTGGACCGGGCTCTCGCCGCCGCCCCGGTCGGCCCTCGGCTCGTGATCGTCACCGGGGCGTCCAACGTCACGGGGGAGCTGTGGCCGGTGGCCGAGCTCGCGAAGGTCGCCCGCCGCCACGGCGCGCGCATCGCGCTCGACGCCGCGCAGCTCGCCCCGCACCGCCCGATCAACGCCCGTGAGCTGGGCGTCGACTACGTGGCCTTCTCCGGGCACAAGATCTACGCGCCGTTCGGCGCCGGCGTGCTGGTCGGCCGTGCCGACTGGTTGCAGCAGGCCCAGCCGTACCTCGTCGGCGGCGGCGCGACCTCGAAGGTCACCGACCACGGCGACCGCCTGGGCGTCGCGTGGTCCGCCGTGCCCGAGCGGCACGAGGCCGGCAGCCCGAACGTCGTCGGCGTGCACGCCCTCGCGGCGGCCTGCGAGATCCTGTCGCGGCACTGGGAGCAGACGGTCGCGCACGAGCAGGAGCTGCTGACGCGTCTGCGGGACGGCCTGCGCACGGTTCCCGGCTTCCGCGAGCTGTCGATCCTGACCGACGCCGACAAGGTCGGCGTCGTGAGCTTCACGATCAACGGTTTCGACGCGGGTTTCCTCGCGGCGGCGCTCTCCGCCGAGTACGGCATCGGTGTCCGCGACGGCGCGTTCTGCGCGCACGTGATCGTGAGCCGCCTGGTGAAGAAGGCCGGATCGCATGAACAGCGTGCCGTGCGCGCGTCGATCGGCCTCGGCACGACGGCCGAGCACGTCGACCGTTTGGTGGCGGCGTTGCGCACGCTCGTCACCGAAGGTCCGAAGTGGACCTACACCCGGTGCGACGGCCGCTGGGTGCCCGAGGACGACGGCCGAACCCTGCCGCCGTTCCTCGCGTAGTCCCGGTAGTGGACAATGACCTGGTGAGTGACGAGTCCAAGGCCGCGGAGAAGGTCTCCGGGAAGGCCGCTGAACCGCCTGCCGAGGTGCAGGTCAGCGAGCCCGAGGCGACCGTGATCGCGGCCGAGGAGCCCGCCGAGGCCGAGTCCCCCGCGGAGGCGGAGGACGACGAGGAGGGCTTCTCGATCACCGGCTCGCTGCCGGAGCCGAAGACCACGCTCCTCGCGGTGCTGGCGGGCGGCGTGCTGGCCCTGGACGTGCTCACCAAGGTCCTGTCCGTGGCGTTCCTGGAGGGTGCCGACCCGATCAAGGTCTTCGGGGGCGCGCTCTACCTGACGTTCGTCCGCAACCCCGGTGCCGCCTTCGGGCTCGCCGAGGGCTGGACGTGGATCCTGGCGCTGATCGCGCTGGGCGTCGTCGGGTTCATCCTCTGGATCTCGCGCAACCTCCGCTCGCAGGGCTGGGCCGTCGGCCTGGGCCTGGTGCTGGGCGGCGCCGTCGGCAACCTCGCCGACCGCCTGTTCCGCGAGCCGGGGCCGATGCGCGGCCACGTGGTGGACTTCCTGTCGCTTTTCGACCCGTTCGGCCGTGTGTGGCCGGTGTTCAACGTCGCCGACATGGCGATCGTCGGCGGTGGCGCCGCGATCATCGTGATGGCGCTCCTGCAGCACGACTACGACGGGACGGTTCACAAGGAGAAGAAGGTCGAGGACCCCGCTTGAGCGGATACCGAACGCTGCCGATTCCCGACGGTCTGGACGGCATGCGCGTGGACGCCGGCCTCGCGAAGCTCCTGGGCCTCTCGCGCACGGTCGTCGCTGCCATCGCCGACGCGGACGAGGTGCTGGTCAACGGCCGCGTCGTCGGCAAGTCCGACCGGCTGACGGCCGGGGCGATGCTCGAGATCACGCTGCCGGCGCCGCCGCAGCCGATCACCGTGCAGGCGATCCCCGTCGAGGGGCTGAAGATCATCCACGAGGACGACGACATCATCGTCGTCGACAAGCCCGTCGGTGTCGCCGTGCACCCGTCGCCGGGCTGGACCGGGCCGACCGTGGTGGGCGGGCTCGCCGCCGCGGGCCACCGCGTCGCCACGTCCGGTGCCGCCGAGCGCCAGGGCGTCGTGCACCGGCTCGACGTCGGCACGACCGGCGTCATGGTCGTCGCGAAGTCCGAGTCGGCCTACTCCGCGCTGAAGCACGCCTTCAAGGAGCGGACCGTCGACAAGGTCTACCACGCGATCGTGCAGGGCCACCCGGACCCGATCAAGGGCACCATCGACGCCCCGATCGACCGCCACCCGAAGCACGACTACAAGTTCGCCGTGATGAACTCCGGCAAGCCCTCCATCACGCACTACGAGGTGATCGAGGCGTTCCGCGCGGCGTCGTTCGTCGAGGTGCACCTGGAGACCGGCCGCACCCACCAGATCCGCGTGCACTTCTCGGCGCTGCACCACCCGTGCGTCGGCGACCTGACCTACGGCGCCGACCCGACGCTGGCCAAGCGCCTCGGGGTGTCGCGGCAGTGGCTGCACGCGCGTCAGCTCGGGTTCCACCACCCCGGCACCGGCGAGTGGGTCGCGTTCACCTCCGACTACCCGGACGACCTGGCCGCGGCGCTGGAGAAGCTGCGCGACGAGGGCTGATTGCGTCTGGGTAAATCACCGGTTGACGACGTTGCACTTGATGTCAATCGGTGTGCTCAATAGCGTTCTCGGCATGAACCTCATCGTTCTCGCAGCCTCCGGACGGACCGGTCTGGTGCTGACCCGGCAGGCCCTCGGCCGCGGTCACACCGTCACGGCCGTCGCCCGCGACCCGCGGCGGATCGGCCTCGGCCACGCGAACCTCCGCAAGGTGGCGGGCGACGTGACGGACCCCGCGAGCATCGCCGCGGTCGTCTCCCCGGACTCCGTCGTGGTGTCCGGGCTCGGCACCGACGTGCCCGGCGTGCTGCACGACGGCGCCCGGGCCGTGATCGCCGCCGGACCGCGCCGGATCGTCTGGCTCGGCGCCTACGGAACGGGCCCGTCCGCCGACGCGGCGGGTCCGGGTGCCGAGGTGCTGTGGACGTTCTTCGGCGACCGCATCCCCGACAAGGTCGCGGCCGACAACGCCGTGCTCGCCGCCGGCGGCACCGTCTTCCACGCCGGGGTGCTGAGCGACGAACCGCCCGGTCCCGGCCGCACGGTCGGTCTCGACGCCGCGCCTCCGTTCGACCTGGGCGCCAAGATCAGCCGCGCCACCGTGGCGGCGGCCATGCTCGACGAGGCCGAGCAGCCGCGGTTCGCCGGCTCGGTCGCGTTGCCGCTAGCGGCCTAGAACGTCCTGGACGGTCGTCCGCACCTGGTCGCGCAGCCAGGCGTGGGCGAGGTCGGAGTCGTAGCGCTGGTGCCAGTTGCAGTTGACCGGTGCCTCCGGCGACTCGGCCGGCAACGGGTGGGTGACCAGCCCGAACGCCTCGATCAGCGGGCCGCAGAGGATCGCCGTGGTGGTGACCAGCGCGTCGCTCGCGGCCGCGATCTGCAGGGCGGAGTGCACGGTGGCCACGGTCGCGATCACCCGCCGCCGCAGGCCCTGCGCGGCCAGCAGGTCGTCGATCGGGGCGGTGAGCCGTCCGCGCCGGGAGACCAGCACGTGCGGGTGCTCGGCGTAGGAGCGCAGGTCCAGTTCAGTGCACGGGTGGCCGGACCGCGTGACCACCGCGAGAGGGTCGGTGCCGAGCGTCTCCGAGCGGAACTCGGGGAGGTCGGGAGCACCACCGCCGAGCTCCAGGTCGACCCGGCCGTGCCGCAGGTCGTCGGTGTCGGCGGAGTGCTCGGCGAGCACCCGCAGCCGCACGCCGGGAGCCTGCTCCGCGATCCTGCCGACCAGCGCCGGCACCACCGACGAGGCCAGGGCGTCGTGGCACTGGACGGTGAACGTGCGGTCCAGTTCGGCCAGGTCCAGCTCACGGCTCGGCGCCAGCACGGCGTTGGCCTGCCGCACCAGCCGGTGCACCTCGTCGGCGATCGCCAGCGCGTACGGCGTCGGCGTCATCGTGTGCCCCGTCCGCACCAGGATGTCGTCGCCCGTCACCTTCCTGATCCGGCCGAGCGTGCGGCTGACCGCCGGCGACGACAGGTGCAGCCGCTGCGCAGCCCCCATCACGCTGCCCTCTTCGAGCAGGGCGTCCAGCACGGTCAGCAGGTTCAGATCCGCTTGCATGACGGACAATCTTGGAGGAAACCATGCTCGCCGCCACCACCGCCGCCGTCCGCGCAGCCGGGGCCCGGATGTCGAAGCGCTACTCGACCGAGTCGCGCACGTCCTCCCTCGACGAGCTCGTCGCGGCCGTCCGCGCCAACGACGCCGCCGTCGTCGACGTCCTGAAGCCCGCGCTCGCGGAGATCCGCCCGCGAGCCCGCTGGCTCGACGACGAGCACGGCTCGGGGGAGCTGGAGCCGGGCGAGTGGTGGCTCGTCGACCCGGTCGGCGGCAACATGAACGCGGTGCAGGGCATGACCGACTGGAACATCGGCGTCAGCCTGGTCCGCGACGGCCGCCCGGTGCTCGCGGTCCTGCACTTCCCGTTGTCCGACGAGACCTGCACGGCTGTGGAGGGGGAGGGCGCCTTCCTGAACGGCGTCCGGCTGCGGGTGTCGGAGAAGACGTCCCTGGACGGCGCGCTGACCGGCACCGGGCAGGCACAGCCGGGACAGGGGCCGGAGATGGCCGACCGGGTGGGCGCGTCGTACGCGGCGATGGCGAAGAAGGCCCTCTACGTCCGGGTCTCCGTGCCCGTCACGCACCAGCTCGCCCAGGTCGCCGCCGGACGGATGGACGTGCACTGGCAGTACGACAACGTGCGCGCGCACGCGTCCGGTGTGCTGCTCGTGCAGGAAGCGGGCGGTGTCGTCACCGATTTCGACGGCAAGCCGTGGACGCTGACCAGCACCGGGTACCTGGCCGCGGCGCCGGGCGTGCACGCCGAGGCGCTGGAGGTCCTGGGTTAGTCGTCGACGGTCCAGACCAGGGTGTTCTGGTCGACCTCCGGGCGGACGCTCCAGCGGACCTGGATGATCTCGGTCGCGTCCGGCAGCACGAACACGCTGTGCCCGCCCGCGGTCTCGCCGGGCTGCACGCCGAGCTTGTGCGCCGGGCGGGAGGACAGCGAGACGGGGGCCTTCGTGACGGTCTCGCCCGTCTTGGTCACCAGGACGAGGTACATGTCCGGCAGGGAGGTGTACGGCACCTGCGAGGTGTTCGTCACCTCGGTGTGCACGACCACGGCCCGCTCGCCGTCGGCGAGCTTGTAGCCGGCCGCCGTGAAGAGGAAGTCGGCCGGGTCGACGACCTCGACCAGCTGGATCGACAGGCGGGCGCCCTCGAGGCTGTCCGCCTCCAGCGCCGTGCCGATCTTGCCGGTCCGCGAGAGGGGCTTGGGCTGCGGCTGGTCGGCGCGCACCCAGCCCGCCGACTGCGGCGGGCCCCAGGTCGACTGCGGCGGCTGCTGAGCCGGGAACGGCTGGCTCACCGGACCCTGCGGACCGTACTGCTGGACCTGGTGGGGGCCGCTCTGGTGCACCGCGTACGGCCCGGACGGCGGGCCGCCCATGTAGTTGCCGTAGGCGGCGGCGTTCGCGAGCGCCCGGCGGACGCCGTTCGGGTCGCACTCCACGCCCACGAGCAGGGGCAGGCCGCTGCCCGACAGGGTGATCAACCGCATGGCCGCCTCGCGCGGGTCCATGCCGAGGCGCTGGGCGATCTCGTGCACGGCGGCACGACCCGACTCGGCGAGAACGGCGAGAAGGCGAGCGTCTACGGGATCGGGGACCACCACGAAAAGAACGCTACCCGCCGCTGCGGAGGCGTGTGCCACCGCATACCTGATCGAGATCATGCGGGCGCCGTGGCCTTCGCCACGGCGTGTCGCCGAGGCGTTCGCGAATCGCGGAGGCCAATCCGAGGCTGCCGCGAGCGGTGCCTGTAGTGTTGGCGGGCGCCCGGACGTGTTCGTCCCTCATTCGCGCTAAAACGCTTGCTACACAAGGGGGTTGCCGGTGGCAGACTCGTTTGTGCACCTGCACGTGCACACCGAGTACTCGATGCTCGACGGCGCGGCCAAGGTGGCCCCGCTGTTCGAGGAGGCCGGGCGTCTCGGCATGACGGCGGTCGGCATGAGCGACCACGGCAACATGTACGGGTCCGACGAGTTCTACCAAACGGCGCAGAAGACCGGTATCAAGCCGATCATCGGCATCGAGGCCTACCTCGCACCGCACAACCGCCTGCACAAGAAGCCGGTCTTCTGGGGCGACCCGGGCCAGCGCGGCGACGACATCTCCGGTGCGGGTGCCTACACGCACATGACGATGTGGGCCCGCAACGCGGACGGCCTGCGGAACCTCTTCCGGCTGCACACCGAGGCGAGCAAGACGGGCTACTACTACAAGCCCCGCATGGACCGCGAGCTCGTCGCGCAGCACTCCGACGGCATCATCGCGACGACCGGCTGCCCGTCCGGCGAGGTGCAGACCCGGCTGCGGCTCGGCCACGTCGACGAGGCGCTCAAGGCCGCGGCCGACTACCAGGACATCTTCGGCAAGGAGAACTTCTTCCTGGAGCTGATGGACCACGGCCTCGACATCGAGCGCCGCGTCCGCGACGGCCTGCTGGAGATCAGCAAGAAGCTCGGCATCCCGCCGCTCGCCACCAACGACAGCCACTACGTCACCAAGGACCAGGCGGACACGCACTCCGCGTTGCTCTGCGTGCAGTCCGGCAAGATGCTGACGGACCCGAACCGGTTCAAGTTCGACGGCGACGGTTACTACCTGAAGTCGTCCGAGGAGATGCGGCAGATCTGGAAGGACCTGCCGGAGGCGTGCGACAACACGCTGCTCGTCGCGGAGATGGTCGAGTCCTACGACGACATCTGGAGCATCAAGGACCGGATCCCGAACTTCGAGGTCCCCGAGGGCGAGGACCAGGCGTCCTGGTTCCGCAAGGAGATCCGGCGCGGCCTCGAGTGGCGCTTCCGCGGCCAGGAGGTGCCGCAGGAGTACATCGAGCGCTGCGACTACGAGGCCAAGGTCATCATCGACAAGGGCTTCCCGGCGTACTTCCTCATCGTCGCCGACCTGATCAACTACGCCCGCAGCGTGGGCATCCGCGTCGGTCCCGGCCGTGGTTCCGCCGCGGGCGCCGCCGTGTCGTGGGCGCTCGGCATCACCAACATCGACCCGATCCCGCACGGTCTGCTGTTCGAGCGGTTCCTGAACCCCGAGCGCACCGCCATGCCCGACATCGACATCGACTTCGACGACCGCCGTCGAGGCGAGATGATCCGGTACGCGAGCGAGAAGTACGGCGCCGACAAGGTCGCCCAGGTCATCACCTTCGGCACCATCAAGACCAAGGCCGCGCTGAAGGACTCGGCGCGCGTGCACCACGGCCAGCCGGGCTTCGCGATCGCCGACAAGATCTCCAAGGCGCTGCCCCCACCGATCATGGCGAAGGACATCCCGCTCAACGGCATCATCAACAAGAGCCACCCGCGCTACAACGAGGCGGCCGAGGTCCGCTCGCTGCTCGAGACCGACGCCCAGGTGAAGGAGATCTTCGACACCGCGCTCGGCCTGGAGGGCCTGATCCGCAACGCCGGCGTGCACGCCTGCGCGGTCATCATGTCGAAGGACCCGCTGTCCGACTCGATCCCGCTCTGGTACCGCGACGACGGCTCGTTCATCACCGGCTGGGACTACCCGTCGTGCGAGAACATCGGCCTGCTGAAGATGGACTTCCTCGGGCTGCGCAACCTGACGGTCATGGGCGACGCCATCGAGAACATCGAGATGAACCGGGGCAAGGACGCCGTCCCGGACTTCGACACCCTCCCGATGGACGACCCGGAGACGTACGCGCTGCTCGGCCGCGGTGACACGCTCGGCGTGTTCCAGCTGGACGGTGGCCCCATGCGCGACCTGCTGCGCCGCATGCAGCCGACGTCGTTCGAGGACATCGTCGCGGTCGGCGCGCTGTACCGCCCCGGTCCGATGGGTGTGAACGCGCACAACGACTACGCGGACCGCAAGAACGGCCGCCAGGAGGTCAAGCCGATCCACCCGCAGCTCGCCGAGCCCCTCAAGGAGATCCTCGGCGAGACGCACGGCCTGATCGTCTACCAAGAGCAGATCATGTTCATCGCCCAGGAGGTCGCCGGGTACTCCATGGGGCGCGCGGACGTGCTCCGCAAGGCGATGGGCAAGAAGAAGGCCGAGGTCCTCGCCAAGGAGTTCGAGGGCTTCCGCGAGGGCATGCGCAACGACCCGCGCGGGTTCTCCGACGAGGCGATCCAGGCGCTGTGGGACACGATCCTCCCGTTCGCCGGCTACGCGTTCAACAAGTCGCACGCCGCCGCGTACGGCCTGATCTCCTACTGGACCGCGTACCTCAAGGCGAACTTCCGCGCCGAGTACATGGCCGCCCTGCTCACGTCGGTCGGTGACAACAAGGACAAGTCCGCGGTCTACCTCGCGGAGTGCCGCCGGCTGGGCATCAAGGTGCTCCCGCCGGACGTCAACGAGTCGGCGCTGCGGTTCAGCGCGGTCGGCACGGACATCCGCTTCGGCCTGGGCGCGATCCGCAACGTCGGCGCGAACGTCGTCGAGTCGATCATCAAGACCCGCAAGGAGAAGGGCGCCTACACGTCCTTCACGGACTTCATGGACAAGTCCGAGCTCGTCGCCTGCAACAAGCGCGTGATCGAGTCGCTGATCAAGGCGGGCGCGTTCGACTCGTTCGGCCACCCGCGCCTCGCGCTGATCCAGGTGCACGAGGACGCGGTCGACGCCGTCGTCCCGATCAAGCGCAAGGAGGCCGAGGGCCAGTTCGACCTGTTCGGCGGCGACAGCGCCGACGACCAGGACGACAGCACCTCGCCGCTCGCGCACCTCAAGTTCGGCACCGAGGAGTACCCGCGCAAGCAGATGCTGAGCCTCGAGAAGGAGATGCTCGGCCTGTACGTCTCCTCGCACCCGCTCGACGGCGCGGAGCGGATCCTGCGCAAGTTCGCACCGAGGCCGATCGCCGTCGTGCTCGACGACCCGCCCAAGGAGGGCGAGCTGATCGTCTCGGGCATGATCTCGTCGATCGAGCGCCGGGTGAACAAGAACGGCCTGCCGTGGGCGATCACGGTGATCGAGGACCTGGACGCCTCCATCGAGGTGCTGTTCTTCCCGAAGGCCTACGAGGTGCTGCGCGACGACCTGGAGCTCGACTCCGCGGTGTGCGTGAAGGGCCGGGTGAACTGGCGCGAGGACAAGATGGCGATCTTCGGCGACGGTGTCGTCCCGCTCGACATCAGCGACGCGGAGATGAACCCGGACGCGGAGCCGCCGCTCGTGCTCGGGCTGCAGACCAAGATGCTGACGCCGGAGCTGATCGAGGAACTGAAGATCACGCTCAAGTCCCACGCGGGCCAGGTCGCCGTGCACCTGGAGGTGCAGAAGCGCGACAAGTCGAAGGAGATGCTGGTGGTGGACAACTACCGCGTCAACACGACGCCCTCGCTCTTCGGCGACCTGAAGACGATCCGCGGGATCACCATCCAGCGGTAGTGGCGAGGTTTCAGTGAACGGGGTTAACTGGGTGAGGTGACGACACTCACCCAGTTGCCCGACGACTACGTCCAGAACCCGCACGAAGTGCACACCCTGCTGCGTGCCGAGGGCCCCGTGCAGGAAGTCCTCATGCCGCACGGGCTCAAGGTCTGGCTCGTGACTCGGTACGACGAGGCGAAGATCGCCCTCACCGCCGCGGAGGTCAGCAAGAACATCGCCGAGGGTGGTCACCTCATGGCGGTGCACTCGTCCGAAAGCGGCCAGCACCGCGAGATCGAGCCCACGCTCTCGGTGCACATGCTCAACATGGACCCGCCCGGCCACACGCGGCTGCGCAAGCTCGTGACCAAGGCGTTCACCGCCCGCCGCATCGAGCTGATGCGCCCGCGCGTGCAGGAGATCGCGGCCGAGCTGATCGCGAAGTTGAACGACGGCGACGAGGTCGACCTGCTGGAGGCGTTCGCGTTCCCGCTGCCCATCACGGTGATCTGCGAGCTGCTCGGCATCCCGATCGACAACCGCGACGACTTCCGCGAGTGGTCGAACCAGCTGCTGACGTTCGGCACGCCCGAGCAGGTCCAGGCCGCCGCGTCCGCGATGGCCGGCTTCCTGTTCCAGCACGTCACGGCGATCGCCGACGCCGAGCCGGACGACACGTTCTTCTCCGCCCTGGTGCACGCCGACGACTCCGGCGACCGGCTGAACACCGAAGAGCTGATCTCGATGGCGTTCCTGCTGCTCGTGGCGGGCCACGAGACGACGGTGAACCTCATCGGCAACGCCGTGCTCTCGTTGCTGCGCAACCCCGACCAGCTGCAGGTCCTCAAGGACCGCCCGGAGCTGATCCCGGCGAGCACCGAGGAGTTCCTGCGGCTGGAGGGCCCGGTCAACGTCGCGACCTTCCGCTACACCAGGGAGCCCCTCGAACTGGGCGGCGTGACCGTGCCCGCGGGCGAGATCCTGATGGTGTCGCTGATCGCCGCGAACCGGGACCCCGAGCGCTACGAGAACCCCGACCGGCTCGACGTGACGCGGTCCGCGCAGGGGCACGTCGCGTTCGGCCACGGCATCCACTTCTGCCTGGGCGCACCGCTGGCCCGGCTGGAGTTCGACGTGGCGCTGACGCAGCTGCTGGAGCGGTTCCCGAACCTGGCGCTGGCGGCGGAGCCGGAGACGCTGGTGTGGCGGGACAGCACGCTGATCCGCGGCCTGCACACCCTGCCGGTACGCCTCGCCTAATGTGCAGCGGGTGGACGACCTGCTGAAGCTCGACCAGGCGCACGTCTGGCACCCGTACGGCCCGATGCCGGGCACCCAGGAACCGCTGCTCGTCTCGGAGGCCTCGGGTGTCCGGCTCACCCTCGCGGACGGCCGGGAGCTGGTCGACGGCATGTCGTCGTGGTGGGCGGCCATCCACGGCTACCGCCACCCGGTGCTCGACGCGGCCGTCACCGAGCAGCTCGGCCGGATGAGCCACGTGATGTTCGGCGGGCTCACGCACGAGCCCGCCATCCGGCTGAGCGCGAAGCTCGTCGAGATCACCCCCGAGCCGTTGCAGCACGTCTTCCTCGCCGACTCGGGCTCGGTGTCGGTCGAGGTCGCGATCAAGATGTGCCTGCAGTACTGGCGGTCGCGCAAGCGGCCGGAGAAGCGCCGCCTGATGACGTGGCGCGGCGGGTACCACGGGGACACGTTCAACCCGATGTCCGTGTGCGACCCCGACGGCGGAATGCATTCGCTCTGGCGTGGAATCCTGCCGGTCCAGGTGTTCGCGGACGCGCCGCCGGCCGAGATGGACACCGCCTACGTCCAGCACCTCGCGGACCTCGTCGAGCAGCACGCCGACGAACTCGCCGCGATCATCGTCGAGCCCGTCGTGCAGGGTGCCGGTGGCATGCGGTTCCACGACCCGCGATATCTGCACGTGCTGCGAGAGCTCGCGTACACACACGACGTGCTTCTCGTGTTCGACGAGATCGCCACGGGATTCGGCCGCACCGGCGAACTCTTCGCCGCCGACCACGCGAACGTCAGCCCGGACGTGATGTGCCTCGGCAAGTCGCTGACGGGCGGCTACCTGACGATGGCCGCCACCCTCTGCACGTCACGGGTGGCGGACGGGATCAGCAAGGGCGAGGTGCCGGTGCTCGCGCACGGGCCGACGTTCATGGGCAACCCGCTCGCGTCGGCGGTGTCGCTGGCGTCGATCGACCTGCTGCTGTCCCAGAACTGGAGGAGAGAAGTCGCTCGCATCTCGGCCGGGCTGTCCGAGGGCCTTGCGCCCGCGCGCGCCTTGCCCGGCGTTCGGGACGTGCGCGTGTTGGGCGCTATCGGCGTCGTGCAACTGAACGAGCCGGTGGACATGGCGCGCGCCACACAGGCCGCCGTGGATGCCGGGGTGTGGCTGCGGCCGTTCCGCGACCTCGTCTACACGATGCCGCCGTTCATCAGCACGGACGAGGACGTGGCCCGGATCGCCGCCGCCGTGGTGGCCGCCGCCCGCTAACGTGACACCTCATGGGGAAACTCCCGGCCGCCCTGGGCGCGGTCGTCCTGCTCGCCGCGGTTCTCGTCGTGCCGGCGCGGGCGTCGGACGAGCCCGTCACGTTCCCCAAGCTCCACGGCTCGGGCCGCGGCGGCACGATCAGCCTCCCCGGGACGGGCAGGTGCCTCGACGCGGCGCTGGAGGAGATCGACCGCAACGGCGGCAAGGTGCAGATGTGGACGTGCGGCCTCGCCGGTGACGAGCAGCAGTGGCGCTACGACCACCTTCCCGAGATCGGCGCCGGCGCGTACGTCGTCAGCCAGGCCAACGGCAAGTGCCTCGTGGTCGCCCCGGAGGAGCTCGGCGCCGAGGGCGGCAGGCTCCAGATGTGGGACTGCACCGGCCGCGTGGAGCAGCGGTGGGAGGTCATCCACCACCAGGGCGACCTGTTCCTCACGAGCAAGGCGACCAAGGGGGTCCTCGGCGTGTGGAGCGTCTACGAGGGCGCGCCGATCGGTGTGCACGGCAAGAGCTGAGAGCCACGACGGCGCCCCCCGTACGCCTCTACGGCGAGGGCTGGACGTCGATCGCGGCCGCGAGCTGCGTGTCGGTCGGCTCGACCAGGACGTCCCCGCCCGGCAGCACCAGGACGGGGATGTTCCGGCGTCCGGACAGTTCGACGGCCCGATCACGCGCCGCGTCGTCGTTCGCGACGTCGACGTAGGTGAACGGCACGTTGTTGCGGGTCAGCCAGGACTTGGCCCGGCGGCAGTCACCGCACCACTCGGCGCCGTACATCACGATCGGTTGCTCAGTCATGCCCTCACGGTAGGTGACGTCCTAAGGTGATGGTTCGTGAGCGTGCTGGTGATCACCGGAACCGGGACCGAGGTCGGCAAGACCGCCGTCACCGCGGGCATCGCGGCGCTGGCCAGGGCAGAGGGCAGACGGGTCGCGGTGCTGAAGCCCGCGCAGACCGGCCTGCTGCCCGGCGAGCCCGGCGACGTGGCGGAGGTGGCGCGGCTGGCGGGCGACGTGACGACGCGTGAGCTGGTCAGATACCCCGACCCGCTGGCGCCGGCCACCGCGGCCAGACGCGCGGGCATGGCCACCTTGCGCCCCCAAGAGGTCGCCGCGGAGGTGACGAAGCTCGACGAGACCCACGACCTGGTGCTGGTCGAGGGCGCCGGCGGGTTGCTGGTGCGGTTCGACGAGGCCGGGTCGACCCTGGCCGACATCGCGTGGGCCGTGAACGCGCCTGTCCTGATCGTGGCCCAGGCCGGGCTCGGGACGCTGAACGCCACGGCGCTGACGGCGGAGGCGCTGCAACGGCGCGGGCTGGAGTCGGTCGGCGTGGTCGTCGGCAGCTGGCCGTCGCACCCCGACCTCGCGTCCCTCACGAACCTGGCCGACCTGCCCGAGGCCGCGGGGGCCCCGCTGCTCGGCGCGCTGCCGCAGGGTGTGACGAAGCTCGGCTCCGCGGACTTCCTCCCGGTGGCCAGGAGAGCGTTCTCACCCTGGTTCGGGGGCGAGTTCGACCCGGAGACGTTCGCGGCTCGATTCGCGGTCCAGTGACCTACGTCGCTCCACGATGAAGGATCCAGTGCGGCATAGTGCACGCCAGGCCACAGGAGGAGGAGAGACCGTGACCGCAGCACCGGAACAGATCGACGTGCTCGACGAGGCTCGCGAGCAGGTGCTCGAACGAGGCGTCGGGCTCACCGAGGCCCAGGTGCTGAAGGTGCTCGAGCTCCCCGATGACCGGATCCCCGAGCTGCTGGCGCTGGCGCACGAGGTCCGCGAGCGCTGGTGCGGCCCCGAGGTCGAGGTCGAGGGCATCGTCTCGCTCAAGACCGGCGGCTGCCCCGAGGACTGCCACTTCTGCTCGCAGTCCGGCCAGTTCCCCTCGCCGGTGCGCTCGGCGTGGCTCGACATCCCGGGCCTGGTCCGCGCGGCGCGGCAGACCCGCGACACCGGCGCGACCGAGTTCTGCATCGTCGCGGCCGTGCGCGGCCCGGACAAGCGGCTGCTCTCGCAGGTGCGCGACGGCATCAAGGCCATCCGCGCCGACGGCAACGACATCCAGATCGCCTGCTCGCTCGGCATGCTCACGCAGGAGCAGGTCGACGAGCTCGTGGCGATGGGCGTGCACCGCTACAACCACAACCTCGAGACGGCCCGCTCGCACTTCCCGAACGTCGTCACCACGCACTCCTGGGAGGAGCGCTGGGACACGTTGCGGATGATCCGCGACGCCGGCATGGAGGTCTGCTGCGGCGGCATCATCGGCATGGGGGAGACCCTGGCGCAGCGCGCGGAGTTCGCCGTGCAGCTCGCCGAGCTGGAGCCCGACGAGGTCCCGCTGAACTTCCTCATCCCGAACCCCGGCACGCCGTACGAGAACTACCCGGTCGTGGAGGGCGCCGAGGCGCTGCGCACGGTCGGCGCGTTCCGCCTCGCCCTGCCGCGCACGATCCTGCGGTTCGCGGGCGGCCGTGAGCTCACGTTCGGCGACCTGGGCGCGAAGCAGGGCATGCTCGGCGGCATCAACGCGATCATCGTCGGCAACTACCTGACGAACCTCGGCCGCCCGGCGCAGCAGGACCTCGACATGCTCGAGGAGCTGTCGATGCCCATCAAGGCGCTGAGCCAGACCCTGTGATGATCACTACCGTGTACTGCTCCTTCTGCGGCAAAGAGGAAGCTGACGGCGACCACGCGGTCTGCCGTCAGCGGTTGTCGGTGATCGATCCGCCCAGGTACTGCGGGGAATGCGCGCGCCGCATGGTCGTCCAGGTGACCCCGGACGGCTGGACGGCGCGCTGCAGCCGCCACGGGGAGATCGGGTCCGCTCGGTAGTAACCTCTCGCGAATGGACGAGAACGCAGCGCCGGTGCGCACCGAACCCGTGCCGGAGCCGCCGTACGTCTACCACTACTACCTCCGGCCACGGCCGAAGGTGGTGGTGAAGCGGGACCTGCTGCCGGGCCTGGTGGTCGCGCTGACGACGTTCGCGGCCGGGCTGCCCGCGGCCTACCTGTGGTCGTGGCTCGCCCCGGCGCAGCTCAAGATCGTCTCGCCGCAGGACGGCAAGTTCTACCCGATCGGCGTGGAGAGCTACCACCGGCTCGACGCGCTGATGGTGTTCGTGCTGATCGGTCTCGGCGCGGGCGTGGTCACCGGCATCGCGGTGTGGCTGCTGAGGCAGCGGCGCGGTCCCGTGGCGATGCTCGGCATGACCGCGGGCTCGTTCGGCGCGGCCTGGTTCGCGCAGTACCTGGGCGGCTCGCTGGCCGCCGGCCGCTACCCGATGCCGTCGACGATCGAGGCGAACGACACCCTGCTCGTGGCCCCGGCCCTGGAGACGTGGTGGGGAATCCTCGCGTGGCCGCTGGGCGCGGCTCTCGCCTACGGCTGCTGCGCGGCGTGGAACGGCCTGGACGACCTGGGGCGGCGCCTCGGCTGAGGCACCGCCCTCGTGGTGGCCTATCCGACCCGATAGGCGAAGTCGGGCATGTCGGTCACGAACATCTGCCCCGGCGCGTGCGTGATCGCGAACGGCGGCCTGGACTTCATCAGCACCGCCTGCGGCGTCACCCCGCACGCCCAGAACACCGGCACGTCACCGGGTTCGTGCTCCACGGCATCGCCGAAGTCCGGTGCGCCGACGTCGGAGATCCCGAGCATCTTCGGGTCGCCCGCGCCGACCGGCGCCCCGTGCACCGACGGCATGAGCGCCGTGACCTTGTGCGCCATGTCCACAAGGGACTCCGGGATCCAGCGCATCGACACGACCATCGGCCCGTGCAGCCTCCCGGCGGGCCGGCACTGGATGTCCGTGACGAACATGGAGACGTTCCTGCCTTGCTCGACGTGCCGCAGCGGCACCCCCGCGTTGACGAGCGCGGTCTCGAACGTGAAGCTGCAGCCGATCAGGAACGTCACCAGGTCGTCGCGCCAGAACCCGGTCGCGTCCTCCGGTTCCGCTGTCAGCTCACCGTTCTCCCAGACCCGGTAGCGCGGTGCGTGCGTGCGCACGTCGGCGTCCCGCTTGAGCGCGCTGACCGTCTCGCCCGCGTCCAGCACGTCGAGCACCGGGCACGGCTTGGGGTTGCGGTGGGTGAAGAGGAGGAAGTCGTACGCCCAGTCCCTGGGGATGGCGATGAGGTTGGCCTGCGCCTGGCCCGGCGCCTGTCCCGCGGTCGTCATTCGAGCTCCTTGTTGGCGGTCTCCGGCAGCCAGACCAGTGCGACGACGGCGATCCCGTACGCGGCCGCCCCGAACAGCATCGCACCGCCGATGCCCAGCCGGTCGGCCATGAAGCCGACCAGCCCGGGGAACACGGCGCCGAACGCGCGCCCGAGGTTGTAGGTGAAGCCCTGCCCCGTGCCGCGCAGCTGCGTCGGGTAGAGCTCGCTGAGGTAGCTGCCGAACCCGCTGAAGATGGCGGACGTGCAGAACCCGAGCGGGAAACCGAGGAACATGACCAACGTGTTGGCACCGTTGGGGATCTGCGTGTACGCCACGATCAGCAACGCGCTGGTGACCGCGAACAGCGCGAAAGTCTTCTTGCGCCCCAGGTAGTCCGTCAGGTAGCCGCCGCACACGTACCCGATCCACGCACCGGTGATGAGGAACGCGAGGTACCCGCCCGTGCCGATGATCGTGAGCCCGCGCCCGGTCTGCAGGAACGCCGGCAACCACAGGGCGAGCGTGTAGTACCCGCCCTGCACACCCGTTGCGAGCAACGCCGCGAACAGCGTGGTCTTGAGGATCGGCCCCTGGAAGATCTTCGGGAACGTCCCGCGCGCCCTGGGCTGCGCCTTGACCTCGGGGGCGTCGTCGACGTTGCGGCGCACGTAGAAGATGAGGACCGCGGGCAGCGCGCCCGTCCAGAACATGACCCGCCAGCTGATGGCGGGGTCGGCCAAGCTCGCCACCAGGGTGTTGACGACGACGGCGAGCCCCCAGCCCACGGCCCACGCGCTCTGGATGAACGCCACCGTGCGCCCGCGGTACTTCGGCTTGCAGTACTCGGCCACGAGGATCGCCCCGGCCGCCCACTCGCCACCGAAACCGAGGCCCTGCAACGCCCGGAACACCAGCAGCGTCTCGTAGTTCGTCGCGAAGCCGCACAGCACGGTGAAGAACGCGTACGCCGCCACGGTGATGATGAGCGTTCTCGACCGCCCGAACCGGTCGGCCATGACGCCCGCCACCGCGCCGCCGATGGCGCTCATGATCAGCGTGCTCGTGCCCAGCAGGCCCGCTTCCGCCTTGGTGAGGCCGAAATAGCCGGTGATCGCGACCAGGCTCAGCGGCAGAACCCAGTAGTCGTACGAGTCCAGCCCATAGCCGCCGAACGCGCCGATGAACGCGCGCCTGCCCTTCTGGCCCAGACTGCGGAACCAGGCGAAACGGCCTGTGTCCTCGGTCGTGGTCGTGCTCATGCGACACCTCGCAGCGTGGTGGAGGAGTGGTCGAATGTGATGTGGGACTCAGCGTATGGGATTGTTGAACAATCCGACAAGA
Organism: Lentzea sp. CC55; assembly: GCF_021056325.1. Taxonomy (NCBI): domain Bacteria; kingdom Bacillati; phylum Actinomycetota; class Actinomycetes; order Pseudonocardiales; family Pseudonocardiaceae; genus Lentzea; species Lentzea sp. CC55. Next base: position 215,682 of record NZ_JAJCXE010000011.1, on the reverse strand, counting down.
CCACAATTCAACGATCCGACGATCGGTGGGTGGGGATGGGCTGAGCGGCGCTCCTGGGTGCGGCTCAACGGGCTGCGGCTCAACGGGCTTCGGCTCAGGGGCGGAGGGCCGAGGTGGCCGTGGAACCGCATGCGGGCTGCCTGGGACGGGACCTGCGCGTCGGGGTGTCTGTGTGCCAGAAGGATGCTGGCGGCTCGCGTGGCAGGTGAGACCTAGCTGGAGACGTGGGCGTCGGCTGTCTGTGCGCCATAAGGACGCTGGCGGCTCGCGTGGCGGATGAGCCCCGGCTGGCGACCTGCGCGGCGAGGCGAGAACTGGGCTGGGGGCGCGGTGCGTTCGGCAGGCAGCATGGCGAAATGGGGCACAGCCCTGTGAAGGGACACGTCCTGGCCGGGACTGCCGCCGAGCCGGTCAACTGGGCGCTCGGCTGCGCGTTCCGCCGCCGAGCCGGTCAACTGGGCGGTCGGCTGCGTGCTCCGCCGTCGAGCCGGTCAACTGGGCAGCCGGTTGTGCGTTCCGCTGCCGAGGCCCACCGGCGGCCGGCTGCGCGTTCAGTCGCCGAAGCCGACCAGCGGTCAGGCTTCCGGGCCCACCCACGCCCAGTGCGGACCCCGGCCGAGCCGCCTAGTTGGGCGAAGGCACGTGCCCGAACTCCGTCAACGGCACCGGAACGGCCTTCAAGGTGCTCAAAATCCCGGTCTCCCGGTGCAGCATCCGCCGCACCAGCCGCAAACGGCGGGCCGGCGACCTCTCCTCCAGCAGCCGCTGCCGGTCCTCGACGGGCAGCAGGCAGTCCGCGGCCAGCAGGTACGACAACGCGCCGAGGTCCACGTCCGCGGCGGGGGAGGACCAGTCCTCCCGGTGCCACGCCGCCCCGCAGTAGCGCTCGTGGGCCGCGCGGGCCCCGCGTTCGAGGATGGGCACGACCTCCTGGGCCGCCTCGGGCACCGGGGCGTCGTCCACGTAGTCGACGTGTGCCAGCAGGTAGGGGGCGGTGGTGGTGTCCACGTCCAGCAACCGGAACCGCCGCACCCCGCGCGTCACGATGTCGAAGCGCCCCTCGGGCAGCGGACGTGCGTCGAGGAGGTCGGCCGAGCAGCCGATGTCCTGCAGGGAGCGGACGTTGTCGGCGCCCACCTCCCAGCCCTCCTTGATGCACACGACGCCGAAGGTGCGGCCGAACAGCGAGCCGGTCATCAGGTCGACGACCAGCTGGCGGTAACGCGGTTCGAAGATGTGCAACGGCAGGGACGCCCCAGGCAACAGCACGGTGCCCAGGGGGAACAACGGAAGCGTCTCTGCCACGCGTGCAACGTTACGGGGTGGCAACTCCGCCTGCCGGACGGCCGGATCCCGGCGGCCTGAGCACGGCGAACGGATCGGTCACCTTGATTCCCTTGGCGCTGAACCGGAACAGGGCGGCCGGCCTGCCTCCCGACGGGCCGGGGGGTGCGGTGCCCCCCGTCGGTTCCAGCAGCAGGCGGCGGGAGAGCACGCGTTGCAGGTTCGTCGCGGAGACGCGGTAGCCCAGTGCGGCGGAGTAGTGGTCGCGCAGCAGGGAGATGGTGAACTCCGGTGGTGCCAGGGCGAAACCGAGGTTCGTGTACGACAGCTTCGAGCCGAGCCTGTGCCGCGCTCGCCCGACGATCGAGGCGTGGTCGAACGCCATCGCGGGGAGTTCGTCGACGCAGTGCCACGTGGTGTCCGAGGGGACCTCGGGGTCGACGTCCGACGGGACCAGCCCGAGGAACGCGGTCGCGACGACGCGGGGACCGGGAACGCGGTCCGGGGCGCTGAAGACGGCCAGCTGCTCGACGTGTGACAACTGTCGCACGTCGACTTTTTCCGCCAGCTGACGGCGGATGGAGGACTCCACGTCCTCGTCGACCCGCAGCTCCCCACCGGGCAGCGACCAGCGGTGAGCGTGTGGCTCCCGAGCGCGCTCCCACAGCATGACCTGGAGTGACGCACCTCTCACCCGCAGCACAGCTGCCAGAACTTCATGTCCCACACCGGCCACTCGGCTGATACTATCGGCCACGTTTTCGACCAATAGGCGAAAACCCCGGATCGAGGAGGCAGTGATGGTCGCTACCGCAATCGTGGAGCGAACCGCGTCGGGTGTGTACGGCGGAGTCGAGCCGAACGCAGCGTGGCGGGACGAGGTGTTGCGCCTCGCCGAGGAGCGGGATGCCGTCATCCTGGCGCACAACTACCAGCTGCCCGAGATCCAGGACATCGCCCACCACACCGGCGACTCCCTCGCGCTCAGCAGGATCGCCGCGCAGTCCGACGCGCGGACCATCATCTTCTGCGGCGTGCACTTCATGGCCGAGACCGCGAAGATCCTGAGCCCCGAGAAGACCGTGCTCATCCCGGACGAGCGCGCGGGCTGCTCGCTCGCCGACTCGATCACCGGCGCGCAGCTGCGCGAGTGGAAGGCGCAGCACCCCGGCGCGGTCGTCGTGTCCTACGTGAACACCACGGCCGAGGTGAAGGCCGAGACCGACATCTGCTGCACGTCGTCGAACGCCGTCGACGTGGTGCGCTCGATCCCCGCCGACCGCGAGGTGCTGTTCTGCCCGGACCAGTTCCTGGGCGCGCACGTCAAGCGCGAGACCGGCCGCGAGAACCTGCACATCTGGGCGGGCGAGTGCCACGTCCACGCCGGCATCAACGGTCCCGAGCTGGCCGAGCGCGCCGCCGCGAACCCGGACGCCGACCTGTTCATCCACCCGGAGTGCGGCTGCGCCACCAGCGCGCTGTACCTGAGCGGCGAGGGCATCGTGCCGGCGGAGAAGGTCAAGATCCTCTCGACCGGCGACATGATCACCGCCGCGCGCAGCACGAACGCCCGCAAGGTGCTCGTCGCGACCGAGGTCGGCATGCTGCACCAGCTGCGCAAGGCCGCGCCGGAGATCGACTTCCGCGCCGTCAACGACCGCGCGTCGTGCACCTACATGAAGATGATCACGCCGGCCGCGCTGCTGCGGTGCGTGCGCGACGGTCTGGACGAGGTGCACGTCGACCTGGAGACCGCCAAGCGCGCCCAGGGCGCCGTGCAGCGCATGATCGAGATCGGCCAGCCCGGCGGCGGTGAGTGATGGCCGCGCGCTGGGAGGCGCGAGCCGACCTGATCGTGGTCGGCACGGGCGTGGCGGGTCTCACCGCCGCGCTGCGGGCTCGTGAGCTGGGACTTCGAGTCCTGGTCGTCACGAAGGCCGCGGGGGACGACGGCAACACGCGCTGGGCGCAGGGCGGCGTCGCCGTCGTCCTGGAGGACCAGCACGACCCGGGCGACTCGGTCGCGAGGCACGTCGAGGACACGCTGACGGCGGGCGCGGGCCTCTGCGACGACGCGGCCGTGGCGGCGATCATCACCGGCGGTCCCGCGGCCGTCGCCCGGCTGCGCGAGCGCGGTGCCGTGTTCGACGCCAAGCCGGACGGCCTGCTCGAACGCACCCGCGAAGGCGGCCACAGCGCGTTCCGCGTCGTGCACGCCGGCGGTGACGCGACCGGCGCCGAGGTCGAGCGCGCGCTGCTCAAGGCCACTGTGGACGGACGGGTTCCCCTGCTGGAGAACCACGTCGCGGTCGACGCCGTCAAGACGCCGCTCGGTGCAGTGGCCGGACTGCTGGTACTGGACGGCAACGGCGTACCCGGCGTGCTCACCGCGCCCGCCGTGCTGCTGGCGACCGGTGGCATCGGCCAGATGTACCAGGCGACCTCGAACCCCTCCGTGGCAACGGGTGACGGCCTGGCGCTGGCCCTGCGCGCCGGCGCCCTGGCAGCGGACGTCGAGTTCATCCAGTTCCACCCGACCGTCCTCTACACCGGACGCGGCGCGCGGGGCCGTTGCCCGCTCGTCACCGAGGCCGTGCGCGGTGAGGGTGCCGTGCTGGTCGACGCGACCGGCGCCCGCGTGATGAAGGGCGTGCACCCGCTGGAGGACCTGGCTCCGCGCGACGTCGTGGCGGCCGCGATCACCCGGCACATGGCGGCGGGCCCCGGCGGCGTCGACGACCACGTCTTCCTCGACGCGACGTCGTTGGGGGACATGGCTTCCCGCTTCCCGACCGTCCACGCGGCCTGCGTCTCCGTGGGCATCGACCCGGCCGTGGACCCGATCCCGGTCGCCCCGGCGGCGCACTTCGCGTGCGGCGGCGTGGTGTCCACCGTCGACGGCCGCACCGGCGTGACCGGCCTGTACGCCGTCGGCGAGGTCGCGCGCACCGGTCTGCACGGCGCGAACCGCCTGGCGTCCAACAGCCTCCTCGAAGGCCTGGTCTGCGGCACCCGTGCCGCCGAGACCGTGGCCGCCGACCTCGCCATCGGCCTGGTCGCCCCCGCCCGCGCCGTCGACCCCGCGTTGCCGACGGCGCCGGTGGCGGACAGGGACATGCTCCAGCGCGTGATGTCGCGTTACGCCGCGATCGGCAGGGACGCCGAAGGTCTGGCCGTCGTCGGCTCGGTGCTCGACGTGTCCACTGTGGACAAGCAGCTGGAGTCGCGCGAACTGGTCGAGGACGCGGCGCTGACCATCGCCGCCCGCGCCCTGATCGCGGCGGCGCAGGAACGCACCGAGTCGCGCGGCTGCCACGTCCGCACGGACTTCACCGAGCGCTCCGGGGCGTGGCAGCGCAGCCAGCTCGTCCGGCTCACCCCGACCGGTCAGCCCGTGCTGGCCGATCCCGTTCTGGTGGAGGGTGTCGCATGACCACCGAGAGCAGCATCGACAGCGGCATCGACTGGGACGACGCGAACCGGGTCATCCAGCTCGCGCTCGAGGAGGACCTCCGCTACGGCCTCGACGCCACGACGCTCGCGACCGTGCCGGAGAAGGCCGTCGCCACCGCGGAGATCACCCCCCGGGCGGCCGGCGTGCTGTGCGGGGTCTCCGTGGCCCGCACGGCTTTCCAGCGCTACCTGCCCGAGATCGAGGTGCTGCACGAGGCCTCCGACGGCGACAAGGCCGTGCCCGGCGAACCCGCGCTGGTGCTCAGGGGTTCGACGCGCGGCCTGCTCACCGTCGAACGCACGGCGCTGAACCTGATCTGCCACCTGTCCGGCATCGCCTCGCGGACAGCGCTGTGGGTCGAGGCGGTCGAGGGCACCGGTGCGGCCGTCCGCGACTCGCGCAAGACGTTGCCGGGCCTGCGCTTGCTCCAGAAGTACGCGGTCAGGGCGGGCGGTGGCGTCAACCACCGGATGGGCCTCGGCGACGCGATCCTGATCAAGGACAACCACGTCGCCGCTGCCGGTTCGGTCGGTGCCGCGATCCGCGCGGCGCGTGCGCACGCGCCGGAGCTGCTGATGGAGGTCGAGGTCGACAGCCTGGAGCAGCTCGACGAGGCGCTGGCCGAAGGCGCGGAACTGGTGCTGCTGGACAACTTCACGCCCGAGCAGTGCGCGCGGGCCGTGGAGCGCAGGCCGGAGGGCGTGAAGCTGGAGGCGTCCGGCGGGCTCACCCTGGACATGGCCCGCGCGTACGCCGGGACGGGCGTGGACTACCTGGCCGTCGGCGGGCTCACGCACTCGTCGCCGTCGCTCGACCTCGGCCTGGACCTGAAGTAGCGCAGGGGGCGGCCCGCACCCCCGAGGCGGGCCGCCCTGCCGAGGTCACTCGACGCGCGGCCGGTAGCGCACGAAACCGCCCTGCCGGGTGCCGGGGAACGTCTGCGCCCGGCGCCAGTCAGCGGTGGCGGAGCCGACGCCGACGCCGTTCGCCAGCGCGTCGGCGTGGTCCTCCGCGCTCACCCACTCCGCGTAGTTGATGACCTGCTTGCCGTCCTCGCGGATGTGGAAGGCGGCGGAGATGCCGCCGGGGTGCGGGTTCGGCTCGCTCGCCAGCGCCACGAAGACCGCGTCGACGAACCCCCGCGCGGCGGCCTCGTCGTCGGTGTCGATCGTGACCAGGACGACGCACCCGACGGGCTTGTCCGGGGAGGACGTGCCGGCGGTGCGGTAGAGCTCGAAGCCGTCGATCTCCTTGCGGTCGCGGACGAATCCGGGCAGATCGGGAAGAGTCATGCCGCGATCCTGCGGGTTCGACCTAACTGGAGGTCAAGCGCCGGTTCGCCAGCACGGGCAGCACCTCGCGAGCCTGCTCGACCACGGCGAGGTCCAGGTCGACGACCGTGCCGGACGGCTGGTCCGACAGCTGCACGACGACGTTGCCGAACGGGTCCGCGACCGTCGAGTACCCGATGCCGGTCGGCGCGGACGACCCCAGGTCGCCGGGATGGGCCTGTCCGCACGCCACGACGTACGAGGTGCAGTCGAGAGCGCGGGCCCGCACCAGCAGCTCCCACTGCTCCTTCTTGCCCGGCCCGGCGCCCCACGACGCCCCGACCAGCACGGCGGACGCGCCCTTGTCCGCGAGCGCGCGGAAGAGCTCGGGGAAGCGGATGTCGTAGCAGGTCGCGACGCCCAGGGTCACGCCGTCGACCTCGAAGACCACCGGTGAGGAGCCGGGCGCGACCGTCCGCGACTCCTGGAACCCGAACGCGTCGAACAGGTGGATCTTGTCGTACCCGACGTGCAGGCCGGGCCCGGTCACCAGCAGCGTGTTCGCCACCCGGTCGCCGGCGGGCGTGAACATGCCGGCCACCACCACGACGTCGTGCGCGACGGCGATCTCGTGCACGGCGGACGCCCACGGGCCGTCCAGGGGCTCGGCGACGGGCCCGAGGGGCACGCCGAAGCGGCACATCGTCGCCTCCGGCAGCACCACGACCCGCGCGTCCTCGGCCCGGCGCACCGCGTCCCGGACGAGCTCCAGGTTCGAACGGGGATCGGTCGTGGAGCTGATCTGACTCACGGCGATGCGCATGGGGATCACTGTAGGGTCCGGGACGTGCGTTCCCCACTGCTCCTAGTCGTGCTGCTGGCCGTCGCGGGCTGCACCGAGACCGCCACGCCCCGCCCGGACGGAGGGTCGAACGGCACGTCGATCGTGCTGGCCGACCGCGATGAACCCACGACGCTGAACCCGCTGCTCGGCTACGGCGCGCAGGGCGTGTCCAAGATCTACGACGGCCTGGTCGAGCACCGCCAGGACGGCTCGCTCACCCCCCGGCTCGCGGCCGACCTGCCCGAACCGGCGGCGGACGGCCTGAGCTGGACCGTGAAGCTGCGCGGGGACGTGAAGTTCACCGACGGCAGCGCGTTCGGGGCCGAGGACGTCGTCGCGACGTACACCGCGGCGCTGAGCAACCCGGTCAAGGAGCGGTTCAGCACGCTCGAGAGCGTCGAGCAGCTCGACCCGTCCACGGTCCGCTTCACCCTGAAGCAGATGCACGCCGCGTTCCCGCACCTGCTGGTGCTCGGCATCCTGCCCAGCGAGCAGGCGAACCCGGACGGCCGGCCGGTCGGCACCGGCCCGTACAAGGTCACCGAGTGGCGCAAGGGCGACCGGCTGCTCCTGGAGAGCAACGAGAGCTACTTCGACGGCGCGCCCAAGGTGAAGAAGGTGACTGTCGTCTTCGTCACCGACGACAACCAGCGCGCCCGCCGCATGCAGGACGGCGAGTTCGACGGCACGGTGCTGCCGCCCAAGACCGCCGAGCAGTTCACCGGCAGGTCGGGCCTCACCGTGCGGTACCACCGCAGCGCCGACTACCGCGCGGTGCGGCTGCCCGCGGCGAACCCGGTCACCGGCAACGCCGCCGTCCGCCTCGCCCTGAACTTCGCCGCGAACCGCCAGGGCATGATCGACAGCCTGCTCGACGGCAAGGGCACCATCGGCTACACGCCCGTGCCCGACGCGCTGGCCGAGGAGTTCGACCCGTCCGCGAGGTTCCGGTTCGACAAGGACGAGGCGGCGAGGCTGCTCGGCGCGGGCGGCTGGGCGCCCGGTGCGGACGGCATCCGGGTCCGCGAAGGCGTGGCGGCCCGCTTCACGCTGATGTACCCGCTGGGCGACGACCTGCGAGCCGACCTCGCGACGGCGTTCGCGGCCGACGCCAGGGCGGTGGGCGTGGACGTGCAGCTCGCCGGCCTGTCGTGGGAGGCGATCCGCCCGCGGATGGACCAGGACGCCCTGCTCTACGGCGAGGGTTCGCCGTTCGACCCGGACCTGATGCTCTACGACCTGCGCGGCCAGGGCAGCCCGGCGGCGGACGCGGCGATCGAGAACGGCCGCGAGCTCATCGACCCGGCGCAGCGGGCGGTGGCGTACAAGCTCTTCCAGCAGGCGTTCGTGGCCGCGCCGTCGATGGTGGTGCTGGTCTTCCCCGAGCACGCGTACGTGCTGCGCGACTCGTGGAACGGCTACCAGCCCGTGGTCGACGCGAACTCCTACGGCGCACTGGCCTGGGGCCCGTGGTGGAACCTGGAGAAGTGGGAGCCTAAGTAGTGCGGGCGTTGATCTCGCGGACGGCGCGCTCGGGGTCGTCCGCCCAGAACTCGACGCGCTCGACCCGCTTCGCGCCCGTCTTGCCGAGGTCGACGAGCTGCGGCTCGCGGAACGGCACGGACACGTTCGTCTTGGTGAGCGACTGGATGACGAGCGCGTCCCCGATCACCTCCACGCTGCGCTGCCCCTTGTGACTGCGCTCGGCGACCTGGGCCGCACCGAGGTCCGCGGTCGGGATGCGCCAGTCGAAGAACCCCAGCTGGCGCAACCGCAGCTCGTCGGCGGAGACGGTGTGCGGCTGCTTCGTCAGCACGTAGAGAGCGCCCACGCAGACGACGGCGTTCAGCACGCCCAGGACGATCAGCGTGACGAGCAGCCACGGGATGTCCAGCCCGAACGCGACCAGCGCGATCCCGACCGCCGTGATGATCAGGAACCGCACGTACCGCGGCTTCATGCGCTTGCCGTAGGGGATCTCCACCATGCGACGAGCCTATTTCGTGGCAGAGTGCGAACCGTGAGCGACCTGATCTTCCTGGACAGCGCCGGTTCCTCGATCCCGCCCGCACCCGTCGTCGACGAGGTGGTCGGACACCTCCGCCGGGAGACCGAGATCGGCGGCTACCGGGCCGCCGCGGAACGCCGCGACGACCTCGCGGCCGGGTACGGCGTGCTGGCCGAGCTCTTCGGCTGCGAGCCGTCCGAGGTCGCGTTCACCGACAGCGCGACCCGCTCGTGGCTCGCGGCCTTCGACGCCGTGCCGCTCGCGGAGGGCGACCGCATCCTCATCACCGAGGTCGAGTACGGCGGCAACGCCGTGCCGATGCTGCGCCGCGCGCAGGAGACCGGCGCGACGATCGAGGTCATGCCGTCCGACCGGCACGGCCAGGTCGACGTCGAGGCCCTCGACCTCGACGAACGGGTCAAGCTCATCTCGCTCGTGCACGTGCCCACGAACGGCGGCCTGGTCAACCCGGTCGGCGAGATCACCGCGAAGGCCCGTGAGGCCGGCGCGCTGGTGCTGCTCGACGCGTGCCAGTCGACCGGGCAGATCGACCTCCGCGCGGTCGACTACGACATGCTCGTCTGCACCGGGCGCAAGTGGCTGCGCGGGCCCCGCGGCACGGGCGCGCTGGTCGTGCGGGACGAGGCCCGCAGGAGGCTGCGGCCGAGGCTGATCGACCACAGCGCCGCCGAGTGGGTCGCGCCGGACCGCTTCGAGCCGCGTGACGACGCGCGGGTGTTCGAGCTGTGGGAGTTCAGCGTCGCGGACAGGCTGGGGATGATCGCCGCGGCCCGGTACGCGCTGGCCAAGGGCCTGGACGTGATCGAGGCCGAGGTGGGCGACCGCGCCGCGCGCCTGCGGGAGGGGCTTGCCGCGATCCCCGGCATCACCGTGCGCGACCTGGGCGAACGGCGGTCCGGCATCGTCACGTTCACCAGCGACGTGGTGCCCGCGGTGGAACTCAAGGACCGGCTGTGGCGGGAGAACGTCGCCGTGACCGTGTCGCAGCGCGGGTCGACGCTGATCGACATGACCCGGCGGGGCCTGGACGAGGTAGTGCGGGCCTCCCCGCACTACTTCGTCACCCCCGAAGAGGTCGATCAGGCGCTGGAGCGGATCAGCAGGTCTGCCCGATGACCCGCTTCACGCAGTCCGAGTAGCTCATCAGCAGGTCGACGGCGCGGTCGTTGCGGGCGGTCTGCGTCCCGATGACCGTGTCGCGCGGGTAGAAGCCGTTCAGGCCGCTGCCGCTCGCCGGGTACATCTCGAACGTGAAGGCCCAGATCTTGTGCTGGCCCCACATCCAGTCGTCGCTGCTGCCGTCGGTGATGTAGAGGTCGCTCGCCTGCTCCGGCGTGTAGCCGTTGGTGGCGGCCATCTGCCGGCCCAGCGTCTGGAACGCGCGCGCCTCGTCGGCGTTCAGGCCCGTGTCGGTGTCCGCGCGGGTGTAGCCGTACGGCCACAGCACGAGCTCCGAGTACGAGTGGAAGTCGATGAACGTCTTGATCTGCTGCGTGCCACCGACCACGCGGGAGTTCACGAAGTCGCGGATGCGGGCGGTCTCCGGCGCGGAGAACGGCGCGGTGCCGCGGTAGGTGTCCGACGTGCTGGTGCCGCTGGAACCGCCGCAGCAGCCCCACTTGTAGCCCCAGTTGCGGTTGAGGTCGGTGCCGTTGCCCTGGCGGTTCTTGCGCCAGCCGCGGAACGAGCCGGTCTCGATGTCGTACTCGGCGCCGTCCGGGTTCATCATCGGGACGAGCCAGACCTCGCGGCTGTCGACCAGGTTCTTGACCGCCGGGGTGGCGTAGTTGTCGGTGTAGCGCTTGATGATCTGCAGGCACTGCTCGACGGTCAGGTGCTCGCGGGCGTGCTGGCCGCAGACGAACAGCACCTCCGGCTCGCTCTCGTCGGACGCGACGTTGTCGCTGACCTTGAGCGCCCAGATGTCCCGGTTCTGGTAGCTCTTGCCGATGCTGCGCAGGCTCGCCAGGGTCGGGTGGTCGCGGACGGTCTGCTGCAGCTCCGCGGTCATCTCCGCGTAGTTGTGGTAGCCGGTGTAGCCGGACGGGAAGTCCTGGGTGCCGACCTGGCCCGGCCGCGGGTCCGCGAAGTCGACCTTGCCGAGCTTCTTGAGCTCGGCCTCGAAGTCACCGACGTACTTGATCGGCAGCCCGGTCGCCTGCAGGGCGCGGTACTGGGCCTTGTCGGCGACGACCTGGACCGTGGTGAGCTTCGTCGCTCCGAGCACGTCGACGCCGATCTGCGCGACCTGCGTGCGTTCGGCGGACGTGTTCGCCGTGACCTCCAGCAGGTAGCGGCCGGAGTCGGCGTTGCTGGGTGCCGCCATGCCCGCGACCAGCACGGGCAGGCAGAACCCGAGCACTGCGGCGATCATGCCGCGGCGCTTGGTGAACATGGTTCCTCCATCATCAGCAGGGGTTTGCGACGGAGTGGTGCTCGACCGAGCGTGGCCGGGGCGTCACAGGCTGAGTAGCGCCGATAGCGGGGTGACCGTTGACAGATTTCCGCGGGAACTAGGCTGTAGGACATGCTGAACCGCATCGACCTGCGAGGTCGTACCACGACCCCCGCTCAGTTGCGCGCCGTCGTGCCGCGCGCCGAGGTGGACGTGGACGCGGTGCTGCATCACGTGCGTCCGCTGGTGGACGCGATCGCCGACCGCGGTGTCGAAGCCGCTCTCGAGTACACGGAGAAGTTCGACGGCGTCCGCCCGGCCTCCGTCCGCGTGCCCGTGCCGGAGATCTCGTCCGCTTTGTCCTCGTTGGACCCGGCCGTGCGCGAGGCGCTGGAAGAGGCCATCGAGCGCACCCGCCGCGTGCACGCCGACCAGCGCCGGGTGGAGACGACCACGCAGGTCGTGCCCGGCGGCACCGTCACCGAGAAGTGGGTGCCGGTCGCGCGCGTCGGTCTGTACGCGCCCGGCGGCCTCGCCGTCTACCCGTCCACCGTCGTCATGAACGTCGTCCCCGCGCAGATCGCGGGCGTCGAGTCGCTCGTGGTGTGCTCGCCGCCGCAGGCCGAGTTCGGCGGCCTGCCCCACCCGACGATCCTGGCCGCCGCCGCGCTGCTGGGCGTCGACGAGGTGTGGGCCGTGGGCGGCGCGCAGGCCGTGGCGCTGCTGGCGCACGGCGGCGTGGACACCGACGGGGCCGAGCTGGCCCCGGTCGACATCGTCACCGGCCCCGGCAACATCTACGTGACGGCGGCCAAGCGGCTGCTGCGCGGCCTGATCGGCATCGACTCCGAGGCGGGCCCGACCGAGATCGCGATCCTCGCCGACTCGTCGGCCGACCCGGTGCACGTGGCCGCCGACCTGATCTCCCAGGCCGAGCACGACCCGCTCGCCGCCTCGGTGCTGGTCACGGACTCCGCCGAGCTGGCGGACGCGGTCGACGCCGAGCTGGACCGGCAGGTCGTGGCGACCAAGCACGCCGAGCGCATCCGCACCGCCCTGGGCGGCAAGCAGTCCGGTGTCGTCCTGGTGTCCGACGTGGACGAGGGCGTCCGCGTGGTCGACGCCTACGCCGCCGAGCACCTGGAGATCCAGACGCGCGACGCCCGGGCCGTCGCCGCCCGCGTCCGGTCCGCCGGGGCGATCTTCGTCGGCGCGTACGCGCCGGTGTCGCTGGGCGACTACTGCGCCGGCTCGAACCACGTGCTGCCGACCGGCGGCTGCGCGCGGCACTCGTCGGGGCTGTCCGTGCAGACGTTCCTGCGCGGCATCCACGTCATCGACTACTCCGAGGAAGCACTGCGCGAGGTCGCGGACAAGGTCGTCGCGCTCGCCAACGCGGAAGACCTGCCCGCGCACGGGCAGGCCGTCACAGCGAGGTTCTCCCGATGAAGCCAGTTGTCGGCGCGAGGGTGGAGCTGTCCGACCTGCCCCTGCGCGAGGACCTGAGGGGTCGCACGCCCTACGGCGCGCCGCAGCTCGACGTCCCGTACCGCCTGAACACCAACGAAAACCCGTACGCGCCGACGGATGCCCTCGCGGCGGACGTCGTCGCGGCGGTCGCCGAGATCGCCGGAGAGCTGCACCGCTACCCGGACCGCGACGCGGTGGCGTTGCGCGAGGACCTGGCCGCGTACCTGACGGAGGCGACGTCGGTCACGCTGACGTCGGAGAACGTCTGGGCCGCCAACGGCTCGAACGAGATCCTCCAGCAGGTCCTGCAGGCGTTCGGCGGTCCGGGCCGCGTGGCGCTGGGCTTCGAGCCGTCGTACTCGATGCACCCGATCATCGCCGCCGGCACCCGCACCGAGTGGTCGCCGGCCCCGCGCCGCCCCGACTTCTCGCTGGACGTGGAGAAGGCTGCCGCGATCATCGCCGAGACCCGTCCGGACGTCGTCTTCGTGACGTCGCCGAACAACCCGACGGGCCAGTCGATCCCGCTCGCGGACCTCCGCCTGCTGATCGCCTCCTCCACCGGCATGATCGTCGTGGACGAGGCGTACGCCGAGTTCTCGCCGCAGGAGAGCGCGATCAAGCTGCTCGACGAGTTCGGCTCGCGCCTGATCGTCTCGCGCACGATGTCGAAGGCCTTCGCGTTCGCGGGCGGCCGCCTCGGCTACCTGGCGGCGGCCCCGGCCGTCGTCGACGCCCTGCAGCTGGTGCGCCTGCCGTACCACCTCTCGCAGCTGACGCAGGCCGCCGCGCGCGCGTCGCTGCGGCACGCCTCGGAGACGCTCGGTTCGGTGGCCCTGCTGGCCGCGGAACGCGACAGGGTCGTGGCCGAGCTGGGCGCGATGGGCTTTCAGGTCGTGCCGTCGGACGCGAACTTCGTGCTGTTCGGCTGGTTCGAGAACGCGCGCGAGGTGTGGAAGTCCTATTTGGACCACGGCGTGCTCATCAGGGACGTCGGAATCGCGGGTCACCTGCGGGTGACCATCGGAACGCCCGAGGAGAACGACGCTTTCCTCGCGGCCAGCAAGGAGGTCAGCCGGTGAGTCGTGTCGGCAAGGTGGAGCGCACCACCAGGGAGTCGTCGGTCTACGTCGAGATCGACCTCGACGGCACCGGCAAGGTCGAGATCAGCACCGGCGTGCCGTTCTACGACCACATGCTCACCGCGTTCGGCGTGCACGGTTGCTTCGACCTGATCGTCCGCGCCACCGGTGACGTCGAGATCGACGCCCACCACTCGGTCGAGGACATCGCGATCGTGCTGGGCCAGGCGCTGCGCGAGGCGCTGGGGGACAAGAAGGGCATCCGCCGCTTCGGCGACTGCTGGATCCCCATGGACGAGACCCTCGCCCACGCCTCGGTCGACGTCTCGGGCCGCCCGTACACCGTGCACAGGGGTGAACCGGAGCAGTTCAACAGCTTCGTGATCGGCGGCAACTACCCGTTCGTGCTGAACAGGCACGTCTTCGAGTCGCTCGCCTTCCACGCCCAGATCGCACTGCACGTGCGCGTCGAGTACGGCCGCGACCCGCACCACATCGCCGAGGCCGAGTACAAGGCCATCGCCCGCGCCCTGCGCGCGGCCGTGGAGCCCGACCCGCGCGTCGGCGGCGTCCCGTCGACCAAGGGCGTTCTCTGATGCCGAAGGAAGTCGTCGTCATCGGCCTGCTGGCCCTCGCGGGCTTCCTGGCCGGTGGCGTCTACACCACGTGGAAGACCGCCAGGGTCATGGCGGTCGTCCTGCTGGTGCTGGCCCTGGTGGCGGTGGGCGGCGCCGTACTCTGGCTGCTCTAGCCCCTGCGGGCGAGGAGCCGGTGGAACGTCGCCGGGTCCGGCTCGTGCATGGTCACGAGGTCGTCGAAGACGATCTCCAGGTGCTCGGTGAGCACCTCCCGGTTCCTCTCGGGGGTGTTGCTGCCGAAGAACATCTCCACGCCGAGCCAGGTCTCGGTGACGTCGGGTGTGCCCACGCCGAGCGAGGCCAGGAAGAGGCCGCCGGGCTTCAACCACCGCGCGATCCTCGCGAAGAGCGCGGGTTGCTCGGCGCGGGGCACGTGGAGGATCGAGTAGAACGCCGCGACGCCGTCGAACTCGCCGTCCGGGAAGTCGAGCGCCGTCATGTCGGCCTTCTCGAACCGTGCTCCCGGCACGTTCGCGCGCTCCAGTTCGACCTGCCGCGCCGACGGGTCGACGCCGAGGACGTCGTGCCGTTCCGCGAGCTTGCGGCTGCACGGGACGCCCGCCCCGAGCCGAGCTCGAGCACCTTCGCACCCTCGGGCAGCCGGCGGTCGAACTCCGCGAGGTAGTGCGAGCGCGGGTCTTCGGCGATCTGCGCGGACCATTCGAGGTACCGCTGCGCGATCGCGTCGTAGCCGTTCTCGACGGTCCGCTTCACGGCGTCGCCAGGTAGCTCGCCGGTACGTGCTGGGTGAGCCACACCCCGTTGGCGCTGAGCCGGAACTCGTGCCCGTCCTCGTGCATCGCCTTGGCGTCGACCGTCAGCACCAGCGGCCGCCCGCGCCGCGCGCCGACCCTTCGCGCGGTCTCGCGGTCGGGGGAGAGGTGCACGTCGTGACGCGACATGGGGCGCAAGCCGTCGCGCAGGATGTCGTCGAGGTGCTGCGCGACCGTGCCGTGGAACAGCTGGTCCGGCGGCGTCGCCGCCGGCAGGCCGAGGTCCACCTCGACGCTGTGGCCCTGGTTCGCGCGGATGCGGTCGCCCACGACCGTGAAGCGGTTCTTGTCGTTGCGCGCCACGACCTCGAGCATCTCGGCCTCGGAGATGCCGAGCGCGGTCAGGAGGTCGGTCACCGGGACCCAGCCCGCGGGGTCGAGGGTCAGGCCGACGCGCTCGGGCTGGTGCCGGAGCGCCTTGGACATCCGCTTCGAGAGGCGGATCATTCTTTCGTCTTCCATTTCGCTCCCAGGAAACCACAGCGCGTCCATCGATTTCGCGATTTCATGGCCGGGTGTGGCGCGAGCGGCGGGTGACCGGTGAGACCGAGATCTTCGTGGCGTGGCGGGAAGGGCGGCAGGACCGGGCGTTGCTCGCGATCCACGGCGGCCCCGACTGGGACCACAGCTACCTCCGCGACCCGCTGTCGGAGCTCGGCTGCCGGCTGCTCCTGCCCGACCTGCGCGGATGCGGCCGCTCGGGCCGAGTGGGCGAGTACCACCCCGACGGCGTGGTGGACGACCTCGTGCGCGTGCTGGACTCGTTCGGCGTCGAACGCGCGGACGTGCTGGGGCACTCGTACGGCGGCATGGTCGCGCAGCGGTTCGCGATCACCCACCCGTCCCGTGTGCGGAGCCTGGTCGTGTCGGGCAGCAGCGTGCTGCCGGTACCGCCGGACGCGTTCGAGGGCTGGGCGGAGCGCGACGCGCTGCTCGCCGGCCGGGAGGACCCCTGGCAGCGCGAGGACCTGACACCGGACGACGTCAAGGCCGAGGCGGTCGCGGCGGCACCCGTCAACATCTGGCGTGCCGAGGCGATGCCGGGCTACCTGCGGCGGCTGGAGGCCGTCCGGTTCGGCGCCGAGTGGGTGCGGCAGCTGCGGGCCGGCACCCTCGTCACGCCCCGGCTCCCCGATGCTGCGCAACGGATCGCGGAGCTCGACATCCCCGTGCTCCTGCTGCACGGCCGCTATGACATGACGTTCCCCGTGAGCCTCGTGGAGCCGACGCTGCGGCTGATCCCGCGGGCCCGCGCCGTCGTGCTGGAGGCAGGCCACATGCTGCACGTCGACGACCCCGAGGGGTACCTGCGCGCACTGCGGGAGTTCCTAGGAGGTGCCGCCCTCGAGGACGGGCTTGAGCTTGGGGGCACCCGGCCCGTGTGAGGCCTGCTCGTCGTCGATGTTCTGCAACGCGCAGCTGCGCAGCGACAGGCAGCCGCAGCCGATGCAGCCGGTGAGCCGGTCGCGCAGGCGGTACAGGGCGTCGATGCGCGCGTCCAGCTCGGTGCGCCACGCGCGGGAGAGGCGTTCCCAGTCGGACTTGGTCGGCGTGCGGTTGTCCGGGAGCTGGGCCAGCGCGTCGCGGACGTCCTCCAGGGTGAGACCCACGCGTTGGGCGGTGCGGATGAAAGCCAGGCGGCGCAACACCGAGCGCGGGTAGCGGCGTTGGTTGCCCGCGGTGCGCACGGAGGTGATCAGACCCCGCTCCTCGTAGAACCGCAGGGCCGTGTGGGGCACACCGCTGCGTTCGGCGACCTGCCCGATGGTCAGCATTTCCGGCAACTTGCTCACCGGATCATGGTAACCGCTTGACCTCCAGCATGGTCGAGGTTGAACAGTTGGTGCCATGCAACGGATACCGGAACTCTTCGCGAGGATGACCGGGGACGAGAAGCACGAGTGGGCGGCGGCTTCCACGATCGACGTGCTCTGGGTCCTCTACGACAAGGTCCTCAACGTCACGCCCGCCACGGCCGACGACCCCGACCGCGACCGGTTCCTGCTCTCCAAGGGGCACGGCCCGATGGCCTACTACGCCGTCCTGGCGGAGAAGGGCTTCCTCGACGAGTCCACTTTGGACGACTGGACCTCGTGGGACAGCCCGCTCGGCCAGCACCCCGACCGGGTGCTCGTGCCCGGCGCCGAGATCAGCAGCGGCTCGCTCGGCCACGGGCTGCCGATCGCGGTCGGCACGGCGATCGGACAGCGGATCGGCGGAAGCCGCGGGCGCACGTTCGTGCTGGTCGGAGACGGTGAGCTGGACGAGGGCAGCAACCACGAGGCGATCGCCGTGGCCGCGCGGCTGCGCGTCGCGAACCTCACCGCGATCGTCGTCGACAACCAGTCCGCGATGTACGGCTGGCCCGGCGGCATCGCCCGGCGCTTCGCCGTCGAGGGCTGGCAGACCGCCGAGGTGGACGGCCGTGACCACGAGGCCCTCCTCACCGCACTGACCGCTCCGCACGACCGCCCGCACGCGGTCGTCGCCAAGATCGAGAAGGGCCGCTGATGACGACCATGCGCCAGGCGTTCGTCAAGACCGTCAACGACGAGATCGCCACCGACCCGCGCATCGCCGTGGTGACCGCGGTGATCTCCAGCAACGAGTTCCCGCAGGAGCACGAGCGCGTCGTCGACGTCGGGATCCGCGAGCAGACCATGGTGGGCGTCGCGAGCGGCCTGGCGCTCACCGGCCTGCGACCGGTCGTCCACAGCTACGCGCCGTTCCTCGTCGAACGGCCGTACGAGCAGATCAAGCTCGACATCGGGCACCAGGACGTCGGTGCTGTGTTCGTGAGCATCGGCGCGTCCTACGACGACCCGGTGTGGGGCCGCACGCACCAGTCGCCGGGCGACGTCGCGTTGTTCGACACGCTGCCCGGCTGGACGGTGCACGTGCCCGGACACCCGGACGAGGTCACGCCCCTGCTGCGGCAGGCGCTGAAGGACGACAACCGCGTGTACGTCAGGCTTTCGCTGCACGAGAACAGCCGGGCGCACCCGGTCGGCCGGGGCTTCACCGCGCTGCGCCACGGCAAGCGCGGCGTCGTGCTCGCCGTCGGACCGATGCTCGACCGGGTCCTCGAGGCGGTCGACTCCGAGAACGCCGACGTCACGGTGCTGTACGCGGCCACGGTCCGACCGTTCGACTCGGACGGACTGCGCGCCGCCGTGCAGGACACGGACCACGCCGACGTGATGGTCGTGGAGCCGTACCTCGAGGGAACGTCATCCCATCTGGTGTCCGAGACGCTGCAACAAATCCCGCACCGCATTCGTTCTACAGGTGTCAAACGACACGCTGAACTCCGCAACTACGGCACGGCCGAGGACCACGACGCCGCGCACGACCTCGACGTGGTGGGGCTGGGCAGCGCTGTGCGGAGTTTCTTCAGGGGGTGAAGGAACATGTTCGCAGTCATGGGGGATGACTGGACCGGCGCGCCTTCCCGCGCCGCATAGGGGAAGCGAGGCGCGATTGGGCCGCGCGCCCGATCGCGCACCGCTGTCCGCACGACTGTCCGCTCCGGAACGCGACGACGGTGGCATGTCTCCACGAGCCCCCGAACCGGACCAGGAATGATGTTGTGCGTGAGAATGCTGATCTGGACCCCGTTGAACGCCGCCGAGCTGCAGAAGGCCATGCACGGCGGCAACGTGGGACCCGCGGCGCTCGTCCCGGTGCAGACCGGCACGGTGCTGCTGCCTCCGCCTGCCACCAGGCTCAACGAGGCCGCGTACATGACGAGCAGGGTGCGCAGGATCGGGGGCGGCGCCGCGCTGGCCGTGTGGAACGACGAGGCCGCGTTGCTCTACCTGTTCACCACGACGCTCGGCCGCGCCTCGATGTGGGGCTCGCGCGAGGCGGTGCTGCGGTTGTCGGCGCAGGCGAAGCAGTCGGGCCCGGTCGGGAAGTTCTTCGACCGCGCGACCGCGGGCATGATCGACCTGCGCGAGAAGGAGAGGTGGCAGCTCGACGCCATCGACAAGCTCACCGCGCTGCACCCGGCCGCCGGCCGCCGGGCTCCGCTCGAACGCATCCGCGACTTCACCGACGCCGAAGCGGCGATCCCGGACTTCTTCCGCGCCGCGGGCCTGCAGGAGGTCGCGCAGGTGGCCGAGCTCACCGAGGAGGGCCGGGCGGACTTCATGCTGCAGACCCTGGAGCCGCCGCGCGCGCAGATGTGGCCGTTCGCGCTCATCTTCCCGTTGATCGTGGTGGCGGCGCTGGCGACGGTCCTGCTCCAGCTCCCGGCGGCCGTGTACTACCTCATCGGCGCGCTGCTGCTCGTGGTGATGTGCACGCTGATGGTGACGCTCAGGCGGCAGCTCGTGCGCAAGAAGCCCATCAACACCGTGTTGCCGGTCATACCGGTTACGCAGGGTGCGGTGCCGACCGACTAACCTGGACGTCGTGGCACGTGTCGTCGTACTTGACTATGGCTCCGGCAACCTGCGCTCGGCCGAGCGCGCACTTCAGCGTGTCGGCGCCCATGTCGAGGTGACGTCCGACCCGCGCGCCGCCCGTGAGGCGGACGGCCTGGTCGTACCCGGCGTCGGCGCGTACGCGGCCTGCATGGAGGGCCTGAACTCGGTGCGGGGCGCCCGGATCATCGGCGAGCGCCTCGCCGGCGGCCGTCCGGTGCTCGGCATCTGCGTGGGCATGCAGATCCTGTTCGAGCGCGGCATCGAGCACGGCGTGCTGACCGAGGGCTGCGGCGAGTGGCCCGGCACCGTCGAACGGCTCGAAGCGCCGGTCGTGCCGCACATGGGCTGGAACACGGTCCGCGCGCCGGAGGACTCGCAGCTCTTCGCGGGCCTCGACAAGGACACCCGGTTCTACTTCGTGCACTCCTACGGCGTGCGCCGCTGGGAGCTGGAGGCGGCCGACCACATCAAGGCGCCGCTCGTGACGTGGGCCGACCACTCGGGCGACGAGTTCGTCGCGGCCGTCGAGAACGGACCGCTCTGGGCGACGCAGTTCCACCCGGAGAAGTCCGGTGACGCCGGGGCACACCTGCTGCGGAACTGGCTGTCCACCCTGGCGTGACGCCCCGGTGCGCAGTCGGCGCAGACGCCAGGAGCACTTGGCGGAGCCCGTGCCGCGGGACGCTAGGCTGCTCAGGTGACGTTCACACTCCTCCCCGCTGTTGACGTGGCCGACGGTCGTGCCGTCCGGCTCGTGCAGGGCGAAGCCGGTACCGAGACGAACTACGGCGAGCCGCTCGACGCGGCCCTGCAGTGGCAGCGCGACGGAGCGGAGTGGATCCATCTTGTCGACCTCGACGCGGCGTTCGGCCGCGGCTCGAACCGCGAGCTCATCGCGCGCGTCGTCGGCGAGCTGGACGTGAAGGTGGAGCTGTCCGGCGGCATCCGCGACGACGCCTCGCTGGAGGCCGCGCTCGGCACCGGCTGCGCCCGCGTCAACCTCGGCACGGCCGCGCTGGAAGACCCGGAGTGGTGCGCGAAGGCGATCGCCGCGTACGGCGAGAAGATCGCCGTGGGCCTCGACGTCCGCATCACCGAGCAGGGCCACCGGGTCAAGGGCCGCGGCTGGACGTCGGACGGCGGCGACCTCTGGGAGGTCCTCGACCGCCTCGACCGCGACGGCTGCTCCCGCTACGTCGTCACGGACGTCTCGAAGGACGGCACGCTCACCGGCCCGAACCTGGACCTGCTCAGCGAGGTCTGCGCCCGCACCGACGCCCCGGTGATCGCCTCCGGCGGCGTGTCCACCGTGGACGACCTGGTCGCGCTGGCGAAGCTGTCGCGCGACGGCGTCGAGGGCTCCATCATCGGCAAGGCCCTCTACGCCGGCGCCTTCACGCTCCCGGAAGCGCTGGCCGCGGTCCGCTGACCACGGACTCGATGTGAGCGGCCGTGGCCGCGTGCGTCACACCGGTGTTGTGCAGCACGTCGGCCGCGGTCCCGCCTTCCTCGAGCAGCACGCCGAGCAGGATGTGCTCGGTGCCGATGAACATGTGGCCCATCCGCAGCGCCTCGCGCACGGCCAGTTCGAGGGCCTTCTTGCAGTGCGCCGTGTACGGCTGCTTCTCCGGCCGTTGCTTGGCTTCGGTGTCGAGCCGGTTGAGGGTGGCGAGGCGCGTGCTGCCGTCACCCGACTCCAGCTTCGCGATGGTCTTGGCCGCGAGCCCGCCCGACTCGTCGAGCAACCCGAGCAGCAGGTGTTCGGTGCCGATCCGCTCGCTGAACCGCGCGTGGTGCCTCGCGAGCGCGATCACCCGCCGCGAACGCTGCGTGTAGCGCTCCATGGTGGGCTTGCCGAGATCCGGTGACTCCCTGGGCACGAACCGCTTCTGCGCGGCCTGCTTCGTAACGCCGAGGCTCTCGCCGATCTCGGCCCAGCTCGCCCCGCCGCGCCTCGCCTCGTCCACGAAGTGACCGATCAGGTGGTCGCCCAGCTCGTTCAGCTGACTGCTCATCTGCACTGCTCTCGCCAGGCGCACGAGAGCGTCGTCGGCCTCCTGGGCGACGGTGACGATGAGCTCGGTCAACTGGATCATGCGTCAACTTTAGGTTGACGTCGAGTGGCGGGTCAACCTGGGGTTGACGGACTGGCGTGCTCAATCAATGTCGATTTCGCGGTCGATGTCGACTCGAGGTGGACGGCTTGATCAACGTCGATTCGTCTGGATCCATGCGTACTGATGACAACGTTGTCATCGGTATTTGCTCCGGTGCCAAGCGCTTGCGAAGAGGTCGACGCAACATGACACGACATGACTAGACCGCATCGACTTGTCCGCATCGACTCGGCCATCCACATCGACCCATGCCAACCATGTCGATCCATGCCGACGGCCATCCCGTCCACGTTGATGCGGCTTGGTCCACATTGACGACTCCATCAACGTGGACGGTTCTCGACAATGTCGACCAGTTGCCCTCCGTGCCGATCGGCGGCGTCAACATCGACTCCACGTTGACGGACCGAATCAACGTTGACCCGATGAGATCAACGTTGACGGTCCGCCCACGTCAGGACGCCGCCGTGATCCGGATGCCGATCGAGCCGGTCCGTCCGCGCCGCAACTTGCTGCCGAACACGGTCATCCACCCGAACACGCCGTACTTCTTCGAGATGCGCGCCCGCACGTCGTCGCTACCGGTGTCGTCCAACAGGGACGCGTGCGCCTTGATCGACGGCCCCTTGGGATTGCCGCGGACGTCGCACGGCCCGACCTCGACGTCACCGCTGCGCCGGATCCGCTTGACCTTGCCGGTGTCCAAGGCGCTCCACGCGTAGATCACCTCGTCGCTCTCGCCCGGCACGACCCAGACCGGTGTGGGTACCGGGGTGCCGTTCTTGCGGAACGTCGTCAGCAGCAGGTACTTGCCCTCGCCCAGTTCCCTGATCATGGCCGCGCAGCGTAGTCGGAGACGGCGGCTTGTAGGCTTTCCCGCATGTCAGTCGCGGTTCGTGTCATCCCCTGTCTCGACGTCGACCGGGGCCGGGTGGTGAAGGGCGTCAACTTCACGAACCTCGTCGACGCGGGCGATCCGGTCGAGCTCGCGAGGGCGTACGACGCCGAGGGCGCCGACGAGCTCACGTTCCTCGACGTGACGGCGAGCAGCGGTGACCGGGAGACGACGTTCGACGTGGTCCGCCGCACCGCCGAGCAGGTGTTCATCCCCCTCACGGTCGGTGGCGGCGTGCGCAGCCCCGAGGACGTCAACAAGCTGCTGCGCGCCGGCGCGGACAAGGTCAGCCTCAACACCGCGGCCATCGCGCGGCCCGAACTGCTCAAGGAGTGCTCGGAGCGCTACGGCGCCCAGTGCATCGTGCTGTCGGTCGACGCGCGGCGCGTGCCCGGCGGCACCGGGTTCGAGGTCACCACCCACGGTGGGCGCAACGGCACCGGCATCGACGCCGTGCAGTGGGCCGCGAAGGGTCAGGAGCTGGGTGTCGGCGAGATCCTGCTGAACTCGATGGACGCCGACGGCACCAAGGCCGGGTTCGACCTCGAGCTGATCGAGCTGGTGCGGCGCGAGGTCGACGTCCCGCTGATCGCGAGCGGCGGCGCGGGCGCGGTCGACCACTTCGCGCCGGCCGTCGCCGCGGGTGCGGACGCCGTGCTGGCGGCCAGCGTGTTCCACTTCGGCCAGCTGCGCATCGGTGAGGTCAAGGACGGCCTGCGCCAGGCGGGCGTCGTGGTGCGGTGAAGCCCGTCGAGGTGCGGGTGGCCTCGGCGGTCGCGTTCGGCGGCGCCCTGGTGTTCTTCGTGGTCGGGCTGGTCCTGTGGCGCTCGACCGGCGACGCGGACGTGCTGAAGCTGCCGTCGTTCATCGCGGCCGTCGAGCTGCCGGTCGCGGCGGCGTTGCTGCTCAGGCTGCGGTTGATGCACTACCCGGCGATGCTCGTGTTCGTCCTCGTCGCGTTGCTGCACCTCGTCATCGTGCTCGCCGACGGACCGGCGTGGGCCCGTGTCGCGTCCGGCGTGCTGTCCGCTGTGCACATCTACGGTGTGGTCCTGCTGAACACCGGACCGGCTCGTGAACACCTGGGAGGATCCCGTTGAGCAGCCCGCTCGATCCCGCCGTCTCCGCGAAGCTCAAGCGCACCCCGGACGGCCTGGTGTGCGCGGTCGCGCAGCAACGCGGCACCGGTGAGGTGCTCATGGTGGCGTGGATGAACGACGAGGCGTTGCACCGCACCCTCACCACCCGCCGCGCGACGTACTACTCGCGCAGCCGCCAGCAGCTGTGGGTGAAAGGCGAGACTTCGGGCCACACGCAGTACGTGCACGAGGTCCGGCTGGACTGCGACGGCGACACGCTGCTGCTGACCGTCGACCAGGTCGGTGCCGCCTGCCACACGGGTGACAGGACGTGCTTCGACGCCACGGTTCTCCTCGCGGACGTGTGAAGCACGGCGCACTGATCCCGATGATGTCTTCATGGCTGACATCACGGTCGGCGTCGAGGCGTCGGGCGAGAAACCTGGCGCAGGTCACCGCGGAGCTGCTCGAACTCCTGACCACGGCAGCCCGCGTCGACGCCCGCTCCGTCACCGGATCCGCACCGGACGGCGCGAAGTCCGCCGGTCTGGCGATCGGCGAGCTGGTCGTGACGGGTGTGCTGTCCGCCGCGTCCGTGCGCGCCGCTGCGTCGGTCCTGTCGTCGTGGCTGCAGGGACGCGCGAAGCGCAAGGTGACCCTGAAAGCTGGCGACGACGAGATCGTCCTCGATGGTCCGCTGACGCGCGCTCAGCAGGAACTGGTCACCGCGTTGGCCGAGCGGCGCCGGCGGCTGGAGCGGGCGGTGCTCGCGGTGCGCCTCGCGGCCGATGACGGCGTGGTTCTCGGCGGAGGCGTCGCCCTGGCAGGCGCCGCCGACGTGCTCGACGCGTCGAACCCCGCGCACGCGGCCTGGCTGGCGCGTTGCGGGAGCCACAGCGCCAGATCGCGCTCAACGCGGGCTTCGACCCGTCCGCCACGGCCGAGCCGGTGTTCGACGCGGTCGGGTTGCTGAGCACAGCGGGGTCGGCCTCGCCGTGCAGGCGGCGCAGCGGTTCCTGCTGCTCGGTCAGCCGAGGTCGTCGGTCAGGTAGCGCTGCAGGTTCGGGGCGATGGCCTTGACGACGGTCTCCACGTCGGCCGACGCCAGCGGCTCGAACCGCACGACGTAGCGGACGATGCCCAGCCCGACCATCTGCGTCGCGCACAGGGTGGCGCGCAGCTCGCTCTGCTCGACGCCGATCTCCGCGAGCACGTTCCTGAAGATGGCGTTGACCAGGAACTGCTTCAGCGCGCCCGCCACCTCCGGCTGGCTCGTGACGCTGCGGATCAGGGCGGCGAACGTGCCGCCGCCGGTCGCGTCCCACACCGTCACGAACGTGCGGATGATGCGCTCGCCCGCCTGCTCCACCGGCCCGTCGAGCAGGCGCTTGAGGACCTCGGCCGGGTCGAACGGCAGTTGCAGCACGGACTGGGCGAACAGGCCCTCCTTGCCGCCGAACCAGTGGTTGACCATCGCGGCGTCGACGCCCGCCTTCGCGGCGATCGCGCGTACGGTGGCACCGTCGTAGCCCTTCTCGACGAAGACCTCGCGGGCCGCGGCGACGAGCGCGGCCCTGGTGTCCTCGCCCGCGGCGCGGCGGCCTCGCCGTTTCTGGTTCACTTGCTCCACACGGGCCATATTTCAACAGATGTTGAATTTATGCAACAATCGTCCCATGGTGAGCGTCATCGGGGCTGTGGCCGCCGCTGGTCTGGGGGCCGTGAGCCCCACGCGTGAGGAGTTCCGCGAGCTGGCGGTCAACCGCCGGGTCATCCCGGTGGTGCGCAAGCTCCTCGCGGACGCCGAGACGCCGGTCGGCCTGTACCGCAAGCTCGGGGCCGACCAGCCCGGCACGTTCCTGTTCGAGTCGGCCGAGAACGGACGCTCGTGGTCGCGCTGGTCGTTCATCGGCGTGCGGTCGTCCGCGGCGCTGACGGCGACCGGCGGTGACGCGTTCTGGACGGGCACGCGACCGGTCGGCCTGCCCGACGGCGGCGACCCCATGCAGGTCCTGCGCGAGACCGTCGAGGTGCTGCGCACGGACCCGCTGCCCGGCATGCCCCCGCTGACCGGCGGCATGGTCGGCTACATCGGCTACGACGCGGTGCGGCGCCTCGAGCGGCTGCCCGTCATCGCCGAGGACGACCTGAAGCTGCCCGAAATGGTCATGCTGCTGGCGACCGACCTCGCCGCTCTCGACCACCACGAGGGCACCGTCACGCTCATCGCGAACGCGATCAACTGGGACGACTCGGCCGAGCGGGTCGACGCCGCGTACGACGACGCGGTGCGCCGCCTCGACGAGATGACGACGGCCCTGCACACGCCCGCGCCGCCGACCGCGGCCGTGTTCTCGCGGCCCAAGCCCGAGTTCCGGCGCCGCCGGACGCAGGCGGAGCACTTCGCGGCCGTCGAGAAGGCCAAGGAGGCCATCCGCGCGGGCGAGGCGTTCCAGGTCGTGGTGTCGCAGCGGTTCGAGATCGACACCGACGCCGACGCGCTCGACATCTACCGGGTGCTGCGGGCGACCAACCCCAGCCCGTACATGTACCTGCTGCGCCTCGAGGGGTTCGACATCGTCGGGTCCAGCCCCGAGTCGCTGGTGACGGTGCGCGATGGCAAGGCGACCACCCACCCGATCGCGGGCACCCGCTGGCGCAGCGAGGACCCCGAAGAGGACGCCCTGCTGGAGAAGGACCTCCTCGCCGACCACAAGGAACGCGCCGAGCACCTGATGCTCGTCGACCTCGGCCGCAACGACCTGGGCCGCGTCTGCAAGCCGGGCTCCGTGCACGTCGTCGACTTCTTCAAGGTCGAGCGGTACAGCCACGTCATGCACATCGTGTCGACCGTCACCGGTGAGCTGGCCGAGGGCAAGACCGCCTACGACGCGGTCGCGGCCTGCTTCCCGGCCGGCACGCTGTCCGGTGCGCCGAAGCCGCGCGCGATGGAGCTCATCGAGGAGCTGGAACCCACCCGCCGCGGCCTCTACGGCGGCGTCGTGGGCTACTTCGACTTCGCCGGCGACGCGGACACGGCCATCGCGATCCGCACCGCCCTGGTGCGCGACGGCGTGGCGTACGTGCAAGCGGGCGGCGGCATCGTGGCCGACTCCGACCCGCGGGCCGAGGACAACGAGTGCCTGAACAAGGCGGGCGCGGTGCTGGCCGCGATCGCCACCGCGCAGACGATGGCCCCCGCCGTTGAACGGTAGCCGTCCACTGTGGATCGCCGCGCTCCTGCTGGTGGGCGCGGCGGGTGCCTTCTGGGGTGCGGGCTCGGTGCCGATCGCGCTGCTGAGCCTCGCCTCCGTCGCGGCGGTCGTCGCCCTGAGCGGGGTGGCGCGCCGCGTCCTCGGTGCGCTGCTCGTCGTCGTGGGTCTGGTCGCGGGATTCTCCGGCCACTGGCTGGCCGTCGTCGGAGGCGTGCTCCTGGCGGGGTCCGGTGTGCTCCAGGTGGCTCTGGGGGGCCGCATGCCGAAGATCGGGGTGGGCGGGCAGAAGGCTCGCGCGCACGACCCGGAGACGGACATGTGGCGGGCGCTGGAGCGCGGGGACGATCCGACCGACGATAAGCCCCGCGGCGGACCATCCTCGAACGAGTGAAGATCATCCATTGACGTTCGCGCATGTGACACGTGCACAGCCCTGGTTAGCTGCGTGGACACCGAACCCCCGGTGGCGGAGGCGTTACTCCGGCGGGGTTAGCATCCCCATAGCGGGAAGGGGAGCAAGACTGTGACGGTTCTCGAGTCGATCCTCGAAGGTGTGCGTGAGGACCTCGCCGCTCGCGAGGCCCGGTTGCCCTTCGACGTCGTCAAGGAGCGCGCGGCCAAGACCGCCCCGCCGCTCGACGTGCTGTCGGTGCTGCGCGGGCCGAACGTGGGCGTGATCGCCGAGGTCAAGCGCCGCAGCCCCTCCAAGGGTGCGCTGGCGGAGATCCCGGAACCCGCCGACCTCGCGTCCGCGTACGAGGCGGGCGGTGCGTCGGTGATCAGCGTGCTGACCGAGCAGCGCCGCTTCGGCGGGTCGCTGGCGGACTTCGACGCGGTGCGCCGGGCGGTGAAGATCCCGCTGCTGCGCAAGGACTTCATCGTGTCGCCGTACCAGGTCCACGAGGCGCGCATGCACGGCGCCGACCTGGTGCTGCTGATCGTGGCCGCGCTGGAGCAGAACGCCCTGGTGTCGCTGCTCGACCGGGTCGAGTCGCTCGGCATGACGGCGCTGGTCGAGGTGCACACGGCCGAGGAGGCCGACCGCGCTCTCGAAGCGGGGTCGACGGTCATCGGCGTGAACGCGCGCAACCTCCACACGCTGGAGGTGGACAAGGACGTTTTCGGCAGGATCGCGCCGGGACTACCCTTCGAGACGATCAAGATCGCCGAGTCGGGGGTCACCGGGCCCGGCGACCTGATGTCGTACGCCGGCGCGGGTGCTGACGCGGTGCTCGTCGGCGAAAGCCTGGTGACCAGCGGAGACCCCAAGGCCGCCGTGAACAAGCTCGTGACCGCGGGCTCACACCCCGCGTGCCCCCGGCCGAGCCGATGAGGACCGGTCGACAACAGCGTTAGAGGAGTTACCCGATGGGCCAGTTCACGCCCACACCGCACGATCCCGACGCACGCGGCCACTTCGGCCCGTGGGGTGGCCGGTTCGTCCCGGAGGCCCTGATCGCGGCGGTGGACGAGCTGGCCGCCGAGTACGACAAGGCCCGCCTGGACCCGGAGTTCGTGAACGAGTTCAAACGGCTGCTGAAGGACTTCGCCGGCCGGCCGTCCCTGCTGACCGAGGCCCCGAAGTTCGCGGAGCACGCCGGCACGCGGGTCTTCCTCAAGCGCGAAGACCTCAACCACACCGGCTCGCACAAGATCAACAACGTGCTCGGCCAGGCGTTGCTGACCAAGCGCATGGGCAAGAAGCGCGTGATCGCCGAGACCGGCGCCGGCCAGCACGGCGTGGCGACGGCGACGGCGTGCGCGCTCCTCGGGCTCGACTGCGTCGTCTACATGGGCGAGGTCGACACCGAGCGGCAGGCGCTCAACGTCGCCCGCATGCGCCTGCTGGGCGCCGAGGTCATCCCGGTGAAGTCCGGCTCGCGCACGCTGAAGGACGCGATCAACGAGGCGTTGCGCGACTGGGTCACCAACGTCGACGAGACGCACTACCTGCTCGGCACTGCCGCGGGCCCGCACCCGTTCCCGCTGCTGGTGCGCGACTTCCACCGCGTCATCGGCATCGAGGCGCGCGAGCAGATCCTCGAGAAGGCAGGCCGGCTGCCCGACGCCGTCGTCGCCTGCGTCGGTGGCGGCTCGAACGCCATCGGCATCTTCCACGGCTTCATCGACGACGCCGACGTGCGCCTGGTCGGTGTCGAGCCCGGCGGCTCCGGTCTCGACAGCGGCAGCCACGGCGCCACGCTGACGGCCGGCACGCCCGGCTCGCTGCACGGCGCGATGTCGTACGTCATGCAGGACGAGGACGGCCAGATCACCGAGGCGCACTCGATCTCCGCCGGTCTCGACTACCCCGGTGTCGGCCCGGAGCACTCGCACCTCAAGGACATCGGCCGCGCCGAGTACTTCCCCGTCACCGACGCCGAGGCGATGGAGGCGTTCGCGCTGCTCTCCCGCACCGAGGGCATCATCCCGGCGATCGAGTCCTCGCACGCGCTCGCGGGCGCGTTGAAGCTCGGGCCGTCGCTCGGGCCGGACGGGCTGCTGGTCGTGAACCTCTCCGGGCGTGGTGACAAGGACATGGACACGGCCGTGAAGTACTTCGGCCTCGCTGACGGGGGACAGGCCTGATGTCGTTGTCCGACGTGTTCTCCACCGCGCGCGCCGAGTCGCGTGCCGCGTTGATCGGCTACCTGCCCGCGGGCTACCCGACGGTCGACGGGTCCAAGGACCACCTCCGTTCGATGATCGAGTCTGGTTGTGACCTGGTCGAGGTCGGCCTGCCGTTCTCCGACCCGGTGATGGACGGCCCGACGATCCAGGCCGCCGCCGAGCAGGCGCTGTCCGCGGGCTTCCGCGTGCGCGACCTGTTCGACGTGGTGTCCGCCGTCTCCGACGCCGGCGGGCGTGCGGTCGTGATGACGTACTGGAACCCCGTGCTGCGTTACGGCGTGGACGCGTTCGCGCGCGACCTGGCCGCCGCCGGTGGCCTCGGCATCATCACGCCCGACCTCGTCCCGGACGAGGCCGACGACTGGATGGCCGCGTCCGAGGCGCACGGCCTCGACCGGATCTTCCTGGTGGCGCCGTCGTCGACCGAGGAGCGCGTCGCGATGACGGCCCGCGCCTCATCCGGCTTCCTGTACGCCACCGCGGTCATGGGCGTCACCGGTGCTCGTGACGTCGTGTCGTCCGCTGCTCCCGAGCTCGTCGGCCGCGTCCGCGAGCACACGTCGCTGCCCGTCGGCGTCGGGCTCGGCGTGCGGTCCGGTGCGCAGGCGGCGGAGATCGCCGGGTTCGCGGACGGGGTGATCGTGGGGTCGGCGTTCGTGTCGGCGGTGGCCGAGGGTGAGACGGCTGTGCGTGCGCTGGCCGCTGATCTGGCCAAGGGCGTGCGGTCGGCGGCTGCGACCGTCTGAACCTCCTCTCTCTTCGCGAAGCCGCTCGGTTCTCCGGAACCGGGCGGCTTCGTCCTGTGCGGCGCGGATGTCGGACCCGCCTCCTTCCGGAGTCCTCGATGTTCCGCCATGAGCATGACACGAATTCGAACACCTGATCGAGTGAATCTGCGGCCGGTGGGGTCAGAACCCCAGTTGAGCGTCGGTCCCACCTGCGAACCTGTCCTCATGCACGAGTCAGCCGCCCGCCCGGCGTGCCACACTGGTGGTGCGCAGGTGGTCAACGGAGGTGATGCCCGGTGGTGGCGCCAACCGAAGCCAAGACCCATTTCCTGCTGCCCAGCCACGAGGGGCCCTGGACGATCGCGGACGTCCTCGCCCTGCCGGAGGACAACAGCCAGCGGATCGAACTCGTCGACGGGATGCTCTACGTGAGCCCGCTGGGCACGGCCGCACATCAGAGACTGGTGTTCGAGGCGTCGTACGCGCTGCGCGGAGCCTGTCCGCAGGACTACGAGGCGACGATCGAGTTGAACGTCGAGTTCGACGACCGCCGTCTGTTCATCCCCGACTTCACCGTGCTGAAGAGGAAGGGTGCGAAGGGCCTGACCGTTCCGGTGGCCGACGTGCTCCTCATCGGCGAGGTGATCTCCAGGAGCACCAAGCTGAAGGACCTGGTGGTGAAGCGCCAGGTGTACGCGGAAGCACGCGTGCCCTACTACCTGATCATCGATCCGGCGAAGGGCGTGCCGGAAGCGGTGCTGCTCGAACTGGACGACGAAGGCGAGTACGCCGAGATCGCCCGGAGCGAGGAGGGCGTCCTGACCATCGAGCGACCGTTCCCGGTCACCATCGAGCTGCCTTCCTAGCCGTAGAGCCACTCCAGCCGTTCGTGCAGGTCGGCCGTGGTCCACGAGGCGAACAGCGCGTCACGGGCCTCCGCCGCCCCACCAGCCGGGTGGTAGACCTCCCGGCCCATCAACCGCGACACGT
Source organism: Lentzea sp. CC55 (assembly GCF_021056325.1). Lineage (NCBI taxonomy): Bacteria > Bacillati > Actinomycetota > Actinomycetes > Pseudonocardiales > Pseudonocardiaceae > Lentzea > Lentzea sp. CC55. The sequence continues at coordinate 184,357 of NZ_JAJCXE010000011.1, read as the reverse complement.
GGTGGACGCGCGCGGTCCGCTCCGAGCGGAGCGCCACGTACCGCGCACAAGAGCCGGCCACGTCCCGTGAGTCGAACACCTCGGAGAGGCACACGGCGTCCTCCAACGCCTGGCAAGCTCCCTGCGCCGCGTACTGCAGCACGGGATGGGCGGCGTCGCCGAGCAGCACGACCCGCGAGTCCTGCCACGTCGCGACCGGCTCCCGATCGCACAACACCCACGCCCGCCACTCGCGCGCCAACGCCATGACGCGAGCAGCGTCGTCGCACAACGGCGCGAAGTGCCGCAGCACCTCGGCGTGCTCGGTCGGCTTGCCGGTGACGGGCTCCGTGGCGCCGTTGTCCGTCGTGGCCACGAGGTTCACGTACCGCCCGCCGGCGATCACGTACCAGACCACGTGGTACCGAGGCCCGGCCCAGAGGGTGACGACGTTCTCCTTCAACGACCGAGGTACGTCCTGCGCCGGGATGACCGCGCGGAAGGCGGTGTGCCCGGAAACCCGCGGCTCCCCGTCACCCACGAGTTGCCGACGCACCGCGGATCGCAACCCGTCGGCTCCGACGAGCGCTTCGCCGCGCACGAGCTCACCGGACCGCAGCTTTGCGGTGACCCCGTCACCGTCCTGTGCGTAGGACTCGACAGCGCTGTCGCCCCTCAGCTCAACGCGCTCGTGGCTCCGGCAGGCCTTGAGCAGCGGTGCGAGCACGTCGTTGCGGTGCACAACGGCGTACGTCCCGAAGCGCCTTCGGAACTCTTCGTCGACGGCCAGTCCGGCGATCCGCCGCCCGGACACACCGCAGCGCAGCCGCAGTTCGTCGACGTGCACGGCCCGGGCCCGCACCTCGGCGCCGACGCCGAGAGCGTCGAGCGCGCGGAACCCGTTCGGGCCGACCTGGATGCCGGCGCCGATCTCCTCGAACGCGGGCGCGGCCTCCAGCACCGCCACGCGGTGCCCGGCTCGCGCGAGACCGAGAGCCGTTGCCAGACCGCCGATGCCGCCGCCGACCACCAGGACCGTCATGTCCGCCCTTTCGTGAGCCCGCCAGAGACCGCGTCCGAGTATTGCGGCTCCGCGATCACGCGATCGTGGAAATGGCCGGGGCGAGGCTGAGCGCCGCGGGGTCCACGGGTGTGCGGCAGGCTGGGCGGTCGCGTGCATCCGCGAAGCAGGCCAGCAAGGCTCGGCCCAACTCGGCTCGGGCGTCGCCTGGTCCGCTGAGCCTGGCCAGACTCCCGGCTCGACCCGGCGGGGCAGCGTGACGCGGCCGTCCCTGCCCACCTCAGCGAGCCAGCCGCACACCGATCAGCCCCACACGGCACTCGCCCCGCAAGCGATCGAACGGGCACGGCCCACGCGTCCGACGAGCGGCTGAGCAAGCCTCCCGCACCTCGCGCGGCCGAGGTCCAACGAGCCTATGCGCAGCTACCACACACACGCGTCCGGCCGGGTACCCCCAAATTCAATTCTAGTGTTCGGCACCGACAGGTTCGGCTCGGTAACGATCGCGCGTCCGAACGAGGCGCACACAGGCCCACCGGTACGGTGGGCGTCGTGTTGAACGGGTTGAACGCCGCCGTCCTGGCCACGATCCCGAGCCCAGACCGTGGTGTTTGGTACCTCGGACCGCTCCCCATCAGGGCGTACGCGCTGTGCATCATCGCCGGCATCATCGTCGCCATCTGGTGGGGTGAGCGCCGGTGGGTCGAGCGGGGTGGCATCAAGGGCGAGGTCACGGACATCGCCGTGTGGGCGGTGCCGTTCGGGCTCGTCGGCGGGCGGCTCTACCACGTCATCACGGACAACCAGAAGTACTTCGGGCCGGGCAAGAACCCGCTCGCGGCTCTGGAGATCTGGAATGGCGGCCTCGGGATCTGGGGTGCCATCGCCCTCGGTGCGGTGGGTGCGTGGATCGGGTGCCGGCGCAAGGGCATCCCGCTGCCCGCCATGGCGGACGCGCTCGCGCCCGGCATCGTGGTGGCGCAGGCGATCGGGCGGCTCGGCAACTACTTCAACCAGGAGCTCTACGGCGGCGACACGACGTTGCCGTGGGGGCTCGAGATCTACCGCCGCGTCACGCCCGAGGGGCGCGAGGACGCGCTGGCGGGCGTTGCGATCGACCACACGCCGATCCAGGTCGTGCACCCGACGTTCCTCTACGAGCTGCTGTGGAACCTCGGTGTCGCGCTGCTGATCGTGTGGGCGGACCGGAAGTTCCGGCTCGGGCACGGGCGGGTGTTCGCGCTCTACGTCGCGGGCTACACGGCCGGCCGGTTCTGGATCGAGCTGATGCGCACGGACGAGGCGACGCTGGTCTTCGGGCAGCGGGTGAACGTCTTCGTGTCGGCGCTGGTGTTCTTCGGGGCCATCGCGTACTTCGTCGTCGCCCGTTCGCGTGGTGGGCGTGAGGACGTCGCGGCGGTGCGCACCGCCCACCCCACCGACGGCGAGCCCGTCGAACCGGGCGAGACCCCGTCGCGAGAAGCCGAGGCGGTCGAGGAAGACGCCGAGAAGGACAAGAAGAACTCCTCGGAGTCCGTCAAACCGGAGTGATCTGTGCGCGTGCTCGTCGTCGAGGATGACGACCGGGTGGCCAGGGGCCTGCTGACCGCGTTGCGGCACGCGGGTTACGAGGTTCATCGGGTGGCCACGGCCGCTGACGCGCTGCGTGCGGCGCCGGCGGACGTGGTCCTGCTCGACCTCGGCCTGCCCGACGGCGACGGCCTGGACGTGCTGCGCGAGCTGCGGCACCGGCCGGGCACGGCCGTCATCACGGTCACCGCGCGCGGTGAGGAACGTGAACGCGTGCTCGGGTTGCGGGCCGGCGCGGACGACTACGTGGTGAAGCCGTTCGGCACGTCCGAGCTGCTCGCCCGGATCGAGGCGGTGCTCCGCCGCACGCGCACCCACCGGGCCGAGCCCGACAGCGAGGGGCCGATCCAGGTCGGCCCGTTGCGGATCATCGCCTCGACGCGCAGCGCGACGCTCGCCGGCGAGGCTCTCGCGCTCACGCGCAAGGAGTTCGACCTGCTCGCCCTGCTCGCCGCCCGCAAGGGCGAGGTGGTGAGCCGCGACTTCATCGTGGACCAGGTGTGGCAGGCGCACTGGGAGGCGCCGTCGCGGACGCTGGACACGCACATCGCGGCGCTGCGCGGGAAGCTCGGCGACCAGGTCAAGATCGAGACGGTCCGCGGGGTGGGGTACCGGCTCGCCACGTGACGAGTCTCCGGGAGACATCCACAGGCCGGTGCGGAACAATTCCCACCGATGCTCCGCCGACTGCTCGTCATCACCGTTCCGCTGCTCGTCGCCCTGGTCGCGGCGCTCGGCATCCCCTTGGCGTCCGCGGTGGTGCAGCGGGAGACGCAGACGACCTACCTCGACCGCCTCGGTGACGCGAGCAGGTTCGCCTCCCTCGCCGAGAGCGCGCTCCAGTCGGACCGGCTGGAGGCGCTGAGCCAGGAGATCCAGCGCTACGACACCCTCTACGACATCCCCGTCGCGATCGTCAGCGCCGACCGGCGGATCGTGCTGGCGTCACGGCAGGGCTTCAACCCGAGCAGCGACCCCGAGGTCACCGCACTGCTGAACACCGCCCTGAACGGCGGCGTGCGGCCCGAACCGGAGTACACGGGCTGGCCGTGGCGCACGGGGCCGATGGTCGTCGTCGAACCGGTCGGGCGCGACAGCGAGGTGGTGGCCGCGGTGGTCACCACCTCGCGGACGAACGGCCTGCGCGCCGAGGTGCTGCGGCAGTGGGGGCTCTTGGCGCTCGCGGGTCTCGCGCCGATGCTGGCCGTGGTCGCCGCGGCCTGGCCGATGTCGCGGTGGGTGCTGCGGCCGGTCAGCAAGCTCGACGAGGCCACGGCGGCTGTCGCGCAGGGCAACCTCGACGTGCGGGCGGACGAGGTCGGCGGACCGGCGGAGCTGCGCAGGCTCGCGAAGAGCTTCAACACGATGGTCGACGTGGTCGGCAGGGCGCTGAACAGGCAGAAGGCGTTCGTCGCCGACGCCTCGCACCAGCTGCGCAACCCGCTGGCCAGCCTGCGGCTCGCCGTGGACAACCTGGAGCCGCACGTCCAGGGGGAGGACGCGAGAGAGGCCCACCAGATCGCCGTCGAGGAGGCCGAGGAGATGGGTCGCGTGCTCGACACGCTGCTCGCCGCGACCCGGCTCGACAGCGCGCGGCAGACCGAACCCGTCGAGATCGACCAGCTCATCACGACCCACCGGGCCGCCTGGCAGGCGCTCGCGAGCAGGAGCGGGGTCGAGCTGAAGATCGACGTGCCGGCGGGCCTCACCATGCAGGAACCGCCGGGCGGGCTCGGCAGCGTCCTCGACGAGCTCGTCAGCAACGCCGTCCGCCTCTCCAACGCCACCGAGGTCGTGGTCACCGGCAAGCCCGGTGAGCTGCACGTAGTCGACAACGGCGACGGCTTGGACGACGAGGAGCGCGAACTCGCGCTGCAACGGTTCTGGCGCGCGACCAAGCACCAGAACATCGCCGGTACGGGGCTCGGGCTCGCGATCTGCGCCGAGCTGATCGAGTCGGCAGGGGGCACGCTCTCGCTGCACGACGCCGGCCCGGGCCTGGACGTGAAGGTCGCCCTCAGCGCTTCACGGAACGGAACCAGCGCATAGCGCCCTCGTGCAGCGGCACGAGACCGGTCGCGATGCCGGTGCGGACGTTGATGCGCGACGCCTCCGGGTGGCCCTCCACGATCCGCGCCGTCTCGGTGAACACCGTGCGTGTCACGACCTCGACGACGTCCGCGCTCAGCGACTCCCGCGCCAGCAGCAGGTTCGGCACCGCGAACGTCTGGTTCGCCTGCACGCCCTCGTAGGTGGTGCTCGGGATCGTCGCCGGGATGTACGGGCCCTTGTACTCGTCGGCCAGCTGGACGGCCTCGGCCGGGATGTTCACCAGCCGCACGTTCCCGACCAGGTCGGAGATCGCGGGAGTCGGGATCCCGGTCAGCGCGAGCAACGCGTCCAGCGACCCGTTCGCGACCCTGCGCGAGGCCTCCGCGTGCGCCATGCGTTCGTCCAATGCGGACACGTTGAAGACGTCCAGCATCCGCTTGGCGGTGAACTCCGTGCCGGAACCGATGGGGCCCAGCGAGATCCGCTTGCCCGCGAGGTCGGCGAAGGTGTGGACCGGCGACGCCACCGGCACCGCGATCTGCATGAAGCTGTCGTAGAGCCTGCCCACCGCGCGCACGCTCTGCGGGTCGTCGATCGGGTCCAAAGAGGACAGCGCGAGCTGGGCCTCGCCGGAGCGCAGCAGCTGCAGGTTCTCCACCGACGCGGCCGTGGGGATCGCGGTGACCTTCGTGCCGGGCAGCTGCTCGGCCAGCGCGGCGGCCAGTGCTCCGCCCACCTCGCGGAACACCGCGCCCTCGGGACCGGTCGCGAGCACCAGCTCAGCGGGGGCGTCGACCCTGCGCGGGGTGCACCCGGCGAGAGCCAGCCCGGCCCCCAGCAGAAGCGTGCGACGGCTGAACGACACCGATGAAGCCTAGCTGTTACGTCAGGGCTGTCTGAAGTTTCCGGACGTCCGCTTGTCGGGCCTGGTGGCGCGGCTCACTCTCTCTCCCAACACGTAGTTCAAGGAGGAACAGTGGCCACCACGACCACAGGGCGCAAACCGATCTACAAGCACCTCTACTTCTGGGTGCTCGTCTCCATCGTTCTGGGCGCTGCCGTCGGGTTCCTGTTCCCCAAACAGGCGTCCGAGATGAAGTGGCTCGCCGACCTCTTCGTGAACCTCGTCAAGGTCGTCATCGCGCCGACCATCTTCGCGACGATCATCGTCGGCATCGCGGGCCTCGGGAACCTCGCCAAGGCGGGTGGCCTCGCCCTTCGCACGATCCTCTACTTCACCGCGATGACCACGGTGGCGCTCGCCATCGGTCTCGTCGTCGTGAACATCGTCCAGCCGGGTCACCACGGTGGTGAGATCCAGCTCAACGCGAGCCAGGCCGACGCGACGCTGAAGTCCGCGGCGAACGCGGAGACCGGTGTCACCGGCTTCATCCTGAGCCTGGTGCCGAAGTCGTTCGTCAGCGCGTTCACCGACGGCCAGCTGATCCAGGTGCTCGTGGTCGCCATCCTCGTGGCCGTCGCGGTCGCCGGCATGGGTGAGCGCGGCGCCAAGGTCGTCTCCGCGATGGAGACGCTGTCCAAGGTGATGTTCGGCATCATCAAGATCGTCATGTACGTCGCCCCGATCGGCGCCTTCGGCGGTATCGCCTACACCGTCGGCAAGTTCGGCGGCAGCGTCCTCGGCAAGCTGCTCTGGCTGATGGGCTCGTTTTACGCGACCTGCATCCTGTTCGTCGTCGTGGTGCTCGGCCTCGTGGCGAAGTTCGCGGGCTTCAGCCTCTTCAAGTTCCTGCGCTACATCAAGGACGAGATCCTCATCGTCCTCGGCACGTCGTCGTCCGAGTCGGTGCTGCCGCGCATGATGGTCAAGCTGGAGGCGGCGGGCGCGCAGAAGTCGGTCGTCGGCCTCACCATCCCGACGGGCTACTCGTTCAACCTCGACGGCACCTGCATCTACCTGACCATGGGCGCGATCTTCATCGCCCAGGCCACGGGTCACGACGTGTCGATCGGCGTCCAGATCGGCCTGCTGCTGTTCATGCTGATCGCGTCGAAGGGCGCGGCGGGCGTCACCGGCGCCGGCCTCGTCACCCTGGCCGCCTCGCTGCAGGCGTTCGAGGCCCACTCGGCCATCCCCGCGGTCGGCATCGCGCTCATCGTCGGCATCGACCGCTTCATGTCCGAGGCCCGCGCCATCACCAACGTGATCGGCAACGGTGTCGGCTCGCTCGTGGTCGCCGCGTGGCAGAAGGCCCTCGACAAGGACCGCCTGACCGAGGTGCTGAACAACCCCGACAGCGTCGACGTCGACGACCTGCTGGCCAAGCAGACCGGCGCCGGCGACGACGAGAAGGAGCCGGTCGCGGCTCACTGAGACGTCCGTGGCCGGAGGCGTCTCTTCCCGCCTCCGGCCACGCGACCCACGACCTCCGCGAACAGCGAGGTCCCGCTCTCCCGCCTGCGGCGCGGGATGAACGGGGCCTCGCTGTCGTTTGACCGGAAACAACTGCCGCGACCCGGTTTGCACGGTGCGCGTACCATCTGAAGTGGGACGACGTGAGCGTCCGCTAACTGAGACGATAAGGCGCTGACCAGCGAAGACGCCGGTAGCGCGTGCTGATCCAGTGGGAAGCACCGAATGTAGTGCAGCTCTCATCGGACTGGCGCCAGTTGAACGTTCGGTTACGCTAACCCGGATGTAACGAACGCCGACGTTGGCCGCAATGTCGCTCCGCAGCGGGGAATCGTTACACATCCATGACCTAGATCACCCATTGGCGGGTGTCCCTGGGTTTCGCGGCTGTTAAAGTCGCGTCAACACGCGGGCCATCGTCGTCCCGTGCTCCCACCTGTTGGTTCGAGGTCTGAGCACGAGGACATTGTTCTTTCGCGAGGACGACGAAGGAGGTCTGCGCAGTGATCTTCTCCGCCATCCCCGGCCCCCAGGGTCTCTACGACCCGGCTGATGAGCGCGACGCCTGCGGCGTCGCCATGGTGGCCGACATCCAGGGCAGGCGTTCGCACGGCATCGTGAGCGATGCGCTGACGGCGCTGGCCAACCTGGAGCACCGGGGTGCCGCCGGTGCCGAGCCCACCTCGGGCGACGGTGCGGGCATCCTCCTGCAGCTGCCGGACGAGTTCCTCCGCGCGGTGGCCGGGTTCGACCTGCCCGAGCGCGGGCAGTACGCGGCGGGAATCGCTTTCCTGCCGTTCGAGGCCGAAGAACGCGAAGCCGCCATGCGGCAGATCGAGCGCATCGCCGAGGAGGAGAACCTCGTCGTCCTCGGCTGGCGCGACGTCCCGGTCGCCCCGGAGTCCGCCGGCGTCGGCCCGACGGCCATGTCGGTGGCGCCGCACTTCGCACAGCTGTTCGTGAAGGGCACGCGCGACGAGTCCGGCATCGCCCTGGACCGCCTCGCCTTCTGCCTGCGCAAGCGCGTGGAGCACGAGGGCAGCGTCTACTTCCCTTCGCTGTCGGCGCGCACGATCGTCTACAAGGGAATGCTGACGACCGAGCAGCTGCCGGCGTTCTTCCCCGACCTGCACGACGAGCGCCTCTACACGGCGATCGCGCTGGTGCACAGCCGCTTCTCCACGAACACGTTCCCCTCGTGGCCGCTCGCACACCCGTTCCGGTTCGTCGCCCACAACGGTGAGATCAACACCGTGCGCGGCAACCGCAACCGCATGCGCGCCCGCGAGGCGCTGCTGGACAGCGACCTGATCCCCGGCGACCTCGCCCGGCTGTTCCCGATCTGCAACCCGGACGGCTCGGACTCGGCGTCGTTCGACGAGGTGCTGGAGCTGCTGCACCTCGGCGGCCGCAGCCTGCCGCACGCGGTGCTGATGATGATCCCGGAGGCGTGGGAGAACCACGCCACGATGGACCCGAAGCGCCGCGCGTTCTACCAGTTCCACGCCTCGCTGATGGAGCCGTGGGACGGCCCGGCCTGCGTCACGTTCACCGACGGCGAGATCGTCGGCGCGGTCCTCGACCGCAACGGCCTGCGTCCCGCCCGCTGGTGGCAGACCGCCGACGGCCGCGTCGTCCTGGCGTCGGAGACCGGCGTGCTCGACGTGCCGTCCGACCAGGTCGTCGCCAAGGGCCGCCTGCAGCCCGGCCGCATGTTCCTCGTGGACACCGCCCAGGGCCGGATCATCGACGACGAGGAGTTCAAGTCGACCCTCGCGTCGGAGCAGCCCTACGACGAGTGGCTGCACGCCGGCCTGCTCGACCTGGCCGACCTGCAGGACCGCGAGCACGTCGTGCAGAGCCACGAGTCCGTCGTGCGCCGCCAGCTCACCTTCGGCTACACCGAGGAGGAGCTGCGGATCCTGCTCACGCCCATGTCGATCTCGGGCGCCGAGCCGCTCGCGTCCATGGGCACCGACACCCCGGTCGCGGCGCTCAGCCAGCGCTCGCGGCTGCTCTACGACTACTTCGTGCAGAACTTCGCGCAGGTCACGAACCCGCCGCTGGACGCGATCCGCGAAGAGATCGTCACGTCGGTCAAGCGCGTGATGGGCCCCGAGCAGAACCTGCTGGAGCCCGGCCCGGTGTCGTGCCGCCACGTCACGCTCGACTACCCGGTCATCGACAACGACGAGCTCGCCAAGCTCATCCACATCAACGACGACGGCGACCTGCCGGGCTTCGCGTGCACCGTCCTGTCCGGACTGTACGAGGTGGACGGTGGCGGTGAGGCGCTGGCCGCGGCGATCGAGCGCGTGCGCCGCGAGGCGTCGGAGGCCATCGCGAACGGCGCGCGCACGCTGGTGCTGAGCGACCGCGACTCGGACCACCGCATGGCGCCGATCCCGTCGCTGCTGCTGGTCTCCGCGGTGCACCACCACCTGGTGCGCACCAAGGAACGCCTGCGCGTCGCGCTCGTCGTCGAGTCCGGTGACTGCCGCGAGGTCCACCACGTCGCCGCGCTGCTGAGCTACGGCGCCGCCGCGGTGAACCCGTACCTCGCGTTCGAGACGATCGAGGACCTGATCAGCCAGGGCGCCATCACCGGCGTCCCGGCGCACAAGGCGATCCGCAACTACGTCAAGGCGCTCGTCAAGGGCGTCCTGAAGATCATGTCCAAGATGGGCATCTCGACCGTCGGCGCCTACACCGCGGCGCAGATCTTCGAGGCGGTCGGCCTGTCGAACGACCTGCTGGACGAGTACTTCACCGGCACGCAGTCGAAGCTCGGCGGCGCCGGCCTCGACGTGCTCGCCGAGGAGGTGGCGCTGCGCCACCGCCGCGCCCACCCGGACAACCCGACGGCGCGCGAGCACCGCAGGCTCGAGGTCGGCGGCGAGTACTCCTACCGCCGCGAGGGCGAGCTGCACCTGTTCACGCCGGAGACGGTGTTCCTGCTGCAGCACGCCACGAAGACGCGCAAGGAGGACGTCTTCCGCCAGTACACGGCGGAGGTCGAGCGCATCTCGCGGCAGGGCGGCACGCTGCGCGGCCTGTTCAAGTTCCGCAGCGAGGGCCGCACGCCGATCCCGATCGACGAGGTCGAGCCCGTCAGCGCGATCGTCAAGCGCTTCAACACCGGCGCCATGTCCTACGGCTCCATCTCGGCCGAGGCGCACGAGACCCTCGCGATCGCGATGAACCGCCTGGGCGGCCGGTCGAACTCCGGTGAGGGCGGCGAGGACCGCGAGCGCCTGTACGACCCCGAGCGCCGCTCGGCGGTCAAGCAGGTCGCGAGTGGACGGTTCGGCGTCACGAGCGAGTACCTCGTGAACTCGACGGACATCCAGATCAAGATGGCGCAGGGCGCGAAGCCCGGCGAGGGCGGCCAGCTGCCCGGCTTCAAGGTCTACCCGTGGGTCGCGCGCACCCGGCACTCCACGCCGGGCGTCGGCCTGATCTCGCCGCCGCCGCACCACGACATCTACTCGATCGAGGACCTGGCGCAGCTCATCCACGACCTGAAGAACGCGAACGAGCAGGCACGGGTTCACGTGAAGCTCGTCTCGTCCATCGGCGTGGGCACGGTCGCGGCGGGCGTCGCCAAGGCGCACGCGGACGTCGTGCTGATCTCCGGCTACGACGGCGGCACCGGCGCCTCGCCGATGAACTCGCTCAAGCACGCCGGGACGCCGTGGGAGATCGGCCTCGCCGAGACCCAGCAGACGTTGCTGCTCAACGGTTTGCGCGACCGCATCACCGTCCAGGTCGACGGCGCGATGCGCACGGGCCGCGACGTCGTGGTGGCCGCGCTGCTCGGCGCCGAGGAGTTCGGCTTCGCCACGGCACCGCTGATCGTCGCGGGCTGCGTGATGATGCGCGTCTGCCACCTCGACACGTGCCCGGTCGGCGTCGCCACGCAGAACCCCGACCTGCGCGCCCGCTACACCGGTCAGGCCGACCACGTCGTGAACTTCTTCGAGTTCATCGCGCAGGAGGTCCGGGAGATCCTGGCCGAGCTCGGCTTCCGCACGATCGACGAGGCCGTCGGTCACGCGGAGCTGCTCGACAAGGACGAGGCGATCGAGCACTGGAAGACCGCGGGCCTGAACCTGGACCCCGTCTTCGAGGTGCCCGAGACCCCGTACCCGACGGCGAAGCGCCGCGTCCGCGACCAGGACCACGGTCTCGACAAGGCCCTGGACCGCACGCTGATCCAGCTCGCCGAGGCGGCGCTGGAGGACGCGCACCAGGTGAAGCTGGAGCTGCCGGTCCGCAACGTCAACCGCACGGTCGGCACGCTGCTCGGCGCCGAGGTCACCCGCCGCTTCGGCGGCGAGGGCCTGGAGGACGACACGATCCGGGTGAAGCTGACCGGTTCGGCCGGCCAGTCGCTCGGCGCGTTCCTGCCGCGCGGCATCACACTCGAGATGGTCGGCGACGCGAACGACTACGTCGGCAAGGGCCTGTCCGGCGGGCGGATCATCGTCCGGCCGCACGACGACGCGCCGTTCCGCGCCGAGGACCAGGTGATCGCGGGCAACGTGATCGGCTACGGCGCCACGTCCGGCGAGGTCTTCCTGCGCGGCCGCGTCGGCGAACGCTTCTGCGTCCGCAACTCCGGCGCGCTGCTCGTGGCGGAGGGCGTGGGCGACCACGCGTTCGAGTACATGACCGGTGGCCGGGCAGTGGTGCTCGGGCCGACCGGGCGCAACGTCGCGGCCGGCATGTCCGGCGGAATCGCGTACGTGCTCGACCTGGACCCGTTGTCGGTGAACCAGGAGATGGTGCAACTGCAGCGCCTCAGCGCCGAGGACCTGCGTTGGCTCAAGGACGCCGTCACCAAGCACCACCGGCACACCGGTTCCGCGGTGGCCGCGTCGCTGCTCGGTGACTGGACCCGTCGGGCCGGTGCGTTCACGAAGGTCATGCCCGGCGACTACCAGCGCGTTCTCGAGGCCATGCGCCTCGCCCGCGCTGAGGGCCGGGACGTTGACGCGGCTGTCATGGAGGCGTCTCGTGGCTGATCCACAGGGTTTTCTCAAGCACTCCCGCTCCGACGCGCCGAAGCGTCCGAAGCCGGAACGGTTGCAGGACTGGAACGAGGTCTACCTCCAGGAAACCCCGGAGGAGCGCAACGCCGCCGTGCGCACGCAGGCGACGAGGTGCATGGACTGCGGAATCCCGTTCTGCCACAGCGGAACCGCGGGCTGCCCGCTCGGGAACCTGATCCCCGAGTGGAACGACCTGGTGCGCCGTGGCGACTGGGAGCTCGCCTCGGACCGCCTGCACGCCACCAACAACTTCCCGGAGTTCACGGGCAGGCTGTGCCCGGCACCGTGTGAGGCCGCCTGCGTGCTGTCGATCTCGCACGACGCGGGCGGTGCGGTCGCGATCAAGCGGGTCGAGGAGACCATCGCGGACATGTCGTGGGAGAACGGCTACGTGCAGCCGTCCCAGGCAGCCGTGACCTCGGGCAAGCGCGTCGCGGTCGTCGGATCCGGTCCCGCCGGGCTCGCCGCCGCGCAGCAGCTGACCCGCGCGGGCCACGAGGTCGTGGTGTACGAACGGGACGACCGCCTGGGCGGGCTGCTGCGGTACGGCATCCCCGAGTTCAAGATGGAGAAGAAGGTCCTCGACCGCCGTCTCACGCAGCTGCGCCGCGAGGGCACCAAGTTCGTCACCGGCTGCGAGGTCGGCGTCGACGTCACGGTCGAACAGTTGCGCGCCGAGTTCGACGCGGTCGTGCTGGCCGTGGGCGCGTTGCGCGGCCGTGACGACAAGACGACGCCGGGACGCGAGCTCGAGGGCGTGCACCTCGCGATGGACCACCTGGTCCCCGCGAACCGCGCGTGCGAGGGCGACGGGCCGTCGTCGCTCTCCGCCGAGGGCAAGCACGTCATCGTCATCGGCGGTGGCGACACGGGCGCCGACTGCTACGGCACCGCGACCCGCCAGGGCGCGCTGTCCGTGACGCAGCTCGACCAGTACCCGATGCCGCCCACCGTGCGCGACGACGAGCGCTCGCCGTGGCCGGTGTGGCCGCACATCCTGCGCACGTACCCCGCGCACGAGGAGGCGGGCGAACGCCGCTTCACCGTGGCGGTCAAGCGCTTCGTGGGGGACGACGCGGGCCACGTGCGGTTCATCGAGCTGCAGCAGGTGCGTGTCGAGAAGGACTCGTCCGGCCGCCGCGCCGTGATCCCGGTGTCCGACGAGGTCGAGGTCCTGCCCGCCGACATGGTGCTGCTGGCGATCGGCTTCGAGGGCGTCGAGCACATGCGGCTCCTGGACGACCTGGGCATCTCGCTCACGACCCGCGGCACGATCTCGTGCGGCTCCGACTGGCAGACGACCGCGCCCGGCGTGTTCGTCTGCGGGGACGCCCACCGCGGCGCCTCCCTGGTGGTGTGGGCGATCGCGGAGGGGCGGTCCGTGGCGAACGCCGTGGACAAGTTCCTCACGGGCGCCTCGAGCCTGCCCTCGCCGGTGATCCCCAACCAGCTTCCGCTCGCTGTGGTCTGACAACGGCGTCCGACAGCGGAGAGCAGCATGGCGCCCCGCGCGACAACGGAGTCGCGCGGGGCGTTCGCCTTTCTCCCAGGGGCCGACGCGTTCGGGACCACCCGCTAGCCGGGCGTGCAGGAGCTCCAGCCGACGGCCCGGCACGCAGCCCGCACCGGTTCGTACAACGAGTCGTCGACCTTCGCGTACCCCCAGGCCGTCGCGTCACCCACCGGGCACTCGCCCTGGCAGAACCCGTTGGCCCGCAGGTGGTCCGCCGTCGCCTTCGTCTGCAGGGCGGAGACGATCCGCTGCCGCAGCGGTTCCGGCAGGTCGTCCGCCACGGCCAGGGGAGCGCCGGGGATGGGACCGGACGTCCAGATCTTCGTCAGCTGCCCCGGCTGGACCTGGCCGCGTTCGACCAGGTGCCGGTCGACCATCTCGTCGAACGCGAAGCCCGCGTCGCACTGCCCGGTGGCCACGGCGAGCACGGTGGCCTCGTGGCCGCTGGTGAACACGGGCACGGTGTCGCTCGCCGGGTCGAGGCCGATCGCGCGCAGCGCCGTGCTCGGGTAGAGGAACCCGGAGGTGGACAGGCGGTCGGCGTAGCAGACCTTGCGGCCGCGCAGGTCGGCCAGCGACCTGATGGACGAATCGGCGTGCGCGAAGCCGAAGCCGCGGTACGACGGTGCGGCGCCCTTCTCCTTCACCTGCGCGGAGACCGGGGTGATGCGCGCACCGCGTTCGCGCGCCACGACGTAGGACTGCGGGCCGAACGCGCCGATGTCGATCGAGCCGTCGCGCATGCCGGCGACGAGGGCCTCGTAGCCGGTCGGCTCCTGGACGCGGATCTCCACGCCGGTCTCGCGGCGCAGCATGTCGACGATCGGCAGGTACGTCTGCTGGGTCGTGATCGAGCTCGCGGTCGGGACCCCGCTGAACACCAGGGGTTCGCGGGCCCGCGCCACCTCGGCGGGCGGGGACGAGCACGCGGCGAGCAGCAGGACCGCGGGGAGGAAGCGTTTCATCGCACGTCTCCTGAGCAGGTGTCGCGGTAGGGCAGGGCCGGGAGGTACTGCTGCCATTCGAGGCGGCTGAGGCCACCGCCCGCGACCGCGCAGGCGCGGTGGACGGCGTTGTCGAGCAAAGCCATGTCCCACAACACCGTCGTGCCGTCGGAGCCCGCGGTCGCGAGCACGGCGCCGCCGGGGGCGAAGGCGGCGGAGTTCACCGCCAGCCGGTGGCCGTCGAGCTGCCGGCCGACCTGGCGGGGCTGGTTCGGGTCGGTGACGTCCCAGACGAGCGTGCCGCCGGTGGACGTGCCCGCGACGAGCTTCGTGCCGTCCGGGGCGAACGCGAGAGCGGTGACCTGCTTGTTCTGGCCCAGCGGCTGGCCGATCGGGAGCGGGTGGCCCGGATCGCTGATGTTCCACAGGATCGTCGTGCCGTCGGTGCTGCCCGCGGCGAACACCTTGCCGTCCGACGAGAACGCCGCCGCGCTCACGCTGTTCCTGAGCCCCGCCAGCGGTGGCCCGATCGGTTTGCCGGCGGCCACGTCCCACAGCACGATCGTGTTGTCGCTGCCCGCTGTCGCGTCCATGCCGCCGTGCGAGGCCAGCGAGTGCAGCCGCGAGACCCCGGTGCCCTCGCCGATCTTCCTGGGCTGCTGCGGGTGGCCGACGTCCCAGCGGATCTGCCGGTTGTCCGCCCCGGTGGTGACGAGCGTGGTGCCGTCCTCGAACGCGACGGACTTCACCAGCATGCCGTGCCCGGTCAGCGGCGATCCGATGCGGCGGGGCCGGTCGGCCATCTCCCACACGACGGCGGGCCCGCGGGTGCTGCCCGTGACGAGGCGCAGGCCGTCGGGGGAGAACGCCAGCGACGACACCGCACCCCGTTGTCCCACCAGCGGATCGCCTGCCTGGCGCGGCCGGTCCGGGGTGCTGACGTCCCACAGGACCGTGGTGGCGTCGTGACTCCCGGCGGCCAGCACGGACGAGGCCGGCGAGAACGCGACGGAGGAGACGAGCCCGCTGTGCCCGGTCAGCCTCGTGTGCGTGCGGTCCGCCGGCGTCCACAACGTCGTGGCGCCGTCCGAACCACCGGTGGCCAGCAGCGTCCCGGTGTCGTTGAAGGCCACGGACGTCACGGCCTTGCGGACGTTGTCGTTCAGCGGCTCGCCCGCGACCGGCCGCTCCGGTGAGCCGATGTCCCAGACCACCACCGTTCCGTCGTGGCTGCCGGTGGCGAGCTTCGTGCCGGAGAACGCCACCGACGACACCCCGGCGCCCTGGCGCTGGAACGGCTCACCGAGCTGTGCCGGCCGCGGTCCGAGGCGCCACAACGCCGTGGTGCCGTCCGAGCGGCCGATCGCGAGCAGCGTCCCGGTCTGGTCGATCGCCACCGACGTCACCGGCTGGCCCGACGGCAGGCGCTGACGCCGTGAGGTGGTTCCCCGGTCCCACACCAGCACCGAGCCGTCGGAACTGCCGACCGCGGCGACGTCGCGCGACAGCGCCACCGACGTGACGGCCGCGCCCGTGCCGGACTCGGTGGCCAGCTGCCGCGGCTCGTCGGTGAGGTCCCAGAGGCTCGCCGTGCCGTCCGTGCTGCCGACGACGGCCGTGTGCCCGGCGGGACCGAACGCGACAGCGGACACCGTCTCGCCGAACGAACCGCCGTACCGCGTCGTCAGCAACGTGTTGACCAGCTCGGTGTTCGTGTCCGAGCTGGGGACGAGCCCGTGCGCGGCCAGCCCGAGCCGCAACGCGAGCCGCGGCGACGAGTTGCGCGCCACCTGGGCCTGCGCGATGAGGGCGCGGGCGGTCGCGGTGTCGCGTTCGTCGCTCGCGATGCTCCACTGCACGGCCGCGAGCCCAGCCGCGCCGACGGCCGCCACGAGGAACACCGCGAGCCAGCTGGTCGTGCGCCTCCGGTCGCGGCGCCGCTGACCCTGCAGCGCGACGATCCTGGCGCGGCTCGCGGTCAGGAACCGGCGGGCGTCGGGGGAGAGGTCGTCGTCGGCCACCAACGGCGCGATGGCGGCGAACGTGTCCTCGTTGAGCAGCAGGTGGTCGGCGCACCCGCCATCGTTCCACTGCGAGGCGTCCAGCTCGACCGACTGCGCCGCCCGCAGGCCGATCTGCCGCTCGTCGATCGCGGCGCGCAACGGCTTCCACTCGGTGAACAGCGCCTCGTGCGCCACGCCGATCCAGCGGCCCTGCTTGTCGCCGCTCGCCGTCAGCAGCCGGTGCCGGACGAACACCTCCAGCGCCTCGCGGGCGCCGGGGTCGAGCTGCGCCAGGCTGACGCGCTTGCGGGTCGGCACGCCGGTGTGGTCGAGCGTGGCGAGCGACGCGAGCCGGGAGAGCAGCTCCTCCCGGCCGAGCCCGGTTTCCGAGACGGCGCCGTCGAGCACGTCGTCCGCGTGGCGGGCGAGCGCCCCGTGCACGCCGCCGAGGTGCTCGTAGCGTTCGCTGGACAGCGTGCCGCCCCTGGGCACGCCCATCGCGAGGTGCTGCAACGTGAACGCGAGCAGCGGCAACGCCTCGCCGCTCGCCGTGTCCTCCACGAGCCGCGCGACGAGCTCCGGGTGCACCTTGAGCCCCGCCACCCGCGCCGGCCCGGTGATCACCACGTTCAGCACCTCCCGGGCGAGCGGTGCGAGCACGTAGCTGCCGAGGTGGACACCGCCCAGCTCGGGCAGCGTCCGCAGGTCGTCGAGGAACTCCGACCGCAGCGTGGCGATCACCCGCACGTTGTCCGTCAGCGCGTCCTTGAGCAGGCTCGCCACGCACTGCCGGTCCTCCTCGCCGGAGCGGGTGAAGAGCTCCTCCGCCTGGTCGATGGTGATCAGCAGCCGGCGGTCCTCGTCGACGAGCTCGTGCGCCACCCCGCGCAGCCCGTCGAGGACGAGCCGGTCCCTCGTCTCGCTCGGGCTCCAGCGCAGGCCGACGCGCTCGGCGGTCTTGCGCACCGACCGGGCCAGCGCGTCCAGCGGGTCGTTGCCCGGCAGCCACGGCGGCATGACGAGCCAGCGGGGGTCGTCCGCGAGCTGGGCCAGCAGGCCGGCTTTGACCAGCGACGACTTGCCGCAGCCGGAAGGGCCGACGACCGCCAGCAGCCCCGGCCCGCGGCGCACCTTGCGGGCCAGCGCACGGGTCTCCTGGTCGCGCCCGAAGAACACGGCGCTCAACGCCGTGCTGAACGCGTCGAGGCCCGGGAACGGCTCCTGGTCCTTCGCGAGCTTGCGGCCACCGGCGTCGAACTGCCGCAGCGCCTTCTCCAGGTGCTCGCGCGCGGTGGCGTGCGGGATGTGGTTGAGGTGCCCGATCAACGGGTGGATGACGCCCTCGGCCTGCACGGGCAGCAGCAGGCAGCCCAGGGCGTCCGCGATGGCGACCTCGGCGGTGCACCAGCTGGAGACGACCGAGGCCCCGCTGACGAGGCAGACCACCGCGTCCGCCCGGCGCAGCTCGTGGTGCAGGCGCTCGCGCCACGCCTCGCCGACCTGGATGCCGTCGTCGGGGTGGACCTCCAGGAAGGTGTCGTGATCGGGGTCGAGCCAGTCGCGGATCTGCGCCGCGATCGCCACGTCCTGCGTCGCATGGCTGATGAACACCCTCGCCACGGCAGGCCTCCTTTGGCATTCGGTCACCGATTGTGCAGAGCGGCAGGGGATCGGTGATCGGTTGTCCATCAATTGGCACAACTCCAACGCGGGAGAGCTGCGCTCCGCATAGCCGCGGGGCCGTCGGCGTGGCTCTGCCGCCCGGGCAGTCGCCGCGACCGCCGCCGTCGCTTCGCGGTCCGCACTCGTTGTGCGGGTGCTGTACCTTGGTGCATTCGCGCAGGAAATGAACGTCAAGTGAAGTCGCAGTTCAGCGACCGGTATCGCTCCGTGTTGTTCCACCCTGTGAAACCTGAAGATACTTTCGGGTGAATTTGGTGCCTGAAACGGTGGCACATGTCATGTGTTAACCATCCCGTCATCCGCTCGGGTAAAACTGGTGGAGGGAAATCAACTCGGTCGGGGGTGTGAGCATGCGCAGCGTTCTTCTTGCTGTCGTCGTCGCCCTGTGCGCCGTGCTGACCCCGGCCATCTCCACGGCCTCGATCGGCGCGCCACCGCCGAAGTCCAAGACCTCCGCGCCGAAGGAGGAAGCGCCCCGCGAGGAACGGGAGCCGAGCCGGCTGAGGCTGCCGGTGGCGTCCGCGGACCGCACGTCCAAGGAGGTCACACCGTCTTCCACGGCGGTTTTCGCACCCCGGACGGCACCCGGAGCCGTTCCGGTGACGGAGGCGGAACCGATAGCCGTCTGGCGCACACCTCCCGCACTGCAGGTGTTCCGGAACTGATCGGTCCCCACCACCCGATCAAACCGAACACTTTCTCCAGCAGTGAGGGATTCCCGTGGACTTCCATCGCTTTGTTCAGCATGCCCGCGCACACGCCGCATCGCGTTCCCGCGCACTCGGCCGGGAGCTCGCCGCGGGGCAGCGACCCAGCACGATGTTCATCACGTGCGCCGACTCGCGCATCGTGACCGCCGCGATCACCGGAGCCGAACCGGGTTCTCTGTTCGAGCTCCGCACCGCGGGCAACGTCATTCCCCCGTATTCGCTGACCGCGCCGACCAGCGAAATGGCGACGATCGAGTTCGCCGTGGTGCAGCTCGGCGTCAGCGA
Source organism: Lentzea sp. CC55 (assembly GCF_021056325.1). Taxonomy (NCBI): domain Bacteria; kingdom Bacillati; phylum Actinomycetota; class Actinomycetes; order Pseudonocardiales; family Pseudonocardiaceae; genus Lentzea; species Lentzea sp. CC55. The sequence continues at coordinate 165,149 of NZ_JAJCXE010000011.1, read as the reverse complement.
GATCGTCGTGTGCGGCCACTCCCACTGCGGCGCGGTGGGCGCGCTCACCGGCGGTGGCATCGACCACCTGCCCGCGATGCGCGGCTGGCTGCGCCCGAAGGCCCCGCGCACGCCGTCCGACCCGGCGATGCACGCGGAAGGGCAGGACCACGTCCGCGCCCAGCTCGAGGTGCTGCGGGCGTACCCGTTCGTGGCCGAGAAGGTCGCCACGGGCTCGCTGCGCGTGCACGGCTGGTTCTACGACATCGAGACCGCCGAGGTCTCCGCGTGCGACGAGCACGCCTTCCTTCCGCTGTAGGGGCCGGCCGTGATCAAGAAGCACTGGCCCGACCTCGGGGCCTCGATCGTCGTTTTCCTGGTGGCGCTACCGCTGTGCGTGGGCGTGGCGGTCGCCTCCGGGGTGCCGGCCGAACTGGGCATCGTGACCGGCGTGGTCGGCGGCATCGTCGTCGGCCTCCTGCCGGGCAGCACGATGCAGGTGAGCGGACCGGCTGCCGGACTGACGGTGCTGGTGGCGGACGCCGTCTCCAGGCACGGGATCCAGGCACTGGGCGTGATCGTCCTGGGCGCCGGACTGCTGCAGGTGGTCCTGGGCCTGGCCCGCTGCGGGAGGTGGTTCCGCGCGATCTCCCCGTCGGTCGTCCACGGCATGCTCGCGGGCATCGGCCTGGTTCTGGTCATCGGCCAGCTGAAGCCGATCGTGGCGTCCCCGATCGCCCTCGCCCTGGGCCTGCTGACCGTGGTCATCATGCTGCTGTGGCAACGCACCCCGATGCGCGTCGTACCGGGCGTGCTGGTCGGCGTGGTCGTCTGCACGGCCCTGGCGGCGCTGTTCGCCTCCGACGTCGACAAGATCGTGGTGGGCACCCTCTCCGCGGACGTGCACCTGCCGGACTTCTCGCTGCTGGACACGGGGGTGATCGGCACGGCGGTCGTCTTCGCCCTGGTGGCGTCGGCGGAAAGCATGTTCAGCGCCGCCGCCGTCGACCGCATGCACAACGGCCCGCGCACCCGGTACAACAAGGAACTCGTCGCCCAGGGCGTCGGCAACACGATCTGCGGCCTCCTCGGCGCCCTGCCGATGACGGCGGTGATCGTGCGCAGCTCGGCGAACGTCGCCGCCGGCGCCCGCACCAAGGCCTCGCGAGTGCTGCACGGCGTGTGGCTGCTGCTGTTCGTGGTGCTGCTGCCGGGCCTGCTCACCCTGATCCCGGTGGCGGTGCTGGCGGCCGTCCTCGTGCACGCCGGCTGGAAGCTGCTGGGCCTCAAGGAGCTGGTCCGCCTGTGGCGCACGGACAGGGCGGAAGGCGCGGTCCTCGTGCTGACCGCCGGCCTGATCGTGGCCACGGACCTGCTGACCGGAACCCTCGCCGGCCTGCTGGCGGCGATCGTGAAGACGGCCTGGGACGTGTCCCGGCTCTCCGTGGTCGAGACACCCGAGGGCTTGGCGCTCAGGGGCAACGCGACGTTCCTGCGGCTGCCCCGGCTGCTGGACGTGCTGGACGGCGTGGACCGCGAGCACGTGCGCATGGACCTGAGCGGGGTGCGACACCTCGACCAGGCCTGCGGCCAGGCGATCGAGCAGTGGGTGGACGAGTCGCGGCGGGCGGGCAGGACCGTCGAGCTGGTCGGCAGGGGTGAGCCGGTTCGCAGATAGGGACGAGCGCGCCCGGTCAGGGTGAGCCTGCCCGCAGACAGGGGCGAGCGCGCCCGGACAGGGGTCAGCCTGCTCAGCTGTGAGGCGGGCAGGGCCAGCCCGCCCAGATGTCAGGCGGGCAGGCAGGCTCTCGCGGGGGTCCCCTTCGGAATGGGGTCCCCCGCGACCCAACGTACTCAACGGGTCTGACAATTCCGGCGCGAAGCCGAAGGCGAGCCCTCAGCCAGAACCCGCAGGGCGAAGCCGAAGGCGAGCCGTCACACCGCGAAGAACAGGGCGAAGCCGAAGGCGAGCCACCATGCCGCCAATCGCGACGGCGAAGCCGAGCCCGTCCGGACCATGCGGCTCTGACCAGCGGTGATGACGCAACCACGACGGCGATCGGGGGTTGATTTCGGGTGCGAGATGCCACCGTTGCCCGGATCGGCCGAGCCTTCCTGCTCGGCCGGTCCGGCATCTCGCAAGGGCCCCGAAGTCAAGCCCCGATCGCAATCGTCGCGAAGCGGCGATGACTCAACCACGCGCGATACAGGACCCAAGGCGACCACCGCGCAAAGGCGACGTCACTGCAGAAGGCGACCGCCCCCGACGAACCACAGCCGAACTCCCGGCGAACACTAGGCCGTTCGGGTGCACCCAGCTAACGCCGGCGTGAAAAGTGTCGACCCACCAGGTGAACCAGTAGGGGGCGACACCATGACCACCACAGCCGTGAAAATCGGTTTCGACACGCAGTTCCTCGGCACCGAGGCAGGCCTCCCGGTCCTGACCGAGCAAGGTGCCGCCGACGCCGTGGAGCTGGGCGGCGAGACCACCATCGACTACACCCACTTCTCGCTGGCGATGAGCAAGTCGCGCAGGTTCGCGAGCTGGGTCGCGTGGAACATCGACGGCGCCGAGATGAAGGCGCTGAGCCGCAACAACATCCCGTTCGTCAAGGACCCGCGGATCCCCGCCGAGTTCCAGACCGGGGACGAGCTCTACCGCGACAACCGGCTCGACCGCGGGCACCTGGCCCGCCGCGCCGACCTCTGCTGGGGGCCGAAGGCGGAGGCGCAGAGGGCGAACAAGGACTCGTTCTTCTTCACGAACATCACGCCGCAGATGGACGACTTCAACCAGAGCACGAAGGAAGGGCTCTGGGGGCGGCTGGAGGACGCGGTGCTGGCCGACGTCGACGTGGACAACCTTCGGGTCAGCGTCTACGGCGGGCCGGTGTTCAACGTCGACGACCGGATCTTCCGGGGTGTCGCGATCCCGCGCGAGTTCTACAAGGCCATCGCGTTCGTGGTGGACGGGGAGCTGCGCTGCAGCGCGTTCCTGCTCACCCAGAACATCGTCCTCGCCGAGGCGCTCGACCTCGACGAGTTCCGCGTGTTCCAGGTGTCGCTGACGGAGCTGGAGAAGCGCACCAGCTTCACCTTCCCGGCCTCGTTGCACGCCGCGGACACGGCCTCGGTCCAGCTGCTCGACGCGGAGGAGCGCAAGCCGCTCGACAGCCTCGCCGACATCAGGTGGTGACGCGCACGCCGGGCAGTTCCTGACGCAGCTCCTCCAGCCGGGCCGGTGACTCCGGCTGGTGCACGACGAGGTGTTCCAACGCGGGCAGGGCGCGCAGTTCGGCGGTGATCGGCACGCCGAACACCTCCAGCGCGGTGATGGTCGGCCACCGCTCCAGGCCCGCCAGCGGGTAGGGCGGGCGGTGGTCGATCGCCAGCTCGCGCAGCGCGGGCAACGGCGGCAGCGCGGCCAGGCCGTCGTCCGTGGCCGGGTCGCGGAGCCGCAGGCGCCGCACCAGGCCGCCGTGGAGCGACGCCAGGTCGACGCGGCTGAAGTGCAGGTGCGGCTCGTCGATGTCCTTCACCGGGGTCAGGTCGATGCGGCCGAGCGGGCGGCAGCGGCTCAGGTGCAGCTCCTCCAACGACCGCGAGCCCGCCAGCGGCGAGAGGTCGCGCATGACCTCGTTCTGCCACAACTCCAAGCGGTGCAGCGACGGCATGGCGCCCAGCGGGTCGAGCGGGTTGATGTTGCCGATGCACCGCACGCGCCGCAGCTTCGCCAGGTGCATGATGAACTGGATGCGGTGCCAGCCGCGGACGTCGACCCGGCGGTCGCCGAAATCCACTTTGGACAGCACGGTCCTGGCGCACTTCTCCGCGTCCGGGGTGTTGCGCCACGCCCGCAGCAGCTCGTCGATGACCATCGCGCGGTCCACGGCCACGACTTCCCCAGCTGTTCATCCCAGCCGGTCGGCGGGCAGCGCGACCCTGCGGACGTGGCCGATCGTGAACTCCCTGCTCGTGCCGTCCTCGCACTCCGCGCTCAGCACGCCCTCGAGGTGCTTGGTGGGGACCACCACGTACGTCTCCGTCCTGCGCGGCCCGCTGGCGTGCCCGATCTCGACGCGGCTGCCGTCGACCAGCGCCGACGCGAGGAGCAGCACCTCCTCGTCGCGCAGGAAGACGTTCTGGTCCCGCAGCGTCCTGGCGGCGTCGGCGCGCGGCGTCCCCCGGCCCACGGACGGCCTTTCCTGCTCCACCAGGCGGACCGCGAGCTGGGCCAGTTCCAGGTCGTCCACCTCGTCGCGCCACCACCGGTCCGGCCGGCGCTCGCCCCGTGCGGGTGCCCGCAGCCGCTCCACGTGCTCCACGATGGACTGGTCACCACCGTCCACGCCGGTCGGCGCGTACCCGGACCGGCGCAGGGCCGTCAGCGTCTCCGCCATCGGCCGGTCCGACGCCAGCACCGTCGGCGCCAGGAACCGCAGCTTCAGCGACGCCAGCCGCTTCGACCTCGCGATCTCCTGCAGCAGAACGGGATCGGTGCCGCGCACGCAGCTCGCCACGTTCGTCACCGTCAGGTGCCCGTGCTTGCGCGCGATGTCGCGCACGTGGAAGTCGATCACCTGCGGCAACGCGGCCTCCGACACGGCGGCCAGCTCGGCGAGCACCTCGTCCGCGGACAACCCGGAGTCGAGCGCGCGCCGCACCGAGCCCGCCGACAGCCGCCACACCCGCGCCGCGTCGTTGTCCTCCAGGTCGGCCACCAGGTTCAGCGTCGCGCTGAGCGCGGGCGACGGCAGCCCGTTCACCACCGCGGTCATGTCCGTCTGGAACGCGGCCTTCTCCGTCGCCGGCGGCATGAGGGCGGCCGCGGCGGCCCCGACGTCACCGTCGTGCACCACCGCGGCGCCCAGCGGCGTGAGCGCGCCGCCCGCGACCAGCCCCAGCGCCTCCATCTCGCCGATCACCGCCGCGGTCGCCCGCGGGTCGTGCACCGCCGGCCGTTCCCAGGCCAGCTCCGCGACCAGCTCGCCGACGTCGGTGAAGGCCTCGTCGGCCGAGAACCGCTCCAGCGCGCTGCGCCGCAGCAGGAGCCCGTGGGCGCCGGTGTAGTCGCGCAACGCCGCCCGTGCCTGGTCCGGAGCCGGTCGCCAGTCCATCCGCCGCCACGCGCCGACCAGCGCGGCGAGCCGCGGGCCGGGCTGCGAGTCGAGCCACGCGTCGCCCTGCCTGGTCGGCAGCAGCCGGGAGCGGTCCACCCCGAGCAGCTGCGCCTCGACCGCGAGCTCCAGCCACAACCGCAGCACGCCGTCCGCGACCCGCAACACCCGTGCGGCCCGCCGGATCTCCACGGTCGCCACGCCGCCGGTGTAGCGGGCGTCGAACGCGTCCTGCTCGCAGTGCGCGAGAAGCCGCGCGACGCCGTCCACTGTGGACATGGCGGGGACGACCGGCGAGATGGCGGACGCCCTGCGCCTGCCGGGCGTCTTCGGTCGTAACGTGAGCTGGCCGCGCACCGCACCCGTGGCGCGCACCGAGTTGACCGCGATGAGCCGCGGTCCCTCCGGCCACGCGAGCGCCCGCTTCTCGAGCTCGTCCAGCGCCCGTTCGAAGTCGCCGGTCGAGCACCCCAGCTCGGTGCAGACGGTGTCGACGGTCCCGGTGCCGCCCTGCGCCACGATCGTGCCCAGGACGTCGAGCGCGCCCTGGTCCAGCGTGTCCTCGGCGGCGTGCACCGAGTCCGAGTCGGTGAGCTGCGTCGCCAGGTCCTTCATCGTCCGGATGAACCGGTCCGCCACGTCGCGGCGGTGCAGGAGGATCGAGGTCACCTCGTCGGGACCGAGTCGGAGGAGCCAGGTCGCGAGCGCGTTGATACGGCGAGGCATTCGTCGGATTATGGTCGCGGTTGTGCGCCCTCAAACGAATTTTCACGCACATGGGCGATCGGCCTAGGCTGACTCGGTGACGTTCAGCGGTTTCGGCGAGTACGCCATCGACTTCTTCGACGGTCTGGTCCTGGACAACTCGAAGGCGTACTGGGACGACAACAAGGAGACCTACCTGCGCGACGTTCGCGCCCCGATGGAGGCGTTGCTGCTCGCGCTGGAGAAGGAGTTCGGCGAGGGCAAGGTGTTCCGCCCGTACCGCGACGTGCGGTTCGCGAAGGACAAGACGCCCTACAAGGACCACTGCGGCGGTGTGATCGAGAAAGGCCGTGGTGGCGGCGCGTACTACGTGCAGCTCAGCCCCGAGGGCCTGATGACCGGCGGCGGCTCGTTCCACATGCAGTCCGACCAGCTGGCCCGCTACCGCGCCTCGGTCGACGCGCACGGCGTCCTGCTGCGCAAGATCGTGGACAAGCTCCTCAAGCAGGGCTGGGCGCTCGCGGGTGACGTGATGAAGACGAAGCCGCGCGGGTTCGCCGACGACCACCCGCACCTCGACCTGCTCAAGCACCGGTCGATCTACGTGCGCAAGGTGTGGGAGCCGGACGACGTGCTGCACGAGCCGGAGTGCCTCGACCGCGTGCGCAAGTCGTGGAGGCAGCTCAAGGACTTCAACGCGTGGTGCGAGGACCACGTCGGCGTGAGCGAACAGCCGCGGCGATAGCCCAGCCCAGGCCGATGCCGAGCACGTCCACCAGCGCGTCCACCACGTCGCCGCTGCGGTGCAGCGGCGTGATCACCTGCTGGAGCACCTCCGAAACACCCGCGTAAAAGACGAGCGCCAGCAGGATGCGAGGGATTTTCGCGTACAGGCCGGTGAACGCCAAAAGTGCGAACAGCACCGTGTGGACCACCTTGTCCGTGCCGGGCGGCGAGCTGGGCACACCTGACTCCGGGGTGAACAACACGACGACGCTGAGCAACGCCGCGGTCACAAAAGGCAGTACTCGACCCATTCCGGAAACATTACCGATGGGTAGTTCGGGATCGGTCCAGGAACCAGGACTACTCTCTCTAGACGTGAGTCGACGCGCAAAGATCGTCTGTACCCTCGGTCCCGCCACCGGCACGCCGGACAAGGTTCGCGACCTGGTAGCGGCCGGTATGGACGTGGCCAGGATGAACTTCAGCCACGGCAGCCATGCCGACCACAAGCAGGTCTACGACATGGTCCGCGCCGCAGCCGACGAGTCCGGCCGCGCCGTGGGCATCCTCGCCGACCTCCAGGGCCCCAAGATCCGCCTCGGCCGTTTCGCCGCGGGTCCGGTCGACTGGAACACCGGCGACGTCGTCCGCGTCACCGTCGAGGACGTCGAGGGCACGCACGACCGCGTGTCGACGACGTACAAGGAGCTCGCGAAGGACGCCAAGGTCGGCGACCGCCTGCTCGTCGACGACGGCAAGGTCGGCCTCGTGGTCATCGACGTCGAGGGTTCCGACGTCGTGTGCGAGGTCACCGAGGGCGGACCCGTCAGCAACAACAAGGGCCTCTCGCTGCCCGGCATGGACGTCTCCGTGCCGGCGCTGTCGGAGAAGGACATCGAGGACCTCGAGTTCGCGCTCTCGCTCGGCGTGGACTTCATCGCACTGTCGTTCGTCCGCTCGCCCGCCGACATCGACCTGGTCCACCAGGTCATGGACCGCTCGGGCAGCAAGCGCCTCCCCGTGATCGCGAAGATCGAGAAGCCGGAGGCCGTGGACAACCTCGAGGCCATCGTGCTCGCCTTCGACGGCGTCATGGTCGCCCGCGGTGACCTGGGTGTCGAGCTGCCGCTCGAGCACGTCCCGCTGGTGCAGAAGCGCGCGATCCAGATCGCCCGCGAGAACGCCAAGCCGGTCATCGTCGCGACCCAGATGCTCGACTCGATGATCACGAACTCCCGCCCGACCCGCGCCGAGACGTCCGACGTCGCGAACGCGGTGCTCGACGGCGCGGACGCCCTCATGCTGTCCGGCGAGACCTCGGTCGGCCGCTACGCCATCGAGTCCGTGCAGACCATGGGCCGCATCATCGAGGCCGTCGAGACCGAGTCGGTCGTCGTGCCGCCGCTGACGCACGTCCCGCGCACCAAGCGCGGCGTGATCTCGTACGCGGCCCGCGACATCGGCGAGCGCCTCAACGCCAAGGCCCTGGTCGCGTTCACGCAGTCCGGCGACACGGTCCGCCGCCTGGCCCGCCTGCACACGCACCTGCCGCTGCTGGCGTTCACGCCGGAGCCCTCGGTCCGCTCGCAGCTGTCGCTGACGTGGGGCACCGAGACGTTCCTGGTCCCGAAGGTGGAGTCCACCGACGAGATGGTGCGCCAGGTCGACGTCGCCATGATCGAGATCGGCCGCTACCAGGCCGGTGACCTCATGGTCGTCGTCGCGGGCTCGCCCCCCGGCACCATCGGGTCGACGAACCTCATCCGCGTGCACCGCCTCGGCGAGGACGACCACGCGTAAGTGGCTGGGCTCTCAGCCCGATACGTCGTGCCACCCGGCCCCGTCCCCTCATACTGGTCGTGAGGGCGCGGGGCCGATGCCGTGCCGCTAGGAGAGTTTCTGCCGTGACTGAGGCCGCCCGTGCCGCTGCCGAGAGCCCGTCGGGCCTGACCGGACAATCCGCAGTGGACGACCTGGTCGCGTTGCTCGACCTGGAACGCATCGAGGAGAACATCTTCCGCGGCGTCTCACCCGCCGAGTCGCCGGTGCGCGTCTTCGGCGGCCAGGTGGCGGGCCAGGCCCTGGTGGCCGCCGGCCGCACCGTCCCGGTCGAACGCCGGGTGCACTCGCTGCACTCGTACTTCATCCGGCCCGGCGACCCGCGCGTGCCGATCGTCTACGAGGTGGACCGCATCCGCGACGGCCGCTCGTTCACCACCCGCCGCGTCGTCGCCGTGCAGCACGGCAAGGCGATCTTCTCGCTGTCCGCGTCCTTCCAGGTGGAGGAGCAGGGCGTCGAGCACACCTCGGACATGCCGCCGGTGCCGGACCCCGAGTCCCTGCCGACGTGGAGCGAGTCCGCCAAGAGCTACCCGCTGGTCAACCTGAAGTTCCCGCGCCCCATCGACGTCCGCTACGTGACCGAGCCGCCGTGGGAGTCGCGTGAGGACGGTCCGGGCGAGGCCGCGTCACAGGTGTGGATGAAGGCCGACGGCAAGCTGCCGGACGACCCGATGCTGCAGCTCTGCGTGATGACGTACGCGTCGGACATGACGCTGCTGGACGGAGTTCTGGCCCGGCACGGCGTCTATTGGGGCCTGGACAAGGTCCTCGGGGCTTCTCTGGACCACGCGATGTGGTTCCACCGGCCGTTCCGCGCCGACGAGTGGTTGTTGTACGACACGACTTCGCCCACCGCTTCCGGGAACCGCGGGCTGGCGACCGGGCGGTTCTTCACCCGGGACGGGGCCCTGGTGGCGACCGTGGTGCAGGAGGGGCTGATCCGGGTGATCAAGGCTTCCGGCGACGGTGTGTGAGTTCGTTCGCATGTTCGAGCCACCTGGATGAGTGATCAACGGTTCGGTGTGGCTCGCCGATGGCTGCACTCGTGGACTTGAACGAGTGGGACGCGACGCCAGAAGACAAGGACCTTGAGCTCGTAGACGGTGTCTTGCACCTGGCGGCTGCTCCGACACCTCGGGAGCAAAAGGCCAGGAGCCGGCTGGCTTACTGGCTCGACGAGCAACTTCCGGACGACCTCGTCGCCTTTCACAACGTCGACGTGGTGATCGACAGCTCGAACCGGCCGACCGTGCGCAAGCCTGATGTCGTCGTGGTGACCGCGGAAGCTGCGGACCGCAACCCGAAGCGCTTCACCGCGGAGGACGTGGTTCTCGCGGTGGAGATCGTGTCCCCTGGTTCGGAACGCGTCGATCGCGTCACCAAGCCCATGCAGTACGCCAAGGCGGGGATCGCGCACTACTGGCTGGTGGAGCTCGGAGACCCGATCAGCCTGACCGCGTTCGAACTCGTGGACGGCATCTACAAGCTCGTGGAGGACGGCGTGGGTGAGGTGCGGCTGAGCCGGCCTGCCCCGCTCGCGTTCGACCTCGACGCGCTGACCCGCCGCCGCTAAGCCTTCCGGCGGCGGTGCGTGGGCCGCAGGTTCGAAGGCGGCGTCAGAGCGCGGGTCTCCACCCGTTCCAGCACCACCGACGAGGTGAGGTTCCGCACCTCGGTCCGCGACGCGATCTTGTCCATCAGGAACGCCTGCAGGTGCGTGGAGTCCGCGACCGCGATGTGGATCAGGAAGTCGGCCTGCCCGGAGACGTGGAAGATCGACCGCGTCTCCGGCTGGGCCATCACGAACGCCCGGAACCCGGCCACCACGACCCGCGTGTGCGGCCGCACGTTCACCGAGATCACGGCCTCCAGCGGCAGCCCGGTCGTCGCCGGGTCGACGACGGCGTGGCTGCCCGTGATCACGCCGAGGTCGCGCAGCCGCCGCACGCGCTGCAGGCACGACGACGGCGCCAGCCCGACGATCTCCGCCAGCGTCCTGTTCGGCAGGGTGGCGTCGTTCTGCAACTCCTCCAGGATGTGCCAGTCGACCGAATCGAGTTCGGCTTGTTCGCGCATAACCGAACATCGTACTGACTTGCTGGAACAGGCACGAACGATGCGCAGACGATCTGCGCCATGCACATCGCGTGGACGTCGTTCCTGCTGGCGCTCGTGGTCATCACGGTCGTGCCCGGCCCCGACTTCGTACTGGTCATGGGGAACGCGGTGCGGAGTCTGCGTCAGGGGATCGAGGCGGCGCTCGGGGTGCTCACCGGGCTGCTGGTCCACGCGACGCTCGCGACGGTCGGGTTGTCCGCTCTCGTGGCGGCGGCGCCGACGGCGTTGTTCGTCGTCAAGGCGATCGGCGCGGCCTACCTGGTCCACATGGGCTTCATGACCTTCCGGAGCGCCGGCAAGCCCGTCGGGGAACAGCCGCGGCAGCGGAACGTCTTCCTGCGCGGCATGTTGTGCGACCTGTTGAACCCCAAGGTGATGCTCACGTTCCTGAGCCTCATCCCGCAGGCGATGGACCCGAAGGCCGCACCTCTGCCGCAGGCGGCGCTCCTCAGCGCGGTCACGGTGGGCGTGTTCGCGGTGTTCTGGGTTCTCGTGGTGCCCTCGGCGCGTCAGCTGGGCCGGCTGCTGAGCAAGCCGAGGACGCGTGCCGTGTTCGAGCGGGTTTGTGGGACCGCTCTCATCGGGTTGGCGGCGTCAGTTCTCGCTACCTGAGTCCCACGTGACGGAAAGCTCGTCGCGGGTCCCGAACCGGACCAGGTGCCGTTCGACGACGTCGCGCAGCCGGGCCGCGTCCTCCTCCGACGACGAGACCACGCGCATGATCAGCGCGTCGGTCGAAGCCTCGAACTCCGCCACGCCGACCGAGAAGCGCACGAACCCGCGTCCGTCCTCCCAGGACCCTTCGAGGTCCTTGTGCGTGAAGTGCTTCACCAGCTGCGATCCGTACCTGGAAGCACGGTCGGTCGCCGAGCGTCCCACGCTCGTGAATTCCGTCATGAAGCCAACTTACGCCTAGCACTACGTACCGGCACGTGACGCGGTTCACCTGGCGAAACGAAGGCTGAGAACACCCTGTGACGTCTCGCGTAATACCCGAGAACACGGCAGGCTGTGCATTATGACGGAAGGCAAAGCACGTATCGCGGTCACCGGCCTGGCCACCATGGGCAGCAACCTCGCGCGCAACCTCGCGCGCCACGGCTTCAAGGTCGCCGTGCACAACCGGACGCCCGCGAAGATGAAGGCCCTGCTCGACGAGCACGGCCACGAGGGCGACTTCGTCGGCGCCGAGACGCTGCAGGACCTGGTCGACAGCCTGCAGACGCCGCGCCAGATCATCATCATGGTCAAGGCGGGTGGCCCGACCGACGCCGTCATCGACGAGCTGAGCGGGATCCTCGAGCCGGGCGACATGGTCATCGACGGCGGCAACGCCCACTACGCCGACACGCGGCGCCGCGAGGCGGCGCTGAAGGAGAAGGGGCTGCTGTTCGTCGGCGCCGGCATCTCCGGTGGCGAGGAGGGCGCGCTCAACGGCCCCAGCATCATGCCGGGCGGCCCCGCCGAGTCGTACAAGCACGTCGGGCCGGTCTTCGAGGAGATCGCGGCGAAGGTGGACGGTCAGCCGTGCTGCGTGCACGTCGGACCGGACGGCGCCGGGCACTTCGTGAAGATGGTGCACAACGGCATCGAATACGCCGACATGCAGCTGATCGCCGAGGCGTACGACCTGCTGAGCCGCATCGGCGGGCAGACGCCGGCGGAGATCTCCGAGGTCTTCACGCAGTGGAACTCGGGCGACCTGGAGTCGTACCTGGTCGAGATCACCGCCGAGGTGCTCAAGCACGTCGACGCGAACGGCACGCCGCTGGTGCAGGTCATCGAGGACGCCGCGGAGCAGAAGGGCACCGGCCGCTGGACCGTGCAGGAGGCGCTGGAGCTCGGCGTCCCGGTCACCGGCATCGCCGAGGCCGTGTTCGCGCGGTCCCTGTCCGGCCACACCGACCAGCGCAAGGCCGTGCGCGACGCGTTCGGCGCCGCCGAGGTCGTCGCGAAGCCGGACGCCGAACTCGTCGACGACGTGCGCCAGGCGCTCTACGCGTCGAAGGTCGTGGCGTACGCGCAGGGCTTCGACATGATCCGCGAGGCGTCGAAGAACTTCGACTGGAACATCGACCTCGGCGCGATGGCGACGATCTGGCGCGGCGGCTGCATCATCCGCGCGCGGTTCCTCAACCGCATCCGCGAGGCGTACGACAACAACGCGGATCTCGCCTCCCTGCTGGTGGACGAGTACTTCCGCGACGCGGTGCGCGACGCGGAGGCCGCCTGGCGCAGGGTCGTGGTCCGTGCGGTCGAATCCGGCGTGCCGACGCCGGGCTTCGTGTCCGCTCTGGCCTACTACGACGGACTCCGTTCGGAGCGCCTGCCCGCCGCACTCGTTCAGGGACAGCGCGACTTCTTCGGCGCGCACACGTACAGGCGCATCGACAAGAGCGGTAGCTTCCACACGTTGTGGTCGGGTGATCGATCAGAGGTGGAAGCGTGAAATTGCGAATCCTGGGGGTGGTCGTCGCTGCGGCGGCAGGGTTGACCCTGACGTCGAGCGGCGGCGCGGGAGCGGCCGGCAACGAGGCGCTCACCGCGGACCTCGACGCGATCCTGGCCGACAACGCGCTCAAGGGCGCGGACGTCGGCCTGGTCGTGCGGGACGCCGGTACCGGTGAAGTGATCTACACCAGGCAGAGCAGCAGGCGTTCGCAGGTCGCGTCGAACCTGAAGCTGCTCACCACGGCGACGGCGCTGGACCTGCTGGGCCCGGACCACCGCTGGAAGACCGAACTGGTCTCCAGCGGCACCAGGTCCGGGTCGACGCTCAACGGCGACCTGGTGCTGCGCGGCGGCGGTGACCCGACGATGTCCCGGCTGCGCTACCAGCAGCTCGCGGACACGCTGAAGGCCAGCGGTGTCACAACGGTCAACGGCGCGTTGGTCGTGGACGACACCAAGTTCGACGCGCAGCCGTACGGCACGGGCTGGGCGTGGGACGACGAGCCGTACTCCTACAGCGCGGAGACCTCGGCGCTCACGCTCTCGCCCGACGCGAAGTTCAGCGCCGGCACGGTGGTCGTGCGCGTCAAGCCGGGCGCCGCGGCGGGTGCCCCGGCCGTCGTGACCGTCGAGCCGGCGAACGACCACGTGCAGATCGCGTCCACGGCGACCACCGGCGGCGCCGGCATCGTCGTGGAGCGCGAGCACGGCACGAACGTGATCAGGGTGAGCGGGTCCACGAACGTCGAGACCACGCGGCTCTCGACGGTCAAGGACCCGACCGGCCTCGTCAGCTCGGTGTTCCAGAAGGCGTTGCAGGCCAACGGCATCACCGTCACCGGCGGGGTGAAGAGGGCCAAGGCGCCGGCCGGTGCCGCGGTGCTCGCGACCGACACGTCGATGAAGCTCAGCGAGCTGAACGTGCCGTTGCTCAAGGACAGCAACAACATGCTGGCCGAGGTGCTGGTCAAGACCGCGGGCGGCTCGTTCGTCAACGGCGTCAACCAGCTCAGCACCAAGTGGTCGGGCCTCGGCGTCGACCCGAACGCCGTCGAGGTCTTCGACGGCTCCGGCATGTCGCGGCTCGACCAGTTCTCGCCGGACGACCTCACCTCGGTGCTGGTCAAGGCGAGGACCAAGCCGTGGTTCGCCGCGTGGCAGGCGTCGCTGCCGGTCGCCGGTGTCGACGGCACGCTGGTCAACCGCATGCGCGGCACGCCGGCGGCGGGCAACGTGAAGGCCAAGACGGGCTCGCTGTCCGGCGTGTCCGGCCTGTCCGGCTACGTGCGCACGGCAGCCGGTCGTGACCTCGTGTTCTCGGTGGTGCAGAACAACGTCCTGCTGTTCAACAACCCGAGGAACATCGAGGACAGGATCGCCGTGCGCCTGGCCTCGGACGGCGCCGCCCAGCCGGCCTCGCCGCAGGTCCAGTCGGTGCCGCAGCAGCGCAAGGCCCCGGCGCAGGACCGCACCGCGGTTCCGGTGAAGGAGCGCTTCGACGTGGAGTGCTCCTGGGTCGGCACCTGCTAGGAGAACGTCCGGAGTGGAGCCGTCCCGAGCGTTCTTCGGGGCGGCTCCTCACGTTCTAGGCCGGTGACGGCACCGGCTCCAGCCCGTTGCGGTCCGGGTCGACCAGGTACACGCGGGCGTTGGAGATGTCGAAGTACAGGCCCTTCAACGACAACGTGCCCGCGGCGATCGCCTCCCGCACGCTCGGGTAACCGAGCAGGTTGTCGAGCTGCTGGGCGACGTTCGCGACGGCGAGCCGGTCGGCCACCGGCAGCTGCGCGCAGCCGGGGGCGGTGGGCGCGTGGAACCGGATCAGCGACGGCTCGGCGTTGCGCAGCCACGAGTGCAGGTGCGAGCCGCGCGAGGCGGACCCCTTGACGAGCGCCTTCATCGCGCCGCAGTCGGAGTGCCCGCACACCACGATCGTGCTGACGCCGAGGTTCTCCACCGCGTACTCGATCGCCGCGCCGACCGAGCTGTCGCCCGCCGACGGCACCGGCACCAGGTTGCCGAGGTTGCGGACGCAGAACAGGTCGCCCGGCCCGGACGTGGTGATCAGGTTCGGCACCACCCGGGAGTCGGCGCACGTGATGAACAGCTGCCGCGGCCGCTGTCCGCGCACCGCCAGCTCGTGCAGGAACGGCCGCACGAGCGGTGCGGAACGCCGTTCGAACTCGTGCATCCCGCGCAGCATCGGATCGCTCTCCAGCGGCTGTTCGGCGGACGAGCGCTGAGCGGGCAGCGTGACCTCGCCGGGCGTGCCCTGCCAGTGCGACCACGGGGCGAACCAGCGCGGCAGCGGGCCCGGCAACGTCTTGCGCCGTCCGGGTTTGCCCTGGTTCGCCCGGTCGTACCAGGTGTCGTGCACCTCGTCGACCCGCACCTGGCCACCGAGCCGCTCGTACCCCTCGCGCCAGTCGTCGATCGCCTCGTACGAGGCGTGGTCGAGGTAGTCGACGTGCAGCTCCAGCACCACGGTCCGGCCCAGCGGCAGCCTGCGCAGCTCGCGCACCAGCCGCCCGACTCCCAGGAACACCAGCGTTCCCCGCACGCACACCCGGTCGCCCTCGACGCGCACCGAGCAGTGCGTCAACCGGTACAACGCGCGCAGGAGCGCGATGGCGAGGCCGGCGACCACGCCCTCCAGCAGTCCGAACAGGACGACGCCGAGCACCGTCGCCGCGTAGACGACGAACTCGCCGTGCCGCGACAGGGTCCGCATCCGGTCGATCGACACGAGCTTGAGCCCGACGACCAGCAGCACGCCCGCCAGCGCCGCCAGCGGGATCAGCTCCAGCGCCGAGGAGAACGCCAGCACCGCGACCGCGATCCACAGGCCCTGGAAGATGGCGGCGCAGCGGGTCTTCGCGCCCGCCGCGACGTTCGTGGAGCTGCGGGCCAGGCCGCCGCTGATGGGGAACCCGCCCAGCGCGCCCGCGAGCACGTTGCCGGTGCCCTGCGCGACGAGCTCCTTGTCCAGCCGGGCGCGCGGCCCGTCGTGCAGCCGGTCCGTGGCGACCGCCGACAGCAGCGACTCCATGCTCGCCACCAGCGCGACCGTGACGACGGCCGTGGCCACCGCGCCGGCACTCCCCTCGGGCATCTCCGGGAACACCAGGGCGTGGCTGTCCGGTAGGTCGACGCGCGCGACGTCGAGGCGCAGCACCAGCTCCAGCCCCGTCGCGACGGCCACGGCGACCAGCGGTGCGGGGATGACCGAGGCGCGCGGGACCCGCGGCCACAGCAACAGGACCACGACCGCGACCACGCCCGCCACCACCGACCCGAGCTGAGGGCCGGAGAGCTGTTGCAGCAGCAGGGCGGCGTTCGCGGGCACGGACGACGCCGCCGTGCCGCCGAGCACCACCACGAGCTGTCCCACGGCGATGGAGATGCCGATGCCCGCGAGCATCCCGTGCACCACGGCCGGCGACAGCGACATCACCAGGCGGCTGATCCCGGTGAGCCCCAGCGCGATCTGCAGCACGCCCGCGGCGAGCGTGATCGCCGCGGTGGCGGCCCACCCGAACTGCGCGACCAGCCCGGCGACGATCACGACGAGACCGGTGCCCGGCCCGCTGATCTGCAACGGCGCCCCGCTGAGCGCGCCGACCACGACGCCGCCGATGACCGCGGAGATGATCCCCGCCATCAGCGGCGCGCCCGTGGCGTGCGCGATGCCGAGCGACATCGGGATCGAGATCAGGAACAGCACGAAGCTCGCGGGCAGGTCGTTCCTGAGCACCAGCGGTGGACCGTGCGGGGTGTGCTCGCCGGCGTTGGACCTGGGCGGGTGGTTCACGACAGATGTCCCTTCGGAGGAAAGACGGCATGGCCCTGTGCGCCTTCAGGCGCAGGGCGGGGAAGGGGGAGCGAGCCGGGATGGGGCTCTAGCGGCGCGGCACGCGACCTAAGGGCAGCAACCGGCGCGGCCGCACGGCATCGAGCTCGTCGGCGCGGTCGTGCGGGGTCGGCACGGGAACACCTCCGTGTCGGCACAGGCGTCCTGGGCGGATCGGGCCGCGTCGTTCTCCATGATGAGGCCGGGAACCGCGCCGCGGCAGATCTTTCAGCCAACCGTGTTGATCTTGACGAAGATCGTCACGCGAGGTGATGACGTAGAAGGGCCGGCTCCGGTCGGGGGGTGCGGAGCCGGCCCAGGTCGTGGCGGAACCGGGGGGCTAAACCACCGGTTCCGGAAATCAGCCCACCGAGCGCAGGTGCTTGCCGTGCGCAGTCTCCTGCCCGACGACGGTCAGGACGAGCTGCGCGGAGAGGTAGGCACGGCACGGTGCGGGCATCCGCCTCGAGAACCAGCCGCGCCTGCAGGTCGCGCACCGGCCGTGCTCGTCGGGCTGGTGCTCGTCCAGCAGCGCCTCGACCACCGCCACCACCCTCGGGAGCTCAACCCTGGCGAGCACGAGAGCGGTTTGGTCGTCGCCGCGCTGGGCCAGATCGGTGAGCGTGGCCAGGTGCGAGTGCAGCGACTTGTCCAGTTGGCTGAACACCGTGACGGCCATCAGGCTCAGAGCTCCAGTCCCTACGTAAGCAGCCCATGCAGCCTGTCGCGCCGCACCTGCGATCTGCAAGTTGCAGTACACGAATGGATGACGTCTCTTTGCGGCGCGCTCCTTTGCTCTCAAACTGGTGCGGACCAGGAGGTGTGGATGCCACGGGGTAGCAGCCCGACCCTGCGCAAGAGGCGGCTCGTGAGCGAGCTCCGGAGACTGCGCGAGACGGCCGGGCTGACGATCGAGGAGGTCGGAGAGCGCCTGGAGTGCTCGGCCTCCAAGATCAGCCGCATCGAGACGGGCCGTGTGGGGGTGAGCCCGCGTGACGTGCGGGACATGCTCGCCGCCTACGGTGCGGACACCGCCACCCTCGAGGAACTGGTCCAGCTGGCCAGGGAAGCCCGTCGCAAGGCGTGGTGGGACGAGTTCGGCGACATCGTGCCCGGTCGTTACGTGGGGTACGAGGCCGACGCGGACTCGATCAGGACCTACCAGGGGCTGATGATCCCGGGTCTGATGCAGTGCGAGGCGTACACGAGGGCGTTGATCTCCCAGGTGCTGCCGGACGCGAGCGCCGCCGAGATCGACCGGCGCGTCCGGTTGCGGAAGGCCCGGCAGGCCTTGCTGAGCGAGGACGACCCGTTGCGCCTGCACGTCGTGATCGACGAGGCCGCCCTGCGCCGGCTCGTCGGCGGCGCCGGGGTGATGCGCGTGCAGATGGCGCGTCTCCTCGAAGTCGGTGCATTGCCGAACGTCACGACCCAGGTCGTGCCGTTCAGCGCCGGTGGTCATGCTGCGATGGACGGCCCGTTCGTCATCCTGAGCTTTCCGGAGCAGCTCGACCCCGACGTCGTGTACATCGAAAGCACCAGAAGCGGCGTCTACCTCGAGCAACAATCAGACGTCCATTCCTACGCCGAGATGTTCGAGCGCCTCGTGAAGTCCGCCCTGAGTCAGCGGGAATCGGCAACCCTGATCACTGAGATCGCTCGCACTCTCGCGTGACCGCGATCGGGAGTGAACAGACAGTGGAAAGCTTGCGTTGGCGCAAGAGCAGCCGGTCGTCGGCCGGTGGGCCGGAGTGCGTGGAGATCGCGCTCGTCCCTTCGGGCGCGGCAGTCCGCGACAGCAAGAACGCGGACGGAGCGCGGCTCGAGTTCGGTGGCGCCGGATGGGACACCTTCCTCGCCGCCGCGAAGACCGGCTCTTTTGTCAGCTGAGTGACAGGTGCACGAGAAGGCCCCGGCTGGATGATCCAGCCGGGGCCTTCTGCTCTTCGCGAAGGGGGACGGGGGCCGGCCGGCGTTCCGCCGCCGCGGGCTGGATGCCCCTTGCACGCCGGCCGACCCACGTCGATCATGGGGAGCAGCGGGTGTTCCGCTGTCCGGTCCAACCTGTTCCCACTCGGTGATCTCCGGTTTCCGTTGATCTCGCCGTCTGTGGTTGGTTGGACACGCTAAGCGTAAGAATGCCTTCTACAGCACGACTGGAGCCCGACTGAAGTGATCTTCGAGCTCCAGGTGGCCCACAGGCGAAGGACACATCGGTGACGCACGGCGAGGAACCCCTCAGGTACGAGGTTCTCGGCCTTCTCCGAGTCGTTCGCGCAGGTCAAGAGGTTGATCTCGGTGCGGCGAAGCAACGCGCCGTCCTCGCGGTGCTGCTGCTGGCCCGCGGCACGCCGGTCAGCCGCGGCCAGATCATCGAAGCTGTCTGGGGCGACAACGTGCCCTCCAGCGCCGTGAATTTGGTCCAGACCTATGTCGCCGGCCTGCGCCGGGCGCTCGAACCGGCCCGCGCGCGCCGGGCTCCCGCCGAGCTGCTCACGTCGGTCGGCGACGGCTACCTGATGCGCGTCGACCCCGGTGCGCTCGACCTCGACGTCTTCGAACGCCAGGTGCTGCTCGCGCACCGCCTGCGCGCGGCCGGTGACCTCGCCGGAGCCGCGGTCGAGCTGGACGACGCGCTGGCGCTGTTCCGCGCCGAGCCGCTCGGCGGGGTCTCCGGGCTCTTCTTCGACGTCGAACGCGGCCGTCTCGTGGAACGGCGGCTCGCGGTGCTGGAGGAACGCGCCGAGCTGGGGCTCGCGATCGGCCAGGGCCCCGAGCTGGTCTCGCAGCTGACCGCCGTGGTCGCCGAGCACCCGTTGCGCGAACGCGGCCACGGCCTGCTGATGCGGGCGCTGGTCCAGGCCGGGCGGCAGGCCGAGGCGCTCGCGGCGTACCGGGAGGCCCGCGGCGTGCTGATCGAGGAACTGGGCGTCGAGCCCGGTCCCGAACTGCGCCGCGTGCACCAGGCCGTGCTGGCGGGGGAGAGCCCCGAACCAGTCCGCGCGCCGGTGCGCACGACACCCCAGGCCGCGGCCGAACCCGCACCCGTGACGGTTCCCGCGCAGCTCCCGCGCGCCCCCGTCTCGCTGGTGGGCCGCGACGCCGAGGTGGCGGTCATGGACGCGTTGCTGCGCGGCCACGACGGCCCGGTGCTGCTGGTGACCGGCCCGGCCGGAGTGGGCAAGACGGCGCTGGCACTGCACTGGGCGCACCGGGTCCGCGACGAGTTCCCGGACGGCCAGCTCTACGTCGACGTGCACGGCTACGACCCGAACCGGGAGCCGCTGGAGATCGGCGAGGTGCTCAACCGCTTCCTGCGCGCCCTCGGCGTCCCGGCCGGGGACACGCCCGTCTCGGTCGACGAGCGCTCCGCGCTGCTGCGCACGCTGCTGGCCGACCGCCGGATGCTCGTCATGCTCGACAACGTCCGCGGCTCGGCCGATCTGCTGCCGTTGCTGCCGGGCGCGCCCTCGTGCGTGGTCGTCACGTCCCGGCGCCGCCTGGTGGGGCTGGTCGCGCAGGTCGAGGCCAAGCTCGTCGAGCTGGACATGCTCGACCCGGACGCCGCCGTCGCCGTGCTGGGCCGCGTCGCCGGCCGCTCGGACGCCGAGAGCCACGCGCTGCGCGAGCTGGCCGAGCTGTGCGACGGCCTGCCGCTGGCGTTGCGCATCGCCGCCGCCCGCCTCGCCGTCGCACCGAAGCTGCGCGTGGCCGAACTGGTCGAGGAGCTCCAGGACGAGCACGGCCGGTTGGCCGCCCTCGGCCTGGAAGACGGTGAGGGCACCGTGAGAGCGGCTTTGGACGCCTCGCGCCGTGCGTTGCCCGCGTTGGCGTCACGGCTGCTGGCGATCATCGGCCTGCACCCCGGTGCCGACCTGACCGCGCACGTGGTCGCCGCGATGGGGGAGGTCCCGCTGCCGGAGGCGCAGCGGTCGCTCGACGCCCTGACGGCCGCGAACCTGCTGTCGGTCAGCGAACCGGGCCGCCACTTCGCCCACGACCTGGTCCGCGTCTACACCAAGACACTGGCGGGGGAGCTGTCCGAACCCGAGCGGCGGGCCGCCACCGGCCGCATGCTCGACTACTACCTGCACTGCGCGGACATCGCAGACGGCCTGCTCCCGATCAACCGCGGCAGCGTCCTGGTGGCGCCGGAGCACCGGCCCGTCCACGTGCCCGCGCTGTCCGGCGCCGCCGACGCGATGGCGTGGTTCGACGCCGAGCGCGCGAACCTGATCGCCGCCGCGGAACTGGCGTCCGCGACGGGCTGGCACGTGCACGCGTGGCAGCTGCCGTACACCCTGTCGCGGTACCTGTGGCTGCGGACCGAGCGCGAGACGTCGTTGCGCATCACCCAGGCCGCGCTGCAGGCCGCGATCGCGCTGAACGACGACGACGCCCGGTTCGTCATGCAGTTCAACGTCGGCATCGCCCTGCTGCAGATGGAGCGCTACGACGAGGCCCTGCACGCCCAGCGCAACGCCCTGGAGGTGGCGCGCCGCAAGGAGGACGTGCACCAGCAGGCACGGGCGCTGACGACGATCGCCGGAACGTTGCAGGACATGGGGCGCGCGGAGGAGGCCGAGACCCACTACCGCGAGGCCATGGAGATCTCGCGCGTCGCCGGGTCGAAGTGGGCGGAGGCCAACGCCCACCACCACCTCGGCCTGCTGTACCTGAGCGGCCGGCGCTTCGACGACGCGATGCCGTGGCTGCGCGTGGCGTTGCGGATGTACCACGAGGTCGGCGAGCAGTGCGGGGAAGCGGCCTGCCACGTGGACATCTCCACGGCGCTGCTGGAGACCGGGGACATGGAGGGCGCGCTGTCGTCGGCCCGCACGGCCTTGGCGGTGGCGTGCGACGCCGTCTCGCCGTACCACCAGGCGCTGGCGCACGACCGGCTGGCGGCGGTGTTCGACCGGCTCGGCGCGGCGGGTGCGGCGGCGCACTGGCAACGCGCCCTGGCGCTGCTCACCGAGCTGGGAGCGCCGGAAGCCGACGGTGTGAGGGCGCGGCTCGCCCGTGCGCGCGCGGTGACCGTGGGGTAAGGGTTTCCGCGTCCAGGACTGCGTGATCGACCGATGCCGGAGGTGCCGCCTCAGGACGAACCTCCAGACCATGACCGAATGGACCCCTGAGGCGATCAAGGCGGAGATCGACTACCGGCGCGGCAACGCGATGTGCACCTGGCGGCGGGCGAACCGGGACATGCCGTCGTGGTTCAGCCGCGTGATGCACCGCACCTCCGGAAAACACAGCAGCACCCGCTCATGACGTGTGACAGCATGCCTCTTGTGGCGCGTCTCGGTTCCGGAATCCCGTTGGTCGCGCGCGACCGCGAGCTCGACCGGTTGCGCGCCGCACTCGCGAAGGCGGGGGAGGGCACCGCGGGGGCGGTGCTGCTCGCGGGCGACGCCGGTGTGGGCAAGACGCGGCTGGTCGACGAGCTCGCGGCCGGAGCGGACGACACGCTCGTCCTCACGGGACGGTGCCTCGACGCCGGTGAGACGGGCCTGCCGTACCTGCCGTTCGCCGAGGCGCTCGGCACGGTGAAGAACGCCGTGGTGAACCGGCCCGCGCTCGCGATGTTGCTGCCGCAGCTCGCGTTGCCCGCCGCACGGGAGCCCGGCACCGAGGCCATGATCGCGCCCAGCCTGGTCCCCGGCCGCCGTCCCGAGCAGGACGTCGGACAGCTCCAGCTGTTCGACGCCGTGCTCGGCGTGCTGGGCGACCTCTCGGAGCGGCAACGGGTGCTGCTCGTCGTCGAGGACCTGCACTGGGCCGACGCGTCCACCCGCTACCTGCTGTCGTTCCTGTTGTCCCGCCTGCGTTCCCAGCGCCTGCTGGTCGTCGGCACCTACCGCGCGGACGACCTGCACCGCAGCCACCCGTTGCGCCCCTTGCTGTCCGAGCTGGTCCGGCTGCCCGCCGTCGACCGCATGGACCTCACGCCGTTCAACGCGGCGGACGCCCGCCGGTTCGTCGAGGCGCTGTCCGACGACCTGCCGGAGGACGTGGTCCAGCAGGTCGCGGAACGCTCCGAGGGCAACGCCTTCTTCGCCGAGGAACTCATCGCGGTGGCGATCTGCGACGACGCCAGGTCGCTGCCGTCCGCGCTCGCCGACGTGCTGCTCAGCCGCGTCGAAAGCCTCAGTCCCGAAGCGCAGCACGCCGTCCGGGTGGCGTCGGCCTGGGGGCGGCGGGTGCGGCACCACCGGTTGCACGAGGTGGCCGGCATGACCGACCTCGCGTTCGACGCGGCGCTGCGCGAGCTGGTCCAGCACCACCTGCTCGTCGTGGGGGACGACGAGGTCTACACGTTCCGCCACGCCCTCGTCCGCGAGGCCGTCTACGGCGACCTGCTGCCCGGCGAACGGGTGCGGCTGCACGCCGCCTACGCGCGTCACCTGGCCCGGCGGCCCGACGAGCGCGGAACCGCGGCGGCGCTGGCCCACCACGCCTTCGAGAGCCACGACCTGCCGCTGGCGCTCACCGCCTCGATCCAGGCGTCCAAGGAGGCCGAACGGGCCGGCGCGCCCGCGGAGTCGTTGCGTTACCTGGAGAAGGCGCTCAACCTGTGGAACGCCGTGCCCGAGGCCGACCGTCCGTCCGATGTGGACGAGTCGGTGCTGCTGCGGCGCGCGTCCTGGGTGGCGGGCACGGCCGGGCAGCCGGAACGCGCCGTGGCGTTCGCCCGCAGCGCCACCAAGGCGATCGGCGCCGAGCAGACCCCCGAGGAGGCCGCCGAGATCTGGCTGCGGCTCTCGCAGGCGCTGTCGATCCTCGACGGCAACGAGGAGGAGCACTTCCTCGCCCTCCGGAAGGCGCTCGCGCTCGTGCAGGACCGCGACCCCAGCCCGACCCGCGCCCGCGTGTTCGCGGGCAAGGCGTCGTCCCTGCGCCAGCAACGCCGCGACGACGAGGCGCGGGAGGCCGCGGAGCTGGCGATCGCCGACGGCCGGACGGCGAACGCGCCGGGAGCGGTCGCGGACGGCCTGGGCACCCTCGCGATCCTCGACGACCACGCGAACCGGCTGCGGGAGGCGAAGGACAGCTTCGAGCGTGCGATCGAGTGCGCACGCGAGGTCGGAGCGTTCAACAACGAGCTGAGGGCTTGGTTCTACTACGGTCTGATGCACTACGACCACGGCGATCTGGCCGAGGCCGCCCGCGTCTTCACCCTCGCCGGGGACAGGGCCAAGGAGACCGGTCTGACCTGGAGCATGTTCGGGCTGGAGATCCGCATCATGCAAGTCCTGGTGCACTACTACAGCGGCGACTGGGACTACGCGGCGTGGGCCAGCGAGCCGCCCGGCATGTCGGTGTCGTCGACGGTGCTCGCACGGCTCGCGTCGGCGAGCACGCACCTCACGGTCTCGCGCGGCGACCTGGCCGCGTCCGAGCGGATGATCACGAAGCTGCGCAGCGACTGGCACCGCGACATCCAGATCGCGCTGATCAACGGCGGCACGGGCGCGGAGCTCGCGTTGTGGCGCGGCCGTCCGGAGCTCGCCGTCGAACGGGTCACGGACGCGTTGGAGTGGGCGCGCGAGCTCGGCGGCCCGTGGATGCTGGCGGGCATCCGGATCGGCGCGATCGGCATCGCGGCGCACGCCGAGATCGCCGCGAAGGCCCGGCGCAAGAGGGACGCCGGGGCCGAGGGGAAGGCCGTCGCGGCAGGGCACGAGCTCGCCGAGCACGTGCGGCTGACCGCGCGCAACGGCAAGCCGCGCGCCGGCGTCCTGGGCCCGGAGGGACGGGCGTGGCTCGCCCGCGCGCTCGCCGAGGAGTCCAGGTTGGAGGGTGCGGGCGACCCGGCGCTGTGGCAGGCCGCCGTCGACGAGTTCGCCTACGGCGTCGTCTTCGAGCAGGCGCTGTGCCGGTGGCGGCTCGCGGAGGCGTTGCTCGGGGCCGACCGCCGCGACGAGGCCGCCGAGCAGTTGCGCCAGGCCGACGAGGTGGCGACGAGGCTGAAGGCCGTGCCGCTCGCGGAGGCCGTCGCGGCGTGCGCGAAGCGGGCCCGCATCACCCTCAGGGCTGACGAGCCGGTGCGCGAGCACGTCGACCTCTTCACCCCGCGCGAACGCGACGTGCTCGGCCTCGTGGCCGCGGGACGGACGAACCGCGAGGTCGGCGAGGAGCTCTACATCAGCGAGAAGACCGTTTCCGTGCACCTCTCCCGGATCATGGCGAAGCTCGGGGCCTCGCGGCGCGCGGAGGCCGTGGCCATCGCGTACGACCGGGGTCTGCTCGACTAGCCCCGGTTGTCATACCTCAGGCTGACGCGCAACGCGTCGCGGAGTTGATGTCAGCGCACTCAGGCTCCTCATAGCTTCTTCCTCAGCACGGAACATCCCCTGTGAGGAAGGCGAGCGACATGTCTGCACTGGTGTCCGAGGTCGGCACCCGGACCGCGGCGGCGGCCCACAACCTGGTGAAGGTCTACGGCAGGGGTGACACCGCGGTGCGGGCGCTCGACGGCATCGACGTCGCGTTCCAGGCGGGGAGGTTCACCGCGATCATGGGTCCGTCCGGCTCCGGCAAGTCCACGCTGATGCACTGCCTCGCGGGCCTCGACACCGTCGACAGCGGCGCGATCCACATCGGACAGACCGAGATCACCGAGCTGAACGACAAGGACCTCACCAAGCTGCGCCGCGACCGCGTCGGCTTCGTCTTCCAGGCGTTCAACCTCCTGCCGACGCTCACCGCCGAGCAGAACATCCTGCTGGGCCTCGAGCTCGCCGGGCGCAAGCCGGACAAGGAGTGGTTCGACACCATCGTCAACGTCCTCGGCCTGCGCGACCGGCTCACCCACCGCCCGACCGAGCTGTCCGGCGGCCAGCAGCAGCGCGTGGCCTGCGCCCGCGCCCTCGTCGCCCGCCCCGAGGTCATCTTCGCCGACGAGCCGACCGGCAACCTGGACTCCCGAAGCGGTGCCGAGGTCCTCGACTTCCTGCGCATGTCGGTGCGCAAGCTGGGCCAGACCGTGATCATGGTGACGCACGACCCGGTGGCCGCGAGCTACGCGGACCGCGTGGTGCTGCTCGCCGACGGCCGCCTCGCGGGCGAGATCCACCAGCCCACCACCGAGTCCGTCGTGAACGCCCTCACGCACCTGGGGGCGTGAGGTAATGCTGAAGACCATCCTCGCGGGCCTGCGGGCCCGCACGGCGAGGCTGGTGCTGTCCAGCATCGCCATCGCGCTCGGCGTCGCGTTCGTGACGGGAACCCTCGTCCTCAGCGACGCCGTCGAGGCCCAGACCAGGGACAACTTCGCCCGCGGCGCCCGCAACGTCGACGCCGCGGTGCACATGACCGAGAACAGCCCGGACCGTGAGAACGGCATCCCCGCCGACTTCGTCGGGAAGATCAAGGCGGCGCAGGGCGTGGCCGGTGCGGACGCCCGCGAGTTCGGCAGCGCGGCTCTGCTCGGCAGCGACAACAAGGCGCGCAACGCGCTGGTGCAGCCGTTGCCCACCACGGAGAAGCTGCGCGACTTCGACCTCAAGGACGGCAAGTTCCCGGTCAAGGCCGACGAGGCCGCGATCGACGCGAAGACCGCGCAGGTCGCGAAGCTCAAGGTCGGCGACAAGCTCAAGCTGCTCGACGAGGACAACGCCGAGCACCCGTTCACGATCGTCGGCACCTACCAGCAGGGTGCGAGCAGCATCTCGATGTCCGGCAGCGACCACGTCGTGCTGTCGCCGGAGGGCCTGCGCACGGTCATCCCCAAGCAGCACGTCTACGAGATCGTGGCCGTCGCGAAGGACGGCGTGTCGCAGCAGCAGCTCGTCGACAACATCACCAAGGCCGTCGGCCCCGGCTACCAGGTGCAGACCGGTGAGCAGCTGACCAAGGCGACGCTGGAGCAGGTCGGTGACGCCGCCGGCGAGATCAGGTCGGTCCTGCTCGCGTTCGCCGCGATCTCGCTGGTCGTCGCGGGCATGGTCATCTACAACACCTTCACCATCCTCGTCGCCCAGCGCACGAAGGAGCTGGCGCTGCTGCGCTGCGTCGGCGCCGAACGGGGTCAGGTGTTCCGCAGCGTGCTCGCCGAGGCGGTCTTCATGGGCCTCGCGGCGTCCGTCCTCGGCATCCTGGGCGGACTCGGCGTCTCGGCGGGCCTGCAGGCGTTCATCGGCTCGGTCGGCGGCCCCGGCGGCGACGACTTCCCGATCCGCCTCCCGATCACGTGGACGACCATCGCCGCGGGCTTCGCCGTCGGTGTCGTCGTGACGGTCCTGTCCGCCGTGCTCCCGGCCCGCCGCGCCACGAAGGTCGCCCCGGTGGCGGCCCTGCGCTCGCAGCCGGACAGCCAGGACGACGTGGCCCGCACCGGCAAGGTCCGCGTCGTCCTCGCCCTCCTGATCGCCCTGGCCGGTGGCGCCGCCGTCTACTTCGGACTCCAGCAGGAGAAGGAAGAGGCCGCGATGTTCATCACCGGCGGCGGCACGATGGTGCTGCTGCTCGCGGTCCTGCTCGTCGGCCCGCTGTACGTGCCCCTCGTGAACCGCCTGTTCGGCAAGGCGCTGCACGGCGTCCCCGCGAAGCTCGCCTCGGCCAACGCGGGCCGCAACCCGAAGCGCACCGCCGCCACCACCGCGGCCCTGATGATCGGCGTGACCATCGTCGCGATGGTGACCGTCGTGGCGGGCAGCGGCCGCGAGACCATGAGCAAGAAGGTCGACGAGCGCTTCCCGGCCGACTACGAGGTCACCTCGAACGTCTACAGCCAGCCGCTCTCGCAGAAGTTCGCCGACGAGCTGACCAAGGTCCGCAACGTCGAGAAGATCGCGCAGGAGCTGCAGGTCTACGGCGAGTCCGACAAGCTGAAGTACGGCGACGTCACCGGCTACCCGTCCGACGCCATCGGCACCCTGGTCCGCCCCGAGCTGGCGGGCGGCACCCTGACGGGTCTCGAGGACGACGAGATCGTCCTCCGCGAGCGCGAGGCCAAGGACGCCGGCCTGTCGATCGGTTCGTCCGTCAAGATCAACGACAAGACCTTCGAGGTCGCCGCGCTGAT
The DNA here is from genome assembly GCF_021056325.1 of Lentzea sp. CC55. Classification (NCBI taxonomy): domain Bacteria; kingdom Bacillati; phylum Actinomycetota; class Actinomycetes; order Pseudonocardiales; family Pseudonocardiaceae; genus Lentzea; species Lentzea sp. CC55. The sequence continues at coordinate 137,329 of NZ_JAJCXE010000011.1, read as the reverse complement.
CAAGGACAACACCTACGGCGCCGGCATCGTCACCCTCCCCGCCGCCCAGGCGATCATGAAGGACGCCCCCAAGGGCTACCAGAAACTGCTGGTCAAGCTGGCCCCCGGCACCGACATCACCGTCGCCCGAACCGACCTGGAACGCGCCATCGCGTCGTCCCCGGTGGCCGTGCTGAACTCGGCGGCCGAGACCAAGGCGGAGCTGAACGCGCAGATCGACCAGATCCTGCTGTTCATCTGGGCCCTCGTCGGCCTGGCCCTGGTCATCGCCCTGTTCGGCATCGCGAACACCCTGACCCTCTCGGTCCTGGAACGAACCCGCGAGTCCGCCCTCCTGCGCGCCCTGGGCCTCACCAGGGGCCAGCTGCGCCAGATGCTGGTGGTGGAGTCGATCCTGATGGCCCTGATCGGCGCCGTGGCCGGCGTGGTCCTGGGCGCCGGCTTCGGCTGGCTGCTGGTCGAGGCCCTGTCGAACCCGGAGCTGCGGATCAGCTACTCCATCCCGTTCGGCCAGATCGGCGTGATGCTCGGGCTGGCGGTGGTCGCGGCCGTGATCGCCGCGGCACTCCCCGCCCGCCGTGCTGCCCGGAACTCCGTGGTGGCCGGCATGGCCGAGGCGTAGGGGACGCCCCGCCTGGCTCCCCGCTGTCGGGGGCTCGGGGCCAGGCGGGTTCGGGCGTGCGGAACAGGGGCCGCACGACCGGGGGATCGGTGGAGGTCCGGTGCTGTCGGGGCACCGGGCCTCCGCTGCGTTCGCGTGGGCCGCGGAGCAGTCGATTCATCGCCGCTTCGCGACAACAGTGATGTCTCCTCACTACCGCTTTTCTGGCGGGAAATTGTTCACCTGGTCGGCCGCTGACCGAGATATTCATGGCGATTCGTACGGCTTTGACCAGCGGTGATGGTGTGAGAGTCGCGGTGATGAAATAGGCGCGCACGATACGCGCACAATGGTGACCATTTCGCTGGAGCAGGAACAAGCCGGCGCAAGCTGACCCGTCCGGCACAGGCCTCGGCAGACCGCGACGCGCGACCCTGCGCTACCCACCCCGGGCGCCCCTCAACCGGCTTCCGGCAAAAAATCTCGGCCCCGCGCGTCACGATCCGCCCCCGGTCCCCTCTACCTGGGGTGAGGGACGACCGGAGCGAGGGCCCGGTCGTCCCTCTTCGCACGTCAGGCACACTGGAGACGCGTCCGGGACCAGCCGGGCACCCGGTCCACCCGACACGCCCGGCGATCCGGCGCAGGTTTTTGTTGCCTCTCTCCACAAAGTTACGGAACGATGTCGACCGCTTGACACCCGCGCGTCTCCGGTTGAGTGTGAGAGCGCTCTCATCACAGTTAAGCGCCGCTCACGGCGTCGTCGAGGAGGACGGATGAGCAGAAGGCTGGTCGGCAGCGTCGCTGCGACCCTCGTGATGGTTCTGGTCGCCGGGTGCGGCGGGAGTTCCGGGGCCGACGGCAAGATCGAGCTGTCGCTGGGCCTGTTCTCCGACTTCGGGTACGACAAACTCATCGAGGAGTACATGGCCTCGCACTCGAACATCAAGATCGAGCAGCGCAAGGTCAAGATGGAGCAGCACAACACGCAGCTCGCGACTCAGCTCGCGGGTGGCCGTGGTGCCGCGGACATCGTCGCCCTCGAGGAAGGCGTGGTCTCGCAGTTCCGCGCCTCCAAGGACAAGTTCGTCAACCTCGCGGAGTACGGGGCCAAGGACCTCAAGGACCAGTGGGCCGGGTGGAAGTGGAACCAGGGCACCGCTGACAACGGCGAGTTCGTGCTGGGGCTGGGCACGGACATGGGCAGCCTCGGGCTGTGCTACCGCGCCGACCTGTTCGCGGCGGCCGGGCTGCCGACGGACCGGACCGAGGTCGCCAAGCTGTGGCCGACCTGGGCCGACTACGCCAAGGTCGCGGACCAGTTCACGGCCAAGACGCCGAACGTGAAGTTCGTCGACACCGGTCGCAACGTCTACAAGGCCATTCTCGACCAGACCGAGGAGGGCTACTTCGCGAAGGACGACTCGTACATCGCGGAGAAGAACGACAAGGTCAAGACGGCGTTCGACACGGCGGCGGCGCTCGGCACCAAGCAGCAGACCGGTGCCCTCGAGCCGTTCAGCCAGGACTGGAACGTCGCGCTGAAGCAGGCTTCGTTCGCCACCACCACCTGCCCGGCCTGGGCGCTCGCGCTGATCAAGGCGGGTGCCGGCGACGCGGCGGCCGGGAAGTGGGACGTGACGACGGCGCCCGGCGGTGGCGGCAACTGGGGTGGCTCGTTCCTCGCCGTCCCGAAGCAGAGCAAGCACCCCAAGGAGGCCTACGAGCTGGCCAAGTGGCTGACGGCCCCCGAGCAGCAGAAGCGGATCTTCAAGGAGACCGGCAACCTGCCGAGCCAGCCGAAGGTCTACCAGGACGCCGAGGTGCAGGCGACCGTCAACGAGTACTTCAACTCCGCTCCGGTGGGGCAGATCTTCGCGACCTCGGCGGAGTCGCTGAAGCCGACCTACCGCGGCACGAAGGACTCCAAGGTCGGCCCGGTGTTCGCCACCGCGCTCACCCGCGTGGAGCAGGGCAAGCAGTCCGCGGCCGAGGCGTGGACGCAGGCCCTGAAGGAAGCGACGGACGCCGCCAAGTGACGGCTGTCCGCACGGAGACCGAGGCGGCCCCGGCCGTCTCGGTCTCGTCTTCCAAGGAGCCGAAGCGCTTCCGGCTGAGCAACTGGGACGCCAAGTACACGCCGTACCTGATCATCGCACCGTTCTTCCTGGTGTTCGGGATCTTCGGGCTCTACCCGCTGGTCTACACGGCGTGGGTGTCGCTGCACGAGTGGCAGCTGATCGACGGGAACCTGGGATTCGTCGGTTTCGCCAACTACGCCGAGCTCTTCGGCGACACCAAGTTCTGGAACGCGCTGTTCAACACGCTCAGCCTGTTCGTGCTCTCGACGGTGCCGCAGCTGCTCGCGGCGCTCGGGCTCGCCGCGCTGCTCGACCGGGGACTGCGCGGAAGCGCGTTCTGGCGTGCGGGCGTGCTGCTGCCCAACGTCATCTCGGTCGCCGCGGTCGCGCTGGTGTTCGCGCAGTTCTTCGGCCGCGACTTCGGCATCGTGAACTTCCTGCTCGGCCTCGTCGGCGTCGACCCGATCGACTGGCGCGCCGAGACCTGGGCCTCGCACCTCGCGGTGTCCACGATGGTCATGTGGCGCTGGACCGGCTACAACGCGCTGCTGTACCTGGCTGCCATGCAGTCGGTGCCCAAGGACATGTACGAGTCGGCCACTTTGGACGGCGCGTCGCGCTGGCGGATGTTCTGGTCGATCACCGTGCCGTCGATCCGCCCGACCATCCTGTTCACCGTCGTCACCTCGACGATCGGTGGTCTGCAGCTGTTCGCCGAGCCCGCGCTGTTCGACCCCGGGTTCGCCGCCAACAACTCCACCGGTGGTTCCGACCGGCAGTTCCAGACGCTGGTGCTCTACATGTACGAGAAGGGCTTCCGGTTGTTCGACGCCGGGTACGCGGCCACCATCGCGTGGATGCTGTTCGTGGTCGTCCTGCTGGTCGCGATCGTCAACTTCACGCTGACGCGGCGCATCGCGGGCAAGGAGTGATCGTGAAGAACGCGAAGGCAGGACCGCTGCTGTACGGGTTCCTGGTCGCCGTGCTCGCGGCGTCGGTGTTCCCGCTGTACTACTCGTTCATCGTGGCGTCGAAGGACAACTCGGTCCTCGGCGAGAAGGTCCCGCCGCTGGTCCCCGGCGGCAACCTGGTCGAGAACATCACCCGCGTCTTCGACACGGTCGACTTCTGGCTCGCCATGCAGAACTCGTTCATCGTGGCCTCGACCGTGGCGATCTCGAACGTCGTGCTGGGCACGCTCGCCGGGTTCGCGTTCGCGCGGCTGCGGTTCAAGGGCCGCGACTCGCTGTTCCTGGTCGTGCTCGGCACCGCGATGGTGCCGACGCAGCTCGGCGTGATCCCGCTGTACATGCTGATGTCGGACCTCGACTGGTACGGCACGCTGCAGGCGGTCATCGTGCCGGTGCTGATCGGGTCGTTCGCGGTGTTCTGGATGCGCCAGGCGTGCGAGGAGACCGTGCCGTTCGAGCTGATCGAGGCCGCGCGCGTCGACGGCTGCTCGGTGCTGCGGACGTTCTGGCACGTCGGCTTCCCGGCGGTGCGCCCGCAGGCCGCCGTCCTCGGCATGTTCACGTTCATGACGGCGTGGAACGACTTCTTCTGGCCGTTGATCGTGCTGGACCCCAACGACAGCCCGACGGTGCAGGTCGCGCTGTCGACGCTCGCCAGCGGCTACTACACCGACTACTCGTTGATGCTCGCCGGCGCCTCCATCGCGGTGCTGCCGGTGATCGCGATCTTCGTCCTGCTGTCGCGCCAGATCGTCGGCGGCATCATGCAGGGCGCCGTAAAGGGATAGAACACCGCAGGGATCAAGCCACGAGGATGTGACTGAATGACGACCGACTCGGACGTCGAGGTCGGGCGGGAGGTGCTGACCTTCCCGCCGGACTTCCTGTGGGGGGCGGCCACCGCGGCGTTCCAGATCGAGGGTTCGACCACCGCGGACGGTCGTGGCGCCTCGATCTGGGACACGTTCGCCGCGACGCCCGGCAAGGTGCTGGCCGGTGACACGGGTGACCCGGCCTGCGACCACTACAACCGCTACGCCTCCGACGTGGAGCTGATGAAGTCGCTGGGGCTGGCTTCGTACCGGTTCTCCGTGGCGTGGCCGCGGATCCAGCCGAGCGGCAGCGGCGCGGTCGAGGAGCGCGGGCTCGCGTTCTACGACCGGCTGGTGGACTCGTTGCTGGAGAAGGACATCCAGCCGCTGGTCACGCTGTACCACTGGGACCTGCCGCAGGTGCTGGAGGACTTCGGCGGCTGGCGCAATCGCGACACCGCCTACCGCTTCGCCGAGTACGCCGCCATCGTGCACGAACGGCTCGGCGACCGCGTGCAGGCGTGGACCACGCTGAACGAGCCGTGGGTCTCGGCGTTCCTCGGCTACGGCAACGGGATCCACGCACCGGGCATCACCGACGCCGTGGCGTCCCTGCAGGCCGCGCACCACCTGCTGCTGGCGCACGGCCTCGCCACACAGGCGTTGCGTGCGCAGGCACCCGACTCGCACCGCCTGTCGATCGTGCTGAACTTCAGCACCATCTGGGGTGACGGCGACTCGGAGGCCTCCCGGGAGGCCGTGCGCAAGGTCGACGGGCTGCAGAACCGCATCCTGCTCGACCCGGTCCTCGGCCGCGGCTACCCGCTCGACGTCCTGCAGGACACGGCGTGGCTGGGCGACTGGACGAACGTGGTGCGCGACGGGGACATGGAGACCATCGCGACCCCGATCGACTGGATCGGCGTGAACTACTACAACCCGACCCGCGTCGCGCCGGCCGACCCCGATCACGTGCCCGCCGGGCCGCACGCGGGTCTGCGGGGTGTCACGATCGAGCCGCCGCGGGGCGAGCTCACCGGGTTCGGGTGGGAGCAGAACGCCGACGCCTTCACCGAGCTGCTGGTGCGCCTGTCCCGCGACGCGGGCGGGGTGCCGCTGGTGGTCACGGAGAACGGGTCCGCGTTCCCGGACGTCGTCGACGCTGCGGGCCGCGTGAACGACGTGCAGCGGACGAAGTACCTCGTGGACCACGTCCGCGCGGTGCACAGGGCGATCTCCGAGGGCGCCGACGTCCGCGGCTACCTCGCGTGGTCGCTGCTCGACAACTTCGAGTGGGCGGCCGGGTACTCGCAGCGGTTCGGGATCGTGCACGTCGACTTCGAGACGCAGCAGCGCACGATCAAGGAGAGCGCGGTCGCGCTGTCCAGGATCATCGGACAGAACGGGCTTCCGGCTCGCGGTTACACCGTTTAGCCCTCTGCTCGGGCCGAGGGGCCTCGCGCTCTCACCCGCGGACACGTCCGTGCCGCGGGTGAGAGCGCTCTCTTGTCTAGCGCCTGCGCAGAACCCTCGGGTCGGCGTGCAGGTTCTGGCCGAGCCGGATGGTGATGAACTCGTTGTCGTCCGGTTTGCCCGGGTTGCGGCCCGACGACGACGGGAAGTTGTTGTCGTTGAGCACCGCGATCGTGCGGTCGTCGAGGATCGTGACGTCCTCGATCGTGACGAACGGGAACCTGAACGGGTTCGCCTGCCCGCCGACGTGCTTCGGGTTGGCGAGGTCCAGCAGGTCGGCGACCAGGGTCTTGTCGAGCGCGCCGTCGCGGTCGCGGTCGCGCTTGTCGGCGAGGTGGACGCGCTTGACGATCGCGTCGGCGCCTTGCGCGCTGTCCCGCTCGATGACCAGCAGCCGGTTGGCGTCCACGGCGATGGCGTCCCCGATCGCGAAGTTCGGGTCCTCCAGCCGGTACTTCCAGGTCGTGCCGGTGAAGGCGCCGCTCGCGACGTCGAACTCGTTGAGGCGCAACGTTCCCGGCGCGTCGCCGGCGACGGTGCCCTCCAGCAGCGCGTTGATCCTCTTCCCGTCCGGCGAGAGCGTGATGCCCTCGAACCCCTTGCTGCCACCCAGGTTCGGGTTGCCGGCGGGGTTCTCCGGGGCGCGCACACCCGGCAGGGGAACCGGCGGGGACATCAGCCGGCCCGCGCGGTCGAAGTGCAGCAGGTACGGGCCGAACTCGTCGCCCATCCAGTAGGTGCCGTCGGCTCCGCGGGTGATCGACTCGACGTCGAGGTCGGCGCCGGTGATCACCCGGTCCGGCCGGGTGAGCGGGAACGGGATGTGGCCGTGCGGGTCGGTCAGCGTGACGCCCCCGACCACGTCGACGGTGTTCTTCGCGAAGTCCGGCGCGATGCGGTGGATGCGCAGCAGGAAGTCCGCGCTGTTGGCCCTGGTGCCGTACCCGTTGTCGGAGATGGCGTCGAAGGTGCCGTCGCCGTTGCGGACGAGACCGCTGAAGCCCTGGACCGGCTGGTCGGCGAACGGCGGCGTGACCCCGTTGATCGGCGCCGTGCCCAGCGCCGTGCCGCTCGGTTCGCTGCCGGGAAGGAAGGTGAGCGCCGGGAGGGACGCGAAGTTCGTCAGCGTCGCCCGCCCCGGTGCCTTCCTGCTGACCTCGACCGGCGCGGCGGAGACGGGGGTGGTCAGCGCCGCGACGGTGAGCAGGGTGAGGCCTGCGGCCAGTGTTCTCCTCATGCCGCGACCCTATGACGAGCGTTTTACCCGCGGTTCGTCTCGCGGCAACAAGTTCCGTGAACTCTTGACGTCATGACGACGACCTGGCGCATGCGCTTCGAACTCAGCGACAGCCCCGGCGCGCTCGCCCGCGTCACCGTCCGGCTGGCCGCGGCCGACTGCAACGTCCTCGCGCTGCACGTGATCCCCGTCCCCGGCGGGGTGCTGGACGAGCTCGTCGTGCGGGCGGGGGAAGGTGTGCTGCCCGCCGACCTCGTGGAGGCGGTGCGCAGCGAGGGGGGCAGGCGCGTCGGGATCACCAGGGCCGAGATGCGCGACCTCGTCGACGAACCGACCGCGGTGCTGCGCGCGGCGAAGATGGCGCTGACCGACCCGGACCGGACCGCGGAGGCGCTGCGGCAGGTCCTGGCCGCCGACGCGGTGACCTCCGGCGAGGCGACGGACGACCAGGTCCAGTTGGGAGAGTTGGTCGCCCGGCGCGGCTGGGCGAGGTTCACCCAGGTCGAGCTCACCCGCGCGCAGGCGTTCCTCGAACTGCTGGACGCGCCGGCGCCCTCGTTGCGCGGGATGCTCAGCGACGACGGCGTGGCACTGGTCCTGCGGCCCGGCGTGGCCGAGGACGAGGAGGCCGTCACCGGCCTGCACGCCCGCTGTTCGATGAGGACGTTGTTCAACCGCTACCACGCGGGCATGCGCACGCTGCCGCGCCGCTGGGTGCACCGGCTGCTCGACCCGCCGCGCGGCACCACGACCCTCGTCCAGTGCGGCGACCAGGTGGTGGCGCTCGGTCAGCTCATCCACACCGGAACGCCCGAGTGCGCCGAGATCTCGCTGCTCGTGGAGGACGCCTGGCAGCGCCGCGGCGTCGGTGCGGCCCTGCTCGCCGCGCTCGCGTCCGAGGCCCGTGCCGCGGGGTTCGCGGAACTCGTCGCGTGGTGCCTGCCCGCGGAGACCGCTCTCGTGAGGACGGCCGCCCGCGCGGGCCTCGCCGCCACGACACGCCGGGAGGACGGACTGCTGCGGGTGTCCATCGCCCCACGTGGGCGTGCGCTCACGACACCGGTGGCGGCTGTCGCGGGCGAAAAAACACGATGAACAGCGCGGAAACCCTCCTCGGAGATCGCTTGCGGCTAAGCTGCTCGGCGACTCAAAGGTTTTCATCGAGGAGTGGTGGTGCTCGTGTCCAACCACGCGCGTCCGACGTTGGAAGACGTTGCCGCGAGGGCAGGGGTCTCCCGCGCCACGGCGTCCAGGGTGCTGAACGCGTCACCCCGCGTGAGCCCGGAAGCGCTCGAGGCGGTCAACGCCGCCGTCCTGGCACTCGGCTACCAGCCGAACCGGGCCGCGCGGGCACTGGTCACCCGTCGCACCGGCGCCGTGGCCGTGCTGTTCTCCGAGCCCGAGCCCAAGATCTTCGATGATCCGCACTTCGCACGCCTGATCCGCGCGGGTGCCCGCGCTCTCGCGGACGTCGACGTGCAGATGGTGCTCATGCTGGTGCACTCGCTGGACGACCAGGCGCGCGCACACCGGTTCCTGGCAGGCGGTCACGTCGACGGCGCGCTGGTGTTCGCACCGCACCGCAACGACGAGCTCGTGTCGATCGTGAAGAAGCTGCCGCTGCCGGTCGTGTACGCCGGTAAGCCGTGGGGGTCGTTGCGGGGCATGCACCTCGTCGACAACGACAACGAGGGCGGCGCCGTGGTGGCGACCAAGCATCTGAAGTCGCTCGGCCGCAAGAAGATCGTCCACGTCTCCGGCCCGCTCGACGAGATGTCCGCCATAGACCGCCTGAACGGCTTCAAGTCCGCGCTGTCGCTGGACGACAAGGCAGCCGCGAAGCTCACCGAGGACGGCGGGTTCACCAGGGAGGGCGGCCGCAAGGCCATGTCCGTCCTGCTGGCGAAGTTCCCCAACCTCGACGCCGTGTTCGTGGCGTCCGACCTGATGGCCGCCGGCGCGCTGGAGACGTTGCAGGAGGCGGGCAAGCGCGTGCCGCAGGACGTCGCGGTCGTGGGCTTCGACGACCACGTCGCGATAGCCGAGCACACGACGCCGCCGCTGACGTCCGTGCGGCAGGACTCGGACGAGCAGGTCAAGCACATGGTCGAGCACCTGATGAAGCTGCTGCGCGACGAGACGGTCAAGAAGAAGCAGCAGATGCTGCCGACGGTGCTGGTGCGGCGCGAGTCGGCCTGAGCGCGGACGACCCCGGCGGAGCCGGCACGCGGCTCGACCCGCCGGCGCTGTCGCCCCTGTGGGGCTAACCCATGTTCTTGCAGGTGGGCGGCGGCAACGGGTTGAGCGGGCTGCACGGCCAGCCGGAGGACGGCGGCGCCGTCGTCGTCGCGGTGGGCTGAGGTGGCGGCGGCTGCTCCTGGTTCGTCACGGCCGGCGGCGGGGTGGTCTTCCTCGGCGGTGGCTGCGTGCTCGGCGCCGTGCTGCTCGTGCTCGGCGGGGCGCTGCTGACGGTGGTCGAGATCTCCGTCGTGCTCGGCGGTGTCGAGCTGGTGGAACCGACCCAGGTGGAGTCGGGCGTTCTGCTCAACGGGTCGTCGGCGGAAACGCCGTGGATCGCCATGCCCACCAGCACTCCGAGCAACGCGGAACCGAGCACGGCGGAACCGCCTGCGGTCCACAGTGCGCGCACAGCGGTCCTCCTTGTGATGCTCACGGTTGGAAGTCAGACGGTCACGCCCCGGCAGGTTACCGGCTGACCCGGTCGCAGGAGAACGCTCGTCCGGGTGCCTTATCGGCTGCCCGATGGTCCCGGTTGAGTGATCGCCGTCATTCCACCGTGATGCGGGCCAGCACCAAACTGGCCCCGGAAAGCCCTGCCACCAGCACTGTTCCGGTCATGTGCCACGTCGGAGCGTCACCCGTGCAGGTGAACACCTCGGTGAAGCGCTGCGAGGAGCACGTGACGAACGGGACCGACGTGAGAGCGATCGACGAGGCGGCGACCCCGCCGAGCACCGCGGAGCCGAACGTGCGCATGAGAGGGAACGCGGCGTTCGCGGTGCCGACCGCCGCGATGGCGAACAACAGCGGCACCGGCCTGGGGAACAGTCCGGTCAGCGCGCAGCCGACCATCAGGACGCCGAGCACGGCCTGGCCGATCCTCGCCTGTGTCGCCACGGCTACCGACCCTAACAACTCCGTAAGCTCTTTCCGGTCCGGTTTGCGCCAGTATTTTCGGTATGCGCCATCGTCGATTCCTGGTTCCCGTCTCAGTTCTCCTGGTCGTCGCCCTCGGGATCGGGCTGTACCTGTTCCAGCCCTGGCGGCTGTTCACGGTTCGCCAAACGAACGACGCGCTCCTGGTGCCCACCGCGACCTCGCAGATGACGTCTTCCGCCGCTTCGGCGCCGGCGTCGGAAACGCCGAAGCAGGTCGCCGAAACGCCGAAGGAGATCGCGGCGGGGCAGTGGCGCTCGCTCGAACACGCGACCACCGGCAAAGCGAGCCTCATCGCGCTGCCCGGCGGCCGCCATTCCGTCCAGTTCGCGTCGCTGAACACCAGTGATGGCCCTGACCTGTACGTTTACCTGTCCCCGCACGCCTCCGGCTCGTCCGAGAAGACGTTCGGCCAGGGGTTCACGAGCCTCGGCAAGTTGAAGGGAAACCGCGGCGACCAGGTGTACGAAATCCCTTCCGGTGTGGACGTGTCCACCATTCGGAGCGTGGTGATCTGGTGCCAGAGGTTCTCCGCGGGCTTCGCCGTGGCTCCACTGGAACAAGCCTGAAACACCAGGCGGTCATCCGTTCTCTTCGCACTGTTGACTTTTCTGGTCTAGACCACATAACGTCAACGAACACAACATCGTCCCTTGCCGATGGGCGTGCGGAAGCCCCGTTGGCGAGGAGCACGGCTCACCGCGTGGGCCCACCGCGGCGGTGACGCGGTTCCGGCTCTCCCCGGAGCCGCGTCACCACCGCGGGCGTTTTACTGTTGTTCGTGCACTCCAGGACCGTGGCGATCCACTACGTGCGCGCGGCACTGCGCGCGTGCCCGGACCCGTCCGCCGTCCTGCGGGGCGCGGGCATCCCGCCGAGCCTGCTCGACGACGACAGGGCGCGCGTGACGCCCGCCCAGTACACGACGTTCATCCAGACCCTCTGGGAAGTCCTCGACGACGAGTTCATGGGCTTCGGACCACGGCCGTCCAAGCGCGGCACGTTCGCGATGATGTGCCTGCTCGCCGTGCACTGCCCGGACCTCGAATCGGCCCTGCGGCGCGGCCTCGCCTTCTACGCGCTGTTCGACGAACCGCTGGAGCTCGCGCTCGTCGACGGCCGCTTCACGCTGCACATCCCCGGCGACCCCGACCACTTCCTGACCGAGTCGCTGCTCGTGCTGTGGCACCGCTTCTCGTCGTGGCTGATCGGCCGCCGCATCCCGTTGCGGGGCGCCGAGTTCGCCTACCCCGAACCCGCGCACGCCGCCGAGTACCACCTGATCTTCGGCTGCCCGCTGGCGTTCGGCGCACCCGCCACCGCGATCACGTTCGACCCGAGGTTCCTGCGCATGCCCGTGGTGCAGGACGAGGCCGCGTTGCGGCGCTTCCTGCGGCACTCGCCGGCGGAGCTGCTCTCGCGCCGCGACCACGGCGCGGACACGGCGGGGCACGTGCGGCGGCTGCTCGGGCGCGGGGTGACGGGGCTGGAGGCCGTGGCGGCCCAGCTGGGCGTGTCGGCGCCGACGCTGCGGCGCAGGCTCGCCGCCGAGGGGACGTCGTTCCGCGAGGTGCGCGAACAGCTGCTGCGCGACCAGGCGGTCGCCTCGCTGGTGCGGGGCGGGGAGTCGGTGGAGGAACTGGCGCTGCGCCTCGGGTTCTCCGAGGCGAGCGCCTTCCACCGGGCCTTCAAGAGGTGGACCGGGTCCTCACCCGGCTCCTACCGCGCCTAGAACCTGTCGCGCTCCCGCAGCGAAGCCGGAGGCCGGAACCGCTCGCCGTACGTGTCGGCGAGGTAGTCCGCCCGCTCCACGAACGCCTGCACGCCGCAGGAGTTGATGAACTGCAGCGTGCCACCGGTCCACGGGGCGAAGCCGAACCCGAAGATCGAGCCGATGTTCGCGTCCGCCACCGACGTCAGCACGCCCTCGTCCAGGCACCGCACGGTCTCCAGCGACTGCACGAACAGCAGCCGGTCGCGAACGTCCTGTTCGGACACCCCGGCGTCCGCCTTCGCGTAGCGGGTCGTGAGCTCGGGCCAGAGGAACTTCCTGCCGCCCTCGGGGTACTCGTAGAACCCGGCGCCGGCCGACTTCCCGCTGCGCCCCAGCGACACCATCTCGCGGATGAGGTCGTAGGCCGCGCTCTCCGACACCAGCGACGGGTCGTCCGCGAGCGTCTGGTCGTGGATCTTGAGCTGCAGCGACAGCGTCACCTCGTCCGACACCGCCAGCGGGCCGACGGCCATGCCGGACTTCTTGGCGACGTTCTCGATCAACGCCGGCGAGACGCCCTCGGCGAGCATCGTGATCGCCTCGATCACGTACGTGCCGAACGTCCGGGAGGTGTAGAAGCCGCGCGAGTCGTTGACCACGATCGGCGTCTTCCCGATCTGCCGCACGTAGTCCAGCGCGCGCTGGAGCGTCTCCTCGGACGTCTTCTCGCCGCGGATGATCTCCACGAGCCGCATCTTCGGCACCGGCGAGAAGAAGTGCAGGCCGATGAACCGCTCCGGCGCCGTCACCGCGGACGCGAGACCGGTGATCGGCAGCGTCGAGGTGTTGGACGCGATCACCGCGTCCGGCAACGCCTTCGCCTCGGCTGCGGGCAGCACCTCGTTCTTCAGCTCGCGGTTCTCGAAGACCGCCTCGATGACGAGGTCGCAGCCCGCGAGGTCGTCGTCGGAGTCGGTCGGCGTGATGCCGTCCAAGCCCTGCGCGCCCCTGCGGGCCGACTCCAGCGTCACGTCCTTCAGGACCACCTCGATGCCCACCTTCGCGGACACCTCGGCGATCCCGGCGCCCATCATGCCCGCGCCCAGCACGCCGAGCTTGCCCACGCGCTTGCCCGTGGCGGACGAGCGGCCGTTGACCTCGTTGAGGTTGAACCAGAACGCGGTGATCATGTTCTTGGAGACCTGGCCGGACGCCAGCTCCAGGAAGTAGCGCGCCTCGATCTTCAGCGCCGTGTCGAAGTCGACGTACGCGCCCTCGACGGCCGCCGCCATGATCTTCTCCGGTGCCGGGTAGACGCCGTGCGACTTCTTGCTCAGCACGGCGGGAGCGGCCGCGAGGATGCCATAGCTGTTGGGGTCGGCGAACTTGAGGTCCGGCACGCCCGCGCCCTGCACGTCCCACGGCTGCGTCGGCGCCGGGTTCGCCTTGATCCACGCACGAGCTTCGGAGAGCAGCTCCTCGCGCGTGTCCACGAGCTGGTGCACGATCCCCGCCTGCAGCGCGCGTTCCGGACGCAGCTGCTTGCCCTCCATGAGCAACGGCAACGCCTTCTGCACACCCAGTAGCCGCACCATGCGCGTGACGCCACCGCCGCCGGGCAGCAGGCCCAGCGTCGCCTCGGGCAGGCCGACGCGGATCTTGTCGTCGTTCAGCAGGATCCGGCGGTGCGCGGCGAGGGCGATCTCGAACCCGCCGCCGAGCGCGGTGCCGTTGATCGCGGCCACGACCGGCTTGCCGAGCTTCTCCAGGCGCCGCAGCTGCGCCTTGAGCTCCTCCACGCCGTCCAGCGCCTGCGAGACGTTCTCCGGCGTGATCGCGATGAGCACGTTCAGGTCGCCGCCGGCGAAGAACGTCTTCTTGGCGGACGTGACGATCACGCCGGTGATGTCGTCGGCCTCGAGCTTGGCGACCGAGTCGCCCATCAGCTCGCGGTACTCGTCGTTCATCACGTTGGCGGAGCCGGACATGTCCATCGTCAGGGTGACGATGCCGTCGGCGTCCTTGTCGTAGTGGAACGGCATCTTCTAGACCCTCTCGATGATCGTGGCGATGCCCATGCCGCCGCCGACGCACAGCGTGGCGAGGCCGCGGCGCAGGTCCCGGCGCTCCAGCTCGTCGAGCAGCGTGCCGAGGATCATGCAGCCGGTGGCGCCGAGCGGGTGGCCGAGGGCGATGGCGCCGCCGTTGACGTTGACCTTGTCCTCGGGGATGTCCATGTCGCGCAGGAACTTCAGCACGACCGAGGAGAACGCCTCGTTGACCTCGAACAGGTCGATGTCCTCGACCGAGAGGCCCGCCTTGTCCAGGGCCTTGCGCGCGGACGGCGCCGGTCCGGTGAGCATGATCGTCGGCTCGGTGCCCACGACCGCGACGGACACGATCCGCGCGCGCGGCGTGAGGCCCAGCGCCCGGCCGGCGGCCGCGGAGCCGATCAGCATCGCGGCGGCGCCGTCGACGATCTGCGAGGAGTTGCCCGGCGTGTGCACGTGGCTGATGCGCTCGACGGTGGGGTAGCGGTCGATCGCGACGGTGTCGTAGCCGAGGTCGCCGTGGAACTGGAAGCTGGGCTTGAGCCTGCCCAGCGACTCCACCGTCGACTCGGGACGGATCGTCTCGTCCTCCTTGAGCACCACCGTGCCGTTCTGGTCGACGACCGGCACGACGGACCGCTCGAACCAGCCGTTCTTCTGCGCCTCGAACGCCCGCGCGTGCGACCGCGCCGCCCACTCGTCGACGTCGGTGCGGGAGAAGCCCTCCAGCGTCGCGATGAGGTCGGCCGACACGCCCTGCGGCACGAACGACAGGTCGAAGTTCGTCTGCGGGTCGATCGCCCACGCGCCGCCGTCGGAGCCCATCGGCACGCGCGACATCGACTCGACGCCGCCCGCCACCACCAGGTCCTCGAACCCGGACGCGACCTTGGCCGCGGCGAGGTTCACCGACTCGAGCCCGGACGCGCAGAACCTGTTGAGCTGCACACCGGCCGGGCGCTGGTCCCAGCCCGCGGCCAGCACCGCCGTGCGGGCGATGTCGCCGCCCTGCTCCCCGAGCGGGGACACGACGCCGAACACGACGTCGTCCACCGCGGAGGTGTCGAGGGAGTTGCGTTCGGACAGCGCGCGCAGCACACCGGCGGCCAGATCCACGGGCTTGACGCTGTGCAGCGACCCGCGCTTCCCCTTGCCGCGCGGCGTGCGCACCGCGTCGAAGATCAAGGCTTCGCTCATGGTCCTCACGCTAGGCCCGCCCCGCCGAGCTGGCCATGACCGTGGAGGGTGACCGATTAGCTCACCTGGAACTCCATGTACTCGGGATCCTCGGCCTGCCGGAACCCGAGCCGCCGGTAAAGCCTGCGCGCGGGCAGGTTGTCCTCCCAGACCCGCAGGACGACGACCTTCCAGCCCTGCTCCGCCGCCCACGCCAGAACGGTCCTGACCAGGCCTTCCCCGATGCCGCGGCCGCGGTGCGAGGCGCGCACCCACATCGAGTAGAGGTAGAGCCCCTCCGGCTTTCCGGTGGCCGCGACGAGGGCGACGGGATCGGGGTCGAGCGCGACGACCTTCAGGCCCTCGGCCGCGCGGTCGCGCCACTCGTGCTCGCCGTACCGCTGCTCGGCCGCCAGCGCGGACCCGAACTCCTCGGGGTCGCTGGACAGCGCCTCCAGGCGGATGTCGCGCCACAGCCGCCACTCGTCCGGCGCGACCTGATGGATCTGCATACCGAGCAGTCTGGACGACCGGGGTGGGAATTTCGCTCAGTTTTTCGGGTGACGACCTGGCGCGCCGGTCATGGCGTGGACCACCGCCCGGTGGTTTCGTGGACCGCATGGCAGAGCGTCGATCGCGGTGGATGGACAGCGACCTGGACCAGTTGCGCCAGCTCGCGCGCACGTTCTTCGAGAAGGAGGTCACGCCGCACGCGGAACGCTTCGCCGAGCAGAAGCAGGTCGACCGCGAGCTGTGGCTCAAGGCCGGTGAGCTCGGCCTGCTGTGCCTCTCCATCCCCGAGGAGTACGGAGGCGGCGGCGGGACGTTCGCCCACGAGGCCGTGCTGCTCGAGGAGCAGGCGCGTGCCGGCGACAGCTCGTGGGGCAACAGCGTGCACAGCGGCATCGTCGCCCACTACCTCAACTCCTACGGCACCGAGGAGCAGAAGCGGCGCTGGCTGCCGAAGCTCGCCTCGGGTGAGCACGTCGGCGCGATCGCGATGACCGAGCCCGGCGCGGGCTCCGATCTCCAGGGCATCCGCACGAAAGCGATCCGCGAGGGCGACGAGTACGTCATCAACGGCTCGAAGACGTTCATCACCAACGGCGCGCTCGCCGACCTCGTCATCGTCGTGGCCAAGACCGACCCGGCGCAGGGCGCCACCGGCATCTCGCTGCTCGTCGTCGAGAACGACATCCGGCGCGGCCGCGTGCTCGACAAGGTCGGCATGAAGGGGCAGGACACCGCCGAGCTGTTCTTCGACGACGTCCGCGTGCCGGCGGGCAACCTCCTCGGCGGCCAGGAGGGCCTCGGGTTCGTCCAGCTCATGCAGCAGCTGCCGCAGGAACGCCTCATCATCGGCGTCTGCTGCATCGCGGGCATCGAGGCGGCCGTCGACCTGACGCTCGGGTACGTGAAGGAGCGCAAGGCGTTCGGCAAGGAGCTGATCAAGTTCCAGAACACCCGCTTCAAACTGGCCGAGTGCGCGACCGAGGCGTCCGTGACGAGGGCGTTCATCGACGAGTGCATCGAGAAGCACCTGCGCGGCGAACTGGACGTGCCGACCGCCGCGATGGCGAAGTGGTGGGCCAGCGACCGGCTGAGCAGGGTCGTCGACGAGTGCGTGCAGCTGTTCGGCGGCTACGGCTACATGAACGAGTACCCGATCGCACGTGCCTGGTCCGACGCCCGCGTGCAGCGGATCTACGGCGGCACGAACGAGATCATGAAGGAAATCATCGCGAGGTCCCTGTGAGCGGGCCTCTGGAGGGATTGCGCGTCGTCGAGCTCGCGGGCCTCGCGCCCGCGCCGTTCGCGTGCATGGTGCTCGCCGACCTGGGCGCGGACGTGGTGCAGGTCTGCAAGCCGGGGAGCCGGTCGACGGTCCCCGGCGACTTCCTGGGCCGCAACCGGCGCTCCGTCGCGATCGACACCCGCACCCCCGAGGGCGCCGACCTGGTGCTGCGGCTGGTCGAACGCTCGGACGTGCTGGTGGAGGGGTTCCGGCCGGGTGTCACCGAGCGCCTGGGCATCGGCCCGGCCCAGTGCCTCGCCCGCAACCCGCGCCTCATCTACGGGCGCATGACCGGGTGGGGTCAGGACGGGCCCCTCGCCGACCGCGCCGGCCACGACATCAACTACATCGCCGTCGCGGGCGCGCTGGAGCCTCTGGGCCGGGCCGGCGGGCCGCCGTCGTTCCCGATCAACCTGCTCGGCGACTTCGGCGGGGGAGGGCTGCTGCTGGCCCTCGGCGTGCTCGCCGCGCTGTATGAAAGGGAACGCTCCGGGCGTGGCCAGGTCGTCGACGCGGCCATGGTCGACGGGGCGGCGCTGCTGACGACGTTCCTGCACGGGATGCGGTCCGCGGGCATGTGGCCGGGCGGGCGCGGCGAGAACATGCTCGACGGTGGAGTGCCGTTCTACGACGTCTACGAGGCCGCGGACGGCGGGTACGTGGCCGTGGGCGCGCTGGAGGAGAAGTTCTACGCCGATCTCGTGCGCGTGCTGGGGCTGGAGGACGCGCCCTCGCGCAACGATCCCGCGAACTGGCCTGAGCTGCGGGAACGCATAGCCGCGGCGGTGAAGACCCGGTCGCGCGACGAGTGGGCGGGCCTCGCGGAGGGCACTGACGCCTGCCTGGCGCCCGTGCTGACCCCGGACGAGGCGGCACGTCACCCGTACAACGCGGAACGTTCCACTTTCGTGGACGTCGGTGGCGCGCTGCACCCGGCTCCGGCGCCCCGCTTCGACCGCACGCCGACGGCAGTTCCGACCCCTCCGGTGTCCGCGGGGGTGAACACCGGGGAAGTGCTTGCCGACATGGGTGTGGCCGCCGACCGAATTGTGGAACTGCGGCGGTCTGGAGTAATTGGATGAATGGCCGGGCGCGCATTAATTGCGCCACGAAGGCGTGACGGAGCGTGAAGCCGACGGTTCGGCATCCGGGTGAGGCCCGGTGCACCAGGTTCTGTCCGAGCTGTGGGATGCGAGGGAGTCCGTGTTCACCTCGTGCCCAGGACATCGGCGCTGCTGACGCCCCGCTTTAGCCGCCATTCGGGTGACATTGGGCGCCCCGCAGGCGTGCGCCCCTGGTCGATCGCCGCTGTGGTTGGGCGTGGTCGTTGTTCATCGCAAGGGTGAATGGTGGACCATGTCGGGTGACACGGGCGGTCCGCCGCCTGACCGGTGAGCGACATGGACGGAGAGGTACCTGTGAACCTCAAGAAGGTGCTAGTGCTGGCGGGCGTCGCGCTGGTGCTGTTCCTCCTGATCACCCGGCCCGAAGAGTCCGCTTCGGCGGTCCAGACGGCTCTCGGCTGGCTGCGGGAGGGCGCGGAGTCGATCATCACCTTCGTCAGGAGCCTCTTCGGCACGGCGACCCCCATCGCCTAGTGACGCACCGTGATCCTCGGCCGTTCGCGTTGAGCCGGACGGGTGGAATGCGGCCAATCACGCACTGGTAACGGGTGTTCTGAGGATTCAGGGTCTGGCGATTGTCAGACCTACCGAATACCTTCCGCTGCAATGGCCGATCCCCGACCGACGAGGAGGCATGGATGGTCGAGGACTCCGGGGTCCACGAGCTCTTGAAGCAGTGGGCGGCTGAACGGTCTGATGACGCGGAGATGCAGGAGGTGAACCGGATCAAGAACGCGTGGCTCGCTGAGGCTCCCCCCTCGGCGCCAGGCATCCCCGTGCAGCGGGGTGCCGCACGGAGCGGGCCGCGTGGCTTGGTCAAGGTCGACTCGGCGGATCCGGCCTACGTGGCCGCGATGCGCAAGCGGGCGCCGGAGGCACCCGAGGCGTTGCTCGCCGCCGCGGCGAGCTACTGGCAGCTGGTGGGCGACGTCGCCGAGGCCGAGCAGTGGTGGGACGCGGGCATCAGCCCGCTGGACCAGCGCGCGCTCGACTACCGCGCGGCCGGCCTCACGCCCGCCGACCTCGGGAGGCGCCTGGGACCGATGACGGTTCTCCAGCACCTTCGCCGTGGCTCCGCCGCGGCCTGGTGCGTCGCACGTCTGCAGAGGCAGCGCCGGGACGGCGTGGCATAAGAGGAACGGGCTGCCGGAGGCGGCAGCCCTGTACCCATCCCCGCGGGTGGCCTCCTGTCAGGAGGCCTCACCCCAGTAGTGTGGAGGTCGTGCGCGGCCTCCTTACTCCCCAGCGTGTGCTGATCGCGCTCGCCTGTCTGGCGGCGCTGATCGTCTGCTGCGGGCTCGCGTACTGGCAGTGGCAGCGCTTCGAGTCCTCCAGCGGCACGTTCCAGAACCTCGGGTACGTGCTCCAGTGGCCGCTCTTCGGCCTCTTCCCCCTCTTCATGGTGTGGCGTTTCCGCCGCCTGGCACGCCAGCGCCGTGACGAGGCTCTCTCCGCACCGGAGCCGGTTGCGGCCGCCGCCGAGCCGGTGACTACCGTTGACGCCGTCAAACCCGCGCCCGTCGAGCACTTCGACGACGACGAAGACGCGGAGCTCGCGGCCTACAACCGCATGCTCGCGAACCTCAACGCGCGGGACGGTCGTTGAGCGCGAAGGCGGGCAGATGAAGGGTGCGTTGACCCGGTTCAGGGTCATGGCTTACGTGGTCGGTGTCTTCCTGCTGCTCCTGGTCGTGGCGATGGTGCTCAAGTACGCCGCGGACATGGACGGCGCGATGAAGGTCGTCGGCCCGGTCCACGGCTTCCTCTACGCCATCTACCTGGTGCTTTCCGTCGACCTGGCGCTGAAGCTGCGCTGGTCGATCAAGGGCACGGCGCTCGTGCTGATCGCCGGCACGATCCCGTTCCTGTCGTTCTGGGCGGAGCGCAAGGTGGTCGAGAAGACGGCGCAGGGCGTGCCGCTGTGACGTTCGGCCTGCTAGCGTCTGGGGCAACCAACTGAACACGGCCGTCGATGTCGCGCGGGAGAGCTCCACCGCTACCGGTTTCCGGAGCGGGGAGCGCCGAAGGAGCAACTCCTCCCCGGAATCTCTCAGGTCCCCGTACCGCGCGACGAAGGCAACTCTGGAAAGCAGGCTCGTCAGCAGCCTCGCCCACGGTGCAAGCCACTCCGGTGGTGAAGCTCTCAGGCTCATGACAGAGGGGGAGGCTCTCTCGGACGAGGAGTCTCTGATGGACCGTGTCATTCTTCTGTTGCCTCAGCCGGCCTGGTCCGGCTCTTCGGCGCACCCTCAAGGAGCGTTCTGATGTCCCGCCTCACGCCTCTGAACGCCGAGCACGAGCAGCTCGGCGCGATGTTCACCGACTTCGCGGGCTGGCGGATGCCGCTGCGCTACTCGTCCGAGCTCGCCGAGCACCACGCGGTGCGCACCTCGGCGGGCCTGTTCGACCTCACGCACATGGGTGAGATCGTCCTGACCGGACCGCAGGCGGGCGAGGCGCTCGACTACGCGCTCGTCGGCCACATCTCCGCGCTGGCCGTCGGCAAGGCGCGCTACACGATGATCACCCAGGCCGACGGCGGCGTGATCGACGACCTGATCGTGTACCGCCTGGGCGACGAGGAGTTCATGGTCGTCGCGAACGCCTCCAACGCCGCGGTTGTGGCCGACGCGCTGGTGGAGCGCGCGGCCGGGTTCGACACCGCCGTCGCGGACAGGTCGACCGACTACGCGCTGATCGCGGTCCAGGGTCCGAAGTCCGTCGAGATCCTCGCCGGCCTGACCGACACCGACCTCGCGACGGTGAAGTACTACGCCTCGTACCCGTCGACCGTCGCGGGCGTCCCGGCACTGCTCGCGCGCACCGGCTACACCGGAGAGGAGGGCTTCGAGCTGTTCGTCACCCCGGCCGACGCCCCCGCCGTGTGGGCCGCGCTGCTGGAGGCGGGCCAGCCGCACGAGCTCAAGCCGTGCGGGCTCGGCTGCCGCGACACGCTGCGCCTCGAAGCCGGGATGCCGTTGTACGGCAACGAGCTCACCACGTCGCTGACGCCCTACAACGCGAACCTCGGCCGCGTCGTGAAGCTGGACAAGCCGGGCGACTTCGTGGGCCGCGACGCCCTCGCGAAGGTGGCGGAGTCCGGTGTGGACTCGGTCCTGGTCGGACTGAAGACCCCCGAACGGCGCGCCCCGCGCCACGGCTACGCGGTGCTGAACGGCGACGAGGTCGTCGGCGAGGTCACCTCGGGCGCCCTGTCCCCGACCCTCGGCTACTCGGTCGCGATGGCCTACGTGACCCGTGCGAGCTCCGAGCCGGGCACCTCACTGCTGGTGGACGTCCGCGGCAAGAAGCAGCCGGTCGAGGTCGTCGCACTTCCGTTCTACAAGCGCGCCAAGTAGGGAGATCCTCCAGATGTCCGACCAGTTCAACGCCTCCCTCGCGGAGTACGACCCCGAGGTTGCCGAGGCCGTAGCGGCCGAGCTGGCGCGCCAGCAGGGCACCCTCGAGATGATCGCCTCGGAGAACTTCACGCCGGTCTCCGTGCTGCAGGCCCAGGGCTCCGTGCTCACCAACAAGTACGCCGAGGGCTACCCCGGCCGCCGCTACTACGGCGGCTGCGAGCACGTCGACGTCGTCGAGCGCCTCGCCATCGAGCGCATCAAGTCGCTCTTCGGCGCCGGCTTCGCGAACGTCCAGCCGCACTCGGGCGCCCAGGCCAACGCGGCCGCCATGTTCGCGCTCCTGCAGCCCGGCGACACGATCCTCGGCCTGGACCTCGCGCACGGCGGCCACCTGACGCACGGCATGCGCATCAACTTCTCCGGCAAGCTCTACAACGTCGTGCCGTACCACGTCTCCGACGAAGACGGCCGCGTCGACATGGCCGAGGTCGAGCGCCTGGCCACCGAGCACCGCCCGAAGCTGATCGTGGCCGGCTGGTCCGCCTACCCGCGCCAGCTGGACTTCGCCGAGTTCCGCCGCATCGCGGACTCGGTCGAGGCGTACCTGATGGTCGACATGGCGCACTTCGCGGGCCTCGTGGCCGCGGGCCTGCACCCGTCGCCCGTGCCGCACGCGCACGTGACCACGACGACCACGCACAAGACCCTCGGCGGCCCCCGCGGCGGCGTGATCCTGTCGAACGACGCCGACATCGCCAAGAAGATCAACTCGGCGGTGTTCCCCGGCCAGCAGGGCGGCCCGCTGGAGCACGTGATCGCGGCCAAGGCCGTGGCGTTCAAGCACGCCGCCTCGCCGGAGTTCGCCGACCGGCAGCGCCGCACGCTCGAGGGCGCCCGGATCCTGGCCGACCGGCTGTCGCAGGCCGACGTCGCGGCCGCCGGCGTGAAGGTGCTCACCGGGGGGACCGACGTCCACCTGGTCCTCGTCGACCTGGTCTCGTCCGAGCTGGACGGCAAGCAGGCCGAGGACGTGCTGCACCGGATCGGCATCACGGTGAACCGCAACGCCGTCCCGAACGACCCGCGTCCGCCGATGGTGACGTCCGGCCTGCGGATCGGAACGCCGGCGCTGGCCACCCGCGGCTTCGGCGAGGTGGACTTCGCCGAGGTGGCCGACGTGATCGCCGAGGCCTTGAAGCCCGGAGCGGCAGTGGAGGAGCTGCGGGCCCGGGTCGAGGTCCTGGCGGCCAAGCACCCGCTGTACTCGTCGCTCTGATCTTCTGATCTTGTCGGACCCTCTGAGTAGCGTTTGGGCTCAGGGGGTCCTTCTTTTGGGGGGACGCCTGCGGTCGCTTGCGGTCGCTTGCGGTTCTGGGGTTGGCGTGGGTTTGTTGTCCGCAGGTGGGTGCGGGTGGCTGCACCTGTGCCGGTTCCGATTGCCGCCCGTTCCGGGGTGGTCTGGGTGGCCGGTGGCGGCATCGGCTTGCGTGCTTCCCCCTGAGGGCTCTGCCCTCAGACTCCCGGCACTCCCAAAGGAGCCGGTCCAACGCCGCTCGCGGGTTGATGGCACGCCTGTTGCGCCGGGCGGCTTGCTGTTGAGCAGGTGCTTGCGGTTGCGGTGGTGGCTCCCCCGCCCAGCGCCCACGAGGCAGCCACACCCGGGAGGAGGTGTCAAACGGACGAAAAGCGTGTCCGTTTGACACCTCCTCCCGCGCGCGGCCACGGCATCGGAGCGCTAGACGGGGGAGCCACCACCGCGGGGCGCTTCTTGGCTGGCTCGGCTTCGCCATCGCTGCTGCTCGCCTTCGGCTTCGCGGATGCCTCGCCTTCGCCGTCGGGACTGCTTGCCTGCGGCCTCGCGTGGCTGCTTGCGTGCCCCGTGCCCCGTGCCCCGTGCCCCGTGCCCCGTGCCCCGTGCTCTGCACCCCGGCGGTGTACGACGAAGGGCGCCGCCTCTGTGGCGACGCCCTTCGCGACCCGGAGCGAGAACGACGGGAACCCCGGCCCCTTCCCCAGGGCCGGGGTGTCACCGTGTCAGGGTGTTGTGTGTCTCAGATGGACCGTCCTAACGGGAGTGTGTGGGTTACGCGGCGGGGGCCGTGACGCCGGGGGGCAGGCACTCCACGTTGCGCTTGCCGTCGGGCTGGATCACGAACCAGGTTCCGCCGACGCCCTGACCCTTCCAGGCGCCCGGCTTCGGGTCCTGCGAGTAGGCGTAGAGCGCCCAGCCGTCGATCGCGACCTGCTTCTTGCCGTCGGCGCGGGTGATCAGCGAGACGAGCTTCGGGTCGATGCCCTCGACCTGGGGAACCGTGTCCGACAGGAGCGGCGGCCAGGTCACCGCGCACTGGTTGTTGCAGTTCGACTTGCCTTCCGGCTTCGGGGTGTCCTTGTCGAAGCGGTACATCGTGCGGCCGTCGCCGTCCTGGACCACGAGGCCCATCTTGTCGACGGGCTTGCCGACCAGCTTCAGCGAGCTGACCGGGGCGGCTGCAGGGGGCTGCGCCGCGGGCTGTGCGGCCGGGGTTTCCGGGGCCTGCTGCTGGACAGGGGTCTCGGGTGCCGCAGCGGGCTCCTGGAGTACCGGGGGCTGACCCACGTCGCCGTAGTCACCGAGGACGCCCAGGTCGGTTTCGGTCTGTGCCACCGGCTTGGAGTTGTTCGAGCCACTGCCCGTGGCGCTCCAGACACCCAGACCCAGCACAACTGCCAGTCCCGCGGCGAGCCCGATGGCAATGCGGTTACGTCGGATCACACTCATGTCCTCCTTGTCCATCCGTTCGCTCTATCGAGGCCATACGGGCGGGGTTGCGTCTCGGTTCAGAAACGAACCGAACCTCCTCGTCTCCCGAACGTCCGGCGGAGCCGGGTCGTGCGGGAGGTGCAGGGTGGTCGTCGCTGGTCAGCTGGCGGAATGGCCGAACGGGTGCTGGGTGCGCCGTTGCCGATCGGAATTCGCGCCTGGGACGGGAGCGTGGCCGGGCCGCAGGAGGGCACGGTGCTCGTGATCCGGTCGCGGGACGCGTTGCGGAGGCTCGTGTGGAGCCCGAACGAGCGCGGGCTCGCTCGCGCGTACGTGAGCGGGGAGCTCGACGTCGAAGGGAACTCGCGACCGGGCTCTCGCAGATCTGGGGGCTCGTGCGCCGGGGTGTGACCCGGCGGCCGCGGATCTCGGAGGTCGTGCGGCTCGCGGTGCTGTTGAAGGTGCTCGGGCCGAACCCGGACGCGCCGGAGGAGGAGGCGCGGCTGCGGGGTGCGCTGCACACCAAGAGCCGCGACCGGGCCGCGATCTCGCACCACTACGACCTGAGCAACGCGTTCTACCAGCTCGTGCTCGACCCGAGCATGGCCTACTCCTGCGGGTACTTCACGTCCGGGGACGAGTCCTCGAGCAGGCGCAGCACAAAAGCTCGACCTCGTGTGCCGCAAGCTCGGCCTGCGGCCGGGCATGCGCCTGCTCGACGTCGGGTGCGGGTGGGGTTCGATGATCATCCACGCGGCGAAGCACTACGGCGTGCACGCGACGGGTGTGACGATCTCCGCCCAGCAGCGCGCTCACATCCTCGGGCGGATCGAGGCCGAGGCGCTGCGGGACCGCGTCGAGGTGCGGCTGCAGGACTACCGGGAGGTGCGCGACAAGCCGTTCGACGCGATCTCCACGATCGAGATGGGGGAGCACGTCGGCGAGCGCAACTACCCCGAGTACGCCGCGACGCCGCACCGGCTGCTGAAGCCGGGGGGCCGCCTGCTGCTGCAGCAGATGTCGCGCGGGCGGAACGCGCCGGGTGGCGGTGCGTTCATCGAGTCGTACGTCGCACCGGACATGCACATGCGGCCCGTCAGCCAGACGACCGGCTTCCTCGAAGGCGCCGGCCTGGAGATCCGCGACGTGCACGCGCTGCGCGAGCACCACGTGTGGACGGTGCGCGCGTGGGCGGAGACGCTCGAGGAGCGGTGGGACGAGGTCGTCGCGCTGGTCGGTGAGGGGCAGGCGCGGGTCTGGCGGCTGTACCTGGCGGGCGGCGCGCTGACGTTCGAGGAGGGACGGATGGGCGTCGACCAGGTCCTCGCGGTGCGCCGGAGCGGGAGGGGACGCAGCGGCATGCCGCGCGTCCGCCGTGAACTGGTCGCCCGATGAGCTTCCTGATCACGTTCACAGCGGTCGTCCTGCTGCTGAGCGCCCTGTTCTTCTACGCGGACTCGCGCAAGCGCTACGACCTGATCGACTCCGTGTGGGGTCCCGGGTTCGCCGTGCTCGCGGTGCTGACGCTGGTGTTCGCGGAGGGCGAACCTATTCGGCAGTGGATCATCACCGTGCTCACCGCGGTGTGGGGGCTGCGCCTGGGAGCGCACATCCACTCGCGGAACCGCGGGAAGGGCGAGGACCCGCGCTACCAGGAAATCCTGAGGCGCGCCAAGGGAAATCCGCGCCTGAAGATGTACCGGGTCTACCTCCTGCAGGCCCTGCTCATGTGGGTCGTGTCGCTGCCCGTCCAGGCCGCGCAGCACCTTTCCGCTCCGCTCGGGGTGCTAGATTGGGTGGGCACTGGCGTGTGGTTGGTCGGCTTCGTCTTCGAGGCCGTGGGTGACTGGCAGCTCTCCCGGTTCCGCGCGGACCCGGCGAACGAGGGTGCCGTGATGGACCGCGGTTTGTGGCGCTATACAAGGCATCCGAACTACTTCGGCGACTCCGTGGTGTGGTGGGGCCTGTACCTGTTCGCGTTGCGCTCGTGGGTCGCCGCGCTCACGATCATCGGTCCGGTGGTCATGACGTGGCTGCTCGCGAAGGGCAGCAGCAAACCGTTGCCGGAGAAGGACACCGTGTCCCGCCGGCCTGGTTGTGCCGAGTACGTCCGGCGCACCAGCGGCTTCGTTCCGCTGCTCCCGGGGAAGAGCCGGGTGGGGTAGCCGGGTGGCGGGTGCGAGCGCCTGCGACCGTGTGCCGCAACCCCCTCGGGGGTCTGGATCGCGCCAGGCAGTGCACGTCACAGCGCCCGTGCCGGCGGCGTGTGCGG
Organism: Lentzea sp. CC55; assembly: GCF_021056325.1. Taxonomy (NCBI): domain Bacteria; kingdom Bacillati; phylum Actinomycetota; class Actinomycetes; order Pseudonocardiales; family Pseudonocardiaceae; genus Lentzea; species Lentzea sp. CC55. The sequence continues at coordinate 110,740 of NZ_JAJCXE010000011.1, read as the reverse complement.
GTTAGGGTGGGTCGTGGGCAACGACATCTCCTTCCCGCGCCAACAGGCGCGCACCCAGCGGTTCACCGTCGGCGCACCGAGGACCTTCGCGGTGTCGGCGGACGGCGCACGCGTCTTCTTCCTGCGCCCGGCCACGGCCACGAGCCGTGCGAACGGGCTCTGGGAGCTCAACACCTCCACCGGCGTCGAGCGGCTGCTCGCCGATCCGGCGGCGCTGCTGACCGACCCGGAGGACCTGCCGGCCGAGGAGAAGGCGCGCCGGGAGCGCACGCGTGAGTCCGGCGCGGGCATCGTCGGGTACGCGCTGTCCCAGGACGCCTCGGTGGCCTCGTTCGCGCTGTCCGGGCGGCTGTTCGTGGCCGACCTGGTCAACGGCGCCGTCCGGGAGCTGCCCACCGGGGGTGGCGTCATCGACCCGCGGGTCGACCCGACCGGGGAGCGCGTGGCCTACGTCACGCGCGGCACGTTGCGGGTCGTCGAGCTGGTGTCGGGCGAGGACTACGCCGTCGCCGTGCCGGACGGCGAGGACGTGACGTTCGGGCTGGCGGAGTTCATCGCGGCCGAGGAGATGTCGCGCTACCGCGGCTACTGGTGGGAACCGGGAGGCAAGCGCCTCATCGCGGCGCGGGTGAACAACGCGCCCGTGCAGCGCTGGTACATCGCCGATCCGGCGAACCCCGGCACCGCCGCCACCGAGATCGCCTACCCGGCGGCGGGCACGGCCAACGCCACCGTGTCGCTGCAGGTGGTGTCGCTGGACGGCACGTTCGTGCCGGTGCTGCTGGAGTTCGACTACCTCAACGACGTGCACTGGTCGTCCGGTGGTGCTCCGCTGATCACGACGCAGACGCGTGACCAGCGCACTCGCCGGATCCACGCGCTGACGCCCGACACCGGCGCCGTCACCGAGCTCGCGGTCGAGACCGACCCGGTGTGGCTCGAGGTCAGCGACGGCGCTCCCGCCTGGACTCCGGACGGCCGCCTCGTGCGGATCGTGGGGGAGGGCGACGAGTACGCGCTGAAGGTCGGCGACGCGGTCCTCACCTCCGGGCTGCAGGTGCGCCGGGTGCTTGACATCGCCGAGGACTCGGTCCTGGTCGCCGCGTCCGCCGACGACCCGACGCAGGTGCACGTCTACTCGGTGGGCGAGACTGTCGAGCAGGTGTCCACTGAGGACGGTGTGCACTCCGCGATCCGCGGTGGCGACACGGTTGTGCTCGTTTCGGCCACTGTGGACAGGTTCGGCGCGCGCGTCCGGGTGGGCGACCACGAGATCGAGTCGTGGGCGGACACGCCGGTGATCAAGGCGTCCCCGCGGATGCTGACGCTGGGCGAGCGCGGGATCCGGGCCGCGCTGCTGCTGCCGTCCGGTCACGTGCCGGGCACGAAGCTGCCGGTGCTGATGGACCCGTACGGCGGCCCGCACGCGCAGCGCGTGCTGGCGTCGCAGAACGCCTTCCTGGCCTCGCAGTGGCTGGCGGACCAGGGGTTCGCGGTCATCGTCGCGGACGGCCGCGGCACGCCGGGGCGCGGCCTCGCCTGGGAGCGCGAGATCGCGTTCGACTTCGCCGGCGTCACGCTCGACGACCAGGTGGACGCGCTGCACGCGGCCGCGGAGGTCGAACCCGACCTCGACCTCACCCGCGTGGCGATCCGGGGCTGGTCCTACGGCGGCTACCTCAGCGCGCTGGCCGTCCTGCGCCGACCGGACGTCTTCCACGCGGGCATCGCGGGCGCCCCGGTCACCGACTGGCGCCTCTACGACACCCACTACACCGAGCGCTACCTGGGCCACCCGGACGAGAAGCCCGAGGTCTACGACTCCAACTCGCTCATCGCCGACGCGGACAAGCTCTCCCGCCCGCTGATGATCATCCACGGCCTGGCCGACGACAACGTGGTGGCGGCCCACACCTTGCGCCTCTCCAGCGCGCTGCTGGCCGCCGGTCGCCCGCACACCGTGCTGCCCCTCTCGGGCGTCACGCACATGACCCCGCAGGAACAGGTGGCGGAGAACCTGCTGCTCCTGCAGGTCGAGTTCCTCAAGCAGTCCCTGGCCTGAGCAAGCGGAAGGGGCGCCTCCCGCGAACGGGAAGCGCCCCTTCCGGAAAAACCCGGACCGTCAGGCCAGCGACTGCCGCAACCGGTAGGGCGGGATGCTGTTGCCCACCAGCGCCAGGTCGTCGATCGTCTCCGGCTCGTACCCGGCCGTCTTCAGGCGCTCGACCATGAGAGCGGTCGGGTCCTCGACGACGTCCGCGCGGCCGAACAGGTACGCCCACTCGTGCTCGTCCGAGCCGTAGTACGCGACCGTGTCGAACACCTCGTTGAACCGCTGCCAGGAGCGGATCAGCGTGGTGTTGCGCCACATCGTCTGGCAACCGGACTGGTTGACGACGACACCGCCGGGACGCAGCAGGGCCTTGCACATGCGCAGGAAGTCGGCGCCGTACAAGCGGTTGTGCTGCGCCTCCTCCTCACGCTCGTCGGGCAGGTCCACCAGCACGATGTCGTACTTCTCCGACGTCGTGCGGATGTACTCGAACCCGTCGATGTACTGCACGCGGATCGGGCCGTCGCCCTTCTCCGCGGCGGCCAGCTCCTCGACCGTGTAGCCGTACGGGAGGTGCTCCGCGCACAGTTTCACGGCCTGCTCGTCGATGTCGATGTGGTCGACCACCGAAGCACCGTGCTGAACGGCCATCTGGCACACGACGCCCTCGGAGGAGCCGATGACCAGCACGCGCTCGACGGTGTCGGCCAGCAGCAGCGCCGGCACCATCAGGGCCTCGTGGTAGGTCAGCTGGCTGAACTCCGTCGACTGGCGGTCGTCGTCGCAGAACAGCGACAACCCCTGGGCCGTACGGGCGATCACGAGGTGCTGGAAGTCGGTTTTGGTGTCGACCACCACCTCGTCCACGCGCCAGTGGCGGGTCATGCCCTCGGCGAGTGGCTCGTTGATGACGTTCACGCGGCGTGCTCCTTGATGCCACGAGTGACGAGATCCGTGCTCACGTGAGCGGCGCCCAGTGCGTCAGCGAGTAGCTGCACGGCGAGCGCGGGTTTCGCACGAGTACCGCAGGTGAACACGTCGACGAACACCGAACCCACTTCCGGGTAGGTGTGGATCGAGGCATGGGATTCCGACAGCAAAGCCAGCACGGTGACTCCTTGGGGATCGAACTTCTTGGAGATCACCTCCAGCACAGTTGCGTCGGCCTGCGTGAGAACCTCACCGAGGGCGTGTCGCAGGAACTGCTCGTCGTCGAGCAGATCGGCACTCACACCCGAAAGCTCTGCAAGTACGTGCTGTCCCGCGAACAAACCGACGGTCTCCTCGGTCTGACAGGGCGCTTCGGACATCAATCACTCCAAACTATGTGAATTGCGACGGACTCAGATGCAGTACGTGGCCAGCGGCGGGAAGCCGTTGAAGCACACGGACGAATAGGAGGAGGTGTAGGCGCCCGCGTGGAGGATGTCCACGTGGTCGCCCGCCTGCAGGTCGAGCGGCAGGTCGTAGCGGGTGTGCTGGTAGATCACGTCGTCCGCGTCGCACGTCGGACCCGCCAGCACGATCGGGCCGGTCTCGCCGCCGTCGCGCGAGGTCCGCAGCCGGTACGCGATCGCCTCGCCCTCCGTCTCGGCGAGGCCTTGGTAGCGGCCGATGTCGAGGTAGACCCAGCGGCGCTCGTCCGAATAGGACTTCCGCGACACGAGCACGACCGACGACCGGATCATCCCGGCCTCGGCGGAGATCGCCCGGCCGGGCTCGATCATCACGCGGGGACGCGCGGCACCGAAGTGCCGGGCGAGCGAAGCCTCGATGGCGGAGGCGAAGGACTCGAGCGACGGCGTGGAGGCCTGGTACACGGCCGGGAGACCGCCGCCCAGGTTGACCGTCGTCGTCTCGATGCCCTCGGCGCGCAGCTTCGCGGCGATCAGGGCGGCGTCGGCGATGCCGGAGTCCCAGCCCTCCACGGAGAGCTGCTGCGAGCCCGCGTGGAACGCGACGCCGAGAGGAACGAGTCCCAACTCGTGCGCGAGCCGCAAGAGATCCGTCGCCATCTCCGGATCGCAACCGAACTTGTTGCCGAACGGGTACGTGGAACCCTTGCTGTGGACGAGAATCCGCACCAGCACGGCCGAGCCCGGCGCGTGAGCTGCTACGAATCGGACGTCCTGCTCGCTGTCCGACACGAACATCCGCACGCCGCGCGAGTGGGCGTACGCGATGTCAGCGGCCTTCTTGATGGGGTTGCTGTACGAGATCGACGACGGCGCGGCGCCGCGCGCCAGGCACAGGTCGATCTCCGCGGGCGATGCCACGTCGAAGTGCGCACCCTCGGCGACCAGCGTGCCGACCACGTCGGACTCGGGGTTCGACTTGACCGCGTAGTAGATGTCGACGGACGGCAGTGCGGTGCGGATCGCCTGGTAGCGGCCGCGAATCGTCTCGAGGTCGATCACCAGACACGGTGTCGACGGGTTCTCCTGGTCCAGGAAACGCCGAATACGAGCCTCTGCCTCGGTGCGCCGATGAACGGCGAAGCTCTCGGTCATTTCCCCAGGGTTCCCCCTTCATCCGCCTGCGTTCCGTACGCGGGCACGGCCGACCACTCTACGGCCTTGACACCGCAATCGCGCAATCCCGTGGAGCTGAGTGTGATTTAGCCAGCAGAACGAAGTTCGATCATCGTGATGTCCGGCGGGGCCCCGACGCGCACCGGCGGGCCCCAGAAACCCGCACCACGACTGGTGTAGAGCCACGTGTCGTCCACCTTCGACAGCCCTGCCGTGCTGGGTTGCTGCAACGGCACAAGGAAGTTGAACGGCACCATCTGTCCGCCGTGTGTATGGCCGGACAACTGGAGATCGACGCCGTGTGAAGAGGCGTCACCGACCAGCACGGGCTGGTGTGACAACAGGACTACGGGGTTGTTGCGGTCCCGTCCGGCCAGTGCCCGGTCGAAGTCCGGCCCGTCGCCGTACGACTTGCCGGTGACGTCGTTCACACCCACGACCTCGATGCCGCCGGCGACCGTCAACCCCTCGTTGCGCAACGGGTTCACGCCGAGCCTGTCGAGCTCCGCGATCCACTGCTCGTGACCGGAGAAGTACTCGTGGTTGCCCGTCACGAAGAAGCTGCCGTGCTTCGAGACGAGGTCCCGCAACGGTGCGGCGGCCTCGCCCAGTTCGGCGACGGAGCCGTCGACCAGGTCGCCGACGATCGCGACGAGGTCGGCCTCCTGCTCGTTGATCATCCGCACGATCCGTTCGGTGTGCGAACGCCCGAGCAACGGCCCGAGGTGGATGTCGCTCACGACCGCGATGCGGAAGCCCGACAGCGACGACTTGAGCTTGCCGAGTGACACGGGGACGTTCAGCATCCTCGGGTCGCCCAGCGCCTCGGTCATGCCGTAGCCGACGATGCCGCCCGCGGCGAGGCCGGAGCCGATCGCGACGGAGCGCGAGATGAACAGCCGCCGCGACGGGTCCGGCACGACCTCGACCGGTTCGACGGCCTCGGCGCCGGTGCCGACGGCGACCGGCGCGGCGGTCGCCCGCCTGAGCAGGACCCGGCGCGGCACCTCGGCGATCCCGAGCACGATCACCAGGTAGAACAGCACCGCGAGCCAGACGAACCCCGGCCAGGCGAAGAACTTCCCGTACTCCGGCGGCACCCTCCGCGTCACGACCAGGGCGCTTATCAGCAGCAGGAACGCGCCGACGATGGCCAGCCCGCCGACGCGGCGCCCGAGCGTGCGCGGGAGCGTTGTGTCCACGACCAGCCGACGCCACAGGTAGAGGTGACCGAGCGCGGTCGGAACTCCGAGGAGCAACAGGAAAATCACGACATCAGTATGCTTTTCCCTCTCGCGTGGGCGACCTTCGGGGAAGCGCGCTCACGTTCGGCACGCGCACCGTCACAACCGGTGCGACCCCTTCCCCGCTTCGGCGAAAATCGCCGGCGAACCCGTGCAACCCGCCAGGCCCCAGGTGGCGTGACCAACCCGGCACCGCAGAAGCGGGACCTGATGAGTGACCGGGACGCCGCGTTCCAGGAGTACTTCGCGGCCCGTTCCGACGTCATGCGCGGCACGGCATACCTGCTGTGCGGTGACTGGCATCGCGCGGAAGACCTCGTGCAACAGGCGTTCACGAAGCTGTACCTGGTGTGGCGCCGGATCGAACGGCACGAGGCGCTGGACGCTTACACCAGGCAGGTCCTGGTGCGGACGTTCCTGTCCGAGCGGCGGCGCGGGTGGTTCCGGTTCGAGTCGGCCAGTGACGACTTCGCCGACTCGGTCGCTCCCGCGGGCGTCCACGTCGAGGAGCGGATGGTGCTGCTGGAGGCGCTGGCGAAGGGTGCCGGGCAGGTCCTGCCCTCGTCGGTCTGGGGGCTGGAGTGGCCGGTCGGCCAGACCGACCGCACGGCCACGAACGGGCCGCAGGCGGACAGGGCGCAGAAGCTGCTCGGGGAGCTGAAGGGCGCCGTGCCGGCAGGGTACGACGCGCCCCAGCTCCGCTACCAGGACTGGCGCTACAACGGCGGGGACATGCAGCGCACCCGGGGCCAGGTCGCGTCCGACCGCGGCGTGACCCCGGAGGTCTGGCAGTACACGGCCCAGACACCGGTGCGCGAGAACGGCCGGGTGGGCTGGCTGCTCGCCGAGGTGTCCACGCCGAACCGGGCGCTGCCCGCCGAGCCCTGCGCGCTGGCCAGGACGTTCTGGGGCATGGGCGGGGAGTGCGCGGTGGTGCTCGTCGACGGTCTGGAGGTCGGCGTCGTGCAGCGCAACACCAGCGGCCGCGACCAGTTCGACAAGTGGGCGACCTACCGCGCCCGGGACGGGCAGGTCGTGACGATCGCGCAGGACGACAGCTACGAGGGCGGTGGCTACCCGGAGGCTCGACGTGCCGGTGTTCACCGAGCGGCAGCTGGCCGAGCTGGCGACCGATCCCCGGTTCCGGGTCGGCGGCTGACCGCGCTCGCGCGCTGGAGGGCGGTCACGGCTGTGGCCGCCCTCTCTCGTTGCTCCTATCGGGTGTTTTGCCAGGTAGAGTGCCGTTCGCAATGCGGACTCTGCTCATCGACAACTACGACTCGTTCACGTTCAACCTCTTCCAGCACCTGGCCGAGGTGAACGGCGCCGAGCCCGTGGTCGTCCACAACGACGACCCGCGCTTCCGGCTTGCCTCGCTCCGGTCGTTCGACAACGTGGTGATCTCGCCCGGTCCCGGCCGGCCCGGCAACCCCGCCGACTTCGGCGTCTGCCGCGCGGTGGTCGAGCACGCCGAGATCCCGTTGCTCGGCGTGTGCCTGGGCCATCAGGGGCTGTGCCTGTCTTACGGCGCTGTCGTGGGGCCCGCGCCCGTGCCGCGTCATGGAATCGTTTCGCCGGTTGTCCACACGGGCGTCGACGTGTTCGCGGGATTGCCGTCGCCGTTGAACGTCGTGCGCTACCACTCGTTGGCCGTCACGGACCTGCCTCCCTCCCTGGAAGCGATCGCTTGGAGCGACGACTCCGTTCTCATGGGCGTGCGCGCGCTCGACCGGCCCGCGTGGGGCGTGCAGTTCCACCCCGAGTCGATCTGCACGGACTTCGGCCGCGAGATGCTCGCGAACTTCGCCGCGCTGACCCCGACGCGGACCGCCGCCGTCGCGGAGCCGCCGCTGGTCCGCGCGGAGGCTCAGAAGCGTCCTGTGCAACTGCGGAGGCTTGACGTCGCCGTGGACGCGGAGGAAGCCTTCGCGGCGCTGCACGGGGCGTCTGAGGCCGCGTTCTGGCTGGACAGCGGCACCCGCGGTCGCTTCTCCTTCCTGGGGGACGCGTCAGGGCCGCTCGCCCGCGTCGCGCAGTACTCCGTGCAGGACCACGTGCTCACGCTTGACGGCGAACGGCAGCACTGCCCGTCCTTCTTCTCGTGGCTGGACGACGACCTCTCGCAGTGGGGCGTCGAGCAGCCCGACGTGCCCTTCGACTTCGCCCTGGGCTGGGTCGGCTACCTCGGCTACGAACTGAAGGCCGAGTGCGGCGGCGACTTCGCGCACCGCGCCGAACAGCCGGACGCGTCGTTCGTGTTCGCGGACCGCGCCGTCGTCATCGACCACGAAGAAGATCACGTTTATTTGCTGTCGCTGACCGAGGACGACTGGTTCGACGAGGTTTCGGCGGTTCTGGCCGGTCTGTCGCCATTGGCCGAACCTTCCCGTCCCGCCGTGTCCGACGTGACGTTGCGACATCCGCGCGCGCACTACCTGAAGCTGATCGGCGCGTGCCAGGAAGCGATCACCGCGGGTGAGACGTACGAGGCGTGCCTGACGAACATGATGTCGTGGCGCGCCTCGCTCGACCCGTGGGACACATATCGGCTGCTTCGAGCCGCAAATCCCGTTCCGTTCGGCGCACTGCTGCGTTTCGGTGACCTCTCCGTGCTCAGCACGTCACCCGAACGATTTATCCGTGTGCAGCGCGATGGCGTCGTCGAGTCGTCGCCGATCAAGGGCACGCGACCTCGCGGTGTTGATGCGGCGGACGACGAGATGTTGCGCACGACGTTGGCGCGATCGGTCAAGGACCGCGCCGAGAACCTCATGATCGTGGACCTCGTCCGCAACGATCTCGGCACCTGCGCGGAAGTCGGTTCCGTCCAGGTGACGCGGTTGTTCGACGTCGAAACCTACTCGACCGTGCACCAATTGGTGAGCACCGTGCGGGCCCGGCTCCGGCCGGACAGTTCTGCCGTCCGATGTGTTCGGGCCGCGTTTCCCGGCGGTTCCATGACCGGTGCGCCGAAGATCCGGACCATGCAGATCCTCGACGGCTTGGAAGCCGGTCCACGCGGGGTGTACTCGGGAGCGCTCGGTTACTTCTCGCTCAACGGAGCAGCCGACTTCAGCATCGTCATCCGAACGCTGGTCGCGAACGGCGACCGGGTGACATTCGGTGTCGGGGGAGCGGTGATCTCGCTGTCCGACCCCGCCGAGGAATTCGAGGAGACAGCTGTCAAGGCCACTGCGGTGTCGCGCCTGTTCGGCGTGGACTTTCCAGGGCGTTGATCCCGCGTTCCGGGGATAGTGTGAACGAACCGGAACGCGGTTTAACACGTCGGCCGGCGGTCCGGCCGACGTGTGGAAACCTCGCTGGTTTCAGCAGGTCAGGAGGCGTGAGCTTCCTGGAACTGCACGACCAGGTTCTGCGGAATGCGACCGCGGTCCGAGATCTGGTGCCCCTGTGCGCGAGCCCAGTCGCGAATGCGCTGCGCCTCAGCCTTGTCGCTGGCCTTCACCGTCGACTTGCCGGTGCCCTTGCGCTGCTTGCGGCCACCCGCACGGCGAGCCTTGGCGACGAAGTCCGCCAGCGACTCACGAAGCCGCTCCGCATTTCCCTTCGACAGGTCGATGGCGTACTCGACACCGTCAAGTGCGAAGGTCACGGTCTCGTCGGCTTCTCCGCCGTCGAGGTCGTCGATGAGTTGGACGACGGTCTGCTGTGCCACTGTTCCTCCGTTGGGTACTCACATAGCACGCGGATCCTCGACGTAACCACGTGCTTCGACAACACCATAGTGCACATCGTGAAAAACGGCGAACCTTTCGCCGCTAAAATGTGACCCCAACCGCCCGGTCGGGGCATTTCCCCCGGTAAACCACACGGGTGTTATGGGTCCAAAATGTGCAGCTAGTCGTCTCACTTCGGCCCGTTGCTGGGCTTGCCGGACGCTTCCCCATTCCCGCTGACGGAGCAGCGTTGCACATAACGCACCCGCGTCGGGTGCGGGTATCCTCCACATACCCGCACGGGGTAGGGAAGGTCAGGAGCCGATGCACGGGTACACCGCGGACAAGGACGCATACCTCAAGCGACTGCGCCGCATCGAGGGACAGATCCGCGGTCTCCAGCGCATGGTCGAGAACGACGATTACTGCATCGACGTCCTCACCCAGATCTCCGCCGCCACGAAGGCCCTGCAAGCGGTCTCGCTCGGGTTGCTCGACGAGCACCTGAAGCATTGTGTGGCGCAGGCCGCGGCCGAAGGCGGAGCGGTGGCCGAGGAGAAGATCGCGGAGGCGTCGGCGGCGATCAGCCGCTTGGTCAAGTCGTAGGGACCCACGAGAAACCCGCTTGGGTGATCCGCTACAGTTCACCCTGCTACGCCCCCGTAGCCCAATCGGCAGAGGCAGCGGACTCAAAATCCGTCCAGTGTGCGTTCGAGTCGCACCGGGGGCACGATCTTCGGGCGAGGTGTGTCTGCGGAATGCGCAGACCATGCCTCGCCCGTGGTGTTTTCTGGGGGCCAAGCCCCCAGACCCCAGCCGGGGCGCTGCGCCCCCGAACCCCCGCCGCGGCCGTCGCTCCGCTCGGCCGATCACGCGATTCCACAGTGGAGTCGGATCTTCCGATTCCTTGGTGATCAAGGCCGAACGGTGGATGTGGTGGCGGGCGCGGGCCGCTACGGTCGTGCGGGATTCAACGATCGTGTGCGGGAGTCTTCGGTGGTCCGGAAGTCCTTGTCGCTTCTTCTCGTGCTGCTGGTGTGCGGGTGCACTGTGGAGAGTCAGTCGCGACCCGTGACGGCGCCGGTGCAGCTGCAGGTGCCCACGTTGGTCAACGACTCGCGTGGCGACGTGGCCGCGGTCGTTCGCGCGGTGGTGGACGGGCGGACCATCGAGCTCGACAGCGGGGAGCGGGTGCGGATCTCGCTGCTGGCCGCGCCGGCGGGGTGCTGGGCCGCGCAGGCCCGCGCGTTCGCCGAGAAGACGTTGGTGGGCAAGCCCGTTCGCGTCAGCGCTGTCACGCCGGGCGAGGTGAACGTCCGGCTGGAGGACGACACCGACTACGCGGCGCTCGCCGTTCGCGAGGGTGCGCTGAGGGCGCAGGACGCGGCCGGCTCGCTCTCCGACGCCGAACTCGGTGCCGCTCGCGCCGACCGCGGGCTGTGGGGAGCGCCGTGCAACGGCATGGACGTCGCACCCACCACGACCACGGTTCCGCCGTCTTCTCAGCCGGCCGAGCCCTCGACGTCGGTTGCGACCACCTCCGCGGCCGTGCCTTCGGTTCCGGTGACGACGACCGCGCCTCCCGCGCCGACCTGTTCGGTGGCCTACCGGGTCGACGAGCAGTGGCAGAGCGGGTTCCGGAGCAGGATCACGATCAGGAACACCGGTGCGGCGGCGATCGGCGGCTGGACGTTGCGGTGGTCGTTCGCCGACGGGCAGAGCGTGCGGGAGATGTGGGGCGCGACCGCGTCGCAGCGGGGAACGGCCGTCACCGCGACCAGCGTCGACCACACCAAGACCATTCCGGCGCGCGGTGAGGTGACGATCGGGTTCATCGGGGCCTTCCGCGACAGGAACACCGCGCCCTCGTCGTTCACGCTCGACGCGACGGCCTGCGCGACGAGCTGACCGCGCCTGCTGTGAGCTGATCTGCTCACGGCAGAGAAAGCGGCGCACCGGCGGGCGTGCCCGGCATCGTCGGTGCCATGACCAACAACGAGAAGATGTTCAGCCCAGGGCTGAGGGAGCGGTTCTTCGGTCAGCGCGTGCTGATCCTCGACGGCGCGCTCGACGACGACAACGGCACCGTGCTCGCGACCCAGATGCTGTCGCTGGCGAGCGAGGACCCGCGGCAGGACATCGCGCTGTGGATCAACTCGCCGGGCGGGTCGGTGCCCTCGATGCTGGCGATCCGCGACGTGATGCGGCTGGTGCCGTGCGACGTGGCGACGCTGGCGCTGGGTCTCGCGTGCAGCGCCGGCCAGTTCCTGCTCTCGGCGGGCACGCCGGGCAAGCGGTTCGCGTTGCCGCACGCGCGAATCCTGATGCACCAGGGAAGTGCGGGCATCGGCGGCTCGGCCGTCGAGGTCGAGGTGCAGGCCGACGACCTGCGCCACACCAGGGACACGGTGCTCGGGCTCATCGCGGAGGACACCGGCCAGCCGTTCGACCGCATCTTCACCGACTCGCTGCACGACCGCTGGTTCACCACGGAACAGGCGCGCGAGTACGGCTTCATCGACCACGTGGTCAGCGACCTCGGCCAGGTCGTGCCCGTCCGCATGCACAAGCTGGGACTTCACTCGGGAGCCGTCGCATGAGCAGCTACACCATCCCCAACGTCATCACGCGCGACGCCCGCGGTGAGCGGGTCATGGACGTCTACTCGCACCTGCTGTCCGAGCGGATCGTCTACCTCGGCACGGGAATCGACTCCGGCGTGGCCAACGCGCTGATCGCGCAGCTGTTCCACCTGGAGGCGGACAACCCGGACCTGGAGATCAACCTCTACATCAACTGCGAGGGCGGGGACCCCGCCGCGATGCTCGCCCTGTACGACACCATGCGGTACATCAAGGCGCCCGTCGCCACCACGTGCGTCGGGCAGGCGGTGGCGGTGGGAGCGGTGCTGCTGGCGGCGGGGGCCGAGGGACGGCGATCGGTGCTGCCGCATTCGCGGGTGGTGCTGCACCAGCCCGCCGCGCAGGGGCGGGGGACCATCCCGGACCTCATCCTCGCGGCGGACGAGGTGGTGCGGGTGCGGGCGCAGATGGAGAACATCCTGGCCCGGCACACCGGGCGGGGCGTGGAGGAGTTGCGGCACGACACCGATCGGGACCGGGTCTTCGACGCTGCCGGGGCGGTGGAGTACGGGCTGGCCGACCGGGTGCTGGACCAGCGGGCCTGAGCGGCTTCGAAGTGCGCGGGTCGGGGACGGGAAGCGCCCGGCCGTGCCTTGTGGGGAGCAGCCCGCCTCCCGAGGTGGAACCCGAATCGCCGCGTCTGCGCCGACCGCTGCCCGGCGTCGGGTTCGGACGGCTCGCACGCCAGGCCGAGTCGCGCCGCGGCCTTCCCGGTGCGGGGTGAGAAGCCCGGCGTCGGTCAGGCGGCCATCGCCACCGGGCCCGAGGGGCGGCCCGTCGGGCGCGAGGTCTGGAAGTGCCCGCCGGCCCGGAGGGGGCTGGCGGAGTGGAGGTTGCGGACCTGACCGGCGATTCCGATCAGCAGGTCGGCCAGGTCGACGCCCAGCGCCCCCGCCACGGCGGCGATCATCTCGCTCGAGGGTTCCTTGCGGCCCCGTTCGATCTCGGACAGGTACTGCACCGAGATCCCGGCCCGTTCGGCCACGTCGACCAGGCGGTCGCCCCGTTCTTCCCGGGTCTCGCGCAGCTTGCGGCCCAGGGCCTCGCGCCACAGCGGTTCGGGGCGCGGTGAAGGACCGGGCTTGCGGTTGAAGTCCAGGATCTCCGCCATGTCGTCATCGTGACAGCACCCCGGCGACCCCGAAGGGCGGTTCTGCTACCAGCAGAAGCGACAGGAAAAGACAGGTTGGCATCGACTGCCAGCCTGGCGTACGGTGACGCCATGGGAGTCGACTTCGGGAAGCAGACGGTGCTGGTCACCGGCGCCAGTTCGGGCATCGGCGCGGAGTTCGCGCGGCAGCTGGCGGCGCGCGGGTCGGGGCTGGTGCTGGTCGCGCGCAGGAAGGACCGGCTGGAGGAGCTGGCCGGGCAGGTGCGCGCGGCGCACGGCGTGCAGGTGCACGTGGTGGCGGCGGACCTCGCCCAGCCCGGGATCGGGCAGCGGCTGGCCGAGGAGGTCGCCGGGTTCGGTGTCACGAGCGTCGTCAACAACGCCGGGTTCGCGAACTTCGGGCCGTTCCACGAGGAGGACCCGGAGCGGTTGCGGCAGGAGGTCGCGGTCGACGTCAACGCCGTCGTCGAGATCAGCCGGGCGTTCATCGGACCGTTGCGCGCCCATGGTCACGGCTTCCTCGTCAACGTCGCGAGCATGGCGGCCTACCAGGCGTCGCCGTGGGCTTCGGTCTACGGCGCGGCGAAGGCGTTCGTCGTGAGCTTCACCGAAGGGCTGTGGGTGGAGTCGCGGGGGACCGGGTTGCGGGTCGTGGTGCTGTCGCCCGGTGCGACGCGGACCGAGTTCTTCGACGTCGCGGGCAGCGAGGAGATGGCGGGCGGGACCAGGATGCAGACGGCCGGCGAGGTGGTCGCGAGCGCCATGCGCGCGTTGGAGCGGCGGACCACGCCCGTCGGTGTCATCTCGGGCAGGATGAACCGGTTCCTGGCGTTCGCGTCACGCCACCTGACCTCGCGCGCCTTCGGCGCTCGGATGATCGGGCGCATGGTCCGACGCGGTTAGAGTGGGCGCATGGAGAAGGCGGCGACGTTGTGGGACCGGTCGCGCCAGGCCGTGGTCGCCGAGATCGTCGAGACGGCACTGGCACTGTTCGCGGAGCAGGGCTACGAGGCGACCACGATGGCGCAGGTCGCCGCGAGGGCCGGTGTGTCGCAGCGGTCGCTGTTCCGCTACTTCGGCACCAAGGAGGACCTGGTCTGCGGTGAGCAGGACGCGCTCGGCGAGCTGCTGGTCCGCACGGTCGAGGAGCAGGCGCCCGAAGTGTCCACCTGGGACGCGCTGCGGGCCGGGTTCACGACGATCCTCACGGCCTCGAACCACCCGCAGGAGCGGGTGCTGGAGATCTCGACGCTGATCTTCGGCAACGCCTCGCTGCGCGCGAGGTACTTCGAGAAGCGGCTGAAGTGGCAGAAGGCGCTCGTGCCCGTCGTCGAGAAGCGGATGGGCATCGAGCACGGCGAGATCCCCGACCCCGCGGCGATGGGCGTCATCGCCACGGTGTTCGCGTGCGTTGACACGGCCTCGGAGCTGTGGGTCCGCCACGGCGGCAAGGCTGATCCGTTCGAGCTGTACGAACGAGCGCTTGCCGCCGTGCGCGGTTAGACCGCCACTTCGGACTTCTTGCGGCGCAACCGAAGCGTGAACGCCACGACCAGCATCACCACGAGAACGGTGTAGGCGACCGCCGCGAACGGGCTCGTCACCAGCGCGCTGAGCGAGCCCTCGCTGATCTGCAGCGTGCGCCGGACCTGCTCCTCCGCCATCGGGCCGAGGATGAGGCCGACGACGAGCGGTGCGACCGGATAACCGTGGCGCCGCATGAAGAAGCCGACCACACCGATCACCAGCAGCACGATCAGGTCGTCCACGACGAAGTTCACCGCGTAGGTGCCCAGCGCCGCGAACAGCAGGATGCCCGCGTACAGGTACGGCCGCGGGATCTGCAGCACCTTCACCCAGATCTTCACCAGGGGCAGGTTCAGCACGAGCAGCATCACGTTGCCGATGTACAGCGACGCGATCAACGCCCACACCATCGCGGAGTTGTTGGTGAACAGCAGTGGTCCCGGCTGGATGCCGTAGCTCTGGAACGCCGCCACGATCACCGCAGCTGTCGCGGTGGTGGGCAGGCCGAGGGTCAGCAACGGCACCAGAACACCCGCCGCGGCCGCGTTGTTGGCCGCCTCCGGACCCGCCACGCCCTCGATCGCGCCCTTGCCGAACTCCTCGGGTCGCTTCGAGAGCTTCTTCTCCGCCGCGTACGACAGGAACGTCGACACGTCGGCGCCACCGGCCGGCACCGTGCCGATCGGGAAACCGATGAACGTGCCGCGCAGCCACGGCTTCCACGAGCGCGACCAGAAGCCGCGCGTCATCCACTTCCCGCCGATCGGGATGACCTCGACCGGCCCGTGGCGCAGCCGCGACGCCACGTACAGCGCCTCGCCGACCGCGAACACGCCGACCGCCACCACGACCACGTCGATGCCGTCGGCCATCGTCGCGATGCCGAGCGTGAAGCGCTGCTGCCCGGTCAGCGTGTCGGTGCCCACGAGCCCGATGAACAGGCCGAGACCCAGCGACGCCAGACCGCGCACCGGCGAGGAGCCGAGCAGTGCCGCCACGGTCGTGAACGCCACCACCATCAGCGCCACGTAGTCGGCGGGGCCCAGCTGGACGGCGACGTCCGCGATGGTGGGCGCCAGCAACGTGAGCAGCACCGTGGCGATCGTGCCCGCCACGAACGAGCCGATGGCCGCCGTCGCGAGCGCGGCCGCACCGCGCCCGGCCTTGGCCATCTTGTTGCCTTCCAAGGCGGTCACGACGGATGCCGACTCGCCCGGGGTGTTCAGCAGGATCGACGTCGTCGAACCGCCGTACATGCCGCCGTAGTAGATGCCCGCGAAGATGATCAGCGCGGCCGTCGGTTCCAGCGTGTAGGTCAGCGGCAGCAGCAACGCCACCGTCATCGCCGGGCCGATGCCGGGGAGCACGCCGACGGCGGTGCCGAGCGTGACGCCCAGCAGCGCGTAGAGCAGGTACTCGGGCTGCGCGGCGGTCGCGAAGCCCTCCAGGAGGGCGGTGATGCTATCCATCGAGGAGCGGCACCCCTTCGAAGATCCCGGCGGGCAGCGACAGGCCCAGGCCGGAGGCAAACACGATCTGCACGACGAGCGCCAGCACCACCGCGATCGGCAGTGCCCGCCACCAGGTCGCGCCCAGGCTCCAGGCGGCGCCGAAGAACAGCAGCGCCGCCGCGACCGGCCAGCCGACCAGGTCGATCAGCACCAGGTGCGCGACGAGGACGGCCACCAGCTTGCCCACGGTGACCCAGTCGGTGCGGACGGTCTCGTCGACGTCCTCGGCCTCCTCGGCCCGCCCGAGCTTCCCGCGCGCGGTCGCGATGATCGCCGCGATGCCCGTCACGACGAGCAGGATTCCCACCGCGTAGGGGAACGCGCGTGGTCCGACGGCGTTGTCGTCGCGCGCGGCGATCGTGGTCGCGTCGACGAGGGTGAAGACCCCGATCGCCGCGACCAGACCGCCGAACGCGTACTCCTCCGCTCTTTCAGCGATCACTTGACGAGCCCGATGTCCTGCAGAGCGGGCTTCACGCGGCCGATCTCCTTGAACAGGAAGGTGGAGAACTCGGTGCCGGTCAGGAAGGTGTCGGTCCAGCCCTTCTTCTGCAGCTCCGCCTTCCACGCGTCGCTCGCGTGCATGTCGGTGACGAGCTTGGTGAGACGGGTCTTGGCCTCGGCCGAGATCGACGCCGGCGCCACGACGCCGCGCCAGTTGATCAGCTCGACGTTGAGGTCCTTGAACGTCGGCGCGTTCAGGTCGGGGTGCGGGTTCGGGCCGGACGTGCCCAGCGCGCGCAGCTTGCCCGCCTTGATCTGCTCCTTGTACTCGCCGATGCCCGAGATGCCCGCGTCGACCTTCTTGCCGAGCAGCGCCGCCAGCGACTCGCCGCCACCGGAGTAGGGCACGTAGTTCAGCTTGGCCGTGTCGATGTTCTTCGCCTTGAGCAGCATGCCGGCGAGGATGTGGTCGGTGCCGCCGGCGGAGCCGCCGGTGATCGAGACGCCCTTGCCCTTCTCGTTGACCGCGTTGAGCAGGTCGTCGATCGTCTTGTGCGGCGAGTCGGCGGGCACCACGACGACCTCGTCCTCGGCCGTGAGCCGGGCGATCGGGGTGGTCTCCTCCAGCCGGGTCTGCGACGCGTTGGTCTCCACCGCGCCGACCATGACCAGGCCGGTGATCATCAGGAACGACTCGGAGCGCTCCGAGCTGAGCTTCTGCAGACCGACCGTGCCACCGGCGCCACCGACGTTGCTGACCTGCACGGAGTTCACGAGCTTCGCGCCGGTCACCGCCGACTGCATCGCGCGGGCGGTCTGGTCCCAGCCGCCACCGGGGTCGGCCGGCGCCATGATCTCCAGCTTGGCGATGGAGTCACCGCCCGAGCCCTTCGCCCCCTGACCGCATCCCGCGAGCACCAGTCCTGCGGCGGCCACCGCCACGGCTCGTCTCCACGCCGTACCCATCGAACACTCCTCGCATCGTCGCGAACGTCGGGCGGGGACGCTAGGTAACGGGTGAGTGCACACGTAAGTGTTAGGTCGTAAGTTCCGTATTGGTCGTTTAGTTCGTGACTTGTTTCACAGGGGATGCGTCAGAATCCACCCATGTTCCGTCGATCTGTTTCGTTTGGGGCCTTGCTGCTGGTGTTGCAGGTGGTCATTGTCCTGATGACGACCTGTGCCGCCGGGCTGCTGGCCGCCAAGCTGCAGAGCGACCGCATCCGCGACTCGTACAAAGACCGGATGCTGTCGGTCGCTGAGAGCGTGGCGCGGCTACCGACAGTCATCGAGGCGTTCGGAACCGTTGACCCGTCCGCGTCCATCCAGCCGTTGGCCGAGGTGATCCGGAAGGCGTCCAACGTGACGTACGTCGTCGTCACCGACGGCAACGGCGTCCGCTACGCCCATCCCGACCCGAAGCGCATCGGCGAGCACGTGTCCACCGACCCGAGCACCGCGCTGTCCGGCGAGGTGTTCGTCGGCACGGAGACGGGCACGCTCGGCACGTCGTTGCGCGCGAAGGTGCCGATCCGCGCTCCCGAGGGCCGGATCATCGGCATGGCCTCGGTCGGCATCCTGGAGAGCCAGCTGTCCGACGACCTCGCCGAGGACCTGCCGGAGCTGATCGGCTGGCTGGCCGCGGCCGCCCTCGTCGGCGTGCTGGGGGCCGCGCTGGTCACGCAGCACGTGCGGCGCCGGATGTTCCGCCTCGAACCCGCGGAGATCGCGCAGCTGCTGGAGACCAGGGACGCCATGCTGCACGGCATCCGCGAGGGCGTGGTCGCCGTGGACGACCAGGAGCGGCTGGCGCTGGTCAACGACGAGGCGATGCGCCTGCTCGGCCTGGCGGAGGACCCCGGCGGGCAGCCCGCGGCGGAGGTCCTCGACGACGGCCTGCTCGCCCTGGCGCGCGGCGACGACGACGTGGCGGACCGGCTGGTGCTCGCCGGCGAACGGGTCCTGGTCGCGAACCGGATGACGGCCAAGACGCACGACCGCGCGGTCGGCGTCGTGCTGACGTTGCGCGACCGGACGGAACTGCACGACGCGTTGAGGGAGCTCGACGGTCAGCGCACCGTCACCGAGGTGCTGCGGGCGCAGGCCCACGAGTTTTCCAACCACCTGCACGTCATCGGCGGTCTGCTGGAGCTCGACCGCGGCCCGGACGCGGTCGCGTACATCGAACGGGTCGGCGGAGCGGGGTCGCTCACCGCCGACATCATCGACGGGGCGAACACCGACCCCGCACTGGCGGCCCTGTTGCTGGCAAAATCCTCCACCGCGCACGAACGAGGTGTGGAGCTGCGGCTCGATCCCGACAGCTCCGTCGACATCCGTGCGGGCGACGACGCGTTGACCGTCCTGGGGAACCTGGTCGACAACGCGGTGGACGCCGTGGAGACCGGAGGAACCGTGCGGGTGCTGGTGCGATCGTCGGCGAGCGGGGTGAGGGTGGTCGTGGACGACGACGGGCCGGGGGTGGCCGAGTCGCAACGAGGCCGGATCTTCGACCTCGGCGTGAGCTCGAAGGACGTCCAGGGCGCGCACGGCAGGGGGATAGGACTGGCATTGGTGTCGAGGGTGGTGACCCGGCGCAGGGGCCGGGTGGCGATCACCGACTCGGAGCTCGGCGGCGCGTCGTTCGACGTGTGGCTGCCGGAAACGGGGAACCGATGAGCGTGCGGACGCTCGTGGTCGATGACGACTTCGCCGTGGCCGCGATCCACCGCGGTTTCCTGGAGGCGATGCCCGAGTTCGAAGTGGTCGGCGAGGCGCACCGCGGAGGAGAGGCCTTGCGCGCGGTCGACGCGCTGCGGCCCGACCTGGTGCTGCTCGACATCCACCTGCCCGACATGTCGGGGCTCGAGGTGCTGTCACGGCTGCGCGCCCGCGGCGGGACCCCGGTCGACGTCATCGCGGTCACCGCGGCGCGCGAGCGGGAGACCGTGCGACAGGCCATGTCCCGCGGCGTCGACAACTACCTGGTGAAGCCGTTCACGCGCACGGCGTTCATCGACCGCATGCGCGAGTACCTCGCCCAGCGCATCGAGGTGCAGCGGCTCGGGCAGGTGCTCGACCAGGACGAGGTCGACTCGTTGATGCACCACCGGCCGCGGACCCTCGCGATGCCCAAGGGGTTGTCGGCGGTGACCCTGCGGCTGGTGACCGATGCGTTGCGGGACAGCGAGAACGATCTGTCGGCGCAGGAGGTCGGCGACCGGGCGGGACTGTCGCGGGTCAGCGCGCGCCGCTACCTGGAACACCTGGTGACGATCGGCAAGGCGGAGGTGCAGCCGCGCTACGGCATGGCGAACCGCCCGGCGCACGGGTACCGGCTGACCTGACCGATCACTCCACAAAGGACGTTCTGTCCTCGTGGAGGTCTTGTGAAGGTTTCACCGCAACCGCCGCGTCGCTGGCATGCTCGGGTGCATGAGACATGGGGGCAAGGTTCTGACAGCAATCGCCGTTCTGGCCGGACTGGTCGCGAGCGGCCCCGTCGCGCAGGCGTCGGAGGATCCCGGCTGTGCGGCGGGGGTGCGGTTCACCTCGAACTACACCGAGGCGGCCTCGGGGCTGCGCGTGATGTCGGTCGAGGTGGCCAACTGCGGAACGGAGGCGTTGCAGCTCAACGGGTATCCGCAGGTGAGCCTGTTCGATGCGGAGCAGCAGCCGTTGGACGTCGCGATCCTCCAGGGCACCGGCGGGATCACGGTCCTCGACGGGTTCGACGACCCGCCGCAGCCGATCACCGTGCAACCGGGGGAGAGCGCCGCCAGTGCGTTCGTGTGGCGGAACACGAACACCTCTCTGGAGCCGCCGCAGGTCGCCAAGCACGTCGAACTGGCGACCGCTCCGGGTGCCGTGCAACAGCCGTTGATCGCCGTGGCGCCGCAACGGAGCATCCACATCGACCTCGGCAGCACGGGACGAATGGGCGTTCGCGCCTGGTACCGCTAGCAAGGGGAGCTCAGGGGCGCGGGTCGTGTCGGACGTGTTAACTCTTCCGGCGCCGCGGCGTTTCCGTGTTCTGATGGCCGCATGTCGGCCACCGCGCTCCTGAGCTTCACCTTCGTCGCGCTGCTCACCGTCGTCACGCCCGGCCTGGAGACCCTCCTGGTGCTGCGGACGGCGCTGCTGGTGGGCCGCCGTGCCGCGATGGGCGTCGTCGTGGGCAGCACGCTGGGCTGCCTGGTGTGGGCGACCGCCGGGCTGGTCGGGCTGACGGCGTTGCTGCAGGCGTCGGAGCTCGCCTACGACGTCGTGCGCTGGCTCGGTGCGGGCTATCTGGTCTACCTCGGGATCAAGGCGCTGTGGGCGTCCCGGCGGCCGGCCGAGCTCGACGAACCGGCGCCGGTGCCGTCCGTGCGGGCCGCGGTCCGGGTCGGGGTGCTGACGAACCTGCTCAACCCGAAGCCCGGCGTCTTCTACGTCTCGCTGCTGCCGCAGTTCCTCCCGGTCGGTCAGCCCGCGTGGGGTGCCGTGCTCGTGGCCGTCCACCTCGGCATCGGCCTGCTGTGGTTCCCGGTCCTGATCACGGCGGCCGGGCGGGCGCGTGCTCTCCTGCTGCGGCAACGGGTTCTGCTGGACCGCCTGTCCGCGTCCGCGCTGATCGCCTTCGGCCTGAAAACCGCTGCTGACGCGAGGTAGCGTGTGATCTGATGTGCCCATGTCGACCGCCGCGCTCCTGAGCTTCTCGCTCATCGCACTGCTCACCGTCCTCACGCCCGGCCTCGACACGGTGATGGTGCTGCGCACGGCGCTGTTCAGCGGCAAACGCGCCGCGATGGGGGTGGTGCTCGGCATCTCGCTCGGCTGCCTGGTGTGGGGAGTGGCGAGTCTCGCGGGCCTGACGGCGCTGCTGACGGCGTCGGAGCTGGCCTACGACGTCGTGCGGTGGCTCGGCGCGGCCTACCTGGTCTACCTGGGCGCGAAGGCGTTGTGGGACTCGCGCAAGACCGTGTCGCTGGAAGACTCCCGTCCGGTGCCGACCGCGAAGGCGTCGTTGCGGGTGGGGCTGCTGACGAACCTGCTCAACCCCAAGGTCGGCGTCTTCTACCTGTCGCTGCTGCCGCAGTTCATGCCCGCGGGCCAACCGGCGTGGGGCGCCGTCCTCGTCGCCGTGCACCTCGGCCTCGGCCTGGTGTGGTTGCCGTTCCTGGTCGTCGTGGCCGGTCGCGCTCGTGCTTTCCTGCTGCGGCAACGGGTTCTGCTGGACCGCCTGACCGCGTCGGTGCTCGTCGCGCTCGGGCTGAAGCTGGCCTTCGAGGCGCGCTAGCGGTCGGCCGCGGCCGAGCGGTGCCACGCCGCGAGGGCCGTCCTGCTGGGCAGGCCGAGCTTCACGCGGATGTTGACCACGTGCCGGTCCGCCGTCCGCGGCGAGATGAACAGCCTCGCCGCGATCTGCTTCGCCGTGAACCCCTCCGCGACCAGACCGGCGATCGTGAACTCCTGCCTGCTCAGACCACCGGGCAGGGCGGGCAGGACCGGCCTGCGCTCGGAGGCGGGCACCGGTTCGAGCGCGAACGCCATGGCCTGTTCGGGACGCAGGTCGGCCCCCAGGGTCGTGATCACCTGGTAGTCGTCGCCGAGCGCGCGGCGGGTGCCCCGGTCCGCCCGCTCCAGCACCCGGTGGAACGGGCTCATGCCGCCGAACGAGATCCGGGAGATCCGTTCCTGCGACCGCAGGGCGCCCAGCAGCCGGGCGGCGCGGTCGAACGCCCCCAGTTCCGCGCACGTGCAGGCGAGCAGCCACAGGCTGAACGGCGCACCCCACGTGTCGCCGAGCGCGAGCTGGATCCGCAACGCCCCCAACGCCGGCTCATGCGCCTCCGCCGGGTCGCCGTGCAGCAGTTCGTGGAGCCCGCGCAGCCACAGCCCCCAGGCGTGCGACCAGTTCACGCCGTTGCTCCCCGCCTGCCTGATGAGCCCGGTCGTGGCCTTGTCCGCCGCTTCGGCGTCCAGCAGGAAGCACGTCGCCATCGCGTGCATGAGCTCGGTGATGTAGGTGTCACCCGGTGAGGCGTGCCGACGGCACAGTTCGGCGACGTGCTCGTACAACGGCACGCACTCCGGCGACCCCTCCACGAAGAAGAGGTGCGTGGCCTCGGCCAGAACGAGGTGCACGTCGGTGACCGGCAGCCGTGGCAACGTGCGCGCCTCGTTCATCAGCGGGATCGCCGTCGCCATGTCGCCGCGTGCCTGCGCCATGTACGCGCAGTGCGCGAGCAGCGACGTCCGCAACGGCGCCTCGGTGACCACCTCGCGCGCGGCCGCCAGCAGGTCCCAGGCCTGGCCGAGCATGCCGGCGAACGACGTGAACCGCGCCCTCTGGCCGTTCATCGCCATCGTCGCCCCGATCGCGGCGAGGCCGGGGGTGCGCAGGGCGTGACCGATCGCCGCGCGGACGTTCGGCCACTCCTCCCACAACCTGCCCATCCACAGCACCTCGCCGGGCGAGAACCACGAGCGCGCGACCTCGTCCACGAACTCGCTGTAGTGCAGCGCATGGCGCCGCAACGGTTCGTCCGCGTCCGTCAGCAGACGAGCACCGAACTGCGACACGGCGCTGAGCAACCGGTACCGCGTCTCACCGGTGACAGGACTGGTCGTCGCCACCACGATCGACCCGCGGACCAACGCGGACAACGGTTCCCGCACGTCCGCGCCCGCCACCGCCTCGGCCGCGGCGAGGTCGAAGTCCGCGGGGAACACCGACAGCGCCGCCCACACCAGTCGTTCCTCGTCCGTGCACCGCCGCGCCGCCCACCCGAGCACCCGTTCCAGCGTGGCGGGCCCGAGCTCGCCGAGCACCTCGGTCAGCGGCGTCCCGGCGGGGCGTGCCGCCACCAGCTCGACGGAGAGCGGAAGCCCGTCCACCGCCTTGCACAACGCCGTGACGTCGGCCCGCTCGGCCACCACCTCGGCCCGGTCCTCGAACAGCCGCACCGCGTCGTCGACGCTCAACGGGGGAACCCGCAGCACGCGTTCGCCGTAGAGGCCGAGCGGCTCCCGCGAGGTCACCAGGATCGTCAGGCCCTCGCAGTCGCGCCGGAGGTGGTGCACGAGGTGCCGCACCGCGTCCAGCAGGTGCTCGCAGTCGTCCAGGACGAGCAGCAGGTGCTTGTCGTGCAACGACTCCACTAGACGGCCGAATCCGCCGTCCGGTGCGTTGTCGACGATCCGCAACTCGGCCGCGACCACGCGGGCGAGCAGCGCCGGATCCCCGAGGTCCCCGAGCCGCACCCGCCGGACGCCGTGCTGGAACGCCTCCGCCGCGGCGAGCGAGCGCCCCGCCTCCACGGCGAGCCGGGACTTGCCGGCACCTCCCGCACCCGTCAGCGTGACCAGCCTGGTCTCGCGCAGGAGCACCTCGGTCTCGGCGAGCACAGCACCGCGGCCGATGAACGTCGTGGTCTGGGCGGACAGGGTGCCCCGCACGGTCATCGGCGCATCTTCGCCTAGCGCGGCAGAGGTGTGATGACGAGCATCACGTCACCACCCTTTCGGCCTAGCGAGTTCGACCATGCGTGGCGACCCGCTCACGCGACCGAATGATCATCTTGCTCGCGAGCCGCAGTCCCTGGCGTGCGTTGAGGTGCGGCAGGTACGCGCGGCTCACCGCGTTCGCGATGCGCGGCAACGCCGCCGAGTCCGGGTAAGCCATGAACATCGGCTGGTAGGCCGGTTGGAACTTCGCCTTGAACGCGAACAGCGACCGGAACCCGTACACCGGCTCGAGCACCTGCCCCGTGAAGTCGAGGACGCGCTGCAGCGCCCGAGGGCGCTCGCCCCGGTCCAGCCGCGCGAGCGGTGCCCCGGACAGGCTGAGGAACCGCGCCCCCTCGGCCTGGAGCTGTTGCGCCGCCGAGGCGATCAGGAACTCCATCGAGCCGCGGAAACCGTGCGTGCGGCGGCGCATGAAGTCGAGCGTCCACCCCACGACCTCACCGTCGGCGTACACCGGCAGCCAGCTCGTGATGCCGTGCACCGTGCGGTCGCCGTCCACCGCGAGCAGGCAGCGGACACCGTCGCCGGCCAGCTCCTCCAGCCCGCCCAGCGTGAACCCCATCTCGGGCAGGCCCTTGTCCGCCACCCACTCCGCCGAGATCGACCGGATCTGGTCGGTGATCGCGTACGGCGCGTCGGCGTACGCGCACCACTCGGCGGTGACGCCGGCCTTGGCGGCCTTGTTCAACGCCGTGCGCACGTCCTGCCACTTCTTACCGGTGAAGCTCAGCGCGTCCAGCTCGATCACGGTGTCCTCGGCGACCTGCACCGCCGACCACCCGAGACCCTCGACCACCTCCTTCGTCTCCGCGCCCACGCTGTAGAGGCACGGCGTCCACCCGTTGCGGGCGCAGAACTCCGCGAACCCGCGCACGGCCTCGGCCCGCGCCGGGCCGATCGGGTCGCCGACCGTCAGCGCGATCGTCGCCACCACCCGGTACGCGACCGCCGTCTCACCGTCGGGCGTGAACCAGTACTGGTTGCCCCGCCACGTCGTCATGTACGACAACGACGAACCGCCGTAGCGCCGCATCAGCTCGCGTGCCTGTGCCGCTTCCTTCTCGCACGACGAAGGCCACGTCCGCCACGACGCCATCAGCAGACCGGTCAGCACGATCAGCCAGAACACCACGCCCGTGTACTCGAACAGCAGCGTGCCGGCGAAGCCCTCCGCCTGGAACCGCAACGGCACCAGGTCGAGGTAGCCCGGCGGCAGGAACCGCGTGGGCAGGTCCGCGAGCAGTGCCGTGAACCCCGGCTCCGGCGTGAACTGGTCGCGGACCAGGTACCCGCCGAAGACGTACAGCGCCGACAGCGACGCGACGCTGCCCGCCGTGAACCGCCAGAACCTCGTGACGGCACGCCGAGGCAGACGCACGTCGAAATGCCTGCGCGTCAACAACAACACGCTGATGATCGCGAGCGGAGCCAGCATCGGCACACCGAACGAGACCGCGAGCTCCAACGCCGTGGCGTCCGGGAACTGCGCGACGTAGACGACGTACGAACCGATGAACGCCGCGTACGCCACGTTGAACACGAGCGCCGACCGCCACGCGAACCGCCGGCCGCGTCGCAGCCCTTCCGCCAGCACGAGCAACAGCAACGCCGGCAGCAACGACATCACGAGCGCGGGGAACCGGCCGTACGACAGCTGGACCGCCATCGTCCGGCACAACTCGACCGCGTCCGCGCCGCACATCGCGTCGACGTCGTCCTGCGAGGGTTGCGCGACCGCCACGACGTCCGCGAACCACCACAGCGGGCCGTTCGGGTACGGCGACGTCATCGACACCACCGGCCCGAGCGCCGAAGCCGCGAGCAGCAGCGCCACCAGCACCCGCGTCTCCTGCAGCGAACGCGCCCGGGACTCGGGACCGTTCCTGAGGAAGAGCACTCCGATCACCAGTCCGGCCACGCCACCGGACAGCCTGAGCAGATCTTCGAGCCAACCCGAGTACAGGGTGAGGACCAGCACCGACAAGATCGTCAACAGCCGGACGCGACGCCTCCAGAGCGGCGGCATCCGGAACGTCAGGGCGAGCACCAGGCCCACGCCGCCGATCGACGGCCCGGCCGCGACCTCGCCCACGAGCGACTCCGGCCAGCCCCAGTGCACGTCCCGCCCGGCCAGCACCAGCTCAAGCCCCAGGAACGAGCTCAGCACGTGCGAGGACAGGAAGATCGCCGCTGTCCGCAGGCCTCCGAACGCACGCTCCGCCGCCACCCCGGCCGCCAGCAGCAGCACGGTGGTGCCCACGTACCCCAGCAGGTCCATCGACCACAGCGCCGAGGTCAAGACGGTCCACGCCGGACTCCCGGTGCCGAACCCGATGACCACGAGCAGGTCCTCGCCCGCGCCGCCGATCGCACCGGTCAGCGCCCCGGCCGTCCAGAAGACGACCAGGAACGCGCACGTCAGCGGCGCGGTGCGGAGGAGCCGGGCGATCATCTGACGAGCCCCGTCCGCCGCGCGAGCCACGGCAGCGACCCGAAGAGACCGTCCCTGGCCATGTTCCAGTCGTGGTTGTTCGGCAGTTCTTTCCACTGCACGTCCATTCCGGCTTCGCGGCAGGCCTCGAACACCTCGGCGTCGGCCTGGCGGTAGGTGACGTCGTCGCGGCCGGCGACGACCACGCCCGCGGTACGGGGAAACCGCCGACCGGCGAGGACGTCCATCGGGTTGACCTCGGCGAAAGCGGCCTCGTCGCCGTCGAACGCGGCCTTGACCGTCTCTTCCCGCGTGCCGAGCGAGGGCTCGCGCTGGGGAGCCAGGGCGATGAAGTTGCCGTAGACGTCCGGCGCGCGCACGGCCAGCTGTAGCGAGCATGTGCCGCCCTGTGAGAAGCCGGCGATGGTCCAGGCCTCACGGCGCTCGTCGACGGTGAGCCGTTGCCTGATCCACGCGGGCACGTCACGCGCGAGGTACGTCTCGGACCGGCCGAGCTTCGAGTCGAGGCACAGCGGGTTGGCCGTCGAGGTCCCCAGCTGGTCGACCACCACGACGATCGGTGCGAGCCCGTCGTGCTGCCGCGCGTGGGCGTCGAGGTTGTCGAGGACCCGGCCACCGTCGAACCAGTCGCGCGGGCTGCCCGGCTGGCCCGCCATCAGGACGATCACGGGTAGCCGCGGACGGGGGGTGGTGCTGTAGGCGGGCGGCAGGTAGACCCAGGCCGGCCGTGCCTTGAACGCGCCGGGGATCTCCTCCTCCGAGACGGTGCCCCTGTCCGGCAGCCCCTCCGGCCTCTTCCAGACGTCGGCGACCGTCTTGCCCACGGGCACCTCGACCACGCCCGACGCCGGGGGAGCGGCCTCGTCGAGGTCGACGCGGTCGTTCCTGAACAGGTCCAGCACGGCGCGAGTGGTGGGGTACTGCCCGAAGTGCGCGTTCGTCGCGACCGCCGCGCTCGCCACCACGCCCAGCGCCAGCAGCACGCCGAACGCACGGCCGTACCAGCGGCCGGAGCGCAACCGCACCACCGCGAGCGTCAGGGCGACGAGAACCGCACCCAGCCACACGACCAGCACAGCCGGCAGCGGCTCCGGCCACGGCTTCCACACGTGGTCGACGACGAGAGCCAGCCCGGTCACCACGAGAGCGCACGCCAGCACGACGATCGGCAGGACGCGGACCCACCAGGTGCGGTCCTTCCGAACGGCCAGGTAGGTGACGGCGAGCACGGCCGTGACCGTGGCGGCCTGGGGGATCGGTCCGTTCGTCAGCGACAGATCCAACGGGCTGGGCATGCCGTTGATGCTTCAGGAACTCTTCAGGTTCCACATCGGAGATCCGTCTGAGTTCGAAGAGCGGAACATCAGCCTGAAGAATGACAACCCGTCAGTCGGATGATGCGTCGCGCCACGCGTTCGTCAGCACTCGCAACGCTTCCGGGTGCTCGGCGATCTCCGCGGCGCGGGGCAAATCGGACTCCGCCATCCCCAGTTCCCGCAACGACGTCGCTGCGCCGAACCGCGTCGCGGTGCCGTGGATTCGCTTGGCCAGATCGGCCGGCGCGGTGTGGGGGAGCAGTGCCGTGTGCGTCGCGGCGTGCGGCATTCCGAATGAACCGCCCAAAACGTGCGCGAGTTTGTGGTGCAGTCCCATCGGGACGGACGCCAGGCAGGTTCCCGCGAGCCACGCCGACGACAGCAGTTCGGTTCGTGCCTCCACAGTGGACGGATTTTCGCGCAAAGCGTGCAAAACGCCCTCGATCGCCCTGGTGGCGATGGCGTCGACCAACGGGTTTTGGTTGCCCCTCGCGGCGACGGCGTGCGCGAGAGCGTTGAGCGCGCTTGTCACCGTGACGTCGAGGGGCAGGTCGAGGGTCAGATCGACGTCGTAGATCACCGTGTCCGGTTGCACGGCCGCGTCGCGCCGCGTCTTCTTCCGCCCCGACGCCGTCTCGCCGAGCACCGGCGTGACCTCGGAGCCGGCGTAGGTCGTCGGCAGGACGACCTGGGGCACGCCGGCGCGCACCGAGAGCGCCTTGGACAACCCCGTGCTGGACCCGCCGCCGACCGAGACGACGCAGTCCGCGCCGTGCTCGCGCAACAACGCGAGCGCGCGCTCCGTGACTTCGACCGGCGTGTGCATCGCCGCGCCCGTGAACCTGGCGGCGAGCAGCGGGCCGAGGTCCGCGGCCACCCCTTCCCCGCCGCGCCGGGCGACCAGCAGCACCCGTGCCGCGCCGAGCCGCTCGACCTCGGCCCGCACGGTGGAGGCGGTACCGCGGCCGAAGACGACACGGGTGCGCCCGGGCTCGAAGGTGAAGCTCACGGAGGACGAATATTCGCGAGCGACGCCGCGGGCGCAACAGCACAGGGTCAAGCCTTTCGGCTCTGACGGGGCGACTTCGTCACTCCTTAGCGTGAATCTTCATGAAGCGTGTTCGTGTTGTAGTGGCGTTAGCAGGGGCCCTGACCCTGACGCCCATCCCTGCCACAGCGGCGACACCCGCGTTCACCCTGTCCGGTGGCGTGTCCGCGCCGATCCACTCGATGGCCGACGCCGTGCGCGAGACCGTCTACGTGGACTCCGGGCTCGACCTCGACGGCGACGGCACCCGCGACAGGGTGGCCGCCGACGTCATCCGGCCGTCCACGACCGGGCGCGTACCCGTGATCATGGACGCCAGCCCCTACTACCAGAGCGCCGGCCGCGGCAACGAGTCCGAGGTCAAGACCTACGACTCCGCCGGCGTGCCGGTGAAGTTCCCGCTCTTCTACGACAACTACTTCGTCCCCCGCGGCTACGCGGTCGTGCTGGTCGACTTCCTCGGCACGAACCGGTCGCGCGGCTGCGTCGACGTCGGCGGGCAGTCGGAGATCGCGTCCGGCACCGCCGTGATCGACTGGCTCAACGGCCGGCGCGCCGGTTATTCGACCCTGACCGGTTCCACGACGAAGTCCGCCTCCTGGTCGACCGGTGCCGTCGGCATGATCGGCAAGTCGTGGGACGGCTCGATCGCCAGCGGCGTCGCGGCGACCGGCATCGACGGGCTGAAGACCATCGTGCCGATCGCGGCCATCAGCTCCTGGTACGACTGGTTCCGCTCGGACGGCGTCGCGTACCCCGGCTACAGCTCGCCGACCGGGCTGGGCTCGCAGTTCGAGAACTCGAACGCGCGCTCACGGTGTGGTGCCGTGCGCACGCAGATGACGAACGGCTCTCCTGCCAACGGCGACTACACGTCGATGTGGCAAGCGCGTGACTTCGTGCGCAACGCCTCGCGCGTGAAGGCCTCCATCTTCGCGATCCACGGCCTGAACGACCTCAACGTGAAGACGCTGCAGTACGGGCAGTTCTGGGACGCCGTGCCCGCGACGGTGCCGAAGAAGCTGTGGTTCTCGCAGACCGCGCACGTCGACCCGTTCGACTTCCGGCGCGGCGAGTGGGTGCCGACGTTGCACCGGTGGTTCGACCGCTGGCTGCTGAACGTGCAGAACGGGATCGAGAACGAGCCGCAGGTGTCCGCCGAGCGCGCACCGGACCAGTGGGCCGACGACCAGACGTGGCCTCCCGCGGGGACCGTCAGCACCGTGCTGCGCCCCTCCGCCGCGGGGCTCGGCACCACGGCGGGAACCGGAACGGTGGCGTTCACCGACAACGGCAGCGCGACGCCCTCCACGTGGCTGTCGGGTTCGAACACCGGCCGGGTCATCTACTCGACCGCCCCGCTGACGTCGGACCTGCGCGTCGCGGGCACCTCGTCGATCACGGTCGGGGTGTCGTCGTCCACGCGCACCGCGCACCTCACGGCGTACCTGGTCGACTACGGCCCGGCTCGGGTGCGGACCGGTGAGGGCATCCGGACGCTGACCACGGAGTCGTGCTGGGGCGAGAGCCGCACGGGCGATGACGCCTGTTACCGCGACACGGAGGCAACGGCGGGCAACGTCGACGCGCAGATCATCGCGCGCGGATGGGCGGACCTCGCGAACTACGAGTCGCTCTCGGTGCCGCGCACGATCACGCCGGGGACGAAGTACCGCATGACGTTCCGACTGTCCACAACGGACCACGTGATCCCGGCGGGGCACCGGCTGGGCCTGCTGATCGGCGGCACCGACTCGAGCGCGATCGTGCGGCCGAGCCAGCTGCCGAGGCTCACCGTCGACCTGGCGGACACCTCGGTGCGCGTCCCGGTGAAGGGCTCGGTGCCGGCCGCCTCGGCGGCTCCGCTGGTGGCGAGCAGTGTTTCCGCTGGTACGAAGGGTGCGTTGGGCTAGCGGACCGGGCTGTCGGTGCTGCTCGCTAGCATCGGCGGCATGGGTTCAACCGACGGTGTCGACGGTGTCGACCTCGGAGACGCGCTGCAGGTCCTGCAGCGCGTCTTCGGGTACCCCGAGTTCCGCGGCGACCAAGCCGCCATCGTCGAGCACGTGGTCGCGGGTGGCGACGCGCTCGTGCTCATGCCGACGGGTGGCGGCAAGTCCCTGTGCTACCAGGTGCCGGCGCTGGTCCGGCCGGGCACGGGCGTGGTGATCTCCCCGCTCATCGCGCTGATGCAGGACCAGGTGGACGCGTTGCGGGCGCTGGGCGTGCGCGCGGGCTTCCTGAACTCCTCGCTGTCGTGGGACGAGCGCAGGATGGTCGAGGCCGAGTTCGTCAACGGCGAGCTGGACCTGCTCTACCTGGCGCCGGAGCGGCTGACGTCCGAGGCCACCCTGAAGCTGCTCGACCAGGGCGAGATCGCGCTGTTCGCGATCGACGAGGCGCACTGCGTCTCCCAGTGGGGCCACGACTTCCGGCCCGACTACCTCTCGCTGACGCACCTGCACGAGCGCTGGCCGAAGGTCCCGCGCATCGCGCTCACCGCCACGGCGACGGAGGCGACGCGCAAGGAGATCCTGACGCGCCTCGACCTGGGCGACGGCCGCCAGTTCGTCTCGAGCTTCGACCGGCCGAACATCCAGTACCGCATCGTCGGCAAGAAGGAGCCGAAGAAGCAGCTGCTGGACCTCCTGCGCGGAGAGCACCAGGGCGACGCCGGCATCGTGTACTGCCTGTCGCGCGCGTCGGTGGAGAAGACGGCGGAGTTCCTGGTGGCCAACGGCATCCCCGCGCTGCCGTACCACGCGGGCCTCGACGCGTCGGTCCGCCAGCGCAACCAGGCCAGGTTCCTGCGCGAGGACGGCCTGGTCATGGTCGCCACCATCGCGTTCGGCATGGGCATCGACAAGCCGGACGTCCGCTTTGTCGCTCACCTCGACCTGCCGAAGTCGGTGGAGGGCTACTACCAGGAGACGGGCAGG
Source organism: Lentzea sp. CC55 (assembly GCF_021056325.1). Taxonomy (NCBI): domain Bacteria; kingdom Bacillati; phylum Actinomycetota; class Actinomycetes; order Pseudonocardiales; family Pseudonocardiaceae; genus Lentzea; species Lentzea sp. CC55. The sequence goes on along the minus strand of NZ_JAJCXE010000011.1, from coordinate 78,733 downwards.
GCGGGCCGCGACGGCCTGCCGTCCACCGCATGGCTCGCCTACGGCCTGCAGGACGTGGTGCAGCAGCGCAAGATGATCGAGTCGTCCGAAGGCGACCTGGCCTTCCGGCGCCGCTCGCAGGCGCACCTCGACGCGATGCTCGCCCTCTGCGAGACGATCACGTGCCGCCGCACGATGCTCCTCGAGTACTTCGGCGAGTCCGGCGTCCCCTGCGGCAACTGCGACACGTGCCTGGCGCCGCCGGAGTCGTGGGACGGCACCGTGGCGGCGCAGAAGATCCTCTCCACGGTCCACCGGCTGCGCAAGGAGCGGAACCAGAAGTTCGGCGCCGGCCAGGCCATCGACATCCTGCTGGGGCGCAAGACCGCCAAGGTGATCCAGTTCGACCACGACCAGCTCAGCACGTTCGGCATCGGCGAGGACCTGAACGAGAACGAGTGGCGCGGCGTCGTCCGCCAGCTCCTGGCGCAGGGGCTGCTCGCCGTGGAAGGCGAGTACTCGACCCTGGTGCTGACGGAGGCGAGCTCCGAGGTCCTGGGCCGCAAGCGCGAAGTGAAGCTGCGCAAGGACCCGACGCCCACCCGCTCGACGACGCGCACGGCTGCCGCCCCCGCCGCCAAGCCGAAGGTCGACCTCCCCGCCGACGCGGGCCCGCTGTTCGAGCAGCTGCGCGAGTGGCGCGCCGGCCAGGCCCGCGAGCAGGGCGTCCCGGCGTACGTGATCTTCCACGACGCCACCCTCAAGGCCATCGCGGCCTCCCGGCCCGGCTCGCCGGCCGCGCTGGGCGAGGTGAGCGGTGTGGGCCAGGCGAAGCTGGCGAAGTACGGCGAGCAGATCCTGGAGGTGGTGGCGGGCGCCGGTTCCGCAGCACCCGCCCCGGCCACGCCTCCACCCACCAAGTCCAAGCCGCGCACCACCGGCACCGGCGGCGCGGCGTGGGGGTCGGGCGACGGCGCGGCGGACGAGTGGCCGGAGCCGGAGGAGCCCGACGAGCCGATGGACTGGTGACCGGGCCGCCCAGCGACCACAGGACCATGCGTCGATCCCGGCACAGCCGCGCGGCAGTGCCGGGAGAGCCGGGCCTCCAGCCGTGCCGAGGCCCTGTGCCGCACCGCCGCCACGCCGGGCACCTGCTCCGCGGCCGACCGGCCACGCCGGCCATCGCGCCGGGCGCCTGCGCTTCTGCTGGTCGGCTCGGCAGCTCACACGACAGGCGGCCCGCCGCCGGCGCTCTGCCCCTCTGGCGCCGGGATCGACCTCAGGTCACCTTCTCGATCTGAACGCGCTTGATCACGCTCTTGCCGGACTCCCCGACGAGTGCGAACGCCTCGCTGTTCAGCACGACGCAGGCAGGCCCGACGCCGACGACCCGCACCGTCGACTGCTTCCCGTTGTCGAGGTTGGTGACCCGCACCGCAGTCCCCACGGGGAGCTGCGACGAGAACGCACCGGGTGCGCCGCCGACGGGCGACAACCCGACGGTCGCACCATCGCACACGACCTGCCCGACCACTCCGGAAGCACGCACTCGTGACACCGGGGTTCTGGTCGCCGGAACCGGTGCGGGCGCGTTCCCGATGATTTCCACGCGCACCCGGCGGAGGACGTCCTCCGAACCGCTCCGACCGGAATCGGCTGACCGCACGGCATCGAATGCCGCGGAGTTCAGCACCGCGCAGCCGCCGGACTCCGCGACGACCGGAAGGGTGATCGCGCGGCCGTTCGCGAGATTGGTGACGCGCAACGACGTGCCGACGGGAAAGCGGTCCGACAGCACGCCCGCCGGTCCGGTGGAGGCGACGACGCGCACCGGTTGCCCGCCGCACACCTCCTTGCCCGCGACGTCCGGCTGCGACGCGGGAGCGGCGGATCCGGAGAGCGCGAAGGCCGTCCCCCCGATGGCCGCCACGACGAAGAACACCCCGGCGCCCGCGATCCAGCCCCGTGACCAGCGCATGTGCACCACCCCACCTCTCCTGCGAGGCGTACGGCCCGCGGATCAAGAAGGTTCAACGGCGCGTGGCCCGGACCAGCGCGGTCGGGTCGCACGACGCGAGGTGGTCCCGCAGGGCGACGTGCGTGAAGCGGTACTCGCCGTCGACTCGCGTGAGCAGCAGCCTGTCCTGCGCGAGGTGGAGCAAAGCCTTGCGGCGGAACGACAACTCGCCCAGGGACAGGGGCCTGGTGACGCCCTCGGCGGCGACTTCCGCCAGCGCGTCGAACGGCCAAACGTAGTCACGAGCGGCGGTCGGCGTCACCAGCAAACCCAGTGCCACGCCCAGCGCGGTACCCCAAGATCCCGTCGTGCCGATCCCGCCGAGCAGACCGGCCGCGCCGAAAACCGGGATGGCCGGCTGAACCCACCACGGCCGCCCGAGCCGCATCCGCTGGTGCTGCGCCGGACGCACCGTGCGCCACACGCGCCCCACGGCGGCCGCGAAAACACCACCCGCCACGCCGGCGGAGAAACCGAGCCCCATGCCCGACAGCACCGCGTAGGGGCCGGTCCAGATCATCGCGACGCCGGGCGCGGCAGCGATCAGCACCGCCCACGGCACAGGCGCGTCACCGGGTATGAACCCCAACGCCAAGAAGAATGAAGCCACCACCACGAACACGTACGTCACGAAGTACGGCCACGACGTTCCGATCTCGCCCAGCCACAATCCGACGAGCCCGACCAGCAATCCCGCGAACACGCCGGCGAGGAATGCCAACGCGGCCGTGATGATGCCGTGCGCGCGTCCGGGTGGGTGGAAGACGTGCGGCAGTTTGTTCACCATCACGAGCAACGCGGACGCCGTGACTACGAACACCAGAGCGGACCACAGCCCGTGGCGCAGCCCGGTCATGAACGCCACGGCACACACACCACCGGCGTACGCGGCCGGGACTGCGCGGATGAACAACAACCACAACGGACGCGTCGGTAGCAGTGGAAGCCACGCTCGGCGGTGAGGCATGTGCACGGGTGCACCGAGGTCTGGTCTGTCCAACCGCGCGAGGAACTTCAACGCGCGAATGGTGGGTCCCGCACCGCGTTGACCGGAGAGCCGTTCCACCACGAAGGACCCGACGAAGTCGGTGCCGATCGTGTCGACCTGCTTGTCCAGGTGCGTGAGAGCCAGCAGGTTCAGCGCCAGTGGTGAGTCCAGCCGGTCCCAGATCTCCGGGGTGAGGGCGGACTCCAGGCTGTCGAGACGGGGACTGACCGAGGCGATGTACTCGAGCACCTGACCGCGCGACAACGGCTCGACGAACACCGACGGCAGGTTCTCGATCGGACCTGTCGAGCACACGACCGAGGCGAAGGGCGCGAGTTCGGACTCGCAGTGCGCCCGGTCGACGCGCGGCACCTCGTCCAGGCCGTCGACGAGGACCGTGACGCGTTCCCGGCGCAGCCAGATCGTGCCCGCCGAGCGGCTGATGCCGTAACGCCGGTTCATCTCCCGCAGCAGCCAGGCGGTGAACTCGGTCGGCTTGCGCGTGCCGTACGCACGCCAGGTCGCCAGGTCCACGACAACGGGAATCGGTGCCTCGGGGTCGTTGCGCGCCCGTTCGACCAGTGCGAGGCACAGTTCGCGCAACAACGTCGACCGCCCGCTGCCCACCGGCCCGACGAGGACCATGGTGTGACCGAGGCGGTCGTAGACGGCTTCGAGGTCGGAAGAGGAGATGCCCTCGCCCTCGACCCGCACGGCGAGCCGGGGCTGCTTCAGCACTCCGAGCTTGATCTGCGTCTGAGCGGCCAGCGAGGACGCGAGCAGCGCCTTCACCCGCGACTCGACCCGGCTGAGCGCGGCCGTCCGGCTGCTGGTCTCGTGCCCGCGGACCCGCTCCCACAGTGCAAGGCCGATCGCGACGAGCACCATCGCGCCGACCGCGGGCCACAACCACCGGCCGAATTCGCCGATGAACCCCGGTACGGCGCCGCCGGTGCTCACACTGATGGCCGCGGGAAGCAACAGAACGACGGTGACCAGGCACAACGCGGCCAACGCGGTCAGCCGTGCCGCCCTCGTCACACCGCTCGGATCCACTTCCACCTCCGCGATCCCGGCGAACGACGGTAACCGTGCCGCCGGGATCGCGGAAGTGACTCAGACGCGTGTGCACGCACGCAGACGCGGATCGTCCGATCAGGCGTAACTCACATGCGTAACAAGCCGCATGCGCCGCCCGCGGAGACCCACACTGAGCAGACCTGTCCTACTGCTGCTGGCCGCCGAAGTTGCGGAGGCCTTCCTTGAGCTTGTCCTCGCCCTGGTCGATGTGCTCGGTGTGCTTGCCGCCGGTCTTGTCGTCGGCGAACTGCCCGGCACGTTCCACACCCTGGTCGACCTTGTCGCCGTGCTGGCCGATGAGGTCCTTGGCCTTGTCCTTCATTTCCTCGAAGCCCATGACTGCATCACCTCCCTATGGAGCGCGGGTACCCGGTCTCGGATCCGGAACACCTCACTGGATCGAGTGAAGTACCGCCACCGCACTCACCCGCGCCGCGGCGGGCAGGCAGCAACTACCTGCAACGGCTACTCGATGCCGAACCCGGCAACGCACCGATGAGGCCGTGCAGACCGGCCTCGGGTGGTGACCAGGAAGCCGGCACCGGCAACCTGCCGGCGCTCACGGCGTGCGGTCCGAAGAGCTGCACCTACAGGCCTTCTACGACACCGAGATCACCAGTTCGTGCCCCGAGGCGACCTGCGAACACGAGATCACCCGGACACGGGCGGCTAAGTGATCCGTTAAGCCTTGCCCGGCCGCCTCCGGCTCCACTAGGAATCGCGCATGAGGCGAATCGCAGCTGGTCTGGCAGTGGCGGCACTGGCCGTTGGGTTCATCACCACGGGCACCGCGTCCGCCGAGGAACAGGTGGCCAGGCCGGACTGCGGCTACACCGCGACCCCGGAGGAGCCGGCCGCTCGCCCGGTCTCGATCCCGCGCGACCCGTGGTTCACCAAGGGCAAGGTCCTGGTCAAGGTGAGGACCAACCAGGGCGACGTGCCACTGCTGCTCGACCGCACCAAGGCGCCGTGCACCGCGCACAGCTTCATCCACCTGGCGCTCCGCGGTTTCTACAACCAGACCGAGTGCCACCGCCTCACCGCGTACCCGACGTTGAAGGTGCTGCAGTGCGGTGACCCGTCCAACACCGGTGAGGGCGGCCCCGGCTACAGGTACGGGGACGAGCTGCCGACGGACCTCGAGCCCGCGCCGAACGACCCGACCGGCCAGCGCCGCATCTACCCGCGCGGCACTCTCGCGATGGCCAACGCCGGTCCGGACACGAACGGCTCGCAGTTCTTCCTCGTGCAGTCGGACTCGATCCTGCGCCCGAACTACACGGTGTTCGGCCAGATCCTGCCCGAGGGCCTGAAGACCCTGGACAAGATCGCGGCCGGTGGCATCGCGGGGGAGAACCCCCTCGACGGCCGCCCGAACGTCAAGTCCGAGCTCAAGTGGGTGCTCCCGCTCGGCATCTAGTTCGAGGCCCAGCCCTTCAACGCACCGTAGAACGCGTCGGAGAGCCGCCGGACCACCTGCTCGTCGGGTAGTCCGGCGGTTTTCGTGAGGTCGAGGATCTCCCGCGGGTCGAACAGGGCGTTGTGCAGGAAGCGCGCCACGTTCAGCAAAGAATCGGGCAGCGAGAGGTCGATCAGCACGCCGCGCAACGCCTGGTCCCACGCGCTGCATGACAACGTGGTCATTCCGTCGCCGCCGTGGAGGCGTTCCAAAAAGCCTTTCTGGGACCAGAACCGCACTATCACCGGACCGTGCACGCTCTGCAGCTTCACCCAGCGCGTGGCCTGGTGCTCGAACAGTTCTTTGCCGGTCTTGCGAGACCGTTCGCCGTGCTCCACCAACGACGTTATGACGTCCTCGTGGTACGCGACTACCAGCGCCTCCACGGACGGGAAGTGCCGGTAGGCCGTCGCTTGCGAAAGCGCCGCTTCACGCGCGATCGACTGCATCGTCGCGGTTGCTGGTTCAGACCGCAGGACGTGCGTCGCGGCTTCCAGCAATCGCTTGCGGTTGCGGCGTGCGTCACTGCGGCTGTTTGTCTCTTCCGGCAGAACGCCCTCCTACCCCGCGAACCGATGGCGAGGTGCAGGATAGGGCGAACGATCAGCGGAATGATGCGATTCCGGTCAACGCGTGGCCGATGGATAGCAGGTGGATGTCGGAGGTCCCCTCGTAAGTAAGGACCGATTCCAGGTTGTTGGCGTGGCGCAAAGGCGAGTACTCGAGCGAGATGCCGTTCGCGCCGAGGATGGTGCGGCTTTCCCGGGCGACGGCGATGGCCGACTCGACGTTGTTGTACTTGCCGACGCTGATCTGCTCGGGCTTCAGCGTGCCGGCCTCCTTGAGCCTCGCGAGGTGCAGCGCGAGCAGCATCGAGTTGCCGACCTGCACCGTCATGCTCGCGAGCTTGCGCTGCGTCAGCTGGAAAGCGGCGATCGGCTTGTCGAATTGGACGCGCGTGCCGGAGTACTCGAGCGCGGCCTGCAACGAGTCCCGCGCCGCGCCGACGGCACCGAACACGATCCCGAACCGTGCCTCGTTCAGGCAGGAGAGCGGAGCGCGCAAGGAGGTCGCCAGCGGAAGTCGAGCACTTTCCGGCAGCCGCACGTCCTGCAGCACCAACTCGGAAGTGACGGATGCTCGCATCGACAGCTTCTGCTTGATGTCCCGGGTGGAGAATCCCGGTGTGCCCCGAGGAACGAGGAATCCTCGAATTCCCTCCTCCGTCCGCGCCCAGACGGTCGCCACGTCCGCCAGCCCGCCGTTGGTGATCCACGTCTTGGTGCCGTTCAGCACCCAGTCCCCGCCCTCCCGCACGGCCCGCGTGCGCATGCCGGACGGGTTGGAGCCGAAGTCCGGCTCGGTGAGCCCGAAGCACCCGATGGCCTCACCGGCGGCCAGCCGCGGCAGCCACTCCTGCTTCTGCTCCTCCGACCCGTACTTCCAGATCGAGTACATCGACAGCGAGCCCTGCACGGACACGAAGCTGCGGATGCCGCTGTCGACCGCCTCCAGCTCCAGGCAGGCGAGCCCGTACGCCAGCGCCGACGTCCCGGCGCACCCGTACCCCTCCAGGTGCATGCCCAGCACGCCCAGCTTGCCCAGTTCCCGCGCGAGCTCGCGCGGGAGGACGCCCTCCTCGAACCACGAGGCGATGTGCGGCCGCACGTGGTCGGACAGGAACGCGGCCACGGTGGCCTGGATGTCGCGCTCCTCGTCGCTCAGCAACGACGGGATGTCCAGCAGCTCCAACGGGTCCTGCACGTCACGGCTCCAGCTTCGGCGGGCGCAGCCGGTAGGTGACCGGCGTGCGCGACAGGCGGATGGGGTTCGCGACGAGCGTCATGTCGCCGATCGTCGCGGTGGGGTTGAGGTCCAGCGACTCCGCCAGCGCGAACGCGCGCGCGACGTCGTTCACCGGCCCGCACGGAACGCCCAGCGGCGTCAGCGTCTCGAACCAGTGCTGGGCCGGCCGCGACCGCAGCCGGGCGGAGAGGACCTCGAACAACGCGTCCACGTTCTGCACGCGGTCGGAGTTCGTGGCGAAGCGCTCGTCCGTGGCGAGCTCCGGCACGTCCAGCACCGAGCACAACCGGCGGAACTGCCGGTCGTTGCCCACCGCGAGCACGATCGACTGGCCGGCCGTCGGGAACACCTCGTACGGCGCGATCGACGGGTGCCGGTTGCCCATCGGCCGTGGCACCGAACCGGCCAGCGTGAAGCCCGCGCTCTGGTTCACCATGCTCGACAACAACACCGTGAGCAGGTCCAGCTCGACGAGCTGTCCCAGCCCGGTCGCCTCCCGGTGCCGCAGCGCCGCCAGGATCCCGACGCACGCGTGCAGACCGGTCAGCACGTCGACCAGCGCCACGCCGGTCTTCACCGGCGCGTGCGGACCGGGGCCGGTGACGCTCATCAACCCGCCCACGGCCTGCACGAGCAGGTCGTAACCCGGCAGGTCCGCACCCTTGCCCGAACCGAACCCCGAGATCGAGCAGTACACGAGGTCGTCACGCCCCAGCGACTCGTAGTCCAGCCCGAACTTCTTCATCGTGCCCGGCTTGAAGTTCTCGACCACGACGTCCGCCCGCGCGATCAGCTCCCGCGCCCGCTCCCGGCCCGCCCCGGTGGACAGGTCGATCTGCACCGACGTCTTGTTCCTGTTCACCGACAGGAAGTACGTCGCCTCGTCCTCGTAGTGCGGCGGACCCCACGTCCGGGTCTCGTCGCCCCTGCCGGGCTGCTCGACCTTGACGACCTCGGCACCGAGGTCACCCAGCACCATCGTCGCGTACGGCGCCGCCAGCACACGGCTGAAGTCCGCGATCACCACACCTTCGAGTGAGCTCATGCGATCGTCTCCCGCCGATCGGTCCGGGTTGCCCGTCCGCCTGCCACCACGCCTGCGAGTACGGTCATGCCACCCGCCCGCGCAGCTTCATCGCGGCCAGCACGCGTTCCTGTGCCAGCTCGCGCGCCGCCACGTGCGTTGTGGTGCCACGGCTTCTCGCCTCGGCGATGACCTTCGTCGCGTTCGCCCTCAGCTTCGAGGACACGGCGTCGAGCACCGTCGCGGGGTCCACCGGGAACGGGGAGTACCGCGCGTCCATCCCGAACGCCGCCGCGACCACGCCGCCGGCGTTCGCGATGAAGTCCGGCACGACGGTGATCCCGCGTCCCGCGAGAACCTCTTGTGCCGCAACGGATGTCGGCAGGTTCGCGCCCTCGACCACCAGTGCGGTGTCGAGATCGCCCGCGAGATCCGCGTCGATCACGTCCTGCAGCGCGGCCGGCACCAGCACGTCGCACGGCACGCGCAGCTCGGCGCCGAGCGGACGGACGCCGCCGTACTCCTCGACCGCGAGATCGCCGAACTCCGCTCGCAGCTTCAGAAGCCGGGCGACGTCGAGCCCGTTGGGATCCACCAACGCGCCGTGCACCGACGACACGGCGACGACGACGGCGCCCAGTTCGGCGAACCGCTTCGCCGCCGCGGCGCCCACCGCGCCGAAACCCTGCAGGGCCACGCGTCTGCCGCGCAGCTCCACCAGTTCGTCCGCCACCTCGGCCACGCCGTACCCGGTGACGCCCAGCTCGTCGTACGGGAGACCGCCGAGTTGAGCCGGTGCGCCCATCATAGCGCCGCGGTCCGACAGTTCGTCCTGGACGATCGCGGCGTCCCGTTCGGTGAGGCCCATGTCGAGACCGAACACGTACTCCCGCGGCACCTCGTTGGACAGCTTGCGCGCGAACGCCCGCAGCGCCGCTTCCTTGTCGGGGGAGGCGGGGTCGAACCTGATCCCCGCCTTCGCGCCGCCGAAGAAGAGGTCGACCCCGGCCCACTTCCACGTCATCACGCGCGCGAGGCGGGCGATCTCGGCGACCGTCACGTGCGGGCTCATCCGCGTGCCGCCCTTGCCCATGCCCCGCGCGGTGTTGTCGATGACGAGCACGCCCTTCACTCCGGTGCGCCGGTCGGACACGCAGACGACCTTCTCCGGACCCCACTCGTCCATGAGCTCGAGAACGTCCATCACATCCCTCACACGCAGTTGAGTTCCGGCCGTGCCCTGTCGGCGGCGAACCTGGAGGCGTCCAGATCGGACACGTCGACGAAGGGCTCGCGGTCCAGCACGAGGTCGCGCACGACCTCGCCGACCGCGGGACCCTGCAGGAAGCCGTGCCCGGAAAAGCCGGTGGCGTAGTAGAAGCCACCGACGGAGCCGATCAGGGCGTTGTGGTCCGGTGTCACCTCGTACAGCCCGGCCCACCCGCCGCGCACGCCCACGTCCAGCAGCTTGGGCGCACGCCGTCCGATCGCCTCGGTGAGGCGTGGCAGCCACGCGTCGGAGACCTCGAGCTTGAAGCCCGGCGTCTCGTCGGGGTCGGACATGCCGAACAGCAGCCCGCGGCCCTCGCGGTGGAAGTAGAAGGTGCTGCCGAAGTCGATGGTGAACGGTGTCACCCGATCGTGTAGCTCCGGCAGGGGTTCGGTGAACACAACCTGTCGCCGCAGGGGAGAAACCGGCAGGTCAACGCCCACCATCTCGCCGATCTCCCGCGACCAGGCACCGGCCGCGCAGACCACTTTCCGCGCCGAAACGGTCCCGCGGTCGGTTTCGACGCGAAAAGTGTCGGACCCCGTCCCTACTATCGATCTCACGGTTGTCCTGGTGCTGAAGCGGGCACCGAACCGGCGGGCCGCGGTGGCATAGCCGAGGACCACGGACTCCGGAGTGCAGTGTCCGTCGTCCGGCGAGAAGGTCGCCGCGAGCAGGCCGTCCGCTTCGATCAACGGCGACATCCGCCGTGCTTCCTCGACCGTCACCATGCGGCTGGGTACCCCGAGGGAGTTCTGGAGGTCGACGTTGCGCTCGAACGCCGTGACGTGTTCGTCGGAAGAGAGGAGGAACAGGTAGCCGACCTGGTGCAGATCGATCTCCTGCCCGGGCCGCTGCGGAAAGCGCTGGAACAGTTCGATGGATCGAGCTCCGAGCCTGATGTTCAGCTCGTCGGAGAACTGGGCGCGCACTCCACCCGCCGCTTTGCAGGTGGAGCCGGAGCCCAGCTCGTCCTTCTCGACGACCAACACATCCCGGACGCCTGCCTCGGCGAGGTGAAAGGCGATGGACGTCCCCATCACCCCGCCGCCGATGACGACGACTTCGGCCTGACCGGGCAGCTCAGGCCAGCCGGAAGTCAAGGTCCGCCTCGATCGCGAGAGTGTCCATCTGCGCCTTCTGCAGCTTCCCGGAGTAGTCCCAGTTCATGGACTGCCAGCGGGTGAACTGGTCGAGCACCCACACGCCCGACTGCCGGGAGCCGTTGCCGCTCTTGCCGTTGCCGCCGAACGGCAGGTGCGCCTCGGCCCCGGACGTCGAGTTGTTGACGCTCACCATGCCGGCGGAGATGCCGGCGCGGAACCGGAAGGCCTTGTTCGGGTCCGTGGTGTAGATCGAGCACGACAGGCCGTAGCCCGGCTTGTTGCCGAGCTCGATCGCCTCGTCCAGGTCCGAGTACCTCATGACGCCGACGATCGGTCCGAACGTCTCCTGGAGGAACAGTTCGTCGTCGTCGCGCACACCGGAAACGATTGCGGGGTGGTAGAAGAAGCCGTTCCCACCAGTGAAACCGTTGCGCGGGCTGGAGTCCGTGATGCGGCCGGTCGGGCCGTGCACCGTGTGGTGCTCGCCGATCCAGCCGAGGTACTTCTCGTACGCCAGCGCGAACTTCTCGTCGAGCAGCGGTCCGTAGAGGACATCGCCGGTCGGGTCGCCCACGGTGGCACCGGCCACGGCGTCGACGAAGCGGGACAGGAACCCGTCGTACACCGACTCGTGCACGATCGCCGTGCCGAGCGAGGTGCAGCGCTGCCCCGCGGACCCGAAGCCGGCGAACAGCGCGCCCTGCACGGCCAGGTCGAGGTCGGCGTCCTCGGTGACGACCATCGGGTTCTTGCCGCCCAGTTCCAGGCACGGTGTCTGGAGGTGGCGCCCGCACAGCTCACCGATCCGCACACCGACCTCGCTGGAGCCGGTGAAGCCGACCTTGTCGACCAGACCCTGCCGCAGCGACTGCTCGAGCCCGGTGAACGTCTCCGAGCCCTCGGCGAAGACGATCTCGAACACGCCCGCCGGGATGCCGGCGGCCTGGAACACGTCGTAGAAGGCCTGTGCCGACGCGGCGGAGTACTCGGCGGGCTTCCACACGACCGAGTTGCCGCACAGCAGCGCGGGCACGATGTACCAGGACGGCACGGCGACGGGGAAGTTGCCGGCGGTGATGATCGCCGCGACGCCGACCGGGTTGCGGAACGTGAACAGCTGTTTGTCCGGCATCTCCGACGGGACCGTCTGCCCGTACAGGCGCCTGCCCTCGCCGACGAAGAAGTCGCAGGTGTCCACGATCTCCTGCACCTCGCCGCGGGCCTCCGCGATCGGCTTGCCGATCTCGCGGGTCACGAGCTGGGAAAGGGCCTCGGAGTTCGCCTCGACCAGCCGGCCGATGTTGCCGATCACCTGCCCGCGCACAGGTGCGGGCACACGTGCCCATGAGCGTTGTGCGGCTTTGGCCCGCTGGGCGGCGTCGACGAAGGTGCGACTGGTCCCGAGCTCGATCTCGGCGACCACGTCGGAGGTGTTCGACGGGTTCGTGGAGACGTAGGGCATGCATCCACCCTGGTGGCTGCGGGGTGGATGCGCCAGAGGCCGCAGAACGAGATCTCCCGACGTCGAGCATAAGCTGCCCTGGTGCTCAACCCGGTTCATCTCCGCACGCTCGTCGAGGTCGTGAAGACGGGTTCCTTCGCCGAGGCGGCCCGCCGGCTCGGCTACACGTCGTCGGCCGTGTCGCAGCAGATCTCGGCGTTCGAGCGGGCGGTCGGCGTGACGCTCTTCGAACGCGAGGCGCACTCGATCCGCCCCGCCAGCGCCGCCCTGCTGATCGCCGACCGCGGCGGCGAGCTGCTCGCCGCGCTGGACGGGTTCGAGCACGAGGTGAAGGCGATGGTGCAGGGCCTGCGCGGCCGTCTGCGGATCGGCACCTTCCCCACGGCGAGCTCGCGCATCGTGCCGAAGGCGCTGGCGAGGCTGCAGGCCGACCTGCCGGACGCCGAGATCCGCTTGGACGAGGCCGAACCGGACGACGTGCTGCCGCTCGTCCTGACCGGAGAGCTCGACTTGGCGCTCGTCTACGCCTACGACCTGGTTCCGCGAACGTGGCCGGAGGAGCTGACCGTGTCACCGCTGCTGGACGAGTCCCTGCTCGTGATGGTCCCCGCCGACCACCCGGCCGCGAAGAACAACGTCAAACTCGAAGATCTCAAAGACGAACGCTGGATCGCCTCACGCGACGGGACGTCAGGCGCCACCTGTCTGACCCGCCTGTGCGCGGCAGCGGGATTCGCGCCCAGGATCGCCTTCCGAAGCAATGATTACGAGGTCGTCCAGTCACTCGTGGCAGCCGGCGTCGGCGTGGCCCTGATACCCGCACTCGGCTACAGGCCGCTACCGGGCACCCACGCAATGCCGTTGCGTCACAAGCCTTTGCGCAGACACATCCACGTCGTCCACCGCACGGCCAACACCAACCCGCTGCTCCGCGACGCGGTGAAGGCACTTCACGACGTCTGCCACAACGCCGTGGGCGGCTACATCACCCGGCCATGACGGAGAAATGGGGGAATTCAGCAGCGACGGGGCGATGCCTGAGAACCGGAACTGGGATTCACCGGATCTGAGCGCACACGCAAGACAATTGATCGACAGCAACGAACCGGATGTCGAGGAATTGATTCTCGGCACCCTTGACGACGCGGGTCCGCTACGCCCGCTGCTCTGCCGCGTCCTGGCGGAACGCAACCCGGGCCGCGACCCGGACTACGCCCTGAGGCACTTCTACGTCGAAACCGACGGCCCAGTCCGCAGATGGCTCGGCCAAGAGGTCTACCGCAGCCCGTGGGTGTGGCTCTACGGCATCACCAGGCTCCGCGGCGCGAACCCCGGTAGCCCACACCACCCCGGACGCCACCCACTGGCTGACCTCCCGCCGCCACACAGCCGTCATCGCCTTTGGCGACACTGCGGACCCAGGCGCCCTCACCGGTGATCGGCCGCCTCCGCGACCGGAAGTGGTGTGTCTAATCCCAAGCGGCAGCGGCACTCCGCCGCCTGGCCCGCAACGGCGTCCAAGTGGGACAGGCAGCTGACGCACTGGTCCGCTGCCGCGACCACGACCGCCAAGAGGTGTTCGAGCAAGCCGCACTCGCAACACCAGCCCTGCGCACAGACCTGCTCTACGCGAGGGCAACCCTCATGCCACTGGCCGGCGCCATCGTCGACAACGCCCTCGACGGCGTGGTCGCCCCGCTGATCCCGCTCTGGCCGGGCGATACCCTGCGTGTGACGTTGCGCTCACCCACCGTGAGTTGAGCCGATCGGAGCATTGCTTTCCGATGTCCGTTTTCGGCATGCTCAGCGCCGTTCAACACGCTGGGGGCGTGCGGGCAGCGGAAGCCTGCACCTTCCATTGAATTCTGGGGGATAGACCAATATGACGCGTCGCTCAGCGACGCGGCACACTCGTGCGCGAAGATTCGCACGGGTGCTTGCCGCTGCGCTCGCAACCTCTCTGACGATCAGTCTGGCGTCCGCACCCGCGTTCGCCGCGCCTCCCGCGAAGTCACCGGCCGTCGACACGACGAAGCTGCCGGTGCTCAAGGGACGGGAGGTGCCCGCCCCGCCGACGGCCGCGGCGGACCCGAAGGCGGACTTCGGCCCACTGGCCGCGCGGGAGGCGAAGTCGAGCTTCGACCCCGAGAAGTCCAAGGTGACCTCGCGGTCGATGTTCGTCGACGAGTACACCAACCCGGACGGCACCAAGACGATCAAGCAGTCCACGGAACCGCTGAACGTCCAGGACGCCGGGGGTTCCTGGCAGCCGGTCGACACGACGCTGGTCGCGGACACGCCGACCCGGCGGGTCAAGGCCAGGCAGCACCCGCTGAAGCCGACGCTCGCGGCCGAGGCGGACGACCCGGCGCTGATCACCGTCGAGTACGACGGCAACAAGGTCTCGCTGGCGCCGGAGAAGCCCGCGAAGGACAAGCAGGTCAAGGTCTCGGCGGACAAGGCCGAGTACGCCGACGTCGCCGCGGACACCGACCTCACCTACGAGGTGACGCCGGGTTCGGTCAAGGAGACCATCCTGCTGAAGAAGGTGCCCACCACCAACAAGTGGCGGTTCACCCTCAAGGCCGGCGCGTTGACGCCGACCGTGACGGAGCAGGGCACGGTCGAGCTGCGGGACGCCCAGGGCACACCGAAGATCGTCATGCCGCCCATCGTCACCTGGGCCTCCTCCGGCAAGGCCGAGGAGGCGCCGCCCGCGCAGACCGGCGGCACCTACGCGGTCGAGAAGGCCGGCCAGGACTGGATGCTCACGGTCGCCGTCGACGAGGCGTGGCTCAAGGACCCGAAGCGCGTCTACCCGGTCAGCGTCGACCCGACGTTCAGCTTCGGCGTGGTCTTCGCCGAGTCGTACAAGTCGGACGGCTACTGGTGCCAGATGTGCGGCGTCCAGTTCGGCAACTCGCAGGACCGCGGTGACAAGTACTGGCGCAGTGCGATCCGGTTCGACTACCAGTCCCTGTACGGCCAGCGCATCGTCGGCGCCAAGCTCGACGTGACGAAGAAGACCGGCCCGCTCAGCCCGGACAAGACGTGGCCGGCGCAGCTCTACCACGCCTCGGCGATGGACTTCAACGGCCTCGGCGGTCTGCTGGCCAACGGTCTCGTCGGCCAGGTCGGCACGCTCACCGGTGACAGCCTGGTGAGCTTCCTCCAGCACATCGCGGACATCCGCCACATGGCCACGTTCATGATCGTGGGCGCGGAACAGCCGGGAGCCTGGACCTACAAGGACACGGTCGTCTCGCTGACCGTGGACACGGGCTCGGCCCCGCCCGCACCCACCCTGGTCGGTCCCGCCGACCACGGCGTCATCACGAACACGACCCCGACCCTCGAGGTCAGCCCCGTCAGCGACCCGGACGGCGAACAGGTGAGGTACTGCTTCACCGTCGCGACCGGCGCGGACGCGAAGACCGGCGTGGTGGTCGACTCCGGCTGCCTCGACACCCCGAAGTGGACGATCCCGACGGGTGTCCTCCAGGACGGCGTCTCCTACACGTGGCAGGCCAAGGCCGTCAGCGGCGCCACCTCGCGGATCCCGAGCGCGGTCTTCCACCTGAAGGTCGACCAGCGCATCGGCAACCGCGGCCCGGCACCCGAGGACACCATGGGGCCGATCTCGGTGAACCTCGCCAACGGCAACGTGACCACGTCGATCAAGTCGCCGACGTTCAACACGGTCGGCGGCGAGGCCGGTCTCTCGATGACCTACAACTCGCAGCAGCAGGAGCAGAAGGGTCTGCGGGCGTCGTACTTCCCGGACCTGTCGCACAACGGCGAGATCAGCTCCCAGCAGGAGCCGGTGCTCGTGCGCACCGAGCCCCAGGTGAACGTCGACTGGGGCGACACCTCGCCGTTCGCGCCGGCGCTGCCGAAGGATTGGTTCGTGGCGCGCTGGGAAGGCTTCTTCCAGGCCCCGTCCACGGGCGACTACCAGTTCGCCGGCGTGCACGACGACCGCCTGCGGGTGTGGGTCAACGGCAACTCGGTCTACGACCAGGGTTGCTGCAGCGACGTGAACTGGGGTGTCGCGACCAGCGTCAAGCTGACCGCCGGCCAGCGCGTGCCGATCAAGATCGAGCTCGCCGAGGCCACCGGCTGGGCGTACCTGCGCCTGTTCACGCGGACGACCGACGGCACCACGGTGCCGTCCCAGATCATCCCCGCGGACTGGCTGCACTCGTCCGACCTGCCCGCGCTGCCCAAGGGCTGGACGCTGTCGGCCGACCTCGACGGCACGGGCTCGACGTACACCGAGGCCAAGGTCACCGACCAGAACGTCGTGCTGACCGACGGATCCGGTGCCAAGCACACGTGGACGAAGAAGACGACCGGTGGCTACACCCCGCCGGACGGCGAGGTCGGAAACCTGGCTCTGGACACCGCTGGGCGCATCACGCTGACCTACGGCACCGACGTGTACGTGTTCAACTCCGCGGGCAAGCTCGAGTCGCAGTCGAGCGCTGTGGACACCCGCAAGCCCGCCGCGCTGCAGTACGTCTACGACGGTTTCCCCTCTCGCCTGAAGGAGATCAGGGACCCGGTCTCCGGCCGCGCCCACAGGCTGCACTACAACCGGCCCGGTGACGACTGCTACGCGGGCGCCACTCCGCCGCCGGACGCGGAGAAGCTGCCCCCGTCGCAGATGCTCTGCCGCATCGAGTACTGGGACTCCACCCAGACGAAGTTGTTCTACCACCGCGGAAACCTCGTGGCGGCGGAGGACCCGGGTCGTGAGATGACCCAGTTCAGCTTCACGACCAACGGTCTGCTCGACGGAATGCGGGAAAGCCGTGCCGCCGATTGGGTTTCGCAAGACCACGTGAACCGGAACACCGACGCGGCGAACTACATCGTCCACTACTACGACCACACCGCGGCGAAGCCGATTGCGCGGACGATCTACCAGCCGTACACCACGCACGGCGAAGAGCGCGGCTTCCACTCGTACCGGTACGACACGAGTGCGAAGACGTCCTATGTGGACATCGCCGGGATCACCCCGATCATCGGTTTCTCGCGCAAGGTGGTCTACGACGACGCCTTCCGGTTGCTGTCGAGCACGGATGCGACCGGCAGGACGACGTCGCAGACGTGGAACGTCAAGGACCAGCTGCTGACGTCCACGGACGCGGCCGGCAGGGTGTCGACCACGGTGTACGACGCGCAGGACCGCCCGACCGACAACTACGGTCCGGGTCCGGCGTCGTGCTTCACCGGTCAGGCGCTCAAGCCGGAGTGCGTGACCACCGTTCCGCACACGAAGACCGCCTTCGACGAGGGACTCAACGGCCTCGCGGTGTCGTTCTACGACAACAAGGACATGATCGGGGCACCGAAGGTGTTCCAGACCGGTCTGGCCGCTGACGGAACCTTCGTCCGCAACTGGGGCGAGGCCGTGCCCGTCGCGGGCATCCCTGCGGACGGCTACTCGCTGCGGGCGACCGGCGACATCGTCTTCCCCGAGGCGGGCAACTACAAGCTCCGCGTCGTGGCTGATGACGGTGTCCGGGTGTGGATCGACGACGCGACCGTCATCGACGACTGGATCGACACGGGAGCGAAGTGGCGTGAGGCGACGGTCAACAGCCCGTCGGCGGGCGCTGCGAAGAAGATCCGCGTGGAGTACTACGACCTCACGTCGTTCGCCCAGCTCGAACTGCACTGGACCACCCCAGGTGGCACCCAGGAGGTCGTGCCCGCGACGAGCCTGAAGCCGAAGTACGGCCACACCACGTCCACGACCAAGGGCGAGTCCCTCGGCTTGCAGCCACAGGTCTCGTCGAGCAAGTTCGGCGAAAACGGGCTCGACGCGGCGTACGGCCTGGTCACCACCACCATCCAGAAGGGGCAGTCGGTCAAGACCACCTACGAGTCCGCCGGCACCGGCTACCTCCGCAAGATCGCTGAAACGTCGCCCACCGGCGCTCAGACCACGTTCGTCTACTACGGCGACCGGGAGACGCGGGACAACCCCTGCACCCCCGAGGTGGAGGCGATCAACCAGGGAGGGTTGTCCAAGCTCACCAGATCACCGGCTCCGGCGACCGGGCCGGCGCGTGAGGACGAGCAGATCTTCGACGCGTCGGGCCGAGTGGTGGCCCAGGGTACGGCGGGCAAGTGGACGTGCACCACGTACGACGAGCGTGACCGCGTGGTCCAGGTCAAGAACCCCGCCAACGCCGCCGAGGGCGAGCGCGTCGTCACCACGAACCACGCGGTGAACGGTGATCCGCTCGTGTCGAGCGTGACGGACCACAACGGCACCGTCACCACCAAGACCGACATGATCGGCCGGCCGGTCGAGTACACCGACGTCCACGGCGTGCGCACGGAGACCAAGTACGACCGCGCGGGCCGTTCCACGTCGCAGACGGTCACCCTGCCGCTGAACCAGGCCCAGGTCATGACCAGCACCTTGGACGACGCCGGCAGGGTGCTGACCACGTCGCTCGACGGTGCCCTGCTCGCCACGTCCACCTACGACGCGGCGGGTGAGCTGAAGTCGGTCACCTACGCCAACGGCACCGCGCTGACCGCCATCGGCAAGGACGGACCCGGCCAGGTCACGTCGCTGACCTGGAAGACCAAGCCGGGGACCGAGATCCCCACGACCGTGACGCGCACCCGTGCCGGCACGATCGTCGACGAGACGCTCAACGGCTTCGATGCGGGCGCGGGCGGTCACAACTACGTCTACGACACCGCGGGAAGGCTGACCAAGGCAGCGGTCAACGGTCACGTCTACACGTACGACTTCGGATCCACCGCGGATGGTTGTCCCGCGGGGTCGGTCGGCAACGCCGGACTGAACACCAACCGCGTCAAGCTGGTCGACCAGACGGCCACCGGTACGCAGACCACGAACTACTGCTACGACGCGGCCGACCGGTTGCTGGCGACGACGGGCGCGAACGCGGTGTCCGGAATCAAGTACGACGACAGCGGCAACACGACCGAGTACACGGTCAACGGTTCCACGACGCACCTCTCGTGGGACACGGCGGGCCGCAACACCGGTGCCCGCTCTGTCGGCACGGACGCGGCCGCTGTCGCGTACCAGCGTGACGCGGTCGACCGGATCGTGCGTCGCGGTGCGGAGCAGGGCGACGACCGGAAGGTGTTGCTGTACGCCCACACCGGTGACGGTGACTCGGCCGACTTCGTGCTCGGTGAGGACAAGAAGGTGTTGTCCCGCTCGATCTCGTTGCCCGGTGGCGTCCTGCTGACCGTCAGCGGTGACACCCGGTCCTACGACCACCCGTCCGTGCGAGGCGACTTCGTCCTCAGCACCGACGCGGCGGGCAACCAGGTCGGGGCCCTGCGGCACTACACGCCGTTCGGTGAGCCGATCGCAAGCGACGGCAAGGTCGACACGGATGC
Organism: Lentzea sp. CC55; assembly: GCF_021056325.1. Taxonomy (NCBI): domain Bacteria; kingdom Bacillati; phylum Actinomycetota; class Actinomycetes; order Pseudonocardiales; family Pseudonocardiaceae; genus Lentzea; species Lentzea sp. CC55. The sequence continues at coordinate 59,138 of NZ_JAJCXE010000011.1, read as the reverse complement.
CGTGCCGGACAACCAGCCCGGTCAGATGGATTACGGCTGGCTGGGGCAGCACCAACGTCCGTACGAGCACGCCGGTGCGTTGTCGCTCGTGCAGATGGGTGCGCGCCCGTACAGCCCGCTGTTCGGCCGCTTCCTGTCCGTCGACCCGGTCGAGGGCGGTTCCGCCAACGACTACGACTACGTCAGCGGCGATCCCGTGAACGCCAACGACCTGGACGGCAAGTGCCCGCCGTGCCTCTTCCTCGCGGTGGCCGGACTGCGCGTCGGTCTGCCCATCCTCGGCAGGTTCGCCCTGCGCCAGGGGATCAAGTGGGGTGCCAAGTGGGCTCCCAGGATCTGGGGCGGTATGAAGGCGACGGGCCGTGCGGTCGTGCAGGCGGGCAGCTGGGTTCGAGCCAGGACGGTCAGCGCGGTGAGCCGCATCAAGTCCGGGTGGAACTCCTTCAAGTCGGGCTGGGGCAAGCGCGCGGTCGAGGTGAAGAACTACGTCCGCAAGAATCCGGGACGAGCCGCGTTCCGCTGTGCCGCCTGGGGCGCGGGCCCCGCGGTCACGGCGTGGGCCGGCGGTGCCAACCGGCGTCAGATCATCACGGCGGGAGTCGGTGGTCTGGTGCTGGGCTGCGGTGCCAACATCGTTCACGACGCGTGGAAGGTGAACAAGTAGTGACTCTGGGCCGTTGGCTGGTGCGCGACCCGCTCGGGCGCAATTGCTGGTACTTCCCTCTGGGACCGGTGATCGCGCTGGTGGTCGTGTGGTTGGTGATCGACTGGCCGCACGGAGCACTCGTGCTCGGGTTCGTCATCACGGCGGTGGTGGACGTGATCGCCCGCTACCTCTGGTGGCGCGCGGACCGCCGCAAGGCCCAGGAGGCCGGTCCGGCAGCGGACTGACCTCATCCGATGTCATGTCGGGGTGCGGACGTCTCGTCCGCACCCCGATCGGCTACTCGCCGGTCTCGCCGTCCGCCAGTTCGCGGAGCAGGTCGAGATGGCCCACGTGGCGTGCGGTTTCCTGTGTCACGTGGGCCAGGATCCATCGCACGGTGCGTTCGCCGTCGGCCGCCGGCGCGGCGGGATCCAGCTTCGTCAACGCCTCGGCGTTCGCCCATTCCTCGCGGTACGCCTGGATGAGCGACGCCGGGGTGTCGTCGTCTTCGAGGTTCCAGGACGGGTCCGGGTCGCCCTCCCAGAGTGACGGCAGGTCGAGGCCCGCGCCGGCGATGCAGAGCCAGTAGCGCTCGACGGCGGTCAGGTGTTTGAGGACGCCCAGCGCCGTCAGCTTCGGGGAGGTGTGGATCGGGGCTGCTGCGGCCTGGGCTCTGGTCAGGCCTTCGACCTTCAGCACGGCGGTCTTGCGGAGGAAGTCCAGGAACTGCCGGGCGAGGGCCGCTTCGTCGGTCGCTTGGTTCTCGGGCCAGGTTCGCGTCACCGGAGCAGTTTCTCAAGTCCCGTAGTAGTAGCGCAGCCACACGGTGCCGTCGTCCTCGCCCTCGGTGGCGTTGGTCAGGTGGTGGTTCTGCGGTACCAGCGCGGTGAGGTGTTCAGCGGCGGTTTGAGGCTCGCGTTGACGACGATCATCGACGGGCCGTCGGAGGCGTCCAGTGCCGTTCGGAGGTCGTCGAAGCCGTTCAGCGTCACGGCGGGGATGCCGAAGCTCTCGGCCAGCTTGGCGAAGTCGGGGCGGGTGAGGTCCACGCCGGTGATGGTGTGGTTCGCGATCTGCTGGTCGTAGCGGAGCATGCCGTAGCCGCCGTCGTCCACGAGCACGATGGTGAGCGGCAGGCCTTCCTGCTTCACCGTCGCCAGGTCGCCGCAGGCGAAGAGGAAGCCGCCGTCACCCACGACCGCGACGGTGCGGTGGGCCACGGCGGCGCCGATGGCGGCCGGGAAGCCGAAGCCGAGCGTGCCCCAGCCGACCGGGTAGGCGAGGCCGCGGGGGTGGGTGACGTGGTGGAAGCCGCCGATCCAGTAGCCGGGGATGCACATGTCGACGACGATCGTGGCGTCGGTGCCTTCCAACGCGCGCAACAACTTCGCGGCGTCCGGAGAGTCTTCTTCGGCCAAAGCACGTACTTCGGCGTTGACCGCTTCGACGTCGCACGCACCTTCTTTGGGACTCACCGCGGCCGCGAGGGCGGCGGTGACGGTGGCGGCGTCGCCTTCCAGGGTGACGTCCGCCGGGTAGTTCTTGTTCGCCTCCGCTTTGTCGATGTTGACGGCCACCAGGGCGGGAGGCTGCGGCTGCGACCAGTTCTGGGTCATCATGCCGTCGAAGTCGGTGCCGATCGCGATCACGAGGTCGGCGTCGTCCCACAGCTTCCCGACGGGCGGTGCGTGCGCTGGGCCGCGCACGACGAGAGGGCTGTCCGTCAGGCCGCGTGCCCCGTACGTCGTGATGATCGGTGCCTGCAGCTTGGCGGCCAACGTGCCGATGGCAAAGCCCGCACCGGACCGCGCCGCGCCACCGCCGGCCCAGATGAGCGGCCGGGAGGACGCGGCGACGAGTCGTCCGGCTTCGGCGAGGTCGGGAACGGTGCGGGAGGGCTCCACCTCCGCGACGGTGTGCCGTGGGGTTTCGGTGGACAGGAAGTCCGTCGGAACACCGAGGTAGACCGGGCCGTGCGGGCTGTGGAGGGCTTGCCGGACGGCCTTGTCGGCGTACGCGGCGAGCCCCTGTGCCGACGGCACGTCGAACGCGGCTTTCGTGACCGGCACGAACATGGCCCTCTGGTCACGTGTTTCGTGCAGGACGCCGCGGTGCACGCCGGGCCGGCGCAGGGTCGACGGGATGTCCGTGGCGATCACCAGCACCGGGCTGCCCGACGCCCACGCCTCGCCGGTGGCGCCCAGGGTGTTCGCCGCGCCGGGACCGGTGGTGACGACGGCGACGCCGAGCTTGCCGGTGGCGCGTGCGTAGCCGTCCGCCGCGTAGACCGCTGTCTGCTCGTGACGCACACCGATCATGCGGATGCCCGGCTGCTTCCGCAGCGCCTCCCAGATCGCGAGGTTGTGCACGCCCGGCAAGCCGAACACCACCTCGACGTCGTGCGCGGCCAGCACGTCCAGCAAGCTCTCGGCACCCAGCGGCATGCGCCCGAAGCTAAGGCCCGCTGGTGGCCCCGGCAACGGGTGCGCAGCAGCTCTGGTGCTCAGCGTCAGCGCCGCTGTGAACGTCCCACTCTCCCGGAACCGCGACCGAATCGAGCGGGACTCAATTCGAAACGGTGATTTTTTCGCCCTGCGGGGTGAATTGGTTGTCCGCTCAATAATTGTTCCGCCGGTGGTCGAACTGCGAACCATGTTCAGCGGGTCGCCTTTTGTGCCACGATGTGCGCGACCGCATGACCTGGGGGTGGGAGATGCTGTACTTCGGTGGGCTGTTCGGAGTGGTGATGCTCTGCGTGACGATCTTCGCGGTCGTCGACGTGGTCACCACGGACGAAGGATCCGTTCGCAACCTGCCGAAGCTCTGGTGGCTTCTCCTGGTCCTGTTCTTCCCCGTGGTGGGGTCGATCGCGTGGCTCGTCGCGGGCCGCCCGGTGGGGACGGGACGTGCGCGCACCGGGGCTTTCGAGCGCGGCGCCGCCACCTACCCGGAATACGACCGGCCGGGGCGGTTCGCGGCCGCGAACGCCGACGACGACCAGGAGTTCCTGCGCCGCTGCCGTGAGCGCGCGGAGGAACAACGACGCAAGGGGCGCGAGAACCAGTGAGGATCGTCCTGCTGTTCCTGGTGGTTCTGCTCGCCGGTTGTGGCGGGAACGCACGAACGGCGACGCACCCTCCCGCTCCGCAAACGTCCACTTCGGACGAATTGGCTCCTGCCGATTTCCAGGCGCTGTGGTGGACGTGGGCCTCCCAGCCCGCGAACAGCAACCCGGTCTCCGACACCTCCGGCCGTTTCTGCATGCGCGACCAGCCCGTCGAGGTCTGGTTGCTCGCGGGATCGCTCACCGGAGGGCCGGTCGAGCGGCAGTGCCGGGTTCCCGCCGACAAGCCGCTGCTCGCGCCCGCGGTGAACCTCGCGGGCGACATCGCCGGCTGCGAGGCGTTCATGAAGACCGCTCAGGGCGAGGTGCTGCTGAACAACGCCACGCAGCCGCTCACGACGGTGCCCGCCACGCCGTTCACCTACGAAGCGCGCGCGGGCAACCCGTTCGGCACGCGGGCCGGTCGCCTCGACTCCGTAGGCTGCGGCCTCTACGCGTGGATTCCGGCTCCTCCGTCCGGTGAGCACGACCTCGTGATCCGCGGATCGGGCGGCGGCAGGAGCGTCGACGTGACGTACAAGCTGATCGTCGGCGCCGACTAGAAAACCGGTGGCGGTCGTCCGGTAACGTGGTCAGCGGCGTCCGAGCAGACGTGAGGCTGGAGCCGCTCCCCGGCAGTGAGCGGCGTCGTCCGCCGCAGTGTTCAGCAACTCCTGCTCGCCGAAGCGAACCGACCACGTAGACGCGTGACACATGCGTCCTTGTCGTGCCGAGCCGGGCGGCGGAAACGAGGACTGCTGTCATGGCACGTCTGTCCACCACGGACCAGCTCGCCGATCTGCGGCGCGCCTACACCGGTGAGAACCTCTCCCAGGCGGTCCCGGCCGTCCGCGGCGGTGAGCTCATGCCCGACGCGGCCACGGAAGCCCAGCGGCAGCTCGAGGCCAAGGTGCTGTTCGCGGCCTGCACCGCCGCGAGCGTGCTGCAGCTGATGCCGCCCGCGAGCATCGTCAGGCCCGCCCACGTGTTCCGGACGGTGGAGCCGGGGGAGACCCTCCGGCTGCACCTGCACGGCAGGGCGCTGGGCCCGCTGCTGTTCGAGCTGCTCCCGCGCACGGAGGGCGGCTTCGGCATGGGCGTCGCCGGGCTGGAGCACCGGCAGCACCGGCGCTCGGCCGAACTGACCACCGGGGACGCCTCGGTCGTGCTCTCCGGCGTCGACGAGCAGGCGTGGGACCGCGGCATGCGCTACCTGCGCTGGATGCACGAGTTCCGCGGCGTCGAGTACACCGACGGCGGCGGCAACGACGACGTGGTCGCGGAATCGGCCACTGGGAGCGCTCTTCTGCGCCGGGTACACCTGTGGCATGACGCCAGCTGGTTGCGAGCACTCCCGATGGGCGGGGCCTGGTTCGTCGAGTGGGCCGGTGGCCCGTCCGAGGACGAGATCGGGCAGAAGCTCGGTCACCCGGACTTCGGGACCACCGCGGACATCACGCTGCGCCGCATCGACGCGCCCACCGAGGACGTCGAGGAGGGCGTGCGGACCTACCCGTGGCCCGAGGAGTTCGTGTCTGCCGTCACGGCCGCCGAGCCTGATCAGCGGCCGGGCCGCCGGTAGACTGCGCTTTCGCCCGCAGGAACGATCGTCAGGAGGACCCCGGTGACCCAGCAGGCTGCCGAGGCCCAGTCCGAAGCCACGCGCAAGGCCCCCCGCGTGCTCGTCGCGGAGGACGAGGCGCTGATCCGCCTCGACCTCGTGGAGATGCTCCGCGAGGAGGGCTACGACGTGGCGGGTGAGGCCGCAGATGGCGAGGAGGCCATCAAGCTCGCGACCGAGCTCGACCCCGACCTGGTGATCCTGGACGTCAAGATGCCCAAGGTCGACGGGATCGAGGCGGCGCAGCACATCGCGGGCAACCGGATCGCGCCGGTCGTGATCCTCACCGCGTTCAGCCAGCGCGACCTGGTCGAGCGCGCCCGTGACGCGGGGGCGATGGCGTACCTGGTCAAGCCGTTCGCGAAGCGGGACCTGGTGCCCGCGATCGAGCTGGCGATGAGCCGGTTCAACGAGCTGGCCGCGCTCGAGCAGGAGGTCGCCGGGCTCACCGAGCGCCTGGAGACCCGCAAGGTCGTGGAGCGCGCCAAGGGCATCCTCATGTCCAAGCAGGGCCTGAGCGAGCCGGAGGCGTTCCGGTGGGTGCAGCGCACCGCCATGGACCGCCGCACGACGATGAAGGCCGTCGCGGAAGCCGTCATCGAGAACTTCGGCTGAGTTCGAGCCACACGGAGTCCGTCTGCGCCTCGGGGTTCTCGGGACGCAGGCGGACTTCGACGTTGTGACTGCCTTTCAGCGACAGCTGCACTTCGTGCCGGCCGCCGACGCCGCCCGGAATCGGCATGGTGGCCGCGAGAGAGCTGTCGACGTACACCTCGAAGCCCGCTAACGGCGCCACTGAACGCGCGGGAGACGCGTCGAGGGTGATTGCCAGCGTCGCGTCGTTCGGGGCCACACGGACGAACTCAGCCGTCATCACGGGCAAAACGGGCACGGACTCCTGCGAGACGGCCTCGAGCCGCACCGGTGACGGGCCCGGCACCTCGAAGTAGCTCTCCAGCACCTGGGCTTGCGACGCGCCGGGCATCCGGAGCACGAACGGCGACAGCGCGTCCGGCCCCGACGCTCCGAGCACATCCGCCGGCAGGTCTCCGGCCAGTGTCAGCTCGCTGTCCTGCGCCGTGGACCAGCCGCTCACCACCGGCCGCAACGGCACCCGCGCCGGCCCGAACTGCGCGACCAGGCCGTTCGGATCGCCGCCGTCACCGAGACGCACCGTTGTCCGCAGCCGTGCCGAGGGAGCGTCACGCAACGGTGTGCGCGCCACGCCGATGCCAGGCGCCTCCTCATCGGGATCCAACACCCGCAGCGTCCCTGGCACGAGGTGCGTCTCGGTCACGTCCTCCACGGACTGGCGTGACCCGGTGATCCCGATCGCGTCGATCTCCACGCGTCCCGGGTAGCTCGGCGGAGGGGTCACGCCGACCAGCACGCTCGCCTCGCGCCACTCCGGCACGGCCGGCAAGGACGCGATCTGCGCGCCGTCTTGCACAACGCGCACATCGTTATCTGTCAGCACCGCTTCGAATCGATGCAGAACGCCCGCTCCCCGCGTTCCGGGGGCCACGGAGTCGTCCACGACGACGCGGACCGCATCAGCCGGAGGAATGGGTCCGGCGCGATCCGGCGTTCCGGGGACCAGGTCGAGCACCAGCCTCCCGCGCGGCCCGGCCGCGTCCGTCACCACGACCACCCGGCCTCGTTCCCCCGACTCGCCGAGCTGCAGCAGCGTTCGTGCGCGCAGCACCGCCGTGTCGTTCCCGCACGGCATGTCGAGCACCAAGCGGCCGCCGGAGCCCGTTGCGGGGTTGACGCACCCGCGGCGGGCGCTGAGGTGGTAGCGGCGCTCCAGGAACGGGTCGTCGAAGTCGTCCAGCCAGCCGTTCACCGCTTGGCGCCACGTGTCGTCGCGGGGCTGTTCCCGCGCCCGGACCGGTGCCGACCGCTGGCCGAAGGCGTCCACCGCCCGCACCTCGGGCCGGCCGGACCGGGCGATCTCGGGCGACGCGACGAGCGTGCCGTCGACCTCGTAGCCCGCCGCGCCGGGCACGGGCGCCCACCGGACCCGCCCGTCGCTGCTCCATACGGAGGACGGAGCAGCCGGAGGAGCCGGTCGAGACGGGAGCTGGACGAAATCCGCTGCGTACTTTGTCAGCCGAACGGCCTCTGAACTGCGCTTCTGCAGGGCATCATCGGTATCGCGCAGAACCAGCACCGCTGCGGCCACGACGGCCGCGGCGCCGAGCAAGGCGATCACCCGACGACGGGGAGTCATACGCCGAGGCTATGACAGCCGTCCAAAGAGTGAACGAAGGTTACGGTCTGTGACATTGCTTAAGTAAAACATAACGCCGAGTTGCGTTATGGTCACGAGCCCATTGGCTTTGATGACTGCGGTCACAGTCATCGCCTAGGTTCCGGCCATCCCTCAGGAGAGGGTGATGGAGCGGTGCGCGGAGATCTCGCGCAGCCGGGAGCAGGGATAGAGGAGGGACATCACGTGCGTAAGCACTCTGTGAAGTCCGCAGCGATTGTCGGTGCCTCGCTGCTTGTTCTTGCAGCTTGTGGCTCGAACAAGACCGAGGGCGGCGGCAACACCGGGGGCAGCTGCGACACGTCGAAGGGCACTCTGACCGTCGGTGTTGTCGCCCCGTTGTCCGGGAACCTGTCCGCTCTCGGCCTCGGCATCAAGCAGTCCGCCGAGCTCGCCGTGGACGAGGCGAACAAGAAGTGCACGGTTCCGGGCTACAAGCTGACCGTGTCCGCTCAGGACGACGAGGCCAACCCCGCCAAGGGCGCCCAGGCCGCGACGAAGCTGTCGACCGACCCGAACGTCGTCGGCGTCGTCGGCACGCTCAACTCGTCGGTGGCCCAGACGGTGCAGCCGATCCTGCGGGACAAGAAGATCCCCCAGGTGTCGCCCGCGAACACCAACCCGTCGCTGACCAGGGGCAACGACTTCCTGACCGCCCCGAAGCGCCAGTTCGACAACTACTTCCGCGTCTGCACCACCGACGACCTGCAGGGCCCGTACGCGGCCAACTACCTCGTCGAGAAGGCCGGCAAGAAGAACATCGCCATCATCACCGACGGCAAGACCTACGGTGAGGGCCTCGCCGCCGAGCTGTCGAAGCAGGTCGCCAAGAAGGGCGGCAAGATCGTCGGCTCCGAGAAGGTCGGCGAGAAGGACACCGACTTCTCCGGCGTCATCTCCAAGATCAAGGCGCTGAACCCGGACGCCGTCTACTACGGCGGTGAGTACCCGGTCGCCGGCCCGCTGTCCAAGCAGATGGCGTCCGCCGGTCTCAACGTCCCGCTGATGGGCGGCGACGGCATCTTCGACCCGAAGTTCGTCGAGCTCGGCGGCAAGGAGGGCGACCTCGCCACCTCCGTCGGCGCGCCGACCGAGTCCCTGGCCACGGCCAAGGCCTTCGTCGAGGCGTACAAGGCCAAGTTCGGCAAGGAGGACTACGCCGCCTACGGTGCGTTCTCCTACGACGCCGCGAACGCGATCATCGGTGGTCTGGCCAAGACCGTCGAGGGCGGTGCCTGGGACGACTCGAAGCGCGACGCCATGCTGACCAACGTCGGTGCCTACAGCGGCTCCGGCGCCACGGGTGAGGTCAAGTTCGACCAGTACGGCGACAGCACGAACAAGGTGCTGACGGTCTACTCGGTCACCTCTGGCAAGTGGAAGGACGTTCAGACCGGCGAGTTCACCGGCTGACGACTACCTAGTCACTGATTGAAGCCACGGCGGGGGCGGGCGTTGTTTGCTCGCCCCCGCCGTCTACGGAGGTAGTCGTGTCAGTCCTGCTCCAACAGCTGGCCAACGGGGTCGTGCAGGGTGCGTTGATCGCCCTGATCGCCCTCGGGTACACGATGGTGTACGGCATCATCCAGCTGATCAACTTCGCCCACGGCGAGGTCTTCATGGTGGCCTCGTACGGAGGCCTCGCCACGTTCACGCTTCTTCCGGAAGACCTCCAGAAGTCGCCTGCCGTGGCCCTGCCGCTCATGTTCGTCGGCGGCATCGTGGTGGCGGTCGTCGTCGCCGTGGTCATGGAACGCTTCGCCTACCGGCCGCTGCGCAACGCACCCCGGCTGGCACCGCTGATCACAGCGCTCGGCGTGTCCGTCTTCCTGCAGGAGGCCGTGCGCGTTTTCTACCCGAACGCCAAGTCGAACCTGCCGTACCCGAAGGTCTTCCCCGAGGGCAACCTCACGCTCGGCCCCGTCAACGTGTCGTGGACCGGTGTGCTGCTCGTCGGGCTCTCGATCGGCCTCGCGGTCATCCTGCAGACCTACATCAACAAGTCGAGGATGGGCCGGGCGATGCGCGCGACCGCGCAGGACCCCGACACCGCGAAGCTCATGGGCGTGAACCCGAACCGGGTGATCGTGCTGACGTTCGTGTTCGGCGCCGTGCTCGCCGGTGTCGCCGGCATCATGTACGGCGGCTACCTGAACAACATCAACATCGACATGGGCTTCCAGACCGGCATCTTCGCCTTCACGGCGGCGGTCCTGGGCGGTGTCGGCAGCATTCGGGGCGCGGTCATCGGCGCGTTCATCATCGGTCTGATCAAGACCGTGGCCGGCCAGTACATGCCGGGTGGTACCCAGTACGACTACGTGTGGATCTTCGTCGTGCTGATCCTCGTGCTCGTCTTCCGCCCGCAGGGTCTGTTCGGCGAGCCGGAAAGGGTGCGCGCATGAGCACGGTCGACACTTCTTCTGGCAAGCGCTCCGCGCTCGCACCGCTCGGCAAGCCGTTCGCGGCCGCCGGTGGCGTCCTGGGCATCGTCGCGGCACTGCTGCCGTGGGTCACGTTCACCCTCAACGACGGCAACTGGCCCGACAAGTCGACGCTGCAGTTCTTCGACGCGCCGTTCTCGGTCACCGGTTTCCGCTGGCACGTCCTGGTGCTCGGCGTCCTCATCCTGGTCGCCGCGTTCGCGCCGGTCCCGTCCAAGGGCCGGGTCGTCCGGGCGCTCGGCTGGGGCCTCACCCTCGTGTCGTTCGTCAACGCCGCGTACATCACGGTCAAGGGCGGTGGCCTCGGCGCCATCACGGCCCTCGACGGCGCGACCGCGTTCGGCGGTGTGGTCGGCCTGGTCGCCGGTGTGCTGGCGATCCTCGCGGGCTACGGCATCGGCATCGAGCCGGTGGGCGACTGGAGGTTCAAGGTCTCGACGCCGGTCGCGTACCTCGTCCTGGTGGTGTCGTTCGGCGCGGTGCTCTACGCCGTCGCGGCGATGCTGACCACCGGTGGCGTCGGCTCGGCCAACCCGTACGCGGGCGCGATCTTCCTGTCGTTCCTCGGGTTCGCCGCAGGCATTCTGGCCGCGCTGAGCGGCGTCGGGTTCGTGCGCTGGATCTCGGCCCTGTCCGAGCAGCACCGCGTGTTCAGCGTGGTCGTGCTGGCGGCGTGCGCGCTGCTGCTGCCGTTCACCGACGCGGGCAACGAGTACTGGATGACGGTCGCGGCGAACATCGGCATCTACGCCGCCACCGCGATCGGCCTGAACATCGTCGTCGGCCTCGCGGGTCTGCTCGACCTCGGGTACGTGGCGTTCATGGGCATCGGCGCCCTCGTGGCGGCGAACTTCTCCGGTGCGGCCACCGCGTACTTCGGTTTCGACCTGCCGTTCCCCGTCGCCGCCGTCATCGCGGCGGTCGTGGCCGGCATCTTCGGCGCCGTCGTCGGTTCGCCGACGCTGCGGGTCCGCGGTGACTACCTCGCGATCGTGACGCTGGCGTTCGGTGAGATCTTCACCCGCTCCGCGCAGAACGACATCGGTGGCTTCACCAACGGGTCCAACGCCATCCCCGGCATCCCGGCGCTGTCGCTGTTCGGCACGGAGTTCAACCGGTCGATCTCGATCGGCTCGGTGAAGCTTCCCGCGGGTGTCCTCTACTACATCCTCATCGTGCTGCTCGTCGCGGCGACGATGGCCGTGTTCGCGAACCTCAAGTTCAGCCGCATCGGCCGGGCCTGGATCGCGATCCGCGAGGACGAGGACGCCGCCCGCGCGATGGGCATCCGCACCGGCAAGATGAAGATCCTCGCGTTCCTCATCGGTGCCATGCTCGCGGGTCTCGCGGGCGCGGTGTTCGCGCACAAGAACGGCACCGTCTCGTACGAGTCGTTCAAGTTCCTCGAGTCGGTCACGCTGCTCGCGGCGGTCATCCTGGGCGGCATGGGCTCGATCCCCGGCGCCGTGCTCGGTGCCGCGTTGCTGTTCGTGCTGCCCGAAAAGCTGCGCGACTTCGAGGACTACCGCCTCATGATCTTCGGCCTCGCGCTGATCCTGATCATGCGGTTCCGGCCGGTCGGCCTGATCCCCGATGCGCACAGGCGCGCTGAGATGGTCGAACGCGCCGATGAGAACGCCGAAGAGGCGCATTTGGAGGCGAAGAAGGCATGAGCACGCCGGTTTTGGAGGCGCGCGACGTCTCGATGGTCTTCGGTGGCCTCAAGGCGTTGAAGGGCGTCACCCTGACGCTCGAAGAAGGAAAGATCGTCGGCCTGATCGGCCCGAACGGCGCGGGGAAGACCACGTTCTTCAACTGCCTCACGGGTCTCTACACGCCGACCACCGGTCAGGTGCTGCTCAAGGGCAACGTCCTGCCCGGCGACCCGGCGAAGGTGACGGACGCGGGCGTGGCCCGCACGTTCCAGAACATCCGCCTGTTCCCCAGCATGACCGTGCTGGAGAACGTCATGGTGGGCCGTCACGTCCGGATGAAGCAGGGCCCGCTGGCCTCGCTGTTCCACGGCCCCGCCTACCACCGCGGTGAGAAGGCGGCGCGCGAGCGGTCGCGGGAGCTGCTCGCGTTCGTCGGCCTGAACGGCGTGGACGACGAGCTCTCGCGCAACCTCCCCTACGGCGACCAGCGCCGTCTGGAGATCGCGCGCGCGTTGGCGACGGATCCGGCGGTGCTGCTGCTGGACGAGCCCACCGCGGGTATGAACCCGCAGGAGACGGAAGCGACGCAGCAGCTGATCTTCCGCATCCGCGAGACGGGTGTGTCCGTCGTGGTCATCGAGCACGACATCAAGTTCATCTTCGGCCTGTGCGACTCGGTCTCCGTGCTCGTGCAGGGCGAACTGCTCGTCGAGGGCAGCCCCGAGGTCGTGCGGGCGGACCCGCGGGTGGTCGAGGCCTACCTCGGCAAGCCGCCGGAGGAAGTCCAGCACGACGTCGAGGCCGCGAAGGGAGAGCAGGCATGAGCCCGCTGCTCGAAGTCCGCAACCTCTCGGTCGCCTACGGCGCGATCGAGGCCGTCCGCGACATCTCGTTCACCGTCGAGGCCGGCCAGATCGTGTCGCTCATCGGCTCGAACGGCGCGGGCAAGACCACGACTCTGCGCACGATCTCGGGCCTGCTCCGGCCCGCGGCCGGCGACATCCTGTTCCAGGGCAAGCCGATCCACAACCAGCCGGCGCACGCGATCCTCGGCATGGGCATCTCGCACTCGCCCGAGGGTCGTCGGCTCTTCCCGCGGATGACCGTGGAGGAGAACCTGCAGCTCGGTGCGTACGTCCGCAAGGACGACGGGGTGCAGGCCGACATGCAGCGCGTGTACGACCTCTTCCCCGTGCTGGGGGAGCGGCGGCACAACAAGGCCGGCCTGTTCTCCGGCGGTGAGCAGCAGATGCTCGCCATCGGCCGCGCGATGATGTCCAAGCCCCGCCTGCTCATGCTCGACGAGCCCTCGATGGGTCTCTCGCCGATCATGACGCAGCGGATCTTCGACACCATCAAGGAGCTGCAGTCGCTCGGCACCACCATTCTGCTGGTGGAGCAGAACGCCCTCGCGGCTCTGGCGTTGTCGGACCACGGGTACGTGATCGACCTCGGCAAGACCACTCTGGACGGTCCGGGGCACTCGCTCCTGGCCGACCAGCGGGTGCGCGACGCGTACCTGGGTGAGGCCCACTGAGGTTCGTCGTCGTGGGAGCGGGGCGGAGGACTTTCCTCCGCCCCGCTTTCGTTTGCGCGCAGGAGCTCGGGTCCGCTGGGAGCCGCGGGGTGAGGCGGTGCCGGCCTGGCCCCGAGGCGCTTGCGGCCTCGCCGCGCGCCGAGCCTCCCGCTCAGGCGCGGTCGAAGTCGGCCAGGATGCGGGGCAAGGCCAGCTTGGCGGCCCTGCCGTGGTTCACGTCGGCGCCCAGGTCGACGAGCGTGCTGCGGGCGTGGTGCTTCTTGAGCCGTTGGTCGCAGTAGGCCGAGGTCTCGAGGAGCGTGTCGCGGTCGCCGGCCGAGGAGTAGATCGTCACCGGGACCGAGGGGCGCCAGTCGCAGTAGCTGTCGGCCTCGCGGAGCTTCGCGCGGAGGATGCCCGTGGGGTTCCGCAGCCGGGCGGAGTAGGAGTCGGTCAGCAGTTCGCGCATGGTGGCGGGGAGGTGCCGGAAGATCTCCTCGTTGGGGTGCTCGCCGTCGAACAGCGCCTCGACCGACGGGTCGCGGAAGACCTCGGCCGGGCTGTCGTAGAGGGGGAAGAGGCGCTTCCAGGCCACCGTCCAGTACGCCATGTACGCGACGCCGTTGGCGATCTCGTCGTCCAGCGCCTCGGCCACCAGCAGGCTCGGCTTGAACGGGCCGCCGATCGGGGCCAGGGCCCCCACCTCCAGCCGGGGGTCGGCACCGCGCTGCAGGGCCTGGCCCAGCGCCATCGCCGCGTGGCCGCCCTGGGAATGGCCGGTGATCATGACGCGCCGGTCGGGGCGCAAGCCCCTCGACGCGGCGTACGAGCGGGCGGCGCGCAAGGCGTCGACGGACGCGGTGACCGTGGACGGGGCGTCGACGTACGGGTGGAAGCCCGGGCCGGTGCCGAGGCCCAGGTAGTCCGGCGCCGTGGTCAGGTAGCCCGCCGAGGCGAACAGGTAGGTGGCCGCCCTGTCGTTGCCGTCGGCCACGGACGCGACGGAGCCCCGGTACCCCGTGGTGCCGTGCAGCCACGCTGCCTGGCGGGGCGTTCTGCCGCCGTCGCGCGGCAGGGCGACCAGGGCGCTCGCCGTCGTCGGTTTCCCGAAGGCGTCGACGGTGCGGTAGGTGATGCGCTTCGCCTCCACGGCGAAGCGGACGCGCGAGGCGTCCAGGGCGTGGTCCCGCAGGTGTGCGGCCAGCTGGTCGGTGTCCATCGTGGACACCGGGACGACGTCGAGGAGCTCGCCGCGCGCCGGGCGCGCCGACGCGGTGGCGGGGACCGAGGCCGCGACCAGCGCGCCGCACAGGACCGCTGCTGACAGTCGGGTCGTGAAGGTCATGCGACCCACGATGTCGCGCTGGTCTTGGTCGCACACTGGGGCTGACCGCACAACCGAGGTGTGGTTTACCCCAGTGTCAGGCGCCGGGCGCTTTGGGGCGCAGGAGGCAGGTGAGGCGGGCGGTGCAGGTGCGCTTGCCGTCCTCGTCGGTCACCACGATCTCGTACGTCGTGGTGCTCCGTCCCAGGTGGATCGGACGGGCCACGCCGGTGACGGTGCCCTCGCGCGCCGCGCGGTGGTGGGTGCAGGAGAGCTCGAGCCCGACGGCGATCAGCCCGTGCTGGGACGCGTGCATCGCGGAGGCGATGGAGCCGAGCTGTTCGGCGAGCACGGCGTTCGCGCCGCCGTGGAGGAGGCCGAACGGCTGGCGGTTGCCTTTGACCGGCATCGTGCCGACCATCTCCTGCACATCCCATCGGGTGATTTCGATGCCCATGCGGACGTGCAGCTGTTCATCGGCGAACTCGATCGGCAGGTCGGGGGTCACGCGGGCTCCAAGGGCTCAAGCAGAACTGTCAGACCCCCACCCTAGACTCGGGCCCGTGACTACCTCAGACGTGAAGCGGCTCCTGCTCATCGACGGTCACTCGATGGCCTACCGAGCGTTCTACGCCCTGCCCGCCGAGAACTTCGTGACGAAGACGGGCCAGGTCACGAACGCCGTGTACGGGTTCACGTCCATGTTGATCAACATCCTGCGCGACGAGAAACCGACGCACGTGGCGGTGGCGTTCGACGTCTCGCGCAAGACTTTCCGCTCCGAGCAGTACCCCGAGTACAAGGCCGGTCGGACCAAGACGCCGGACGAGTTCCGCAGCCAGGTCTCCCTGATCCAGGACGTGCTCGCCACGCTCCGCATCCCCACGATGGAGAAGGAGAACTACGAGGCGGACGACATCATCGCGACCCTGACCACGCAGGCCGTGGCGCAGGGCGTCGAGGTGGAGATCGTCACCGGGGACCGGGACGCGTTCCAGCTGGTCAGCGACCAGGTCACGGTGCTGTACCCGGTCAAGGGCGTCTCGGAGATGGGGCGGTTCACGCCCGCGTACGTCGAGGAGAAGCACGGTGTGCGCCCCGACCAGTACGCGGACTACGCGGCGGTGCGCGGCGACTCGTCGGACAACCTGCCGAACACGCCGGGCGTCGGCCCGAAGACGATCATCAAGCTGCTCAACCAGTTCGGCGGGCTCAACGAGCTCGTCGACCGCGTCGACGAGGTGCCGGGCAAGGTCGGCGAGGCGCTGCGCGGCAACCTGGCGAACATCATCATGAACCGCCAGCTCACCGAGCTGGTCAAGGACGTCGAGCTGCCGTACACGATCGACGGTCTCGAGGTGCAGCAGTGGGACCGCGACGCCGTGCACGCGCTGTTCGACGAGCTGGAGTTCCGCGTCCTGCGCGACCGTCTCTTCCAGACCCTGACGACGGCGGAGCCCGAGGCCGAGGAGGGCTTCGAGGTCTCCGGTGGCGCCATCCCCGCCGGCACGCTCAAGGCGTGGCTCGGCGAGAACGCGAGCAAGACCCGGGTGGGCGTCGCCCTGCGCATCACGACCGAGCTGGAGGGCGTCGCGCTGTGCACGGCCACCGGTGAGGGCGGCTACGTCGACGTCACGCAGCTGAACGAGGCCGACGAGCAGGCGCTCGCCGCGTGGCTGGCCGACGAGGGCGTGGCGAAGGCGGGCCACGACCTGAAGCTGCCGTTGCGGCGCGTGCGCGCCCGCGGGTGGAAGCTGCGCGGCCTGACGTCGGACACGGCGCTGGCCGCCTACCTGGTGCGTCCCGGCCAGCGCTCGTTCGCGCTCGACGACCTGGCGCTGCGCTACCTCAAGCGGGAGCTGCGCGCGGAGGAGTCCGGCGACGGCCAGCTGTCGCTGCTCTCCGACGAGTCCGAGGAGGCGCAGAAGCTCGCCACCAGCACGATCCTGCGCGCGCGTGCCGTCGCCGAGCTCGCGGACCGCCTCGACGAGGAACTGGTCGCGATCGGCGGCACCGACCTGCTCGCGAACCTCGAGCTGCCGCTCATGAACGTGCTCGACGAGGTGGAGGCGGTCGGCATCGCGATCGACGTCGAGCACCTCTCGGAGCTGGAGGCGCACTTCGCCGCGGGTGTGAAGCAGGCGGCCCAGGACGCGTACTCGGTGATCGGCAAGGAGATCAACCTCGGCAGCCCGAAGCAGCTGCAGACGGTCCTCTTCGACGAGCTGAACATGCCGAAGACGAAGAAGACCAAGACCGGCTACACCACGGACGCGGACGCGCTGCAGAACCTGTTCGAGCAGACCGAGCACCCGTTCCTGCAGCACCTGCTCGCGCACCGCGACGTCACGCGGCTCAAGTCCACTGTGGACGGCCTGCTGAAGTCGGTGGCGGACGACGGCCGCATCCACACGACGTTCCACCAGACGATCGCCGCGACGGGCCGGCTGTCCTCGACGGACCCGAACCTGCAGAACATCCCGATCCGCACGGACGAGGGCCGCCGCATCCGCCAGGCGTTCGTCGTCGGCGAGGGCTACGCGGAGCTGATGACCGCGGACTACAGCCAGATCGAGATGCGGATCATGGCGACGCTGTCCGGCGACGAGGGCCTCATCGCGGCGTTCAACAGCGGCGAGGACCTGCACACGTACGTGGCCTCGCAGGCGTTCTCCATCCCCACCTCCGAGGTGACGGGGGAGATGCGCCGCCGCATCAAGGCGATGTCGTACGGCCTCGCGTACGGCCTGTCGGTGTTCGGCCTGTCGCAGCAGCTGCGCATCCCGACCGAAGAGGCCCGCGAGCAGATGGAGGCGTACTTCGCCCGCTTCGGCGGAGTGCGCGACTACCTCAACGAGATCGTCGAGAAGGCCCGCAAGGACGGCTACACCGAGACCGTCCTCGGCCGCCGCCGCTACCTGCCGGACCTGACGTCGGACAACCGCCAGCGCCGCGAGATGGCCGAGCGCATGGCCCTCAACGCGCCGATCCAGGGCAGCGCCGCCGACATCATCAAGGTGGCCATGCTGGGCGTCTACCGCGCACTGGAGTCCTCGGGCCTGCGCTCGCGGATGCTCCTGCAGGTCCACGACGAACTGGTGCTGGAGGTCGCCGACGGCGAGCGCGAGGCCGTCGAGGCCCTCGTGCGCGACCAGATGGGCAACGCCTACCGGCTGCGGGTCCCGCTCGAGGTCTCGGTCGGCGTGGGCCGCTCCTGGGACGACGCCGCCCACTAGTCGCGGACACGACAGCCCGCCATCCCGGTCAGGGGTGGCGGGCCGTGGCGCGAGAAGGTGCTTCGCGGGCCGCGTGACCGGCGGCAGGCTCACCTTCACACCGGTCGGTCTGACCCTGTGAGGCGGACGACGCCGTCGCGGCCGCACGCGTTGTCCCGCAACGAGGTGTTCCGCCGGGGCGCCACCGTTCACCACGGTGCCCGCACCACCGCGACGGCCGCACGAACACCTCATGCCGTTGTGATCGCAGCGAGAAGGAAATGAACCGCGTCATGTGAGACGTACGTGTTGTGGGTGTCCGCAGTGAGGGGTGACCCGCAATGTCGTACCAGGTTGGGCTCGATCTCGGATCCGCAGGCACCACCGTCGCCACCGCCCGTGGCGTCACGACCGGCCACAGGCGTCAGCAGGCGCCTGCCGGGGAAATCGCGCAGGTCCTCGACGGCCTCGCACAGCGGTACGGGGCGTCGCCGAGCCGTGTCGCGCTGACGCATCCGCTGTGCTGGCCGCACGAACACCTCGAACAGCTCAGGCAGGACCTGGTCGACGAGGGGCGCGCGGACGTGTTGTTCGTGCCGTCACCGCACGCCGCCGCCATCGCGTTCGACGCCGACGTGCGGATGCCCGAGCACAGCACCGTGGCGGTGTTCGACTTCGGCGCCACCGGGTGCGACATCGCGGTGTTGCGCAAGCGGGGCGTGTTGTTGCTGGCAGGGCAGCCGGAACGGGTGGAGGGCGGCGGCTTCGGGCTCGACGAGCTGGTGGCGGAGCACGTCATCGCGAAGATCGGCACGCACAGTCTGGAGCTCGTGCGCAGCTGCGTCGAGGCGAAGGAGCTGCTCGGCAGCTACCCGGAGGTCCGGATCCCCTACGTCGCGAGCGGCGAGGTGCGGGAGGTGCGGCTCAGCCGGCTGGAGTTCGAGGCGGTCATCCGGCCGTCGGTGGAGAGGGTGGTCGACGCGCTGGAACGCGTGGCGGCGAGCGCGGGGCCGTGCCCGGACGTCGTCCTGCTCGTCGGCGGCTCGTCGCGGATCCCGCTGGTGACGAGGGAGATCGGCGAACGGCTGGGCATCCCGGTGATGAGAGCGCCGGAGGGCGCCGCGGCGATGGGCGCGTACCTCGAAGCCCGGCGGCTCGACCCCGAACCCGCGGACGTGCACGCCGTCGAGGTGCCGGCGCCTCGACGCGAGGAGGAGCGCGAGCGCGGCCTGCCGACGACGCCGTTCATCGCGGCGGGGCTGCTCGCCCTCGTCCTGGGCGGCGGGTGGGCGGCGCACCGGGCGTGGGACGAGCCGAAGGTGATCATGGAGAACACCAGCGTGCGGCTGGAACCGCCCGGGACGGCCGAGCTGCCCCGGATCAGCGCACCCGCGCCCTGATCTCGCGCAGCGTCCTGTCGATCTCCTCCGGGGTGTTGAGGATCGACGTGCCGATCCGCGCGTACGGGATCCGGTAGGCCGCGGTGGTGATCTGGATCTGCTTCCGCGCCAGGTGTTCCACGAGCTCGGTCCCGGTGTGGCCGGGGACGTCGAAGCACACGAGGCCCGCGGACACCGCCGGGTCGCGCGGGGTGTGGACGACGACGCCGGGGATCTCGGCCAGGCCGGCGGAGAACCGGCCGGACAGCTCGGCGATGCGGGCCACCACCCGCTCGCGGCCGAGCCGCTGGTGGAACCGCACCGCCGCCCGCACCGCGTACTGGTGCTCGAACGCGTGGAAGCCACCCGGCCCGAGCAACGCCGTCTCGCTGCGGTCGCTCAGGCTCGGCAGCAGCGGCGTGATCTGGTCGCGCACCTCGGGGTTCACCCACACCATGCCGGTGCCGCGCGGCCCGAAGAGCCACTTGTGCGTGCCCGCCACGAACACGTCGGCTCCGAGGCGTGCCGCGTCGTCGTCGACCGCCGCCAGTCCGTGCACGCCGTCGACGACGAGAAGACAGCGGTCCTCCGCCGCCCGGCCCTTGTTGGCCTCGGCGACGACCTGCGCGCACGCCCGCACCGGCATCTTCACACCCGTGCTCGACTGCACCCACGTGATACCCACGGCACGGGTTCGCGGCGTGATCGAGTTCCGCAGCCGCGTCGCCACCTCGTCCTCGGTGACCTTCGCGGAGCTCTCGTAGAGCGTGCCGACCCTGACCTTCGCCCCGACGCGTCCCGCCGCCAGCCGTGCGGCCTGCTGGTGCCACGCGTGGTCCTGGTCGCTGAGCAGCACCTCCTGGTCCGCGCGCAGTTCCAGGCCGCCGTAGACGATCGAGAGTCCCATGGTCGTGTTCGGCACGAACGCGATGTCGTCCGCCGAGCCGCCGACGTACTCCCCGAGGGCGGCCGCGACCTCCTGCGCCTGCCCGGGCATCAGGTCGTGCGAGTTGGCGTCGAGGCGGCGCCGGAAGTCGTCGACGGCGTCCCGCACCTCCCGCGGGTTCGACGCGAGGTAGAAGAGCCCGAGGTTCACGAGCGCCGGGTCGAGCCGGAACTCGCGGCGCACCGCGGCCCAGTCCACTCCCCGCGCGGCCGACGACGCGGTCGGCGCGACGGCGAGCAGCCCGGCCCCGACGAGGAAGTCACGACGATCCATGCCGTCCATTGGACAGCGGCGCGGGCACCGGCGCGAAGGGCAATCCGGCCGCAGTTCACTCCCTGGCTGTCACCTGCACGTCACGCGCGGTCAACTCGACGCCGCACCCGGTGCACTCGACCTTTGCGCGCACGCCGCCTCCGCAGTCGCGGTGGTGCAGGTGGAACGACTCCTCCTCGTCCGGCGCCATCCACTTCTCACCCCACGTCCGCAGCGCCATCAGCACCGGGTAGAGGTCGCGGCCCTTCTCGGTGAGCCGGTACTCGTGCCGCGTGCGGCCGTCCTCGTGGTACGGCACGCGCTTGAGCACGTTCTCCTGCAGCAGCACGTTCAGGCGGTCGGTCAGGACGCTGCGCGAGATGTCCATCGTGGCCTGGAAGTCCTCGAAGCGGCGGGTGCCCAGGAAGATCTGGCGGAGCAGCAGCAGGGTCCAGCGCTCGCCCAGCAACGCCGCGGGGCGGCTCAGCGTGCAGGGCATGCTCGCGAAACTCGAGTACGGCATGACACCAGGATATCCCTTGCGTTCGATTTTCGAACTCAGCTACAGTTCGGATTCCGAACTCAGAGGGGTCGATCCTCATGCGCGTCACCGAGCTCAACCGCGACACCGCGCCGGAAGCTGTCGACGCGGTGTTCGCGGGACTCTCCGCCCGAAGCCGCTACCTGCGCTTCCACTCACCGACGCCGCGGCTGACGGCCTCGGCCCGCCGCGTGCTGACCGACGTGGACGGGGAACGGCATGCGGCCGTGTGCGCCCGGATCGGCGGTGACCCGGTCGGCATCGCGAGGGTGATCAAGACCGGCGAGTGCGGGGCGGAGATCGCGGTCGCCGTGGTCGACCTCTGGCAACGCCGCGGTGTGGGCCGCCGGTTGCTGGAGGAGCTGACCTCGGTCGCGGCTCGGCTGGGCGTCGCCGAGCTGCGCGGCACCGTGCTCCCGGACAACCACGCGATGCTCGCGCTCGTGCGCAAGGTGCTGCCCGGCGTGCGGCTGACCAGGGAGGACGACGCCGTTGAACTGAGCTACCCGCTCGCGTGGGCGCTCGCCGAGATCTCGGACGCCGACCTTGTAGACAGCTTGCAGAGAACTTAGAGACGACGGTCAGAGCATGGCCGCGTGACCACTGTTCGTGCCGCCGGCCGCCTCATCACCCGTCCCGAGATCGTGGCGCGCGCCTGCTCGTGGGTGCGCGACTCGGTCCCGTACGGCCAGACCTCGTTCCACCGCAACGAGCACGGCCTCTACCGCGCCGACTGCTCCGGCTTCGTCTCGATGGCGTGGGCGCTGCCCGGCAGGCCCGAGCACCGCCACGGCGGCCTGGACACGCCTGGACTCGCGGGCGTGAGCAGCCTGATCGCGCCCTGGGAGCTGCGGGCGGGGGACGTGGTCATCCGCGCGGACGGCACGAACCTCACGCGGCACGTCGTGATCTTCGCCGCGTGGGCGGCGGAGCCGGGGAGGTACTGGGCGTACGAGCAGGCCGGTGGTCACCGCACCCGGTTGCGCGCGCTCACCTATCCCTACGAGACGGGAGCGGAGCTCTACGTCCCGCGCCGCTACCAGAGCGTTCTGGAGGGGCCGGGCTAGTCCACGCCAACGGTCAAAATCCACAGCAACGAGGAACGTTCGACCGGACCAAAACTTCACATCGCCTTGCTACCGTGACCGGCATGAAACGGTGGGGGATGTTGGCGGTAGCCGCGGCGGCCATCACGTTCGGGTCGACGCTGGCCATGCCCGACGTCGCTGTCGCCGCCGCCGAGGGCGGCGTGATCTGCGGGACGTACGAGGCCAACTCCAAGATCACGCGCAGCGAGGTCCTGGCGCGCTCGCGGACGTGGATCAGCGCGCGCGTCCCGTACAGCCAGGCCGACTGCTTCGGCACCAGGTACGGCGCCTACCGCACCGACTGCTCCGGCTTCGTCTCGATGGCCTGGGGCCTGCGCATCTCCTACACCACGCACATCCTCGAGCAGGTCGCGCACCGCATCGACTGGGAGGACCTCCGTCCCGGCGACGCGCTCAACGACCGCGAGAGCCACGTCGCGCTGTTCATCGGCTGGGCCGACGCGGCCAAGACGCGGCCGATCGTCCGCGAGCAGGCCGGGCCGGACGGCAGCCGGACCGTTCAGCGCGTGTGGAGCGCGAGCACGGCCCGTCAGTACGTGCCGCTGCGCTACAACAACATCGTCGAGGCCGGCGGCGCCGGCTCCGGCAGCGAGACGCCGGTGACGGACAAGCTCGTCGTCAGCTCCGGCCCGCAGGTCTCGAACACCGGCCAGCAGCAGCTCGAGATCTTCGCCCGCGACGCGGACGGCGCGGTCATCACGAACTTCCACAAGACCAGCCGCTGGAACGGGTGGCAGCAGCTCGGCTCCGAGCACTTCGCGGGCGACCCGGTCGCGCTGGTGAACCCCCAGACGAAGATCGTCGAGGTGTTCGCGCGCGGCACCGACGACCGGATCTACCGCCGCGTCGACGGCCACTGGGCCGCGCTCGGCGACACGGTCGTCGCGGGTGATCCGGCCCTGCAGTGGAACGACAGGACGAAGGCCGTGGAGGTCCTGGCCCGCGGAGTGGACGGTTCGCTGCTGCGCTTCACGGACAAGTGGGCGCAGGTCGGCGACCGCAAGATCCAGGGCACCCCGGTCGTCGCCGAGAACGACGTCTACGCGCGCTCCTCCGACGACAAGCTCGTCAAGTGGGACGGCACGACCTGGCGGGACCAGGGCGACAAGAAGATCGTGAGCGACCCCAGCGTCGCCGTCGACCAGGTCTTCGTGCGCACCGAGTCCGGCAGCGTCGAGCAGTACGCGGCGGGCGTCTGGACCTCGCTCGGCGGCAAGGGCACCGGCGCCCCGTCGGCCGTCTACAACTCGACGACCGGCTCCATCGACGTCGTGCAGCTCGGCGAGGGCGGCTTCGTCGAGCACTCCCGCGCGGCCGACAAGGGCTGGACCACGTGGGCGCGGCTCGGCACCACCAAGGTCGCCGAGGCGCCGAGCGCGATGTACCACGCGCAGACGAAGACCGTCGAGGTCTTCGCCCGCACCGAGGACGGCAAGCTGGTCCGCCGCTTCCACAAGGAGAAGGCCGGCTGGAGCCAGTGGGCGCTGCTCAGCGACCGCGGCATCAGCTGAGCGCCTTCACCGCCTCGACCACGACCTCGAAGAACCGTTCGACGTCCAGGCCCACGGCCACACGGGCGTTGGGCGGTTCTCCCGTTCTGCCGTGCAGGTCGACCACGGTCGCGCCACGTGTGAACGTCCCGGTCGTCTCGATCCCCACGAACGCGTCCACGCACGTCACCAGGGACGGGTCGATCACCCGCGCGACCGCGACCGGGTCGTGCAGCGGTGGCGCCTCGAACCCGAACACCTCGCGGTAGGTCGCCGCGAAGAACGTCATCAGCTCGCCGCAGATCCGCCCGAGCGGCCCCAGGGCGTGCAACCGCGCCACCACTTCCGGGGTCACCAGTGCCCGGTGCGTCACGTTCAACCCGACCATGGTGACGGGCACACCGCTGCCGAACACGATCGCGGCGGCCTCCGGGTCCACGTAGATGTTGAACTCCGCGTACGGCGTCGTGTTGCCGCGTCCGGTCGATCCACCCATCAGGACGATCTCGCGCACCGCGGAGGTGCCGTACCGCTGCAGGTACATCGCCACGTTGGTCAGCGCGCCGGTCGCCACCAGCGTCGCCGGCATGTTCGCGTGCATCACGTCGATCGCGTGATCCTCCACCACGTCAACGGTAAGAGCGCCGAAAGCGGGTCCGTCCATACCGGACTCGCCGTGGATGTCTTCGGCGACGTACAACGGTCGCACCAGCGGTCTCGCGCATCCCCGCGCGATCGGCACCGAGATCCCGGCCGCCGAACAGATCCGCTGGGCGTTCAGCGTGACCTTGCCGAGCGTCTGGTTCGCCGCGACGGTCGTGATCGCGCGCAGGTCGATCTCGGGCGATCCCGCCGCGAGCAGGATCGCGATCGCGTCGTCGTGGCCGGGGTCGCAGTCGAGCACCACAGGAGTCGGCATGACCCCATCCTGCCCCTGCCGTAGCGTGGGGAAAACGTTTTCAGGGGGGTCGCGGATGGAACGCAGGCGCTATGCGGTGGTCGGCACGGGCTCGCGCGCGGAGCGGCACGTCCACGCCATCGCGGTCGAACACGCGGACACGTGCGAGCTCGTCGCGTTCGCCGACGTGAACCGCACCCGGATGAACGTCCACAACGAGCGGCTGGCCGAGTTCGGCCTCGGCCCGGTTCCCGCCTACGACGCTGCCGACTTCCTGAAGATGCTCGACGAGCAACGGGTCGACGTGGTCGTGGTGACCACCGTCGACCGGTTCCACGACAGGTACGTCGTCGAAGCGCTCGACGCCGGCCGGGACGTCGTGACCGAGAAACCCATGACGACGGACGTGCCGTCGGCCCGCAAGGTCCTCGACGCCGTGCACCGCAACGGCGGCAACGTCACCGTCACGTTCAACTACCGCTACAACCCGATCCACGAGAAGGTGCGCGCGCTGCTCGCGGACGGTGCTGTCGGCGAGATCGGGTCCGTGCACTTCGAGTGGTTGCTCGACACCCGGCACGGCGCCGACTACTTCCGCCGCTGGCACCGCGACAAGGCCAACTCCGGCGGGCTCGTGGTGCACAAGTCGACCCATCACTTCGACCTGCTCAACTGGTGGGTCGGTTCGGTGCCCGACACCGTGTACGCACAGGGCCGGTTGTTCTTCTACGGTCACGAGAACGGCGAACGCCACGGCTACACCGACGACGACCGGTTCGCGATCGACCTGACGCGGAACGACTGGTTGCGGAGGCTCTACCTCGACGCGTGCCACGAGGACGGCTACCGCCGCGACCGCAACCCGTTCGACCCCGGTGTGTCCATTGAGGACGACGTGTCCGTGCTCGTCCGGTACGCGAGCGGCGCGACCCTGACGTACCACCTCACGGCCTACTCGCCGTGGGAGGGCTACCGGCTGATGGTCAACGGCAGCAGGGGACGCCTCGAACTGGAGGTCGTCGAGAACTCCTGGGTGTCGGGCCAGAACCCGTCCGTGCACGGCGTCGGCGCCAGTCCGGAGCAGGGCTGGGCGAAGCTCTCCGTGCAGCGGCTGTTCGAGGAGCGGGAGGAGATCCCGCTGGAGTACGACCGCGAGGGCCACGGCGGCGCCGACCGGCGGATGGTCGACGCGCTGTACGGACCGGCCGGGCAGCAGGACCCGCTCGGGCGCCGGGCGACGCACCACGACGGCGCGCTGTCACTGCTGACCGGGTTCGCCGCCAACCGCAGCTTCTCCACCGGCGGGCCGGTCCGCGTCGCCGACCTGCTGGACCTCCGGCGGCCGTGACGGTGCCGCCGCGGGTGTCCGGATGCTGTCGCAAGCGTGTCTTGGTCGGCTCGGCGCATTGAATTTCGCGGCACCTCGGCCGATGCTGGCCTGCGGGTGATCGCGGCGGGCCCGAGAAGGGTGATGACGATGCGTGTTGCGCTGGTCGGTGCTCGGGGGCGTGGGGCGCGGCACGTCGAGAACCTGCTGAGGCTCGGCCGCGACGGGGTCGCCACGTTCGTCGGTGTCGTGGACGTGGCGGACGTCGACGTGCCGGTGCCGTCCTACCCCGACCTGCCCTCGCTCGCCGCGGAGCTGCACCCGGAGGTCGTGGTGGTCTCCTCGCCGCCCGCGACGCACCGCGACCTGGTCCTGGAGGCCTTCGGGCTCGGCTGCGACGTGCTCGTCGAGAAGCCCGCGGTGCTGTCGGTGGCGGACTTCGACGAGATCTCCGCCGCCGCCCACGACCGCGGGCTCGTGTGCCAGCTCGGGTTCCAGGCGCAGGGCACGGGTTCGTACCGCCGCCTCTGCTCGTTGATCGGCTCCGGTGCGTTGGGCGACATCTCGGGCATCGGCGCCGCCGGCCGTTGGGTGCGCACGGACTCCTACTACGAACGGGCCGAGTGGGCCGGGCGGCAGGGCGAGGACGGGACGCTCGTGAACCCGTTCGCGCACGCACTGCAGAACGCGTTGCTTCTCGCCGATGTCGAGGAACGGACCGACATCACCGTCGAGCTGGAGCTGTACCGGTGCCGCGACACGATCACAGCGGACGACACGGCCTGCGTCCGCGTGACGTCGGACGGTGCGCCGCCGGTCGTGGTCGCCACGACGTTGTGCGCCACGACGTCGTTGCCGCCGGTCGTCCTCGTGCACGGATCGCTCGGACAGGCCGTGTGGTGGTACGACGACGACCGGCTCACGGTCAACGACCACCGCATGGCCGTGACGCCGCCCACCGACCTGCTCGAGAACCTCGTCCGCCACCGGCAGTCGGGCGAGCCCCTCGTCGCGCCGCTCGCCGCCGCGCGGGCGTTCACATCGGTCGTGGAGCAGTGCGGCAAGGCCGACGTGCCGCTGCTGCCCGCCCGCCGGGTGGGTGACCGGGTGGTGCTCGACGGCATCGACGAGGTCGTCGTGCGGGCGGCCGAGAAGGTCGCCACGTTCGCGGAGCTCGGCTGCCGGTTCGGGCGGTAGTCTCCCGCGAGGTCCGCCGTGTTCGGGAGAGTGGCGTTGGACACCTACATCGACCTCAGGGACGTCCGGGTCTCCGGCTACGTCAGCACGGGGCTCATCGCCCTGGTCGCCGCCGAGTCCGTGTGGGGCACGGTCAACGACTGGCAGGGCGGCTCGCCGTCGTGGAGCTTCCTCGCGATCGTGCTGGTCCTCCCCGCCGCCGTGGCGTTCGTCGTGTGGTTGCGCAACGCCACGCACAACGCCGAGGCGATCGCGCTGCACGGCGTGCGGATGGTGTCGCAGGTGTGGAAGGCGAGCGACCCGGACCAGCGCGAGGTGCCGTTCGCCGAGCGCGTGGCGAGTCCGCTGATCAAGCCGTGGCAGTACGCGTTCCTCGCGATGGTCCTGTGCGACGTGCTCGAGTCGTTGCTGCTCGACACCCGCGCGTACGTGGTGTTCTCGACGTTGTCCACCCTGTGTGCCCTGGGAGCGGCGGGCCTCGCGTGCTTCGTCGTCCTCCGGATCTCGGCCATGCAGCAGCGGTTCGCGGTCCCCATTCGCCAACGGCCGTGACTTCGGGTAGTGTTCTCTGGTGGTTGCGGTTTTGTGTTCGTGTTCTGCACGCTCGCCGAACTTCAGTTGCGAGCGCTTCTCCTTCTTCACGGTTGGGGCGGTCTGCTCATGACCAACCACTGAGTGGTCGCACAGTGCGGCTCGCTCGTCAGTAATCAAGGAGAAGCAGTACATGGCTAACGGCACCGTCAAGTGGTTCAACGCCGAAAAGGGCTTCGGCTTCATCGCCCCCGAGGACGGCGGCGCTGACGTCTTCGTCCACTACTCGGCCCTCAACGGTGGCGGCTACCGCAGCCTCGAAGAGAACCAGAAGGTCTCGTTCGACGTCACGCAGGGCCAGAAGGGCCCGCAGGCGACGAACGTCACCGCTCTCTGACGTCGTCTTTCACGAACGCGGGGCCCCGGGAACTTCCCGGGGCCCCGCGTTCGTGTCGTCCCCGTCGCGTTTCCCCTAGCCTGGCCCGATGCCGTTGCTCGGACCAGCCGATCCGCTGCCGCACGTGCCCCGGCGCGTTCTCGTCGCCGGCAACGCGGGAGCGGGCAAGTCGACTCTCTGCCGGCGCATCGCACGGCAGCACGGCCTGCGCCGGGTCGAACTGGACAGCCTCTACTGGGGCCCGCGGTGGACGCCCCGCCCCGAGTTCCGCGCCGACGTGGCGGCGTTCGCCCGCCAGGACGCCTGGGTCACCGAGTTCCAGTACAACGAGGTGCGCCCGGAGCTGCTGGCCCGCGCGGACACGCTCGTGTGGCTGGACCACCCGTTCCCGGTAGTCGTGGGACGTCTCGTCGTCCGCACGATCAGACGGCGGGCGGGCAGGGTCGAGTTGTGGAACGGTAACCAGGAACCGTCGTTGTGGTCGGTGTTCACCGACTCCGAGCACATCCTGCGGTGGGGCCCGAGGACCTACCGGCGCAGCAGGACCAGGGTGCTCGCCCTGGTCGACGACGTGGTGGTCGTGCGGCTGCGCGGGCAGGCGCAGGTGGAGCGGTGGCTGGCCGGGCCGCTGGCCTCGGTCGGGGAGGAGCGTGCCCGGTGAGAACGGCTCTGGTGCTCAGCGGAACCGGCATGCTGGCCGGCTGCGCGCAACAGCTCGTGGCACGCGGGTGGCGGGTCGTGCTGCCGTCGCGGACCCAGCCGCTGGCCGCCGATGACGGCCCGGGCAGGGCAGCGCGCGCGTCGATCTCGCGCGGACACCGCCCGACCTGGGTGCGAGCCGACTGGGCCGACCCCGCGGCGCTCGCCTCGGAGGTCGAGTACGAGCTCGACGGCCACCTCGTGAACCTGCTGGTGGCGTGGGTGCACACCAGCTACCGCACAGGAGTGCTCACCGCTGTGCACCGCCTTCTCGCCGAGGGCGCACCGGTGGTGGAGGTGCACACGTGCGCGCCGGTGCCGGACCCGGTGCTGCCGAACCCGACCCAGCAGGTGCTGCTCGGCCACTTCGCCCACGACGCCACCCGCCGCACGAGCCGTGCGGTGCTGGAAGCCGTCGAACGGGCGTTGGAGGGACGGCCCCCCTCGCTGCACTACGAGGACGCCCGCTGAGCCACGCCTTCCGGATCTCGGCCGGGTTTCACCGCGCCGAGCGCATCCCCCGCACCAGCAGCATGACCGACTCGCGCACCTCCGCCCGCGACCGCTCCGGCTGGAAGACCTGCCAGTCCAGCGCGATCACGAGCAGCGTGCCGAACAACGCCGCCGAGGCCGTGCCGACCTCGACCCCCTCGGGCAGGCGCCCGGCGTCGGACAGGCGCTTCATCTGACCGCGCACGATCGACACGATGTCGTCGCGCAGCAACGAGAGAGTGCCGTGCCATTGGCCAGGTGTGCGCCACAGCTCCGAGACGAGCAACTGGCCGAACGCCGGGTACTCGGCCCAGAAGCCGAGCATCTCGTCGACCAGGGCCTCCAGCGAGTCCTCGGAGCCCTCGGCCGAGCGCAGCCTGCCCGCGAGGATCTCGACGCCGTGGTGCAGCAGGGCCTCGACCAAGGCGTCCTTGGAGGCGAAGTTGTAGTAGATCGTGCCCTTGGCGACACCCGCCTCCGCGGCGATCTCGTCGACCGTCACCGAGGCCGCGCCCCGTTCGCCGACGAGCTTCAACGCCGCGTCGAAGAGCTTCTGCTTGGTCGCCGTCGTCCGGGCGCTCACAGCACGAGCTCCGGCTTCAGCTTGGACGCTGTCCACACGCGCTGCTTGTAGGCCGCCACGGACGCCAAGGCTAGGGCCCCGACCAGCCAGGCGAGAAGGATCAGCACGTCCCTGCCGACGCTGCCGAGGTCACCGCCGTACATGAGGTGGCGCAGACCGTCGACCGCGTAGCCCATCGGCAGGCCGTAGTGCAGCGGGTACAGCGGCACCGGGATCGTCTGCCACGGGAACGTGCCGCCCGCGCTGACCAGCTGCAGGATCAGCAGGATCAGACCGAGGAACTTGCCCACAGCACCGAACGCGGCGTTCAGGGCGTGCAGGATCGCCACGAACGTGAGCGACATCAGCACGAGGAAGCCGAACGTGCCGAGGGGATTCGACGGCTCGATGTCGACCACGAACCGAACGACCGAGAACATCACGAGCACCTGCACGACGCCGAGCAACGCACCGGGCAGCCAGCCGCCCAACGCAACCCTGAGCGCCGACTGACCCGCGGCGAGCGCACGGCGTGAGAGCGGACGCAGCAGCAGGAACAGCACGAACGCGCCGATCCACGTAGCGAGACCGAGGAAGAACGGGGCGAGGCCCGCGCCGTACGTGGCGGCCTTGGTCTGGGACAGGCCGCGCACCGCCACCGGGTCGCCGATGGCCTGCGCGATCGCGGCACGGGTCGGGTCGTCGGCGTTCGGGATCTTGTCGACGCCACCGGTGAGACCGTCGCGCAGCTGAGCGGAGCCGTCGGCGACCTTGGCCGCGCCGTCGCGCAGCTGCGGTGTGCCGGTGGCCGCCTTCTGCAGACCGTCGCGCAGTGTCGTGGCGCCGTCGTCGAGCTTGGCGATGCCGGCGGTCAGGGCGGGCATCTTCTCCGAGAGCTGCTCGGCGCCGTCGGCCACCTGGTCCGCGCCGTTCGCGAGCTTGCGCAGGTCGCCCGCCGCGCCCTGGACCTTGCCGTTGGCGTCGTCGACGGGTTTGCGGACCTGGCCGAGAGTGGTCAGCACGTTCTGCACCTGCTCCTCGGTGAAGCCCAGGGAGCGCAGGCGGATCGCGATGTCGCCGTCGGTCTGGTCGAGCACGCCGACCAGGGCCTGGGCCTTCGCCGCGTACTCCTCCGCCGAGCGGGCGGCGGTCTCGTTGCCGTCCGCGACCTGGCGCGCCCCGTCGGCGATCTTCTTCGCGCCGGCGGGCAGCTGTGCGGTCTGCGTGCGCAGCTCGTGGGTGCCGTCGCGGAGCTGCGCGGCGCCACTCGCCAGCTGCTGGACGCCGCTGTCGAGCTCACCGATCTTGTCCCGCAACGTGGCACTGCCGTCCGCGAGCTGCCGGGCGCCGTCCGCGGCCTTGGTGGTCTCCTCGCGGATCGTGGAGAACCCGAGCAGGAACCTGTCGGCGGCCTCGGTGGAGACCTTCGCCGTGATGGCCCTGCGGACCTCGCTCACCACCTGGTTCGCGATCGTGGAGCCGAGGTAGTTGTTGGCGTCGTTGGTCGTCAGGGTCAGCACGCCCTGACGGGGCTTCTGCTGCTCCGCGGACGTGAGCGCCTCCGAGAAGTCCTCCGGCAGGGTCAGCGCGAAGATGTACCTGCCCTTGCGCACGCCCTCGTCGGCGTCGTCGACCACCTGCCAGTTGAACTTCTTGCCGTTCAACAGCTCGTCGGCGACGTCCTTGCCCGCGTTGAGGTCCTTGGCGCCCTTGTCCTTGACGACGAGCGCGGCGGGCACGTGGTTGAGGTTCGCGTACGGGTCCTTGTTGGCGTACAGGTAGAGCGACGCGTACAGCAGGGGCACGAGGGCCAGGGCCAGGACGGCGAGCTTGGGGAGCTTGCCGGAGGTGATCCGGCGCAGCTCGTTGAAGGCCATGCGAAGGGCGCTCATGCGGTGATCTCCATCTTGGTGTCGTTGTCCTCACCAAGGCGCGCGTGCGGGGTGCCGAGAATGCCGGCCGAGGAGTTCGAGCACAGGACGACGACGGCCCGTTCGGGGCTCACGTGGTCGTGCGCCAGGGCGAACCACTCGCGCGGGTCGGGGTGGTAGCGGTCCGGGCAGTCGAGGACGAGCGTCGTCACGCCGGGACGCGCGGCGGCCAGGTCGAGCAGCACCGCGCACCGCGTCTGCGCCGGAACGTGCTCGAAGCGCTTGGTCGCGTGCTCGTCGGCGGCGTGCTCGACCAACCAGTCGTGCACCGCCTTCTTGCCCGACGGCATGCCGTTCATGGCGAGCTCCTCACCGACGACGGCCGCGAGGCTCAGCGACTCCTCCGGCTCGTTCACCTCGGGGGCGTCGACCAGCACGACCTGCTTGCGCAGCTTCGCGGCGTCGGGCGACACGGTGCCGGTCGAGGGCTTCATGCGGCCGGAGAGCAGGAGCGCGAGCGCGGTGTGCCCGGCGCCGGGCTCGCCCGCGACCAGCGTCAGCTCGCCGGGCTTCACGGTCAGCGAGGTCGGCCGGAGCAGGGGACCATGGCCCCCGTTGACGCCCGCGCGTCGTGCCTGGATCTCCACGGCCTTTACCTTCCCTTTGAACTGACCAGTCAGTACAAATTCTCCCGCAGACCTGTGCGCGTGGCAACTCGGACATAGGTCACCTGAGAGCGGAAGCGGGGCGTACTTCCCAGACGGTCCACAACGGCCGGTAGCCCTGGCGCGGCCAGAAGACGCTGCTCAGCGGGTTCGGCGGGTTGTAGTAGAGGTACGTGCCGACCGTGCCCATCCGGTGCAGCTCCTGGTGGGCGTGGGCGAGCAACTGCTGGCCGATGCCGCTGCCGCGGGCGCCCGGCAGCACCGAGACGCAGTTCACGTAGCCCCAGCGGCCGAGGGGCAGCCGCGTGGCCGCCATCGAACCGGGTTCGGAGGACACGACCGCGCACTCGGCGAGCGCCACCGCGATGCCGTCGCGTTCGGCGAGCCAGATGGGACTCGCGTTCTCCAGCCGCTCCGCCAGTGCGCGGCGCTTCACCGCCGCCGCGTCGGGACGCACGACCGTCGAGCCGACATAGGAGGAGAACTCGAGCTCCGCGAGCGAGAGCTGCAGCACGGTCTCCAGGTCGTTCGAGGTCGCGCGGCGGATCGTGAGCGTGCGGGAGAGCTGCCGGTCGGGCGTCCCGAGCCGGACCGCGAGCACCGACAGCGGCACCAGGCCGTGGTCGAGGAACGCCCGCGCGGCGTGGACGTCACGGCTCGGCCAGTGCACGACGCACGCGGTGTCCTCGCCGACGTCCTGCGCGTCGAGGTGCCGGCGCAAGCGGGTGAGCAGCGCGTCCATGCCCTGCGAGCCGCCGACCAGCGGCACCATCTCCCACACCTCCGCCGCCGACCAGAGCCTCGTCGTCGAGTGCGGTTCGAACCTCTGGTGGCTGACGACCCCGGCCACGCGCGTGCCGTCCGCCAGCGCCGCCGTGAGGACGTGGCCGTCCGTCGGCGGTTCGGCGGCAGGGGGGAGCAGCGGGTCCAGTGAAGCGAAGCGTGCTGACTGGGCCGCCACCAGTGCGCGTGCCGAGGTCATGACCGGTGAGATTACGACGTCAGGCGCGTCCGGAAGATCGCGGTGCCGGGGAAGAGCTTGCCGCGCAGGGGGCTCCACTGGCCCCAGTTGCGCGTGTGGCCCTTCGGCCATTCGGGCTCGACCAGGTCCTCGAGCACGAAGCCGGTGCCCGTGAGCGCGCGGACGTAGTCGCCGAGCGTGCGGTGGTGCTCGACGTAGGTCGCCCGGCCCTCCTCGTCGACCTCCACGTACGGGGTGCGGTCGAAGTACGACTGCGTGACGGTGAGGCCGAGCGGGCCCGGGTCGTCCGGGAAGATCCACCGCATCGGGTGATTCACCGCGAACACCCACGGGGAGCCGGGGCGGAGCACGCGGGCGACCTCGCCGAAGACCTCCCGGACGTCCGCCACGAACGGCACCGCGCCGAACGCCGAGCACGCGGCGTCGAAGGAGCCGTCCCTGAACGGCAGCTGGTCGGCGCTGGCCTGCACGAGCGGGACGTCGATGCCGGTCTCGGCGTTGTTCGCGCGGGCGTGGCGCAGCATGCCCGCCGAGATGTCGAAGGCGGTGACGTCGGCCTCGTGGTCCTTGAGCCACCGCGCGCACGGGGCGCTGCCGCAGCCGACCTCGAGGACGCGCCGGCCGGCGACGTCGCCGAGGAAGCGCGCATCCTCCTCGCGCAGGCCCTCCGGGCACCAGACGAAGTCCGACGCGCCGAGGAAGTCGCCGTGCGTCCGGTGGTAGTCGTCGGCGTCGGCGTCCCACCAGATCCGGTTCGCCACGCGCGACTCCGCGGCGTCCGCACCGCGCTTGACGATGCCGGCGGTGCCGAGCGCTTGTTCCGCGCTCGCGTGCTGGTTGGACACACTGCTCCTTCACGTGGGGGCTGGTTTGCTTGCGCCTCTGGCGGCCGCGTACGATATCGCGTGCGTAGTGGGTTAGTGCTGCCCATGATCCAGAACCGCGGGATTCCAGGTCGCTGCGACGCTGCGCGCGCACCACTACCAGCCATCAATGCCAATCCGTACCGGAGCCACCTACCTAATGTCCACCGACACCACCACCGCCCCCGTTGCCGCTGCGCCCAAGCAGGTCGCGATCAACGACATCGGGACGGAGGAGGACTTCCTCGCAGCTATCGACAAGACGATCAAGTACTTCAACGACGGCGACATCGTTGAGGGCACGATCGTCAAGGTCGACCGGGACGAGGTCCTGCTCGACATCGGCTACAAGACCGAGGGCGTCATCCCCTCGCGCGAACTGTCGATCAAGCACGACGTCGACCCCAACGAGGTCGTCAAGGTCGGTGACGAGGTCGAGGCGCTTGTTCTCCAGAAGGAGGACAAGGAAGGCCGTCTGATCCTCTCCAAGAAGCGCGCCCAGTACGAGCGCGCGTGGGGCACCATCGAGGCCCTCAAGGAGAAGGACGAGCCCGTCAAGGGCACGGTCATCGAGGTCGTCAAGGGTGGTCTCATCCTCGACATCGGCCTCCGCGGCTTCCTCCCCGCCTCGCTCGTCGAGATGCGTCGCGTCCGCGACCTCCAGCCGTACGTCGGCCGCGAGCTCGAGGCGAAGATCATCGAGCTGGACAAGAACCGCAACAACGTGGTCCTGTCCCGCCGCGCGTGGCTCGAGCAGACCCAGTCCGAGGTCCGCAGCGAGTTCCTCAACCAGCTGCAGAAGGGCCAGGTCCGCAAGGGCGTCGTGTCCTCGATCGTCAACTTCGGTGCCTTCGTGGACCTGGGTGGCGTCGACGGTCTCGTCCACGTCTCGGAGCTGTCCTGGAAGCACATCGACCACCCGTCCGAGGTCGTCGAGGTCGGTCAGGAAGTCACCGTCGAGGTCCTCGACGTCGACATGGAGCGCGAGCGCGTCTCCCTGTCGCTGAAGGCCACGCAGGAAGACCCGTGGCGCCAGTTCGCCCGCACCCACGCGATCGGTCAGATCGTGCCGGGCAAGGTCACGAAGCTGGTTCCGTTCGGTGCGTTCGTCCGCGTGGACGAGGGCATCGAGGGCCTGGTCCACATCTCCGAGCTGGCCGAGCGCCACGTCGAGATCCCGGAGCAGGTCGTCCAGGTCGGCGACGACGTCATGGTCAAGGTCATCGACATCGACCTCGACCGCCGTCGCATCTCGCTGTCGCTCAAGCAGGCCAACGAGGGCTTCACGGTCGACACCGAGTTCGACCCGACCCAGTACGGCATGGCCGCCGAGTACGACGACCAGGGCAACTACATCTACCCCGAGGGCTTCGACCCGGAGACCCAGGAGTGGCAGGACGGCTTCGACAAGCAGCGTGAGGAGTGGGAGCGCCAGTACGCCGAGGCGCACACTCGTTACGAGGCCCACATGAAGCAGATCCGCAAGGCCGCCGAGGCCGAGGAAGAGGCTTCGGCCGAGGGTGCGGGCAACTACACCTCCGGTGGCGACGCTCCGTCCACCTCGGTCGGCGCGCCGGCCCAGTCCGGTGGCACGCTCGCTTCCGACGAGCAGCTCGCTGCTCTGCGGGAGAAGCTGTCGGGCGGCATGTGAGTCGCTAGCTAGACCCTTCAGGAGCCCCCGCGCCGTTGGCGCGGGGGCTTTTGTCTTGTGCGCGTCGCCCGAGCACGGGCTGTGCCCGCCTCACGGCGCCGCATCCGCCACGCCACCTGCCTGTCGCGCCGTTCGCCCGCTCCGCGCCCACCGGCCGCGCCGCGCCCATCACACTCTGGCGCACTGCACCACGCCGCGCTGGCCGCGCCGTCCGAACCGGACCGCGCCCGACCGCACCGCACAGTCCGCGCCCGCCGCACCGAACCGCCCAGACCGGACCGCGCCCACCACGCCGCACCGCGCTTGCCGCCCCGCGCCCACCGCACCGGACCGCCCCGCGCCTGCCGCCCAGCGCTCACCTCGCCTGCTGCCCCGCCCGCCGCGTCCTACCTGCCCGACGCACCACAATGCACTCGCCTCGCCTCATCCCACGCACCTCGCCGCGCCTTGCTCCGCGTCCACCCGTTCACTCTGTGGTGGAGGCTCAACCCCGTTGTGTAAGTTGGCAAACCTATGCGTGGGAACAGGTTCTTCGTGACGCTGGGCGCGGGTGCGCTGATGATCTGTGCTGGCTGCGCCACCACTGCGCCGCAAACTCAGGCGCCGCCGCCCCAAATCCCGAAGATCACCCCGTCCACCTCGCCGTCGCGCGTGCCGACGATGGTGGACCGGCCGTTGCCGGACGACTGCGAGCTCGTGGTGCCCGCCGCGGTCATGAACGCGACCCTGGGGCAGGAGCTGCCCGGGGAGCCCCGGATCATCATCGGCGTCAAGGAGCCGGCGATCGGCAAGACCGGGAAGATCGACTGCTACTACGGGATCCCCGAGAAGAAGAACCTGCCGGACGCCAAGATCGTCGTCGGGTTGTCGACCTACGCGGACGAGGCCACGGCTCGCGCCCGCGTCACCGAGAGCATCGACGTCGAGCGGGCGCAGGGGGCGAAGACCACCGAGGTCGACGTCGGCAAGCAGAAGGGGACGTTGATCGAGGGCAAGAACGAGCAGCTGCTCGTCGGGTCGCTCGGTAAGACGACGTTCGTGGTGCGCAACCGGCACAACTTCGTGCCCAAGGAGCGGTTGATCGCCGTCCTGCCGGTACTCGCCCAGCAGGCCATGACCCCTCCCGTCTAACCTGGCCCGCATGCTCAGGGTGGGGTTGACCGGCGGGATCGGGTCGGGGAAGTCGACTGTCGCGCGGCTGCTCGCGGAGAACGGCGCCGTGGTCGTCGACGCGGACAAGCTCGCCCGTGAGGTGCTGGAGCCCGGCAGCGAGGGGCTCGCGGAGGTCGTCGAGGCGTTCGGGGAGGACGTGCTGAACGCCGACGGCACGCTCGACCGGGCGGCGCTGGCGGCCAAGGCGTTCGCCACCGAAGACGCACGCCAGACGCTCAACGAGATCACGCACCCCCGCATCGGGGCGTTGACCGGGCAGCGGATGGCCGAGGCGCCCGAGGACGCGATCGTCGTGCACGACATCCCGTTGCTGGTGGAACGGGACATGGCGGCGGTCTACCACCTGGTCGTCGTGGTGTACGCGGACTCGCGGACGCGGCTGCAGCGGTTGGTCGGCAGCCGGGGCATGGACCGGTCGGACGCCGAGAAGCGGATCGCCGCGCAGGCCACCGACGAGCAGCGGCGGGCCGTCGCGGACGTGTGGCTGGACAACAGCGGTGAGGTCCCGGACGTCACGGCGTTGTGGGACCGGCTGGTGGGCTTCGAGAAGAACGTGCGCACGCGCTCGTACGCGTCGGGCTCGCCGTTGGTGGTGCCCTACGACGAGCAGTGGCCCGCCCAGGCGCGGCGGCTCGCCCGGCGGATCAGCCTCGCGGCCGGCGGGCGGCACGTGGAGCACATCGGCTCCACGTCGGTGCCGGGGCTCGCGGCCAAGGACGTCCTCGACTTCCAGGTGGCCGTCGAGGACATGGCAGCCGCGGACGGTCTGCGGGAAGCGTTGGCGCAGGCCGGTTTCCCCTACGTGGGGCCCTACGGGGACACGCCGCGCGGCGAGGGCGACTGGAGCAAGCGCCTGCACGCCGGGGCGGACCCCGGGCGGCGGGTGAACCTGCACCTGCGCGTCGAGGGCGCTGCCAACTGGCGGTGGGCGGTCGACTTCCGCGACTGGTTGCGGCACGACGCGCAAGCGCGCGAGGAGTACGCGAACGTCAAGCTGGAGCTGTCACAACGGTTCGCGGCCGACGCCGACGGTTTCGCCTACGGCGAGGCCAAGGACCCGTGGATGGCGGCGGCCGCAGAGCGCGTCCGGGCCTACAGGGACGGCCAGGAGTCGTAGATGCCGTGCCACGTCAGCCACGACATCAGGTTGTGGTTGACGTTGCTCAGCTCTTCGAGGGCGCGGTGGACGGTGCGCAGCGCCTGGTCGGCGTCGCCCGGTCGCAGTACGTGGCCCGCGACGGCGGCGGCGAAGTCCTCGCTGCGCACGATGCGGGGCGTGGTGCCGCCGGGGACGGCGAGGCCCAGCAGGAGGTCGGTGGTCTGCCAGTGGCGGTGGTCGCGTTCGACCCGCACGGCGGACAGGATGCTCGGGCCGCTGCGGGAGTGCCGCGAACGGGCCCGGTGGTTCGTGAGGCGCAGGCCCAGTTCCGGCATCAGCCAGGTGATCTCGGAGTCCGAGAACGGGTCTTCCGGCGTGGGGTGTTCGATTCGCAGACCCCACCTTTCGACATAACACGAACTGAGCGTTCGCGAGCCGCCGGACGAATACGAGCGCATGCCCGAAATGGTGTCGACGACATCGACCAGCTGAGGTGTAGTGACCGCTCCCACGCCGCCGAGGGTAGTCAAATATGTGCTCCCAGTTACACGGCGGGTTGATTCGTTACGTCACGTTCAGATGACGATCACACTGTGTGTATCAACGCCAGGTCGTGGGACAACCCGAATAGGTGAGCCACCGGAGGACATCGTGACCGTGCGCTGAAATACCGGACACCGCCGAGTAGGTGGTTTCCAACGCCCATTGCGCGCGTTCCGCAGAGATCAGCTTCTGCTGCACCGCGGCGATCAACTCGTCCGTGTCCAGAACCGTCACGCTTCGATCCGTCCGGACGATCAGGTCGAGGTAGAGGTCGATCGTCCTCCACACGCTGCCGATCGCGGTGATCTCGACGACGTCGACGTAGAAGTCGAAGTCGAGCTCGTGGCCGCGGTGCCACGACTGGCGCGTGACGCGGAGGTTCAGCTTCGGCAGGAACCAGCTCTCGAAGTGGCTGATCTTCGGATGCCCCGCGAGCGGCCGGAACATGTAGAGGCCCGCCGGGGTCAGCCGGTACTCGTCGACGCTCCTGAGGTGCCCCTTGGGATCGGTGTTGCTCTTGGCGTCCAGGTCGAAGTACTCGATCTTCGGCGGATGGATGTGTGCCACGTCGGCGATACTGCCATCGCCGGGGCTCCAGGCCACTTAGGATGCCGCGCATGTTCGGGATCATCCGCCCCTGCCGCAACAGGTTGGGGACTGAGCTGCGGTCCGCGTGGCTCTCGCACCTGTGTGGAATGTGCCTGTCTTTGCGCGACGAGCACGGTCATCTCTCGCGCCTCGTCACGAACTACGACGGGCTGGTGATCTCGGCGGCGGTGGAGGCGCAGTCCGGAGTCTCGCGGAGGACCGCCGGCCCCTGCGCGTTGCGCGGCATGAAGTCCGCCGACGTGGCCGTCGGCTCCGGGGCGCGGCTGGCGGCGTCGGTGTCGCTGGTGCTCGCGTCGTTGAAGATCCAGGACCACGTGGACGACGGCGACGGGCTCGCGGGCAAGGTGCCGTGGGCGGGGCGCGCGATGGCGCACCGCTGGGCCGCCAAAGGCCTCGAAACGGCGTCCGACCTGGGGTTCGACGCGTCGGTGATGGTGGCCGCGGTCCGGCGGCAGCCCGAGGTGGAGGCCGGGACCGGGCTCGGCAGCTCGGTGCTCGTCGTGACCGAGCCGACCGAGACGGCGACGGGGTTCGCCTTCGCGCAGACCGCCCTGATCGCCGGCAGGCCGCAGAACACCGAGCCGCTGCGCGAGGTGGGACGGCTGTTCGGGCGGGTGGCGCACCTGATCGACGCGGCGGAGGACCTCGAGGAGGACCGGGCGTCCGGCGCCTGGAACCCGCTGCTCGTCACCGGGACGTCCGTCGAGGAGGCGCACCGGCTGTGCCTGGACGCCTTGACGGGCGTCAAGCTGGCCCTCGACGAGGTCGAGTTCACCGACTCGCGCCTTGTGCACAAGCTGATGGTGCACGAGCTGGAAGAGTCGGTGATCCGCGTGTTCGGCAAGCGGCACCGGCACCCGCCGGGCCAGCCCCGCTGGTCGGATCCGGGCAGCGGGCTGTGGGCGTACCCGAGGCTCAACTGGCAGCGCAGGCCGCGCGGGTGCTTCGAGGGCTGCGGCGCGTTCCTCTACATGTGCGGAACGTGCCAGTTCTGCTGCCGCGACCCGTTCCCCGGCCCTTGGAGCGACAAGCGGCGCGACGGGTGCGGCGGCGACTGCGGCCCGAACTGCGACTGCAACTGCAACAGCTGCGACTGCTGTTGCTGCCCGTGTGACTAGGGGCTCTGACCTGGCCTGATCGGAAATTGTCGGACCCGCGGCGTAACGTGCTTCCCGTGGCATTCGCAACCGAGCTCCCGCCAGAGGAGAGCACCGTCAAGGCGCACTCCGAACACCGTCCCGTCGGCGACATCGTCCGCACCGACGGGCAGTTCCGCGTGGTCAGCGAGTACCAGCCGGCGGGCGACCAGCCGGCCGCGATCGACGAGCTGGAGCGCCGCGTGCGCTCCGGCGAGCGCGACGTGGTGCTGCTCGGCGCCACCGGCACCGGCAAGTCGGCGACCACGGCGTGGCTGGTCGAACGGCTGCAGCGCCCCACGCTGGTCATGGCGCCGAACAAGACGCTGGCCGCCCAGCTGGCGAACGAGCTGAAGGAGCTGTTCCCGCACAACGCGGTGGAGTACTTCGTCAGCTACTACGACTACTACCAGCCCGAGGCGTACATCCCGCAGACGGACACGTACATCGAGAAGGACTCCTCGATCAACGAGGACGTGGAGCGCCTGCGCCACTCGGCCACGATGTCGCTGCTGACCCGGCGCGACGTCATCGTGGTCGCGTCCGTCTCGTGCATCTACGGCCTCGGCACGCCGCAGTCCTACCTCGACCGCTCCATCCCGCTCGAGGTGGGCGTGGAGGTCGACCGCGACGCGTTCCTGCGCCTGCTGGTCGACGTCCAGTACACCCGCAACGACATGTCGTTCACCCGCGGCTCGTTCCGCGTGCGCGGCGACACGGTCGAGATCATCCCGTCCTACGAGGAGCTCGCGGTGCGCGTCGAGTTCTTCGGCGACGAGATCGACAAGCTCTACTACCTGCACCCGCTGACGGGCGACGTGGTCCGCGAGGTGAACGACCTGCGGATCTTCCCGGCGACGCACTACGTGGCCGGTCCGGAGCGCATGGAGCGGGCGATCCGCGACATCGAGGCGGAGCTCGAGACGACGCTCGCGCAGATGGAGCGCCAGGGCAAGCTGCTGGAGGCGCAGCGCCTGCGCATGCGCACCCAGTACGACCTGGAGATGATGAAGCAGGTCGGCTTCTGCAACGGCATCGAGAACTACTCGCGCCACATCGACGGCCGCGCCCCCGGCACCGCGCCCGCGACGCTGCTCGACTACTTCCCCGACGACTTCCTGATGGTCATCGACGAGTCGCACGTGACGGTGCCGCAGATCGGCGGCATGTACGAGGGCGATGCCTCGCGCAAGCGCAACCTCGTCGAACACGGCTTCCGCCTGCCCTCCGCGCTCGACAACCGCCCGCTGACGTGGGAGGAGTTCGCCGACCGGATCGGCCAGGTCGTGTACCTGTCCGCGACCCCCGGCCCGTACGAGCTCGGCCAGTCCGGCGGCGAGTTCGTCGAGCAGGTCATCCGCCCGACCGGCCTGGTCGACCCGCAGATCGTGGTCAAGCCGACCGAGGGCCAGATCGACGACCTGGTGCACTCGATCCGCGAGCGCGCCGAGCGCGACGAGCGCGTGCTGGTCACGACGCTGACCAAGAAGATGGCCGAGGACCTGACGGACTACCTGCTCGAGCTGGGCATCCGCGTCCGCTACCTGCACTCCGAGGTCGACACGCTGCGCCGCGTCGAGCTGCTGCGCCAGCTGCGGCTCGGCGAGTTCGACGTGCTGATCGGCATCAACCTGCTGCGCGAGGGTCTCGACCTCCCCGAGGTGTCGCTGGTGGCGATCCTCGACGCGGACAAGGAGGGCTTCCTGCGGTCCGGGACGTCGCTGGTGCAGACGATCGGCCGCGCCGCCCGCAACGTGTCCGGTGAGGTCCACATGTACGCGGACCGGATCACCGACTCGATGCAGCACGCGATCGACGAGACGAACCGGCGGCGGGTCAAGCAGGTCGCCTACAACACCGAGCGCGGGATCGACCCGCAGCCGTTGCGGAAGAAGATCACCGACATCCTGGAGGCGGTGTACTCCGAGATCGAGGACGAGGTGCCGGTCGGCGGGTCCGGGCGGAACGCGTCCCGGGGCAAGAGGGCCGCCGGGGAGAGCGGGCGCTCTTCCGGGGTGGTGGCTTCTCACGAGCGGGCCGGGATGGCCCGGTCGGAGCTGGCTGACCTGGTGCAGTCGTTGACCGATCAGATGATGAACGCTGCCCGGGATCTGCAGTTCGAGCTGGCTGCCCGGTTGCGGGACGAGATCCAGGACCTGAAGAAGGAACTCCGGGGAATGGACGCCGCCGGGGTGAAGTGAGGGGTTGGGGGACGCGTCGGTTTCGTTGGCCGTCCCACTTTTGCCAGGGGCGGCTTGGCATTGCCTGGTGGTTGTGCCTGCGGTCGTCATGGGGAGACGGCTCGGCTTCGCCTTCGCAAGCCTCGCTTTCAGCATCGCAGTCGAGAAACGCGTCCATAGTGGACGATTTGTTGCGGTGCGTTAGCTCGGTGTGTGCGGTGCGTAATCTTGTGGCCGTATAACGATTTGCGCTTCCCGCGTAAATCCCCCTCTGGGGTGAGATGTGCGCGGACGGCTTTCGTCAGAGCGTGAGGCGGCCATGATCTCGGGGTGGATGTGGACTCCCACCTTGCCGCGGTGGAGCAGGCGCTGATCGCCGTGCGACGCAGTCAGTCGCGTCGGGCGCTGGCGGAGCTCGCTGTTCCGGCCTTCGACGTACTGGACGTGGTGGAAACCGCCGAGCGGGCCGGTGCTCAGGCCACGGTTTCCAGCGTTGCCCTGGCTTTGCACGTCGACCAGCCCCGGGCCAGCAAGCTCGTCACCAGTGCCGTCGACGCCGGGCTGGTGGCCAGGGTCGCCGACAAGGCCGACGGGCGGAGGGTGTTGCTCGTGCGGACGCCTCGGGGGCGGGCCACCTCCGCTGAGCTGCACCGGGCTCGGCAGAGTGCCTGTGCTGCCGCCATGGCGGACTGGACGGAGGAGGAGCGGGTGGAGTTCGCCCGGTTGCTCACCCGTTTCGTCGCGGTGTTCGGCGCGCGATAATCCTGTTGTGACACTGGATGAGCTGATCGCCTACTGCGCTTCGAAGCCCGGTGCGGAAGAGACGTATCCGTGGGGCGAGGCCGAGTTGGTGTGCAAGGTCGGCGGGAAGGCGTTCGCCTTCGTCGGGCTCGACATGCACACCGTGGGGCTCAAATGCGGTGCTGACGCCGAGGCCGCCGCTGTGTGGCGAGAGCGCTTTCCGGGCGACGTCACGGTGAGCGGGTACGTCGGGCGTTACGGGTGGAACACCATCTCGCTCAAGGGTTCTGTGCCCGACGACGAACTGCTGGAGCTGGTCGACGGGTCCTACGAGGCCGTCGTCGCGCGGTTGCCGCGGTCCAAGCGGCCTGCTTAGCGGTCCTCCGGCTGGAGGGGATGCCCGAGCTTGCCGCGTTGGCAGGCGAACGGGCCGCCGTTGACGGCCGGCTGGTCGATCTTCCCGCCGTCGCTGCTCCCGGACAGTGGTTGTCCGCATTGGTCTCTACGGTTGGCTCATGGCAATCGGAATCCAGGTCACGATGGACGCGGCGGACCCCGGCAAACTGGCCGCCTTCTGGGCTGAGGCGCTCGGTTACGTGGTGCAGCCGCCGCCTCCCGGGTTCGACTCCTGGGAGGACTTCGCGGTCAAGAACAACATCCCCTTCGAGACGATCAACGACTACTCGGCGATCGTTGATCCGGAGGGCGGGGGACCGCGGTTCTTCTTCCAGCGCGTGCCGGAGGGCAAGACAGCGAAGAACCGCCTCCACCTCGACGTGAACGCCGGGCTGGAGGCGGTGGACCGCCTCGTCGCCCTCGGGGCCACCAAGGTCCAGGAGTTCGAGGACAACAAGGGCCATTGGGTCGTGATGCTCGACCCCGAGGGCAACGAGTTCTGCGTGCAGTGACCTAGCTCGTGATGTCCTTCGTCTTGAACCGGCGCGCGGCGAGCAGCGTGAAGATGCCGCCGTAGACGAGCGCGGAGAACGTCCCCCGGGTCATCTCCGACCAGTCGATGTCGGTCGAGAGCAGGTCGACCCAGGCCATCGCGTAGTGCGTCGGCAGGTAGTTGCGCAGGTCCTCGAGCGGCTCGATCTGGTCGAGGATCTGCGACACGATCGAGACGAGCACCGTGCCGCCGACCGCGCCGAGCGGTGCGTCGGTGGACACGGACAGGAACATCGCGAGGCCCGCGACCCAGAAGAGGTTGATCGCGATGTAGACCACCGCGAGCGCCACGCCGAGCACGCCGTCGGCGAACGGTGCGGCTTCGCCGGTCGGGC
Organism: Lentzea sp. CC55; assembly: GCF_021056325.1. NCBI lineage: Bacteria > Bacillati > Actinomycetota > Actinomycetes > Pseudonocardiales > Pseudonocardiaceae > Lentzea > Lentzea sp. CC55. The sequence goes on along the minus strand of NZ_JAJCXE010000011.1, from coordinate 14,726 downwards.
TCACCACCTCGCCGGCGCCGTACCAGGCGACGCCGACGCCCAGGGCCACCGCGGGGAGCAGGGCCAGGGCGAAGACGCTGAGGATGCCGCTGCTGACGGCCTTCTGCCTCAGCAGGCGGTGCCTCGGGATCGGCGCCGCGAGCAGGTACTTGAGGCTCGACCACGACGCTTCGGACGCGATCGTGTCGCCGAAGAACAGCGCCACGATCATCGGCAGCAGGAAGCTGCTGCTCACGAACAGCGTGAGCACCACGAAGTTGATGCCGCTGGCGGTGGCGAGGTCCACGAAGCCGCCGGAGCGGCGGTTCGGGTTCGCCTGACCGATCTCGAAGCTCGCCGCCAGGATGAACGGCAGCAGCACCAGGAACGCCAGCACGAGCTGGGTCCGGCGGCGGCGGATCTGCCGTTGCAGCTCGACGTGGACGCGCAGCGTGCGGCGTGCCTTGTAGCCGGACGCCGAGCCGTCCGGCGCCACCTTCGTGTGGTGCTGGGCGGCCGCGTCGGTCAGGTCCTTCAGCGCGCCGGGATCGGTGTGGACGCCGTTGTCGCTCATCGGTCCACCTCCTGGCGGATCGGTGCCTTGGTGCGGTTCGGGTTCGCGGTGAGCACCGTTCGCACGAGGGGCATGGCTTCGGCGGGCCCGGAATTGTCGGTGTCGCCTGGGATAATGGAATCAAGGGGACCCCCTTCGCCGACGAGCAGCGTGCGCTCGCTCGACGAGGGGACCTCTGCTTCGGCGTGGGTCTCGGCGGTCGCGGAGGCGGCCGCCATCAGGAAGTCATTCACCGACCAGCTCCAAGAACGCGTCTTCCAGCCTGCGCCGCGGGCCCACCTGGTCCACCGCCACGCCGGCCGCCACGAGAGCGGTCAGCGCGGCGGCGCGCGGGACGCCGTTCATCGACGCGTGCACGGCGTCCTCGTCCTCGTGCACGTCGTGCACGCCTTCGAGGCTTCGCAGGACATCCGCCGCCTTCGAGGGGGAGTCGACGCGGAACGTCGTCTCGCCGCCTCCCGCCGCGATGTCGGCCACCTCGCCCGCGGCGACGAGCTGGCCCTTGTGCATCACGACCACGTGCGAACAGGTCTGCTCCACCTCGGCGAGCAGGTGGGACGAGACGACCACCGTGCGGCCCGCCGCGGCGTAGCGGCGCAGGACGTCGCGCATCTGGTGGATCTGGGGCGGGTCGAGACCGTTGGCGGGCTCGTCCAGGATCAGCAGGTCCGGCAGGCCGAGCATCGCCTGGGCGATCGCGAGGCGCTGCCTCATGCCCTGGCTGTACGTCCGCACGCGGCGGTGCACCGCCTTGCCGAGGCCCGCGATCTCCAGCGCCTCCTCGACGTGCGCCTCGCTCTCGGGCCTGCCCGTCGCCGCCCAGTACAGGCGCAGGTTCGCGGCGCCGGAGAGGTGCGGCAGGAAGCCGGAGCCCTCGACGAACGAACCGATGCGCGACAGCACCGGGTTGCCGGGCGTGACCTTGTGGCCGAAGACCCGGATGTGTCCCTCGGACGGGTGAATCAGGCCCATGACCATGCGCAGGGTCGTGGTCTTGCCGGCGCCGTTGGGGCCGAGCAGGCCGAGGACCATGCCGTGCTCCACGCGGAACGACAGGTCCTTCACGGCGGTCACGCCGCCGGGGTAGGCCTTCGTGAGGTTCGAGATGACCAGCGGCACGCCCGCGAGGTCGGGGTCCGAGTCCTGCGCCATGCGGCGGCGGAACATCGCGACGACGCCCGCGCCGATCAGCACCAGCAGCGCGATGACGATGCCCCACAGGGCACCCACCGGGAAGCCGGTCGTCACGTTGCGGCCCGGCACCACCGGCACCGACAGCTCGTCGGACGCCAGGGAGATCCGGTACGCGGCGGGCTGCTCGGCGTTCGCGAACGCTTGGTCCGTCGTCGACACGACCAGGGCGAGCTTGTGACCGCTCTCGACCGGGCGCACCGCACCGGGCAGCGTCACCGTCACCTCGGCCGCCGAACCGTCCGGCGGCAGTGCCACGCGGAACGGGGCGACGGTCGAGCCCGGCAGCACGCGCGTGCCGTCGGTGGAGACGTCGTAGAGCTTCGCGAACAGGATCGCCTCGCCGGACGTCTGGTCGCCGCGCGCGACGCGCAGCTTGACCGTGGACGACCCGGTCAGCAGCACCTGCGACTCGAGCGCCTCGGAGTTGAACACCGCGGCCTGGCCCGGCAGGTCGAGCGAGAGCAGCGACGAGATCGCCGAGGACCGCGCGAGCGCCGAGCCGAGGCCCGGCAGGTTGCTGATCGCCGCCGGGTTGCCGCCCGCCGGGTTCACCGCCACCTGCTCGCGCCCGGAGAGCTTCACCGTCTTGCGCTCGGTGGTGGAACCCCCGGTCAGGCCGGGGTAGGACGGCGTGACGACCGTGCGCAGCGACGGCTGGCCGGACGAGCGGAACGCGCCCTGCACCGAGTACTCGAAGCCGGTGCCCGGGTCGGCGCCGTTGCCGCGCAGGTGGAAGTCCATCCAGTCCGCGATCTGGCCGCGCAGCGCGGTGCCGGGGCTGCCGCCGTCGTGGCCGCCCGCGTACCAGACCATCTTCACCTTGCCGCCCGCCGCGGCGATCTGGCGTGCGGTCGCGTCGGACTGGTCGAGGCCGAACAGGGTGTCCTGCTCGCCCTGCACCAGCATCGTCGGCTGCTTGATCTGGTCGGTCACGGCGACGGGGGACGACTTGCGCAGCAGTTCGAGCGTCGGCTGCGTGGCACGGCCCGTCGTGGCGACCTCGGTGTACGCGGCGCACACCTCGGGCGTGAAGCGGCCGCACGCGCCGAGCGCCGGCGTCGGCGGTTGCTGTCCCGCCGCACCGCCGGTCCCGCCCGGCTGCTGCTGGACGGCCGGCTGGTTCGACTGGGTCTGGCCCATCTCCGGTGCCTCGCCCGTGGGCGACGACAGGTCGATCGACGTCATGCCCGCCGAGAAGAAGATGCCCGCCCACGACCGCTTGAAGACGCCGTCCTCGCCGAACGCCGTGGCGGCCGGGGTGGTGTCCGTGCGCGGGGTCGCCAGTGCCGAGTTCGGCAGCAGCGCCTGCGCGAGGTCGTTGTAGGTGATGACGGGGACGAGGGTGTCGACGCGCTTGTCGACGCCCGCGAGCAGCAGTGACAACGCACCGCCGTACGACGCGCCCGTCACGCCGACGCGCGGATCGCCGCCGCCGTCCTTCTGCACCTCGTCACGTGTGCCGAGGAAGTCGAGCAGCTTCTGCGCGTCGCGGACCTCGCGGTCGACGGAGTTCAGCGCGATCTGCCCGGTGCTGCGGCCGAAGCCGCGCGCGGACCACGTCAGCACGACGAAGCCGCGCCGGGCGAACTCCTCGGCCTGGGTGTGCACGCTGCGCAAGCTGCCACCGAAGCCGTGCGCGAGCATGATCGCGGGCGCGGGCGTCTGCTGGGGGAGGTAAAGACGCGTCTCGATCGTCACCGTCTGAGCGCTGTCGGGGCTCTCGGGTGCGTCGATGTTCGCTTCTTTGAAGGAAACGGCTACGGGGTCGTCCCCGGATCGAGTGAAGTACACGCCACCTGCGACGAGGGCGAGTACCACGATCAAAGCGGGAATCGTCCACCTGCCGCGAAGGCGGGAGAGGCGGGACACGTGGTTGACGATATGCGAGTTTCGCTGAGAACGACCGGTCGGGATCCGCTGGCGGTCTCAGCATGAGTGGATCTTCAGCCGAGCTTCAGCTACAGCCGGTTCCGGCCCGAACGACACGCTGCGTATTCCCGTTGCGGCTGGTTGCGTGGGTCTGCTCACCCTGTGTGGCGCTGAACGACCTCCGTAGCGCACAATGTTGACGCAGCATGGAGGGGAGTACTCCCTAAGCGGCGGTGTCGTCAGTACGGAGCTCGGCGTGGAGCTTCCGGTGCCGTCGGTCGTTCGAGAGATCATCTCGGCGGCGGAGGAGACCTCCGGGTTCTTTGGCGTGCGCTGAGTCTCCCGGAGGTTGGGTTGTGAACGTCCCCGCATGGATGTGGATCGCGACGATCGTGGGTCTGCTCGTTCTTCTCGCTGTCGACCTCGTGATCGTCGATCGGAAACCCCATGAGGTGACGATCGGTGAAGCCGCCCGCTGGGTGATCTTCTACGTCGCGATGGCCGCCGTCTTCGGCGTCGGCATCTGGTACTTCTCCGGTGGGCAGTACGCGACCGAGTTCTTCGCCGGGTACATCACGGAGTACTCGCTCAGCGTCGACAACCTGTTCATCTTCTTGATCATCATGACGACGTTCAAGGTGCCGGCGATCCACCAGCACAAGGTGCTGCTGATCGGCATCCTGCTCGCGCTCGTCATGCGCGGCATCTTCATCGCGGCCGGCGCGGCTCTCATCAGCAAGTTCAGCTGGGTCTTCTTCATCTTCGGCGCGTTCCTCATCTACACCGGCTGGCAGCTGGCGCGGGAGAACCACGAGGAGGAAGAGGAGTACAAGGAGAACCTGATGCTGCGCATGGTGCGCAAGGTTTTCCCGGTGACCAACGACTTCCACGGCTCCAAGTCGTTCATCAAGATCGACGGCAAGCGCTTCGTGACCCCGATGTTCATCGTGATGGTCGCGATCGGCTCCACCGACCTGCTCTTCGCGCTCGACTCGATCCCCGCGATCTTCGGCCTCACCAAGGAGCCGTTCCTGGTGTTCACGGCCAACGCGTTCGCGCTGATGGGTCTGCGCCAGCTGTACTTCCTGCTCGGCGGCCTGCTCGCGAAGCTCGTCTACCTGTCGATCGGCCTCTCGGTCATCCTCGGCTTCATCGGCGTGAAGCTCATCCTCGAGGCGCTGCACACCAACACCCTGCCGTTCCTCAACGGCGGCGAGCCGTTCCACGTGCCGACCATCGGCATCGAGGTCTCGCTGTCGGTGATCATCGGCGTCCTGGCGATCACGACCGTCGCCAGCCTCCTCAAGGTGAAGCGCCACCCGGAGGCCGCGAAGCACCTCGACGCCAACGCGAACCACTAGTCCCGACGCGGTGAAGTGGCACGTGCCCCCCCGGGGTACGTGCCACTTCCGCTTTTCAGGCGACGGAGACGCCGTTCTGGTAGACGGCGCGGACGGCCTGCTTGAGCGTTCCGGCCTTCACGTGCTGCTCGGCGTCACCCTCCACGAGCACGAGGTCGGCGAGCTTGCCGGGCGCGAGCTCACCGAGTTCGTCCCCGAGGCGCATCAGCTCGGCGGCGGAGGTGGTGGTCGCGTGGAGGGCCTCGGCGGGCGTCATGCCGTACTCGACCATCAGCGTGAGCTCGTTCAGGTTGTCGCCGTGCGGGCCGACGCCGGAGTCGGTGCCCATCGCGATCTTCACACCCGCCTCGTGGGCTTTCCGGAACGACTGGAAGTGCTGCGTGACAACGGTCCTCGCCTTGTCCAGGATGACGTCGGAGATCGCCACGCCCGCGGCGGCCTGGTCGAGCACCATGCGCGGCGCCATCAGCGTCGGCACGAGCCACGTGCCGTTCTCGAGCATCTCCTCGACGCCCTCGTCGGTGAGGAAGACGCCGTGTTCGATGGAGCGGACGCCGTTGCGCACGGCCGTGAGGATGCCGTCGCCGCTCATCGCGTGCGACATGACCGCGATGCCCGCGGCGTTGGCCTCCTGCACGATCATCGCGATCTCCTCGTCGCGGAAGTGCGCGTGCCGGGGGTTGCTGCGCGGTGACATCACGCCGCCGCTCGAAGCGATCTTGATGATGTCGGCGCCGTGGCGGACGAGCGTGCGGACGACCTTGCGCAGCTCCTCGGGACCGTCGGCGACGGTGTCGGGCAGACCGGGGTGCAGCGGCGGCGAGACGTGCGCGCCGCACTGCATCCAGTCGTCGTTGTGACCGCCGGTCTGCGACACCATGTTGACCGCGATCTGCATCCGCGGGCCCTGGACGAGCCCGCGCCGCACGGCCTCGGCGACACCGAGGTCGGCGCCGAGCGCGTCGCGGACCGTGGTGATGCCGCACTGCAGCGTCGCCTTCATGTTGCCGATCGCCTCGTAGAACGGCAGCGAGAACGGCGTGTTCAACGACCGGACCAGGTCCGCGCCGCTGAACATGAAGTGCACGTGGCAGTCGAAGAGCCCCGGCAGGACGGTGTGGCCGGTCGCGTCGACCACGGTGTCGCCGTCGAGTCCGATGCCCACGTCGACGATGCGGTCGCCCTCGACGACCACGTCGCCGGGTTCGGTCGTCCGGCCGGTGAAGACCCTGCCCCCAGAGAACACGATGCGCGTCATACGCGGGAATCTATGCGGTGAGTCAATTTTTGTGATCGGTCAACAAACAACTCTGAGCTTTGCTAACAAGTTCTGTTAGCGTCCACGCCGTGCGCCCAGAAGACCTGCAGCTGCTCACCACGCCCGGCACCGTCGCCGTGTCCGGAGACCTGGTGCTGGTCAGCATCACCAAGCCCGATCTCGAGAAGAACACCTACCGGGGCGGTCTGCACCGGGTGTTCCCGGACGGCACGACAACGCCGTGGACACACGGTGATCGTGACAATGCGCAGCGCATTTCTCCCGATGGTCGTTTTGTCGCTTTCCTGCGCGTCAGCGGAAAGTCCAAGCCGCAGTTGTACGTCGTTCCGGTGGACGGGGGAGAGCCCCGCCCGCTGACCGACCTGCCCCTGGGCGCCGGTGCGCCGGTGTGGTCGCCGGATTCGTCGCGGATCGCGTTCGTCGCCCGCGTGCCCGAGGAAGGCCGCTACGGCACGACCGACGACGGTCCCGAGGCCGAGGCGCCGCGCCGCATCACGCGCCTGGACTACCGCGTCGACGACGTCGGCTTCCGGCTCGACCGCCGCCCGCGCCTGCACGTGGTGACGCTGGACGGCGAGGTCTCCGAGCTGACGGACGGCTCGTTCGACGTCGCCGACCCGGCCTGGATCGACGACTCGACGCTGGTGTTCGCGGCGCCGCGCGACCTCGGTGTCGTGGAGACGCTGCACGCCGACCTCTACACCGTGCCGGTCTCCGGTGGCGCGCCGTCGCTGCTGGTGCGCACGGCCGGTGACGCGTCGATGCCGTTCGTGGCCGAGTCGTCGCTGTTCTGGCTGGGCACCGAGTTCAGCGGCATCGACGCCGTCGCCCGCAACCACGGCCTGTGGAAGGCGTCGCTCGACGGGTCCGGCGCCGTGCGGCTCACCGACGTCGAAACCGTGGACGTGGAACGGCTGTCCGGTCAGCCCGTCGCGGACGCGACCGGCGTGCTCCTGGTGGTGCGCCACCGCGGCGCCCTGGAGCTGCGGCGGATCCCGTTCGACGGCGGTCCCGGCGAGGTGCTGGCCGGCGCCGAGGCCGCGGTCCGCTCGTTCGCGACGGACGGGTCCACCGTGGTCGTCGTCGTGTCCACTCCGGACGACGTCGGCCAGGTCGAGTTCGTGGGAACCGGTGTGCGCACGGCGTTCCCGTCGGTCGACGCGCGCCGGGTGGTCGAGCTGAACGGCTCGGCGTCCGACGGCTACCCGGTGCACGGCTGGCTCGTGCTGCCCGACGGCGACGGCCCGCACCCGGTCGTCGTGGCGGTGCACGGCGGCCCGTTCATGTACCACAGCTGGGGTTTCTTCGACGAGGCCCAGGTCTACGCCACGGCCGGCTACGCCGTCGTGCTGCCGAACCCGCGCGGCTCGGCGGGCTACGGCCAGGCCCACGGCCAGGCGGTCATCGGCAAGTTCGGCACCGTCGACGTCGACGACGTCCTGTCCCTGCTCGACGTCGCACTGGCCCGCGAGGACATCGACTCCGAGCGCGCCGGCGTGATGGGCGGCTCCTACGGCGGCTTCATGACGTCGTGGCTGTCCGCACACCACGGCGAACGGTTCCGCGCGGCCTGGTCCGAGCGCGCCGTGAACGCGTGGGACTCCTTCGGCGGCTCGTCGGACATCGGCTACTTCTTCGCCGACGCCTACTGCGGCCCCGACCCCGAGGCCCAGCGCGCGATGTCCCCGCTCACCTACGCCGAGAAGATCAACATCCCGTTCGCGGTCGTGCACTCCGAGCACGACTGGCGCTGCCCGCTGGAGCAGGCCCAGCGCATGTTCGTGGCGCTCAAGCGGCGCGGCGTCGAGACGGAGATGCTGATCTTCCCCGGCGAGGGGCACGAGCTCACGCGGACGGGGCAGCCGCGTCACCGCAAGCAGCGCTTCGACGCGGTGCTGGAGTGGTGGAACCGCTACCTGAAGGCGTGATCCGGGGTGGGGCTGTTCCGGTCTCCCGTCGGAGCAGCCCCGCTCGGGTTCCTAGTCGGCGGCGAAGGGTTCGTCTTCCACGCCGGTCATCCCAGGAGTGTGTAGTTCAGCTCCTCGCACACGCGCGCCAGCGGCAGGTCGAGGCCCGGGTGGTCGAGGGGCAGCAGCACGTCCGGAGCGGCGGGCAGGCCGGAGGCGCCGGGCGGGTCCCACAGGCAGATCGCCGGGTCGCCCGAGTCCATCGACGAGCGGTACCAGAGGCCGTCCAGTTCCGGGTAGGCCGCGCGGATGGCCCGTGACCAGGCCTGCGTCACGTTCTTCGGACCGGTCGAGATCTCCTGCGAGGCGCCCACGCGCGTGGGCCACAGGCCGCCCAGGTCGAGCAGCCTCAGGGTGCGGCGGGGGCGCAGCACCACGAGGAACGGCGCGCGGGTGCGGCGGTCGACGATCGAGGTGGCCTGGAAGACCTCGGCGATCGACGTGCGGACGGACAATCCGAAGTACAGGACGCCGTTCTCGTGGTCCTGGACCGGGCTGCCGTCGTCGGCCGGTTGTTGCGCGTCGAAGCGGGCGTGGGGCAGCGGGCCGGTGTAGCGGAACGTGTTCCAGCGTTGCGGGTGGGAGCCCTTGGCCGTGAAGACGCGCACGAGGCGGGTCGCGCGGTGCACCGCCACCACGTCCTCGGTGCGGCGCAGGTGTGCCTGGAGCACGGCAGGGGAAGGCGGCTGCGGAAGCCGTGACATTCGGGTCCTGTCGGGTGTTCGGGAAAGCTCAGGCAGGTGTGCCGAGCACGGAGGCCAGGGTGGCGACGCGGCGCGGGTCTCCTCCGGCGAGGAGCCAGTCGCGCGGGGTCGCGGGCTTGCCGTCGAGGGGCAGGTCCTCCTGGAGGGTGGTCATGAACGCGGCCACGACGAGCGCCGGCTGGTCAGGCGGGATCTCCGCCAGCACCGTTTCGAGACCCGGCAGCACGCCGGTGCCCGCGAACTGCCACGCGGGCAGCCGCCAGCTGCCCCTGTCCTTCCAGCCGACCAGCCTGCCGACGCCGAGGCGGTGCCGGATGCGGCTGGTGTCGACCCGCAACTGGCGCGCGGCCTCGTTCACGGTCAGCGCCGAGTCGCGCAGCACCGCGTGGGCCACGACGGTGCGGGTGCGGGGACGCGCGTCGCCGGGGCTCGCGGGGGACAGGTCGAGACCCACGTCGGTCAGGGCCGCATGCTGGTCCGGCGTGAAGTAGGTGGCCGGTTCCGGGTGCGGTGGCGCGAGCCTGCGTGCCGCGTCGGACACGAGGGCCAGGAACTCGTCGGGGCTCACCTGCAGGCCGGCCTTGGCCAGTACCGTCTCCAGCGCGGGGCTCATGCGCACAGAATAACCCGTGCGTGCGCATTTGTGCGCCCTACGAACGGCTTAAGCGCGAACGTTCGACGTTGTGCGGTCACGCCGCGACGCTACGTGATATTTCCCGGTCCGGACCGGTGACGTGGGCCTCATGTGGCCCATCGATACCATTCCCCGATGCAGCTGGACCGCTCCGCCAAGCGGGTCGTGGTGGCGTGGGGCGCCGTCATGGTCGCCACGCTCACCTACGTCATGCTCCGCCCGCCGGGGTGGTCGCTCGACCTGCGCGTCTACCGCAACGGCGGCGCTGCGTTCCTGCGGGACCTCCCGCTCTACGTCGAAGGTTTCGCCCAGCCCCTCGGCGGTCCCGACCTGCCCTTCACCTACCCGCCGATCGCGGCGGTGCTGTTCAGCCTGCTCGCGCTCGTGCCGCTCGGGGTCGCGATCTTCGCGGTGGCGGCGGCGAACCTCGCGATGCTCACGGCGCTGTGCCTGATCGCCGCCCGCCGGGTGCTCGGCGAAGGCCCGGACGCGGTCAAGTGGGGGCTCGGCGCCGCCGCGGTGGCGTCGGTCTTCGACCCGCTGCGCGAGACGCTGTGGTTCGGCCAGGTCAACCTGCTGCTGGGCGCGCTGGTGATGGCCGACTGCCTGCTGGAACGCACGCGCTGGTGGCCGCGGGGCGCGCTGATCGGGCTGGCTGCCGCGATCAAGCTGACGCCGGCGTTCTTCGCGTTGTTCTTCGTGGCACGACGGCAGTGGAAGCCCGTGTTCGTGTCCATCGGCTCGTTCTTCTTCTTCGGACTGGTGGGGTTCCTCATCTCGTTCGGCGACGCGAAGGAGTACTGGACGCACGCGCTGCTCGACCCAGGCCGCGTCGGACGCCTGACGTACGCGTCGAACCAGGCCATCCGCGGCACGCTCGCGCGGTTCGGACTGGAGAACGGTGCCCAGGTCGCCGTGTGGCTCTTGCTGGCGCTTCTGGTCGTGGCGACGGTGTGGTGGCTGGCGTCGCGTCTGGGCGAGGTCGAGTCCTTCTTCGTCGTGGCCATCGGCGGCCTGCTGATCTCGCCCGTGTCGTGGGGCCACCACTGGGTGTGGATCGCGCCCGCGCTCGTGCTGCTGTCACGGCCCGCGCTGCGCCGTCATTGGGCGTCGTGGGCGGTCGTGGCGGTGTTCGCGATCGGGCCGCACTGGCTGTTCCCGCGTGACAACGACGTCGAGCGCGACTGGCAGTGGTGGCAGCAGGCGATCGGCAACCTCTACGTGTTCGCCGGGGTCGCCGTGCTGGTCACACTCGCTGTGACGGTCGTGCGAGACCGCCGCCGAGCTGCTTCGACCGCGGGCTGAACAGCACCACGCCCGCAGGATCGCGAACACGCCGACGGTGAGCACGAACGCCATCGCGCCCGCGGCCGGGATCCGCGCATCGAGCTGCGTTCTTCGTCCGATGTGGACGGACGTCCGCGGGCTCGGGGCCAAGGACCTCACCGAGTCACCGCGGGTGGAGGACCGCCTCTCCCCGAGAGGAGAGGCGTCCCTGCGTTCTTTCGGCTAGCTCTGGCCGGTGATGATCGACACCGCGCGGTCCTGCGTCTGGTCGCTCACCTCGGCGACCTGGAAACCGCGCGCCACGACGTGCGCCACCAGCTCGGGCTCGGGCGGCAGGCCGTACTTGCGCAGGTAGTGGGGCACGGCCCCAGCCCAGATCCACGTGCCGTCGGTGCGGAAGTTGAGCGGGACGTCCTGCTCACCGTTCTGCGAGAACTCGTCCGTGTCGTAACTGCGCGCGGCCAGCACGACCGGCGCCGACTCGAGGTAGTTCAGCAGGCCGTCGATCACCTGCGGGTCGACCGGCGGCCGGTTGACGATGATGCGGCCCTCGTCGCTCTTGCCGTCGTACACGCGTGCCGTGCGCAGCTCGCCCTGGCCCTGCTGCTGGCCGGGCTGCTGCGGCGGGACCTGGTACTCCTGCTGCGGGGCCTGCTGCGGCTCCGGCTCGGGAGCGGGCAGCGGCGGCAGGCCGACGCGCTGGCGCCACCAGTCCGGGATCTGCCGGTCCGGCCGCGGGAAGCGCTGCAGCTCGTCGCGGAAACCGATGGGCGGCGGCGCGTTGCGCCAGCGCGGCTCGTCCTCGGCGTTGAAGTCCACCGTGAACGCCGCGGGCGCCTCGATCTCGTACGTCGCGCTCAGCCACGTGCCGCGCTCGGGGTGGTACATGCCCCCGCGCAGGTGCCCGAACATCTGCACGACGTCCATCGGAGGCCGCACCGGGCGCAGCTGGCCATCGGGCCCGGCGAACGCCAGGTCGACCTCGATGTGCCGCCCCGCCGCGCGGTACTCGGCCCGGATGCGCTGCCAGCCTTGCGGTACGGCCGGCAGCATGGCACGGCCGATCTGCCGCACCAGCAGCTGCTGGTCCTGCTCGCTCAGCGGTGTCGCCGGCTGGCTCATGTGGTCCTCGCCCCTCTCCCCGTGACAGCCCGCTGATCTTATCGGGCCACCGCGACGCGCGTGGGGCGGTCACACACCCCGCGCCTTGACACAACTCAAATTACGTGTTCCGCCCTGTGGTTCCAGCGGATGTCCCACCACGTGGTCCGCTGGTCCCCGGCCTGGCACCGCCGGTCGGCACGCCCTCGCCGTCCCACTCGTCACGACGGAGCTGACGGCCGTGCTCGTCGAACTCGGCTTCGACAGCGAGCTGCCCGCGAAGTAGGTGTGGAGCAAGAGGAGGTGGCCCTCGCGGCTGATCTCGACCACCTCGCCCGTGTACGGCAGGCCTTCGTGCAGGAGGCGCCTTCAGGACTCAGAGTCCCCGTGTGACGCCGGACTGCCTGTCCTCGACGAGGTTGCCTTCCTCGTCCCAGCGCCGCAACCGGATCAGCTCACCGAACTCGGTGAACAGGCTGTGCTCGGCGAGCTTGCCGTTGCGGTGCCACTCGCGCCATTCCCCGACGGCGGACCCCTTGTCGCACTGCCCCTCGATGTACTTCTCGCCCGTCGGGTACCACTCCGCCTGAGGTCCGTGCTCGATGCCCGCGGTGTACGAGGTCAACCCGATGAGCCGGCCTTCCGCATCGATGTCCTCGAGCTCGCCGGTGAACGGTTCGCCTCTGTACAGGAGAACGGCCCCTGGAGTCTCGATGACCTCGGCTCGGCCCACTCGCACGTTCAGGCGACGTACTCGTGGGTCAGCACGCCGTTCTCGTCCCACTCCCGCCGGTACAGCTGGCGACCCATGTCGTCGTACTCGGTTTCCACCGCAAGCTGCCCGTTCGGATGCCACTGCCGGTTCACGCCGACGAGAAGGCCGAACTTGATCGTCCCCTGCTTGTACGGGCGGTCTCTTCCGTACCACTCGCTGTAGGGGCCATCGGCGACACCGGAGTAATAGTGGTAGCTGGAAATGAGATTGCCCTCGCGGCCGATTTCCACCACTTCGCCGGTGTACGGCACGCCCTCGTGGAGGAGGCCGTTGTAGTCCTCGTCGGTGTCCTCGATGTTCACGCGCATCGTCATCACTCCGGGAGCTCCTGGAGTCGCGGATCACCAGGGGGATGTGTGAGTTTACCAGGGGTGCTGGGCACACCGTCGATCATGCGCGTGCAGTTCGCGCAGCACCTGGCAGGATCGGGGAACCGGTCGGACTTGCTGGGGGTGAACGCGTTGTCGACGCGCATTTCGCCCAGAATTCTTCGCAGTTCTTCCGGGCTGACGTCCGCCGGCACGCCTCGGTCGATGAGCATCTGGTTGACGTTCTTGACTTCGGCGTGCCGCGTCGGCATGTCGTTGATCGGGTACGGCGTCCGGAACTCCGAACCGTCCGGCTTGAGCAACGGCTGTCCCGTCCGGTCCGGGTGGCGGTCCGGCTGCGTGTAGCCGTTGCCGTCGCCGGCCGGGGGCGGGTTGCCCATCATGGCGTCGCGCCGTGCCGCCAGAGCCGGGTGGAGCTTGTCCTCCGGGATCAGGTCGTTCCGGCTGCCGTTGACCGACTCGTAGATCCGGCCGGTCTGCCGGTCGATCGACACGGAGGTGCACACGACGTTGTTGCTCGCGTACTTGGGGATGTTCTCCGCCGGGTGGTTCGGCGGCTTGATCGTGCCGTCGGCGATCTTGTTCTCGATCAGCTTGGCGCGGTCTTCGAGCACCCTGTTCAGGTAGCTGTCGACCGGCTGACCGTTGTAGTGCGTGATCAGGCCGTTCTCGTCGAAGTCGCACCTGTCGCGGTCGAGCGTCTCCAGCACCTGCGGCTCGGCGCGGTTGGGCGGGAGATCGTCCGGGTGGTGGGCGAACTCCGGGTCCCGCGGGTACGGCGGGTCGCCGGCCCTGTCCACGGCGCCGTCGGTGTCGTGGGTCGCGTCCGGGTCGTGGCGCTCGGTGTCCGGGGCGTAGCCGTCGTCGCCGGTCTTGGTCTTCGTGCCGTCCGGGTGGTGGGTCTCCCACTCGCCGTTCGGCGGGATCCTCGGCTCGCGCGTGCCGTCCGGGCGGACGGTGGCGTCGCTGGTGAAGACGCGGCCGTGGGTGTCGGTCCAGGCGGGCTTGGTGGGGGCGAGGACCGGGGCGTCGAGGTGCTTCGAGAGCTGCCGGGCGAAGTCGTTGCTGCCCGCGTCGCAGCCGATCAGGCGGACCGGCCTGCTGCCGTCGTACCCGCTGCGGCGGAGCATGTCCGCGTACTCGGCCGGGGTGTAGGTGTGACCGCCCACGCGGGCCCTGCCGTCCGGCGTGACGTGGACGTCCGCGGTGAAGTAACGCGGGTCGTTCGGGACGCGGTGCGGGAGGTCGCCCATGTCGCGGTCGCCGCCGTGGTGCGAGACGCCGGACGGGGTGGTCTCGGCGTGGCGCTGGTGCGCTTCGTCGGGGGACGGGCGGTCCGCGGGTGGGGCGTCGGGGTCGTGGTTGTCCGGGGCGCCGTCGTGCGGCCTGTCCGGGGTGGGGTCGTGGGGCCTGTCGGCGTCCGGGCCGCGGTGCGGCGCCTCGGTGTCCGGGGTGCGGTGCGGTGCCTCGGTCGTGTCGGTGCCGCGGTGGCGGGGGCCGTCCGGGCTGGGGGGACGGGAGCCGTCGGGACGGTGGGCGGGACCGGTGCCGTCCGGGCGGGACGGGCTGTCGGGCCGGTGGGGTGCGTCGGGACGGGACGGGCCGCCGTGCGGTGCGTTCGGGCTGTGGGGAGCGTTCGGGTGCGTCGGGCCGGACGGCTGCGGGCGCATCGG
>NZ_JAJCXE010000010.1:0-15030 GCF_021056325.1 Lentzea sp. CC55 | reverse complement strand
GGCGGGCGCGGCCGGTCGCGGTGGCGCGGCGGGCATGGGCGCGGGCGGCATGGGCGCCGGTGCCGGTCGTGGGCAGGGCGAGGAGGACAAGGAGCACAAGTCCGCGTCCTACCTGCAGGAGACCGAGGACATCTTCGGCGACGGAACGCTGGTCGCTCCGCCGGTCATCGGCGGATAGGGGGACGACGTGCTTCGCAGCAGGGTCGCCATCCCTGTCACGGCGCTCTACCAGGCGTGGCACGCCGCGGGCCTGCCGACGATGCACCGTGCGCTGCTCGCCCAGGTCGACTTCGACGAGGAACTCCTCGCGTCGGGCGACGTGAGCGAGCTCGAACGGCTGCAGCGGTCGGCGTGGGCCCAGCTCGAGCAGTACGGGCTCGCGCGCGGCAACCAGATCCACCCGGACCTGGCGAACGCGCTGCGGCTCGTGGTCGAGGCCGGCGTGGAGTACTGGGCGTTCTTCAGCCTGAAGGACGGCCCGCAGCAGAGCGTGCTCGTCGTGACGAACGGCCAGGACGCCCTGCGGATCGTGCTCACGCCGGACCAGCAGTTCGTGCTCGAGCCGATCCGCCCCGAGGAGGCCCCGCAGGCCCTGGTCGGCGCGCTGCCGCCCACGCCAGCGGGCCGGGGCAACCCGATCACGGTGCCCGAGGACGCGTTGCAGCAGAAGCGGCAGCCGTCCTACGAGGACACCGGCTCGTTCCTGCAGCAGAGTCGTCCGACCAGCACGCCGAACGACCAGCTGGTCGCGCAGCTGAAGGAGATCATGGGCCAGCCGCGCACCGCGGGCGGTCAGCTCTTCTCGGCCAAGCGCGACCACCTCGGCCGCAAGCAGCGCTGCGCCCATCCGCTGACGTTCATCGACACGCCGAGCGGGCGGTACCTGGCGGCCAAGAGCGACGGCTGGTTGCGGGTGCAGCCGGCCGACTTCGGCACGCTGGCGCACATGACGGCGACCATGCCGTAGGAGGCGCCTGTTCGACGGCCGGGTCGCTGCCGCGGCCCGGCCGTCGCCGTTCTCAGGCGAACCGCACCGCGTCCGGCCCCAGCTCGGCCGGACTCCGGTGACCGGAGAGCCCGAGCGTCAGGTCGAAGTCCGCGAGCAGGCTCCGCAGCACGTGCTTCACGCCGACCTGGCCGCCGTGCGCGAGCCCGTAGGCGAAGGGCCGCCCGACCATCACGGCCTTCGCCCCGAGCGCGAGCGCCTTCACGACGTCCGCGCCGGTGCGGATCCCGGAGTCGAAGAGCACGTCGACCTGCTCCCCCACCGCCTCGACGATCGCCGGCAACGCGTCCAGCGACCCGACCGCCCCGTCGACCTGGCGCCCGCCGTGGTTCGACACGACGACACCGTCCATTCCGGACTCGACGGCCCGGCGCGCGTCGTCCGGGTGCTGGATTCCCTTGAGGACGATCGGGCCGTCCCAGTGCTCGCGCAGGAACGACAGCTGGTCCCACGACTTGTCGGTGCCGGTGAACATGCCCACCCACCGCAGGATCGCCATCGGCAGGTCCTCCTCCGGCGACTTCTGCAGCCCGGCGCGGAAAGCCGGGTCGCTGAACGGGATCGCCGTGCCCACCCCGCGCAGGAACGGCAGGTAGGCCTGGTCGAGGTCGTGCGGCCGCCACGCGAGCGTCCACGTGTCGAGCGTGACGACGAGCGCCGTGTACCCGGCCTTCTTCGCCCGCTCCAGCAGCGACGCGCACACCTCGGGGTCGTTCGGCCAGTACAGCTGGTACCAGCGCGGCCCGTCACCCGACGCCTCGGCGACCTCCTCGATGGTGTGCGACGACGCCGTGGACAGCACCATCGGCACCCCGAGCTCCGCCGCGGCCCGGGCGGTCGCCAGTTCGCCGTCCGGGTGCAGGATCGACTGCACGCCAACGGGTGCGAGCATCACCGGCGCCGGCATCTCGGCGCCGAGGACGCTCACGCCGAGGTGCCGCTCGGTCGCGTTCGTGAGCATCCGCGGCACGATCCGCACGCGCTCGAACGCGTCGCGGTTCGCCCGCACGGTGGCACCCGACCCGGCGCCTCCCGCCACGTACCAGAACGGCCCCGGCCCGAGCCTCTCGCGCGCGGACTGCTCCAGCGCGTCCGGGTCGGTGGTGAACGGCGGCACGGCGCCGCCGAGCCCCTGCAGGTAGATCTCGTTCTGGTACGCGGCGAAGGAGGTCATGCCGCCTACTCTGCTACGAAGCGAGCCGCGCTTGCTAGGCCCGCGCCGCCACCGCGTTCTTCCCCGAAACCGCTCGGCGTGGCCAGCGCGACTCCAGCCAGATGGCGACCGGTGCCGCGGTGACCACTGTGGACGCCGTGCCCGCCAGCAGACCGATCAGCAACGCCGTCGCGAAGTCGGCCAGCGAGCCGTCTCCCAGCACGAGCAGGGCGGCGAGCACGAACAGCACGCCGATACCGGTGTTCACGGTGCGGGGCACGGTCTGCACCACCGCGTCGGACACCACGTCCGGGTACGGGCTCTTCAGCCGGGACCCGCGCAGCTCGCGCAGGCGGTCGAAGACGACCACGGAGTCGTTGACGGAGTAGCCGATCACAGTCAGCAGGGCCGCGAGGAACACGCCGTCGGCGGTCTTGCCCATCCACGCGAACAGGCCCACCAGCACCAGGACGTCGCTGATCAGCGCGGCGACCGTGGCGAGACCGAGGCGCCAGTCGAAGCGGACGGCCAGGTAGCCGAGCTGGGCCGCGACGGCGATGGCGAGGCCGATGACGGCGTTGCGGCGCAGCTCGGAGGAGAGTGACGGGCCGATCAGCTCGTTGCTCGACTGGCGGGCGCCGCCGTCGACCGCGGACGACACGACCTGGCCGATGCGGGTGGACGTCGCGTCGTCGATCGGGCCGGTGCGCAGCGAGACCTCGTTGCCCGAGGACGAGACGACCACGTCGCCGAAGCCCGCGCCGGCCAGGGCGCCGCGCACGCGACCGGCGTCCACGGCGCCGCCCGCGGTGAAGTCGAGCATGCGGCCGCCGGTGAACTCGACGCCCAGGTCGAGGCCTCGCACGAGCAGGCCGGCGAACGCCACGAGCACCAGGGCGCCGGCGCTGAGCAGCCACCGGGACGGGCGGCGGTACAGCACGGCGGACAGGCGCTGACGGACCCAGCCGAGCGTGTGCAGGCCGCTCAGGCGGGGGCGCCGGGCGACGAACCGGGTGCCGAGCACCCACACCACGAGCACGCGTGAGAGCACCAGGGCGCTGAACATCGACGCCAGCACACCGATGGTCAGCGTGACGCCGAAGCCCCGGACCGGGCCCGTGGCCAGCCAGAACAGCAGACCCGCCGCCAGCAGCGTGGTCACGTTCGAGTCGGCGATGGCGCTCAGCGCGCCGCTGAAGCCCTTCTCCGACGCGCGCCGGAGGTTGGGTTTGCGCGAGTACTCCTCGCGCGCCCGTTCGAAGATCAGGACGTTCGCGTCGACCGCCATGCCGATCGCCAGCACGAAGCCGGCCAGGCCCGGCAGGGTCAGGGTCGCCCCCACCGCCAGCAGTCCGGCGTAGGCCACGCCCGCGTAGCCGACCAGCGCGACGACGGCCAGGAAGCCCGCGAGGCGGTAGGCGAACATCAGGAACAGCGAGGTCAAGGCGATGCCGATGATCGCGGCCTGGGCGCTGGCCTCGATGGCCTCGGCGCCGAGGGTGGCACCGACGGTGCGCTGCTCGATCACCTCGACGGGCACGGGCAGCGCGCCGGAACGGATGACCAGCGCCAGCTCCTTCGCCTCGGGCTGGGAGAACCGGCCGGTGATCGTCGTGGCGCCGCCCGCCTGACCGCCGCCGCACGGGGTGTCGAGGCTGACCTCGGGCGACGAGATCGGCTTGCCGTCGAGCACGAACGCGATCTGGCGGCCGGGGGTGCCGGACGGCTCGCAGGCCGCCTCGCCGGTGACCTTCTGCCACTTGCCGGGGGCGTCGCCCTGGAACTGGATGTTGACGACGAAGCCCGCGCCCTGCGGGTTGCGCACGGACTGGGCGTCCGAGATGCCCTCGCCGGTCATCACGGTCTCGCCGCCACGCTGCACGGTGAGCTGGGCGGTGCGGCCGAGGACCTTCACGGCCTCCTCGGGGTCTTGGACGCCGGGGAGCTCCACGACGATGCGGTTCTCGCCGGAGCGGGCGATCACCGGTTCGGCGACGCCGAGCGCGTCGACGCGGCGGCGCAGGACCTCGAGGGAGCGGTCGGCGGCGTCGGAGTCGCCCTTGGCCTCGAGGACGATCTGGGTGCCGCCGCGCAGGTCGAGGCCCAGGCGGGGATCGGTGGTGAGCAGCAGGAAAGCGGAGGCGACGAGGATCCCGAGCGCTAGGAGACCGCGCACGAGAAGACCCCGCCGCGCGTTGTCGCGCGACATGGGTGGGTGGACCTTCCGGAAGAAGTTGCTGGGAAACGAGCTCTCAGCGACCGGAAGGCGGGGAACGGTCCCGCTGCGGGGTCCAGCGGATGCCCTCGGGCGTGCGGTGCACGCGGCGGGCGAAGGAGACGACGAACCGCATCGGCAGCGCGGGCCTGGCGACCGGCGGCACGTCCATCGGCAGCTGGGCCTGCGGCACCTGGGCGGCCTGGACGTTGTGCGGCTTGGGCGTCGTGACGGGGAGGTTCGCGAACTCGTGACCGTGCCGGACGACGGATCCGGTGGCGGTGGGCTCGGCGGGCGCGGCGACGACGAACAGCTGTCCGAGGAACAGCATGAACGCGAGCGCGACCGCGTTGCGACGCATCACCGCTTCCTGCCTCCACCGACGTAGACGAGCGCTCCCGCCACGACAGCGCACGACCAGGAAAGCACAAGTGGCTGCATCGTGGTGGCGCCGAACAGCAACGCGACGGTCCACGCGGTCAGGACCAGCGCCGAGACACCGAGCAGCGACACCGTCACGGCGAGCTTGCGCAGGCTGAACAGCAGCGAGAACGGGCGCAGCCGCAACGCCACGACGAGGCAGCACAGGACGATCGCGCCGGTGAAGAACCCGAGGTAGGGCGTGGGCCGGGGCATGCCGGCGATCAGCGCGAGCACACCGCCGCCGATCAGCAGCAACGACAGCGTGCGCAGCGCACGCCACACCTGCAACTTGTTCAACCGCACCGGCGCGGGCCTGGCGCCGCGGCGCCGCTGCACGGTCGCGAGGTTGGCCTTCGAGTCGGCGTCGGACGGGTCGAGCTTGATCGCCGTCCGGTACGCGTGCTCGGCGGTGCCCCAGTCGCGCATCCGCAGGGCCGCGTCGCCGAGCACCTGGAACGCCCGCGGTTCGGTCGAGGCGAGCTGCGAGGCGTGCAGTGCCGAGTCGAACGCCTCGACGGCGCCGTCCGGGACGTCCGCGAGCACCTCGGCGAGCACGACGTAGCAGCGCCAGTCGCCGGGCTTGCGCCGCACGGACTCCCGCGCCGCGACCGCCGCCTCCTGGTGACGGCCGAGGTCGCTCAGGGCCAGCGCCGCGAGGCGTTGCGGCCAGGCGGGCTCGCCGTCGAGGACCATCGCGCGCTTGGCCGAGTCGAGGGCCTGGTCCGCCTCGCCGAGGTCGAGGTGGGCCGCCGCGAGCCGGCACCACGCCTCGGCGTGCCGTGGGTTCGCCGCCACGAGGGGCCGCAACAGGTCGATCGCCTGCCGCGGCTTCCCCGAGGCGGTGAGCTCCGCGGCACGCAGGAGCACCGCTGTCATCGGCTCGGACACGCCGCACAGTGTGGCAAAGCGTCGCGGGCCCTCGAACGGGTGACCTCAGCAGGCCGTCCCGAACCAGCGGGTCAGCTCGGCCTCGAGCCCCTCCTGGTCCTCGCCCGCCCACGCCACGTGGCCGTCCGGCCGCAGCAGCACCGCGGGCACGTCCAGGTCCTCGCTGACCTCGACGAGGTGGTCGACGCGGTCCGCCCAGCCCCCGGCCGAGAGCGAGCCGGACTGGTCGAGCAGGATCCCGCGCCCGGCGCGCATCCGCCCGTAGAGCCCGCCGCGCTCGAGCGCCAGGTCGTCGATCCGCCTCCCGACCAGGTCGTTCTCCGATCCGAAGTCGTACCGGATCGAGACGGCGATGATCTTCTCGACCAGGTACCGGTTGACCTCCTCGAACCGCACGAGCTCGGTCAGCAGCCGCCGGACCGCCTGCGGACCCGGCTCGACCTTCATCAGCTCGACCTGCGCGCGCGTGTTGTCCAGCACCTCCTCGGCCACCGGGTGCCGC
Source organism: Lentzea sp. CC55 (assembly GCF_021056325.1). Taxonomy (NCBI): domain Bacteria; kingdom Bacillati; phylum Actinomycetota; class Actinomycetes; order Pseudonocardiales; family Pseudonocardiaceae; genus Lentzea; species Lentzea sp. CC55. Next base: position 8,843 of record NZ_JAJCXE010000010.1, on the reverse strand, counting down.
TCGGCCTCGTAGGTGTCGAGCAGCCCGGGCGGTGCCCAGCCGCGCACGGCCGCCGCGAGCTTCCAGCCGAGGTTGAACGCGTCCTGCACGCCCAGGTTGAGGCCCTGGCCCCCGGTCGGCGGGTGGACGTGCGCGGCGTCGCCCGCGAGGAACACCCGGCCGGACCGGTAGCGCTCGGCCTGCCGGGTGGCGTCGCCGAAGCGGGACAGCCACCGCGGAGTGCACGCCGAAGTCGGTGCCCGCCACGCGCCGCAGCTGCTCCTTGAAGTCGCCGAGCGTCGGCATGGCCGAGCGGTCGGGGTTCACCCCGTCCGCCGGCACGACCACGCGGTACGTCGCGGAGCCGCCGATCGGGCCGATGCCGAACCGCTTCTGCGTCCTGCGGACCTCGAGCACCAAGGGCATCGCCTCCTCCCACGGGACACCGATCTCCATCTCGCCCAACAGCGTCTCCACGCGCGTGGGTTCGCCCGGGAAGCCGATGCCGGCCAGCTTGCGCACGGTGCTGCGGCCGCCGTCGCAGCCGACGAGGTAGCGCGCCCGCAGCGACGTGCCGTCCGCGAGCCCGGCCGTCACGCCGTCGTCGTCCTGGCTGAACGCGGTCAGCGTGCTGCCGCGCCGGATCTCGGCACCGGTCCGGACGGCGTGCTCGGTGAGCAGGCGTTCGACGTGCGGCTGCGGCAGGCCGAGCACGACCGGGTACTTCGTGCCCAGCCGCCGCGGCGCGGGCCGCTCGATCCCGGCGAAGAACCCGGCCAGCGGGTGCGTCCGCCCGGCGTCGAGGAACCGCTCGGCGATGCCGCGTTGGTCGAGCACCTCGATGCTGCGCGCGTGCAGTCCGAGAGCCCGGACGACCTTCGTCGGTTCCCGCTCCCTTTCCAGCACGACCACGCTCACGCCGTGCAGACGAAGCTCCCCGGCCAGCACCATGCCGGTCGGCCCGCCGCCGGCGATGACGACGTCGATCATGGAGTCCCCGTTTCCCCTGGTGGTGGCGTTGGCCGGGGAATCATGGGGGACGCACGGGGTCTTGCCGCAAGACCAGGGGTGCGCTATACGTTGGAGTGGGGACGGGGAGCGGTGCTCGCCGTCCCGCGTCGTTCTCCGGGACGGCCGCGGTCCGCGAACGTCAGGACAGTTCCCCGATGTCCCGCAGGTGGTCGAACACGACCCGCGTGACCGGTGAGACCCGGCCGGAGTCGGCGGTGGTGAACCACGCCAGCTCGGCGATCTCGCTCGCCGGCGCCAGCTCCCCGGTGAAGGACGCCGAGTAGCAGGTCATCCGCACGGTCTCCCCCTCGGCACGACCGTGCGCCTGAGCCTCGAACACCCCGAGCGGTGCGGCGTCGGAGACGTCGACCGACAGCTCCTCGCGGATCTCGCGCACGAGCGCCTCGACGTCGGACTCCCCCGGCTCGCGCTTGCCGCCGGGCACGTAGAACGTGTCCTTGCCGTGCGAGCGGGCGACCAGCACGCGCCCGTCCATGACGTGGACCCAGGCCACCTTGTCGATCACGCGACCGACACTAGGCCGTGGCGAGCTCCTTGACCACGCGGTGCGCGTCGGCCAGCGACTCGACGGCCAGCTCCCGGAACTGGTGCATCTGCGGCACGACGTCCGCCAGGGTCAGCTCGGCGTGCACGAACTCCAGGTTGTGGTCCAGGCCGACCATCGACAGCACCGCGCGCAGGTACGGCTCCTGGAAGTCGAACCCCTCCCGTGGCGTGCCCGGCTTGTACGAGCCACCGCGTGCCGTCACGACGACGACGCGCTTGCCGCCCCAGGCGAAGGTGCCGTCCTCCCGGGCGAAGTGCTCGGAGGTCGCGACCTGGTCGATCCAGGCCTTCAGGGTCGACGGGATCGAGAAGTTGTACATGGGCGCGCCGATGAGGATCACGTCGGCGGCGTCGACCTCGGCGATCAGGTCGGCGGCGATGCCCTGGTCGGTGCCGTCCTTGTGCGGGACCGGCGACGCGTGCAGGTCCCGGTAGGCGTACCCGCCGCCGGGGTTCGCGGCGCGCCAGTTCTCGGCGAACGCGCTCGAGACCTCGCGGGTCACGGACCCCTCGTACCGGATGCTCGTGTCGATGTGCAGCAGATTGGTCATGCCCAGAACATACGAGTAGAGAACTTCTGAGTCAAGACGTTCTGAGCTGAGAACATCTCTTCCGGGATGTAGGATGGAACACATGGAGGAGCAGCCCGAACTCGTCGAAGCCTGCTTGGAGAAGTGGGACTTCAACTGGTTGCTGCACCGCGCCACCCAGCGCGTCGGGGCCGCGTACGCCGAGGAGATCGCGAAGTTCGGGGTGTCGTTGCGCGGTCAGCTGGTGCTGCAGGCGCTCGCCAGCGAAGAGGTCCAGCGCACGCAGCTCAAGCTCGGCGCGATGCTCGGCCTCGACAAGACCACGCTGACGAGCGAGCTCGACAAGCTGGAGCGAGCGGGCCTCGTGATGCGCGTGCCCGACCCGAACGACCGGCGAGTGCGCACACCGGTGATCACCGACCGGGGCCGGGAGCTGCAGAAGGAGGCGGGCGACGCGCTCGCCGAGGTCGAGCGCGCCTTCCGCTCCCGCTTCACGCACGAGGAGATGGCGATCATCCGCAGGGCCCTGCAGGACCTCTCGCGCGGCGAGGGCCCGATGCACGGCTCCTGCATCTGAGGCTCAGGGGCCAGGGCGCTTCCCGCGGATCTTGTAGCTGCGTCATCCGATCGCCTGCGCCGGCGGCGCGGTGCTCACCTGGCCGGCGGCGACAGGATTGCCGGTGTGCCCGGCCACCCGAGGCGCGTACCGCCCGGTCACCCCGTACGCATTGACAACAACGGCGGCCAGAATGACGATCGCGGTCCGCATCGGAGCCTGTAGCTTCGGCTGAGCGACCTGCGACAGGTAGTTCCAGGCCGAACCGGCCACTCCCCAGAAGAAGGCTCCTCATGGCACACACCGCTCTGCTGAAAGTCACGGCCAAGCCCGGCCGCGCATCAGACGTCATCGATTTCTACCGGGTCACACTGGCTGCCACGCGCTCCCGTCCGGGACTCATCGGCCTGCGCGTGGTGCGCGAGGCGGAAAATCCCGACAACTTCATGCTGATCGAGCAGTGGGATTCCCAAGAGGATCAGGCCGCTTACGCCGCCTGGCGCGCCACCACACCGGAAATCAGCGAGGCCTTCAGCGAGATGATCGACTCGTTCTCGCTGGAGTGGTGGGACGAGATCAACGCCTGACACCGGAGAATCATGACCGGCGAAGACATTTTTTCCGGCGTGATGAGCACATTACGCCTCAGCTGCACCCTCGCCGGCCATCGATCCGGTTCGGGCGATTGGCTGATCCGATCGCCACCACCCGGCAGGGTCAAGGTCCTGGCGGTGACACGAGGGCGGATCAAGTTCCGCCTCGGCAACGAGTCGGAGCGGCTCGAAGTAGCAGCCGGTGAAGCACTTGTCCTGGATGGCCGGTCTCCGTTCGTGTTCGGCACGAAGCTCGACATGGCCCCCACCCAGGCCGTCCTCGGCGAGCAGGACATCTCGCCCTCGCCTGACGATGAGACCGTGTGCGTCACCGCGCACATCGATCTGCGAGGCGGGGGTGATCTGTTCCTGCAGCAGGCCGTGCCGGCTGTCACCCATGTTTCCGCTGAATCGAACGCCGGTCCGGCAATGGGATGGCTCCTGCGGCAGCTGGACGTCGAGATGAAGCACCGGCTGCCCGCATCCCACCGCGCCTCCGAACACATTCTGGAGATCCTCTTCATACACGTCATGCGCGAATGGCTGTCGGCTGGCTTGACACTTCCCGCCGGTTGGATCCACCTCTTTGCGGATCCGATGCTCGCCCCTGCCGTGAGACTGATCCACCACGAGCGGAAGTTCGCCCTGTCGGTCGGGGATTTGGCGCGCGCGTGCGGGCTTTCACGGACGGTCTTCATCGAGAAGTTCCGCGAAAGCGCGGGGATTCCCCCGGCCTCGTACGTGCTGCAGTGGAAGATGCGGCTGGCGCTCAACCTCTTGGAGACCACGGAGATGTCGGTCGATCAGATTGCGCGACATCTTGAATATTCTTCGTCGAGCGCGTTCAACGTCGCGTTCAAGCGCTCGACGGGGAGATCGCCCGGAAGTCTCAGGAAGGCAGGACGGTGAAGCGGGAAAGGATCGGCTGCGACGAGGTTGTGCGACCCTGGCGGCCGCAGGAGTGACACCAGTCGTTGAGTTCTACGACACGACAGTCCGGCACCGCGGTAGCGATCGTCGTCTTGCCGGCGCCGCGGCTTGTCGGGAGGGGGTGTTCGGCAGCTAGGCGAGCGATCCCAGGTCCGCCTCGCGCAGCTGCTCCGGCGTGACCGCCGCCTGCGCGTCCACCAGCGCCTTGAGCGCGGTGCCGTGGTCCCACACGTTGACGTTCATCGCCGCCCGCAGCCGCCCGTCGCGCAGCCAGAACGCGACGAACTCCCGCGAGGCCACGTCCCCGCGCACGACCAGCTCGTCGTCCTGACCGGCGAGGCCGCGGTACTCCATGCCGAGGTCGTACTGGTCGCTGAAGAAGTACGGCGACTCGAGGTACGGCTCGTCCAGGCCGAGCAGCGAGCCCGCCACGTGCGTGCCCTGGTCCTTCGCGTTCGCCCAGTGTTCGACGCGGACGCGCCGGCCGAGGCGCGGGTGGTCCTGCGCCGCGACGTCACCGGCGGCGAACACGTCCGGCGCGGAGGTGCGCAGCGCGGCGTCGACCGCGACACCGCCCCCGGCGAGCTCCAGGCCGGCGGCCTCGGCCAGTTCGAGGCGCGGTGACGCCCCGACTGCCAGCACGGTCACGTCCGGCATCAGCTCCGTGCCGTCGTCCAGCCGCACTCCGGACGGCGAGAAGCCCTCGACACCCGTGCCCAGCCTGAACTCCACGCCGTGGTCGGCGTGCAGGCCGCGGAACACCGCCCCCATCTCGGGACCCAGCACGCGCACGAGCGGCTCGGCCAGCGGGTCGGCCACGGTGACGCGGCAGCCGTGAGCGCGGGCAGCCGCCGCGACCTCGCAGCCGATCCAGCCGGCACCGATGATCGCGACGTGCCTGCCCTCGCGCAGCGCGGACTTCAACGCCACCGCGTCGTCCAGCGTTCGCAGCACATGTCCTTGTGCCCCAGGCAGAACACGCGGGCGCGATCCGGTCGCGAGCAGGAGGCGGTCGTAGGAGCGCACGGCCCCCTCGGAGTCCACGACCGTGTGATCACCCGGCCGGAGCTCCAGCACGGACACGCCGAGCCGCAGGTCGATCTCGTTGTCGGAGTAGAAACCCGGCTCGTGCACCCACGCCGGTTCGTTGGCCTTCCCCAGCAAAAGGTCCTTCGACAGCGCGGGAAGCTCGTACGGACGGCGGTGTTCGGTGCCGAACATCAGGATCTCGCCGCCGTAACCGCGGTCTCGGAGCGCGCCCGCGGCGGAGGCGCCGGCGAGGCCGGTTCCCACGATCACGATGCGTTGTGGTTCCGCCATCTTCACCCCTTCAGGTGACCGACTCTTGTCCCACGTGCGACGCTAACGGCAGCTCGGCGCGGTCGCCCGGCGGAGGAACGGGAAACCTCCGTCATGATCGCCGGTCGCGCACGTCTCACCTGTGCGAGCGCCGGCACCGCCGCGCCGGTGCGCCGAACGAGCTGGAGGAAGAACCCCGTGGGAGCAAAAGAGGAGTGGCAGGTGAGCTGCCGCGACATCGCTTCGCGCCGACGGGACATGACGGTGTTCGTCAGCCAGGGACACGTGGTGGTCACCGTGCCGCCGGGGGAGGCCGCCGTGCTGACGCCCCTGGAGGTCGGCCGCCTGCGGGCGGCGCTGCGCGATGCCGTCGTGAGCGCGTCCAACACCGACATGTGACTGCCGTCACAGCATTACCTACTGATGAGTAGGTAGCTGGCACAGTGGGGTCCATGGTGACCCGTGTGCTGCTGACCCTGGTGAAAGCCGGAGTGATCCGGCCGTTGGGCCCGCGAGGGCTCACCGGCGCCCTGCTCGGCTACCTCCACTGGAACATCACGCTGGCGTGGGGCTACCAGACAGGTGCGGGACGGCACCCGGACCGCGCCGCGATCGTCGACGACGACGGCGTCCTCACCTACGCGCAGGTGCACGAGCGCACGAGCAGGCTCGCGCACGCCTTCCGCACCGGGGAACGCGTCGGCCTGCTGTGCCGCAACAACCGTGCCTTCGTCGAGACGATGACCGCGTGCACGAAGGTCGGCGCCGACGCCGTCCTGCTCAACACCGGCCTGAGCGCGGGCCAGCTCGACCGGGTCGCGCGGGACCAGGAGATCGACAGGATCGTCGCCGACCGCGAGTTCGCCGGCGTGCTGCCCGCGGGCGTCCCGGTGTTCTTCGCCGACGAGCTGGAGTCGCTGATCGCGAACGGGCCCACCACCCCGCTCCCCCGCAGGCCCCCGCGCGGCCGGTTGATCGTCCTCACCTCCGGCACCACCGGCACCCCGAAGGGCGCCCGCCGCCCGGAGCCCGCGAGCCTCGCCCCCGCCGCCGCCCTGCTGTCGCGCATCCCCCTCAGGCACGGCGACGTCATCTCGATCACCTCGCCGCTGTTCCACGCCTGGGGCCTCGCCGCGTTCCAGCTCGGCCTCGTGCTCGGCGCGACCCTGGTGCTGCGCCGCAGGTTCGACCCCGTGCAGGCGCTGCGGGACGCCGAGAAGTGCACCGCGATGTTCGTCGTCCCCGTGATGCTGCAACGCATGCTGGAAACCCCGCACCGGCCGCGGTTGCGGGTCATCGCCTCCAGCGGCTCCGCCCTCCCGCCGCGCGTCGCCGCCCGCACGCTCGAGGAGTTCGGCCCCGTCCTCTACAACCTCTACGGGTCGACGGAGGTGAGCTGGGCCAGCATCGCCACCCCCGAGGAGATGCTCGCCGAACCCGGCACGGCGGGGAAACCACCGCTCGGGACCCGGCTGGCCGTTGTGGACGACGACGGCAAGCCCGTGGCACCGGGTGAGACGGGGCGGATCTTCGTCGGCAACGAGATGCTGTTCGACGGCTACACCAACGGCACGAGCAAGGAGTCGCTGGACGGCCTGATGTCGACCGGCGACCTCGGCTACCTCAAGAACGGCCTGCTGTTCGTCGCCGGCCGCGACGACGAGATGATCGTCTCGGGCGGCGAGAACGTGTACCCGCACGACGTCGAAGACCTCCTCTCCACCCTGGACGGCGTCACCGAGGTCGCGGTGCTCGGCGTTCCCGACGAGGAGTGGGGCCAGCGCCTCGCCGCTTACGTGGTCGGCGCGAAAACCCTGACAGCCGAACGCGTGCGCGAGCACGTGAAGGCGAACCTGGCCCGGTACTCGGTTCCCCGCGACGTCTTCTTCGTCGACGAGCTGCCGCGCAACGCGGCCGGAAAGGTGGTGAAACGCCAGCTGCGCGACCACCACTAGGGTCGGGCCCCGGGTGAGGGGGCTCGACCATGACGATTCCGGGCAGGACGGCTGATCCGCGGTCCAACGCCGTGCACGACCTGCGCGAGGCGCGCATCGCCCTGGACGAGGGCAGGCCGGGCGAGGCGCTGGAGCTCGCGGAGAAGGCGGTGGCCGCGTTCGCGTGGCTGGACGACGCGGAGGGCGTCGCCGAGGGTGTGCTGGCGCAGTCGGTGGCCCTCGGCAAGCGCGGGTTGTGGCCGAGCGCGCTCGACACGATCGACAGGGTGCAGGAGATCGCGGCGGCCAACCGCCACATCGGGCTCCAGGCGCGGTGCAGCTTCTCCCGCGCCGTCGTGGAGCTGCGGCTCGACTCGCGGGAGCGCAGCTTCAACTCCTTCGCCCGCGCGCTCGGCCTCGCGGAGCTGACCGGCGACAGCGAGCTGATCGGCTCGGTGCTGTTCGAGCAGGCGCGGGTCATGCGCATGCAGTTCCACGAGCACTGCATGATCCGCACCGAGGACAACCGGTGCAGCCTCGACGGGGAACCGTGCGTGCGCAAGCTCCGGCGGGCGGAGGCGTTGTGCGCGCGGGTGCGCGACCGGTGGAAGCAGGTCGGCGACCCGGTGCGGATGGCGATGGTCAACGTCCTGCTGGCGCACGTGCGCATCGACCTGGGAGAGCTCGACCGCGCGCACCGCAGCTGGCAGCGCGCCGACCAGCTGCTCGCGGGCAGGGACCGCCCGGTGGCGCTGGCGGAGGCGCTGATGGTGCGGGCCCGGCTGAGCGGGGCCCGCGGACGGCACTCCGACGAGATCGCGCAGCTGGCCCAGGCCGCCGAGCTCGCGATGAGCTGCCTGGCGCGCGAGGTCGCGGTGCACGCGCACCAGCGGCTGAGCGAGGCCTACGAGCGGTCCGGCGAGTTCGAACGCGCGTTGCGGCACGCGCGGATGCAGCTGGAGCAGTACCGGCTGTGGGAGCTGCAGGAAGGCCGCGACCTGCTGCGGATGCGCGAGCACGACCTGTCGTCACGACTCGTGGATCAGTTGGCGCACAAGCGTTTCGGACCCCAGCGCGAGACCGGGGTGGTGCGCGTCCCACCCGCAGGCGAGCTGCACGAGGCGGGCACCGCCGAGCACACGAACACGCGGATCGCCCGCGCGTTGCGGGCCGGGCTCACCAAGCGCGGCATCGAGGTGCTGCGGCTCGTGGCGGCCGGGGCGAGCACGGCGGTGGTCGCGGAGTCGCTCGGCCTGTCCCCCAAGACCGTGCAGAACCACCTCCAGCGGATCTACACGACGCTCGACGTCAACGGCCGCGCCGGCGCCATCGTCTGGTGGATGAACCTGACCACGCCCTAGGTGTACTTGGTCATGAGGTTGGTGACTGAACGCGGCTGATGGGTGGGTGCCCGTCGAGTGCGTGGTGACCGCGTTCAGTGTTG